>NZ_AYXG01000054.1 GCF_000564855.1 Actinokineospora spheciospongiae
GGCCCCGGCCAAACACATCCACCCACCCGGGCACACCCACAAACCCCCGGCGCTCGAAAGCCGAGCACACCCACCCAGTCGGGCACCACAGCAAACGACCGGCGCTCGAAAGCCGAGCACACCCACCCAGCCGGACACCACAGCAAACGACCGGGCTTCGCAGGACAGGCCCCGCAAAGGCCCGAGCTTGAAAAGCCGACCGCTCGGGCGCAGCAGGCCAAGCCCTAAGCGGCCTTGACCGCGCCCGACTCCGCTTCCACCCACGAGATCCCACCGGCCCCGGTGACCACCAACCGCAGCGAGTCAGGCGTCCAGCGGACGTCGGTCGGCGCGGGCACGGCCGCGGAGCGCAGGTAGCGACCGGTCTCGGTCTCGTGCAACGAGATCCCGTCCGGCAGTGCCACCGCGAAGCGCCTGCCGTCGGGGGCGAGGTGCGCCGTGGCCGACAGCGGCAGGTCGGGGACCAGCGTGGACCACTCCGGGTCGGTGACGTTCCAGCGGGTCACCGCGGCCGACTCCGGGCCGTACTCGGTGGCGAGGAGGCGCTGGGAGTCGGGCAGCCAGGCCAGGGTCCGGTGGCCCGCGTCCACCGGTTCGGGGGAGATCAGCCGGACGTGGTCGTCCTCGGTGAGCGGCATGGTGTCGACCAGGACGAGCTTGCGGGGCATCCGGATGGCGATGTGGCGGCTGTTGGCGCTGACCGCGGCCTCCAGGACCGAACCGCCCCGGTCGTAGACCGCCTGCTCCTCGCCCACCAGGACGTTCCTGATCACCACCGTGTAGAGCAGGCGGTGGCGGCGGTTGGCGCGGTAGACGATCCGGCCGGGGAGCACGCCCAGCAGTTCGGTGTCGTGGTCCGGTGAGCCCAGCAGCGGTGACATCTTCCCGTTGGCGCGCAGGAGGGACAGGCGCGCGGGGGTTCCGTGTTGGACGACCACCGTGCGCTCCTCGGGGAGGTACCTGGCCAGGGTGAGGTCACCCACCACGGCGAGTTCGCGGCTGTTCCCCTTGGCGTCGGTCTCGACCAGCCGCGACTGGTCTCCTTCGGTTGCCGCGGTGAGCAACCGTCCCCGCTCGTCGACGTCGAGCACCCGCATCCCGGACATGATCCAAGCCTGTCACAGGGTGCTCAGCCGAGGAATCCGAGGATGCCGTTTGCTATCCCTTCGGCGTAGCGCTGCCGCCCGTCCGGGCTCGACAGGGTGGCGGCCTCGGCCGCGTCGCGCATGTTGCCGCACTCGACCAGGGCGCTGGGGCGGGTGGCCAGGTTGAGCCCGGCCAGATCGTTCCGAGGGGACAGTCCGGCGGTGCCGATGTAGGTGGAGGTGGGGAAGCCCGCGCCGACCAGCGCGTCCCGCAGGTCGCCCGCCAGTTCCAGCGACGGCGCGCCCTGCGCGGCGTTGAGCGGCGGGGACGAGTGGGCGATGTGGAAGCCGCGGGCGCCCGCGGCGGTCGAGCCGTCGGCGTGCAGGGACACGACCGCGTCGGCGGCGGCCCCGTTGCCGATGGCCGCGCGGCGGTCGACGCAGGGGCCGACCCCGGTGTCGTCGGGGCGGGTCAGGACGATCCGGACGCCCCGGGCGGTGAGCAGGGTGCGGACGCGCTGGGCGAGGTCCCAGGTGAAGGCGTGTTCGGGGTAGCCCGCGCCGGTGGCCGTCCCGGTGGTGTTGCACGCCTTGACCTGGCCGCGACCGGCGGGCACCGGCTTGTTGATCTCCTCGGGGTGCGCCGCGTTGCCGCCGTTGTGCCCGGGGTCCAGGACGACCACGCGACCGGCGGGTACGGCTGGCTCGGTGGTGGTGGTCGTCGGTGCCGCGGGCGGGGTGGTCGTCGTCGCGGGTGTCGTGCTCGGTGGTGGGGTGGTGGTCGGCGGAGTGGTGGGCGGAGCGGAACTCGCCGTGGTCGACACCGCGCTGGTCGTCGCGGGGGCCGCGGGTGCGCCGCCGCAGGCCGCGGTGGCCAGGACGACGGAGCAGGTCAGGGCGAGGCTTCGCAGCGGGGGTCGACGCGGCACGCCGCCCACCATGCCACGCGGGGGGTCCGCCTAGACTGGGGGCGACCACGATCCCCGACGAGAGGGGCCCCGGTGTTTCCCGGAGGCGGCGCACCCGACATGCAGGCCATGCTCGCGCAGCTCGGCAAGCTCCAGGAGCAGGCCGAGACCACCCAGCGCGAGATCGAGGAGGCCGAGTTCACCGGCACCTCCGGCGGCGGGGCCGTGGTGGCCACGGTCGCCGGGTCCGGCGAGCTGAAGGCCCTCGTGCTCAAGCCCGAGGTGGTCGACCCGGAGGAGGCCGAGCTGCTGGCCGACCTCATCGTCGCCGCGGTCCGCGACGCGTCCGGGCAGGTGCAGGAGCACGCCGACGCCAAGCGCGCCGAGCTGACCAGCGGTCTGGGACTGGGCGGCCTCGGCCTGCCCGGCATGTGAGGGCTGGGTGTACGAGGGCCCGGTCCAGGACCTGATCGACGAGCTGGGCAGGTTGCCCGGTGTCGGGCCCAAGAGCGCCCAGCGGATCGCGTTCCACCTGCTCGGCGCCGAACCCGCCGATGTGACCCGGTTGCAGGAGGCCCTGCAGAAGGTCAAGGAGGGCGTGGTCTTCTGCGACGTCTGCGGCAACGTCTCCGAGGAGAGCACCTGCCGCATCTGCCGGGACGCCCGGCGCGACCCGTCGGCGGTGTGCGTGGTCGAGGAGCCCAAGGACGTCCTGGCCATCGAGCGGACCCGCGAGTTCAAGGGCCGCTACCACGTGCTCGGCGGCGCGCTCGACCCGTTGTCCGGCATCGGGCCCGAGCAGTTGCGCATCCGGCAGTTGCTGTCGCGGATCGGGTCGCAGGAGATCACCGAGGTGATCCTGGCGATGGACCCGAACACCGAGGGCGAGGCCACCGCCACCTACCTGGTGCGGATGCTGCGCGACTTCCCCGGGCTCACCGTCACCCGGCTGGCCTCCGGTCTGCCGATGGGCGGCGACCTGGAGTTCGCCGACGAGTTGACGCTGGGCCGAGCCCTGTCCGGTCGCCGCACGGTGTGAGCCCGGCCGCGGTGGACCCGGCTGCGGTGGACCCGGCCGCGGCGGCGGTGCTGGCTGCCGCGCCCCGGCTGGGCGCGGTGCGGCTGGTGGCCGTCGACGGCCCGTCCGGGTCCGGCAAGACCACCTTCTCGGGGGACCTGGTGGCCGCGCTGCGCGGGCGCGGGGCGCGCGTCGCGCTGGTGCCGACCGACGACTTCGCCACCTGGGACGACCCGGTCGGTTGGTGGCCGCGGTTGGCCCACGGGGTGTTGGACCGCTTGGCGCAGGGCCGCCCGGGTGCTTACCGCCGAATGGACTGGTCCGCCGGCGAGCCCCGGTTGGGCGCAACGGTCCACATCGAACCCCCCGACGTGCTGCTCGTCGAAGGCGTCTCCTCCGGCAGGCGCTCGGCGGTGCCCCTGCTGTCGCACCTGTTCTGGTGCGAGGTGCCCGATCCCGCGGTGCGGCTGGCGCGCGCGGTGGCGCGCGACGGGCACCCCAGCGAACCCCTGTTCCGCCGCTGGCAGCTCTTCGAGGAGGGGTGGTTCGCTGTGGACGGCACTGGTGACCGTGCGTCCACCCGTGTTCAACGCTGACCGAACAGCGTACCCATGGTGTCCGCTCACCGAACAAATCCCCGCTAAAAGTGACTGACAGTGTCAAAACAGTTGCTCAGCGGTGATTCTGTGTATGCCAGTTGTTCGGATCGTGACCTCCCGTAGTTAAGAGTTCTCCGACAAAACGGCTATGGTCGGCCACCACACGGCGCGTTCCGGAAGACGGACCGCCGCGGAGACGAGGAGTGCGGGATGGCTTACCAGCGATCCGCGCGAGCCGGTCGGACGACCGCCACACCCGGCGGAGCACGACCGCACGCGCAGGCGCCAGGGCGGTTCACGGCATGACGGCACCGCCCGACGTCTCCGGCTCGGCCGCCGAGGCCGACCCGGAGGCCGCACTCGCGGGCATGCCCGCCAAGGCGATCCAGGGCCGCTCGCTCGGCCAGATCGCCTGGCTGCGGCTCAAGCGCGACAAGGTCGCGATGGCCGCGGGCGTGTTCGTGGTCCTGCTGGTGCTGATGGCCGTCGCCGGGCTGCTGCTCGACCGGGTCTTCGACGTGGTGCACCCCAACACGTTCCACGAGGACCTGGTCGACACCGAGTTCGGCACGCTCGCCCCCAAGGGCGCCTTCGGCGGCATGAGCGCCGACCACATCTTCGGCGTGGAGCCCAAGAACGGCCGCGACATCGCCGCCCGGGTCCTCTCCGGCGCCTGGATCTCGCTGCTCATCGCGTTCCTCGCCACGCTGCTCTCGGTCTTCATCGGCACCGTCATGGGCGTCACCGCCGGGTACTTCGGCGGCTGGGTCGACACCCTGATCAGCCGGGCGATGGACGTCTTCCTGGCCTTCCCGCTGCTGGTCTTCGCCATCGCCATGGTCGGCGTGCTGCCGGACGAGCTGTTCGGGCTGCAGGGCGAGGCGCTGCGGATCGCGCTGCTGATCTTCGTGATCGGCTTCTTCAACTGGCCCTACGCGGGCCGGATCGTGCGCGGCCAGACGCTGTCGCTGCGCGAACGCGAGTTCGTCGACGCGGCGCGCAGCCTGGGCGCGCGCGGCCCGTACATCCTCTTCCGGGAACTGCTGCCCAACCTGGTGGCGCCCATCCTCGTCTACTCGACGCTGCTGATCCCGACGAACATCCTGTTCGAATCGGCGCTGTCGTTCCTCGGTGTCGGGATCAACGCCCCCACCGCGACCTGGGGCGGGATGCTGTCGGAAGCCGCGGCGTACTACACGATCCCGCACTTCATGCTCTGGCCCGGTCTGGCGATCTTCGTGACCGTGCTCGCGTTCAACCTGTTCGGCGACGGCCTGCGCGACGCGCTCGACCCGCGTGCCCGATAGGTGATGGCAGTACCGGTGTCCTGGAAGGAAGGGTGCAACAGCACGATGAACAGCAAGCGCTTGGTCACCGCGGTCGCCGCGGGCGCTGCTGTTGCCATGGCACTGTCCGCCTGCGGCGGCAGTACCGGTGGCAACAGCGGTTCGGGGGAGTCCGGCTTCAACGCCGCCCTCGACAAAACCCTCAACCCCTCTGAGAAGAAGGGTGGGGTCATCAAGATCGCCAACGCGGGCACCTGGGACTCCCTGGACCCCGGCGAGACCTACTACGGCTACTCCTGGAACTTCCTGCGCCTCTACGGCCGGTCGCTGGTGATGTTCAAGCCCGCCCCCGGCGGCGCGTCCAACGAGCTGGTCCCGGACCTCGCCGAGAAGCTCGGTGAGCCCAGCGACGGCGGCAAGACCTGGACCTACAAGCTGCGCACGGGCATCAAGTACGAGGACGGCACCCCGGTGACCGCCAAGGACGTCGCGTACGCGGTCCTGCGGTCCACCGACAAGGAGACCTTCCCCAACGGCCCGGCCTACTTCGAGGGCTTCCTCAACCTGCCCGAGGGCTACAAGGGTCCGTACAAGACCCCGGACATGGACACCAGTTCGGCCATCACCACGCCGGACGACCAGACCGTCGTCTTCCACCTCAAGGAAGCCTTCGGCGGCTTCGACTACATGGCGCAGCTCCCGCAGACCGCCCCGGTGCCCAAGGCCAAGGACACCGGCGCCAAGTACAAGGAGCACGTGCTCTCCACGGGCCCGTACAAGTTCGACAAGAACGAGATCGACAAGAAGTTCAACCTGGTCCGCAACGACCAGTGGGACCAGGCCACCGACCCGAACCGCAAGGCGCTGCCGGACGGCTACGAGGTCGAGATGAACGTCAACGCCGACGACATCGACAACCGGCTGATCAACGGTGACCTGCACATCGACATCGCGGGCACCGGCGTGCAGCCCGCGTCGCTGAGCCGCGTCCTCGGCGACCCGAGCCTCAAGGCGAACGCGGACAACCCGACGATCGCGCGCCTGTGGTACACCTCGATCAACCCCACGGTCGCCCCGCTGGACAACATCGACTGCCGCAAGGCGATCGAGTACGCCACGGACAAGACCAGCTACCAGACCGCCTACGGCGGCCCGTTCTCCGGCGGCGACATCGCCACCACCATCATGCCGCCGCTGATCCCCGGCCAGGAGAAGTTCGACCTGTACCCGGCCGGTGCGGACGGCAAGGGCGACATGAACAAGGCCAAGGAGGCGCTGACCGCCTGCGGCCAGCCCAACGGCTTCGAGACGAACATCGCCTACCGGGCCGAGCGCCCCAAGGAGAAGGCCACCGCCGAGTCGCTGCAGCAGTCGCTGGCCCGCGTCGGCATCAAGCTGACCCTCCGCGCCTTCCCGCAGGGTGACTACTTCTCCCAGTTCGCGGGCAACCCGCCGTTCGTCAAGGCCAACAACCTCGGCCTGGTCGTCAACGGCTGGGGCGCGGACTGGAACGACGGCTTCGGCTTCCTGTCGCAGATCGTCGACAGCCGGGTCATCCGGGAGACCGGCGGCTCGTCGAACACCTCCGTGCGCATCCCCGAGGTCGACACCATGCTCGACGCGGCCATCGCGGAGACCGACGCGACCAAGCGCGAGGCGATGTGGGGCGACATCGACAAGCGGGTCATGGAAGAGGCCGTGATCCTGCCGGGCGTGTACGCGAAGAGCCTGCTCATCCGCGGCAAGGGCCTGACGAACGTCTTCGTCTCGGAGGCGTACGGCATGTACGACTACCTCGCCCTCGGCGCCAGCTAGCCCATCCGACGGTCGAAGCGACGTTAGGCAGGTGAAGGCAGCAGGCGGTGGGCCCGGGACGACCTCCCGGGCCCACCGCCGGTGCCGGCCACTGTGATCACATACATCATCAGGCGGCTGTTCGCCGCGGTCGTGCTGCTGTTCATCGTCAGCATGATCACGTTCGCCATCTTCTTCGTGATCCCGAAGCTCGGTGGCGGCACCCCGGAAACCCTGGCGTCGCGCTACGTCGGTCGAGCGGCCACCGCCGAGACCGTCCGGCTCACCGCCGAGCGGCTCGGCTTCTACGACCCGATCCTGGTGCAGTACGGCCACTGGCTGAAGGGCATCTTCGTCGGCGCCGACTACGACTACGGCCCGGCCGTGGACCACTGCCCGGCCCCGTGCCTGGGCTACTCGTTCCGCACCAACCAGCCGGTGCTGCCGGACCTGCTCGACCGGCTCCCGGTGACCCTGTCGCTGGCCAGCGGCGCGGCGGTCCTGTGGCTGCTCGCGGGCATCTCCGTCGGCACGCTATCGGCGCTGCGCAAGGGTTCGGTCCTCGACCGCATGTCGATGGGCGTCGCCCTCGCGGGCGTCTCGCTGCCGATCTTCTTCACCGGCCTGATCTCGCTGGCCTTCTTCAGCTACCAGCTCGGCTGGACCGCCCCCGGCGGGTCCTACACCCCGATCACCGAGAACATCGGCGACTGGGCGTACGCGCTGCTGCTGCCATGGATCACCCTCGCCTTCCAGTTCTCCGCCCAGTACGCCCGGCTCACCCGGGCCGGGATGCTGGAGACGATGAACGAGGACTTCATCCGCACCGCCCGCGCCAAGGGCCTGGTCGAGCGCAGGGTCGTGGTCAAGCACGGCCTGCGCGGCGCGCTCACCCCGATCCTCACCATCTTCGGCCTGGACATCGGCCTGCTGCTCGGCGGCGCCGTGCTGACCGAGTCGGCGTTCTCGCTCAAGGGGCTCGGCCAGTACGCCATCGACGCGATCAAGAACTACGACCTGCCCAAGGTGATGGGGGTGACGATCATGGCGGCGTTCTTCATCGTGCTGGCCAACCTGGTCGTCGACCTCCTCTACGCCGTCGTCGACCCGAGGGTGCGCACCGCATGAGCAGCAGCACGGGAGCACAGAACCCGTTCCTGGAAGTCCGCAACCTGCGCGTGCACTTCCCCACCGACGACGGCGTGGTCAAGTCCGTCGACGACCTGTCGTTCAGCGTCGAGCGCGGCAAGACCCTGGGCATCGTCGGCGAGTCCGGCTCCGGCAAGAGCGTCACCAGCCTGTCGGTGATGGGGCTGCACAAGCGGGGCACGGCGGACATCACCGGTGAGATCCTGCTCGACGGGCAGGACCTGGTGGGCCTCGACCCCGACGCCGTGCGCCGGTTGCGCGGCAAGCGGATGGCGATGATCTTCCAGGACCCGCTGTCGGCGATGCACCCGTTCTACTCGGTGGGCAGCCAGATCGTCGAGGCGTACCGGGTGCACAACAAGGTCACCAAGCAGGTGGCCCGCAAGCACGCCATCGACCTGCTGGAGCGGGTCGGCATCCCGAACCCGAAGTCGCGGGTGGACGACTACCCGCACCAGTTCTCCGGCGGGATGCGCCAGCGCGCGATGATCGCCATGGCGCTGTCCTGCGACCCCGAGCTGCTCATCGCCGACGAGCCGACCACCGCGCTCGACGTGACCGTGCAGGCGCAGATCCTCGACCTGATCCGGGACCTGCAGGCCGAGTTCAACTCCGCCGTCGTGATCATCACCCACGACCTCGGCGTGGTCGCCGAGCTGGCCGACGACATCATGGTCATGTACGCGGGCCGGGCGGTGGAGTACAGCACCGCCGAGGACATCTTCACCAACCCGCAGCACCCCTACACCTGGGGCCTGCTCGGTTCCATGCCCCGCCTCGACCGCGAGCGCACCGAGCGCCTGCAACCGATCGCGGGCTCCCCGCCCAGCCTGATCAACGTGCCGCAGGGCTGCCCGTTCAACCCCCGGTGCGCCTACGACGCGCTCAACGGCGACCTCAGCACCACCGAGCGCCCGGAGTTCCGCGACGTCGGCGGCGGCCACTTCATCGCCTGCCACCTGTCTGGCGAGGAGCGCACCCGCATCTGGGAGAACGAGATCAGGCCGAAGCTGTGAACGAGGACGCTGTGACTTCTTCTCCCACCGGAACGGCGGTGGACCGGGACGACCTCCTGGTCGCCGAGGACCTGCAGATGCACTTCCCGATCCGCCGCGGCCTGCTGCGCCGCAAGGTCGGCGCGGTGCAGGCCGTGGACGGGCTGACGTTCTCGGTCAAGCGCGGGGAAACCCTGTCGATCGTCGGCGAGTCCGGCTGCGGCAAGACCACCACCGGCCGCCTGCTGACCCGCCTGCTGGAACCCACCGGCGGCAAGGTCACCCTGGAGGGCCGCGACATCACGCACCTGTCCATGTCGGACATGCGCCCGATGCGCCGCGACATCCAGATGATCTTCCAGGACCCGTACTCGTCGCTGAACCCCCGGCACACCGTCGGCACGATCGTCGGCGCCCCGTACCGGTTGCAGAAGGTCGACCCGCCCGGCGGCGTCAAGAAGGCCGTGCAGGAACTCCTGGAACTGGTGGGCCTCAACCCGGAGCACTACAACCGCTACCCGCACGAGTTCTCCGGCGGCCAGCGCCAGCGCATCGGGATCGCCCGCACCCTGGCGCTGCGCCCGAAGCTGATCGTCGCCGACGAACCGGTGTCGGCGCTGGACGTGTCCATCCAGGCCCAGGTGGTGAACCTGCTGGAGGACCTGCAGAACGAGTTCGACCTGACCTACGTGATGATCGCCCACGACCTGTCGGTGGTGCGGCACGTGTCCGACCGGGTCGCGGTCATGTACCTGGGCCAGATCATGGAGATCGCCGACCGGACCGCGCTCTACGAGCGGCCCATGCACCCGTACACGGTGGCACTGCTCTCGGCGGTCCCCATCCCGGACACCAACCGCAAGAACAACCGTGAGCGCATCCGCCTGCAGGGCGACGTGCCCAGCCCGATCAACCCGCCGTCGGGGTGCCGGTTCCACACCCGGTGCTGGAAGGCGCAGGAGATCTGCAAGACGGTGCAGCCGCCGCTGGCCGAACTGGCCCCCGGCCACCGGGCCGCCTGCCACTTCCCGGAGAACACCGACAAGCTGACGATCGACCCGACCGGCGTCGCGAGCTGACCCCCCGCTCGAAGGCCCCACCCGACTCCGGGTGGGGCCTTCGCGCACGTCAGGGCCCCTTTTTGTCGGTGGTACGCGCTACGCTCAAGTCAGTCGAGGCGAGGGGGCGCTGATGGCGGGCAGGCGGGGGTCCGGCGAGTGGGGCGAGGAACCGTTGGAAGTCACGCGGCTGCGCGAATCGGGGTCGATCGGCGACCCGCGCCCGTTCGAGCGCGACGGCGGCCAGGTCGGGATGCTCGCCATCCGGTGGGTCTGCGGGGTGGCCCTGCTCGGCCTGGTCCTCGCGATCCTGGCCACCGGCAACCTGTGGCTGCTGATCGTCGTCGCCCAGGTCCTGTTCGTGGCGACGTGGACGGCGACCGGCTGGCGCCAGTTCCTCAGCCGGGACCACCACCGGTAGCCGGTCGGTGTGCTGAGGCGGAGTGGTCAACTCCCGATCCGCTCCTCCATCAGCGCGATCACGGCGATGAACTCGGTTTCGGTCAGGTGCAGCCAGGTCCGGGGCAGCTCGGCGGGGTGCGAGTCGAGTTCGCGCAGCGCTGCCACCGGCCTCGGGTGCAGCCTCACCCAAGCCTGTCTCTCCAGCGAGTCGAAGCGTGCCGCGAACACGTGGTCCGCCCCGCTGCCCGCCCAGGCGACCAGGCCGTCCAGCATCCGACCGCCACGGCGCCGCGCGTCGATGTTCCCGTCCACGTAGGTGATCACCCACCCCGAACTGGCCTCCAGCGCCACCCGCAACGGCTCCAGGTTCACCCGCCACCACCCCACAACCGGGCGACAAGCCCCTGCGACACATCTGCCGACAACGCCGAGCCCATGGCTGCGCGCAGCGGGGCGACGTAGTGCTCGGCGTGCTCGTTCTCCAGGATGACGACGGTGTGGTCGAGGTCGAGGATCACCACCGGTGCGAAGTGGCGGAAGCGAAGCACCTGGACGGGGTGCCGAAACGGCGCGGCGACACCATCCGGGATGACCCGAACCCCGCCGGGCCGCGCCAGTCGGACCAACCGTTTCGTCTGCGGGTCGAGTTCGCCCCCGGACCGATCCAGTGCGCGGGTGGGCAGGTAGTGCGTCCACACGGCATCCCCCACGTGCCTGGCCCGCGTGGTCCCAAGTGAGACGTGGGCATTGCCCAGGACGCGCGGTCCACCGGTCACACCGTAGGTGTCTATCGCGTCCGCCAACGACCACAGCGCGCGAACGGTGCCGTTGGGGTCGGAATCCGATGGTGTCGTGTGGATCAGCCAGTCCTTCTTCTCGCTCTCCCGCGCCAAGCCGTAGAGGTGGAGACGACGCTCGGGCGGGACGTCCAGAACGGCGCACAGCCCTCCGATCTCCACCGGGTCCGGCACCCGGCGACCGGTCATCATCCGGTTCACCATCGCCGGTGACATGTTCATGGCGTCGGCCAACATCCGAGTGGTCAGACCGCGCTCCACCCGGACCGCGTCCAGCTCCGACGACAACAGCAGCGATCGAGCGGTTTTCGCCCGAATGTTGTGACGCGCACGGATGAATCCCTTGTATATACCCATGATCCCCACTGCCGATGTGTCGATCTACCTGTTCTTCGAACCCCGGTGCCGGTCCCGCACCCGTCCCAGGCACACCCGCGCGTAGGCCCGCAACCCCGCGTGGTCACTCCAGTCCAGGGCGAAAGGCTTCGGGAGCACGCAGAGCGGCTGTTGTGGTCCCTCCACCGGAGGAGTGGGAAATCTCGTCTCCCGAATGACCAGGAAACGGCGCTGCTCCACGCACGTCCCCACGAACACCGCGATGCCGGTGTCCCCCTTGGCCAACCGGAAGGTGTAGCCGCCCTCGAACACGCGCGAACACGCCCGACTCCCGATGTCACCACTGGAAGTGACCGATACGCCAATGGCGGTACTCGTCTTCACCGGCGCACTCCGGATCTTCGGAAATCACCGAGCGGACAGCACGCCATGTCCCGATCTCCCGTCTACGCTGGGCACTTGTCTCGTCACTCACAGGTACTCTCACGGCTCGGCGCGAGGATGGGAACGACCCAGCCGTCTACACACGTCTACGGTGGAGGAAGGTGCAGCGTGAACGACCTGGGTGCGACACTCCGAGCGGCGCGTGTGGCAGCGGGGCTGAGCCTGGACGGCATGTCGCGGCTGACCCACTTCAGCAAATCAACCCTCGGCCACATCGAAACGGGACGGCGAGTCGTCCAAGGCGAGCATGTGATCGCTTATTCGAGAGTTCTCGGACTTTCAATCGAAACCCTTTGCGGCAAACCGTTCGATCCTCTGCGCATGGCTCATGAGTGGCTTGTCAGGGAAACGCCCGTACATGAACACCTCAGATCTGGTCGCCGCATCGGGTCGTCTTTGGTCGACACGTTGGAGAATCGTGTCGTGGAACTCAGGCACCTGGATGACCTGGTCGGCGGGCGCGATCTCTTCCCGGTGGTCCAACGGGAATTCGAAGAAGTGCAGATGCTCGCCAAAGAAGCCAGTTTCAGCGAGGTCAACGGACGCAGGTTGTTGGTGGCTGTTGGCGAGTTGGCGCAGTTGGCCGGTTGGGTCGCCAGTGACGCCGGTCGATACCCTGAGGCTCAGGCAACCTACTTGACGGGTGTGGCGGCGGCTCGCGAAGCCGACGACCAGGTTCTGGTCGGACAGCT
Organism: Actinokineospora spheciospongiae; assembly: GCF_000564855.1. Classification (GTDB taxonomy): domain Bacteria; phylum Actinomycetota; class Actinomycetes; order Mycobacteriales; family Pseudonocardiaceae; genus Actinokineospora; species Actinokineospora spheciospongiae. Next base: position 12,564 of record NZ_AYXG01000054.1, read on the forward strand.
TTTTTCCAGCCTGGCCTATCAGATGGCCAATGTGGGAGACCCGGCTGATGCCGTACTCCTCGCTCAAAGCGCCGTAGCCGGTGCGTCAGAAGCCGCTCCGGCTGTCAAAACGCTCTTGCGGGAGCGGCTGGCGTGGTCCTACGCGCGTGCCCGTGACAAGACTTCGGCACTGCGAACCCTCGGGCTGGTGGATGAGGAGTGGGAGCGTCGCTCGCGCAACGATGACGAGCCAGAATGGGTCTACTGGCTGAATCGCCACGAAATCGACGTCATGGCTGGGCGATGCCTGATCGAACTCGGCCAGCCCTCCGCGGCCAAGCCACTCCTCCTCGGCGCGATCGAGGCTTACTCACCCGATCACGTACGAGAGAAGGCGCTCTACATGACATGGCTGGCTGAATCACAAGCCAACGCGGGCGAACTCGACGAGGCACGTCTGACGCTGGAGCAAGCCCGCACCGTCTCCGGGAGCGTCCAATCCTCCCGCCTGGAACTGCGGATGCGACAGGTCGAACGCTTGGCCAATTGACCACACGCGAGCCGTCTCGCACCGCCTGCCCGACCGGCCTCCGGGCACTGCCCGGAGGCCGGCCGACGGATCAGCGGAAGGCGCGATTCACCGCGGACACGACCGCCCGCAGCGAGGCGGAGACGATCGAGCTGTCCACGGCCACCCCGAACAGGACCCGGTCGCCGATGGCGCACTCCACGTAGGCCGCCGCGCGGGCGTCGTCGCCCGCGGTGAGGGCGTGCTCGGAGTAGTCCAGGACTCGGACGTCGTAGCCGACCGTGGCCAGGGCGTCGACGAAGGCGGCGATGGGGCCGTTGCCGCTGCCGGTGACGTCGTGGGAGTCGCCCTCGACGTCGACTGTGGCGTGGATCTCGTTGGTGCCGTCCTCGTTGCCCGAGACGCGGTGGCGGCGCAGGCGCAGGGGGCTGACCCGGTCCAGGTACTCGGTGGCGAAGACGTCCCACATCTCCTTGGGGCCGACCTCGCCACCCTCGGAGTCCGTGACCGCCTGGATGACCTGGGAGAACTCGATCTGCAGGCGGCGCGGCAGCTTGAGCTGGTGCTCGGTCTTCATCACGTACGCGACGCCGCCCTTGCCGGACTGCGAGTTGACCCGGATGACCGCCTCGTAGGAGCGGCCCACGTCCTTGGGGTCGATCGGCAGGTACGGGACCTCCCACGGGTGGTCCTCGACCGGGGTGCCCGCCGCCTCGGCGTCGGCGCGCAGGGCGTCGAAGCCCTTGTTGATCGCGTCCTGGTGGCTGCCGGAGAACGCGGTGAAGACCAGGTCGCCGCCCCACGGGTGGCGCTCGGCGACCGGCAGTTGGTTGCAGTACTCGACCGTGCGGCGGATCTCGTCGATGTCGGAGAAGTCGATCTGCGGGTCGATGCCCTGGCTGAACAGGTTCATCCCCAGGGTGACCAGGTCGACGTTGCCGGTGCGCTCGCCGTTGCCGAACAGGCAGCCCTCGATGCGGTCCGCCCCGGCCAGGTAGCCCAGCTCGGCCGCGGCGACGCCGGTGCCGCGGTCGTTGTGCGGGTGCAGGCTCAGGACCAGCGAGTCCCGGTTGTCCAGGTTGCGGTGCATCCACTCGATGGAGTCGGCGTAGACGTTCGGGGTGGCCATCTCCACGGTGGCGGGCAGGTTGACGACCATCGGGCGGTCCGGGGTCGGCTGCCACACCGCGGCCACCGCGTTGCACACCTCGGCGGCGTAGGACAGCTCGGTGCCGGTGTAGGACTCGGGGGAGTACTCGAAGCGGAAGTCGGTGTCCGGGTACTTCTCGGCGAAGGCCAGCACGCACTCGGCGCCGTCGGTGGCGATCTTCTTGATGCCCGCGCGGTCGGAGCGGAACACGACCTTGCGCTGCAGGATCGAGGTGGAGTTGTAGAGGTGCACGATCGCGCTGTGCACACCCTGCAGCGCCTCGTAGGTGCGCTCGATCAGCTCCGGGCGGGCCTGGGTCAGCACCTGGATGCGCACGTCCGCCGGGATCGCGCCCTCGGTGATGATCTCCCGGACGAAGTCGAAGTCGGTCTGGCTGGCGGCCGGGAAGCCGACCTCGATCTCCTTGTAGCCCATGCGCACCAGCAGGTCGAACATGCGCCGCTTGCGGGCCGGGGACATCGGGTCGATCAGCGCCTGGTTGCCGTCGCGCAGGTCGACCGCGCACCACAGCGGGGCGCGCTCGATGCGCTTGGTGGGCCAGGTGCGGTCGGGTACGTCGACCTTCTCGACCAGCTCGGGGAACGGGCGGTAGCGGTGGAAGGGCATCGAGCTGCCGCGCTGCGGGTTCCACGCGGGCTGGGTTTCCGGTGCCGGTCGCGCGGGGGTGCGCAGGCGGCTGGGGGCGTTGCCGATGTTCTCGGGAACACTGCTCATGATGGGGGTCTCCTGCTTACGGGTCGTCGAGCGACCGGCGGCAACGCCGACCTCCGCGACGGGGAGCCGGTCTGGGTCAGACCCCGTCGCGGCGGAGAAGCAGGAGAGCACGCGCCACACCCACACCCTAGCGAGGCGCCACCGGTTTCGGGCAACCCACCCGTCCACATGGTGGGCGGGGGTCCGCATTGGGCTGATCGGAGCAGTTAGAGACCGGTCAGTTTCGGGAATCTTCCGGACATGGCTACTCGCAGATGGCACGGCACCAGCACCCGTGGGAGCGCCGCCCGCATCGTGTCCGGGATCGGCGCCCTCTTCGCGATCATCGAGGTCGTCTACATCCTCCTGATCGTCCTCGGGGCGAACACGGCGAACGCGTTCGTCCGCTTCATGAGCTCCATCGCCGAACCCCTGGCCCTGTTCTTCCCGGGGCTGTTCCCGATCGAGAACTACACCGCCAACGTGGTCGTGAACTACGGCCTGGCCGCGGTCTTCTGGCTCGTGGTGGCCGGTCTGCTCGCCCGCGTGCTCCGCTGACCGGTCCGCGCGCCGCCTCGACCGGGTCGCGGCGGGTCGCGGGTCCGCGTGCCAGACTGCGCTCATGGCTGAGCGCGCCGAGGAGACCGGCAAGGAGACCCGCCGTCGGGAGCCCGCCGTGGTGCGGGCCAAGGCGGTGGGTCTCCTCGCCGGGATCGCCGGGTGGGTCGGCAGGCTGATCGCGCTCGTGCTCGTGCTGCACGTGGTGCTGGTGATGGGCAATGCCAACCCGGACAACCCCATCGCGAACTTCGTGCGCGGCCTGGCCGAACCCCTGTCGCTGGCGTTCAAGACGCTGTTCACCCCGGAGGACGCCAAGCTGGGGCTGCTGGTCAACTACGGCCTGGCGGCGGTGTTCTGGCTCGTGGTGACCTCGGTGGTCGTCCGGCTCATCCGCCGCCTCGGCTAGATCTAGATCGCATATCCCCACAGCGTGAGCGCGTAGGCGCCGAACCACGAGCCCACCAGGGCGAACCCGGTCAGCGTCAGCAGGACGGTGGACGTGCGCCGCTTGGCCAACCCGATCGCCACCGGGATCAGCAGGGTGAAGGCGGGCACCATCAGCCGGATCTTCGAGGCCATGGTCCCGTTCGAGGCGAACGTCATGATCAGCACCAGCACCCCGTAGACCACCAGCGGCAGCTCCAGCCGCCGCCGGAACGCCACCGCGGCCAGCACCAGCGAGGCCGCCAGCACCAGCAGTTCCACGAAGTCGAGGATCGACCGGCCGTCGGACAACCGGTCCACCACCCAGTTCGCGGTGGCCACCCCCCAGTCGAAGCCCGAGTCCCAGCCGCGCTCCTGCAGGGCGAACCAGCCGTTGAGTTCGCCGGTCCGCACGGCGACGTACCCGAGGTAGCCGAACAGCCCGAGCGGGGCGATCAACCCGCCCAGCCACGGCCGCCAACTGTCCTTGCGCGTCACGACCGCCACCAGCACGGCGAGCCCGACCCCGGCCACCAGCGCCGCCCCGGTCGTGCGCACCAGGCCCGCGCAGGCGCAGAGCACCCCGGCGTGGACCCACTGCCGTTGCAGGGTGAACACCAGCGCCCACGCCGCGAACGCGCAGAACAGCGCCTCGGAGTAGACCATCGACAGCGAGATCGCCATCGGCGAGCCCGCGAACAGGGCGACCAGGACCAGCCCGACCCGCCGGGACCCGCCGCGCACCAGCTCGCCCATCCTGGCCAGCGCGTACGCGCAGGCCACCCCGGACGCGGCGCTGACCACCAGGCCCGCGGTCAGGGGGTCGAGGCCGATCGAGGACACCAGGCCCACGACCTTGGGGTAGCCGGGGAAGAACGCCAGCGGGGTCGTCGCGTCGCGGTGGCCGAACGAGTCGACCATCATGGTCGGCACCCCGCCGTAACCGCCGTCGGCGATCGCCAGGAACCACCAGCCGTCCCACGACTTCAGCGCGTCGCGCAGCTCGACGCCCTTGTTGCCCGCCAGCCAGGACAGCACCAGCACGGCGAACTGCTGGATGCCCAGGTAGACCACGGCGGGCAGGAGCAGGTGGACGGCGCGGCGGAGCTTCCCGACCCGGTCCGCGACCTCCGGCCCCGGTAATCGCGGTGGGGTCCCGACCGCCTCGTCGCGCACGGACTCGCTCAGCTCGGTGGCGGACAAGACCGGCCCCTCCCCGGTGGTGGTCGATCCGACGGCTCGACAGTCGGGATAACGACGATACCGGGGTTGGTCGGTGCCCGAGAAGACGTCGGCTCCACAAAGGCGGCCGGGAAATCATCACGCCGCGACAATTCACCCCGCGTCGTACGGGGTCCCCCAGCTCCCGGTGAAGGCCGTTTCTGTCAGCGGGAGCCGAACGCGCGGTGCGGTCTCCCTGGCCCGCCGGTCCTCCGGCAGCAGCTCCGGCGGGCCGAGCACCCCGACCGCCACGGCGACCAGCGGGCGCACCGAGTCCGGCAGGCCGAACCCGGCGGCCACCGCCGCCCGGTCGAACCCGGCCATCTGGTGCGCCACCAGCCCCTCGGCCACGGCCTGCAGCACCAGGTTCTCCGTCGCCAGGCCGAGCCCGTACTCGGCGTAGGGGACCTCGCCCTTGGCGTTGGCGGTCTCCGCGCAGCCGACCAGCAGCGCGCCCGCGCCGCCCGCCCACGCCCGGTTCCCCGGGTCGAGCAGCGCCAGGAGCCGGTCGAAGGTGTCCGTCCCGCGTGGACCGACGAGGTAGCGGGCGGGCTGGGTGTTGCCGTAGGAGGGCGCCCAGCGCGCGGCGGTGAGCATCCTGGTCAGCGCCGCGGCCGGGACCACGCCCGCGGGGTCGAGGGCGCGCGGGCTCCAGCGGTCGCGGATCAGCGGGTGCGGGTCGGAGGGCAGCAGGTCGGATGGCTGCGGGTCAGATGGCATAGCCCCAGGCTGTCAGGGCGTAGGCGCCGAACCAGGAACCCACCAGGGTGAACCCGGCGAGCACCAGCAGCACGGTGGACGTCCGGCGCTTGGCCAGGGCGACCGCCACCGGGATGAGCAGGGTGAACGCCGGGACCATCAGCCGCGCCTTGGAACCCATCATCCCGTTCGCGCCCAGGTCCATCACCAGCACGCCCACGCCGTAGGCGAACAGCGGCCACTCCAACCGGTGCCGCACCGCCACCCCGACCAGCACCAGCGACAGCGCGATCAGCGCCACCGTGCCGACCTCCAGGATCGACCGCCCGTCGGCGAGCCGGTTCACGGTGAACCGCCAGGTGGCCGCGCCCCAGTCGAAGTGCGAGTCCCAGCCGCGCTCCTGCAGGGCGAACCAGCCGTTCCACTCCCCGGTCCGCACCGCCACCCAGCCGAGGTACCCGAGCAACCCGATCGGGGCGAGCAGCCCACCCACCCACGGCCGCCACCCCTGCTTGCGGCCGATCACCGCGATCAGCGCGGCGAGCCCGACGGCCAGCACCAGCGCCGCCCCGGTCGTGCGGACCAGCCCGGCCAGCGCGCACCACAGGCCCGCGTACACCCAGCGCCGCTGCACCAGGAACACCAGCGACCACGCGGCGAAGGCGCAGAACAGCGCCTCCGAGTAGGCCATCGACAGCGAGATCGCCATCGGCGACCCGGCGAACAGCGCCACCAGCACCAGCCCGACCCGCCGCGACCCGCCGCGCACGAGTTCGCCCAGTCGGGTGAGGGCGTAGGCACAGGCGATGCCCGCGACCACGCTCACCGCCAGCGCGGAGGCCACCGGCTGGAAGCCCAGCCAGGTCAGCAGGCCGACCACCTTGGGGTAGCCGGGGAAGAACGCCAGCGGCGTCTCCATCGAGTGCCTGCCGTAGGCGTCGACCAGCTTGGTCGGCACCCCGGAGTAGCCGCCCTCGGCGATCGCCAGGAACCAGTCGCCGTCCCAGGAGCGCAGCACGTCGGAGGCGCGGACGCCCTTGTGGTCGGACAGCCAGGTCAGCATCAGCAGGCTGACCTGCCGGATGCCGAGGTACACCACGGCGGGCAGGACCAGGTGGACGAGCCTGCCCCAGTCGACGCGGCGCGACCCCGGTGCGTCGGGGACCTCGACCGGCTGCTCCGGCGCGCGGTCGGGCGCGGACCTGGTCACGTCGGTCGCGGACACCCCGACCCTCCCCATTCGGTCGCCGTACTCCTGCGCTGCCGCGCGGTAGGAGGCGACGATACCGGGCCGGGCGGGCGGCGCCGCGCCGTTCAGCCCACCCGGTGACGGGCCGTGTCGACGAGCAGTGGTGACGGCCACTGGAGCACCGGTCTGGGCCGACCGCGCAGGTACGCTCACGCGAGACATGCGGCGTGGGCTGTCGGCCGCGTCCGCTCGCGGCTTGAGGAGGTTGCACGCAGTGGCGCTCGTCGTCCAGAAGTACGGCGGTTCCTCGCTGGAGAACGCCGACCGGATCAAACGGGTCGCCGAGCGGATCGTCGCCACGCGCAAAGCGGGGAACGACGTCGTGGTGGTCTGCTCCGCGATGGGGGACACGACCGACGAGTTGCTCGACCTCGCCAAACAGGTCAACCCGGTCCCGCCGCAGCGGGAGATGGACATGCTGCTGACCGCGGGGGAGCGCATCTCCAACTCGCTGGTGGCCATGGCCATCGCCGCGCTCGGCGCCGAGGCGCGCTCGTTCTCCGGCTCGCAGGCCGGGGTGATCACCACCTCGGCGCACGGCAAGGCGCGCATCATCGACGTGACGCCCGGCCGGGTCCGGGCCGCGCTGGACGAGGGCCACATCGTGCTGGTGGCCGGGTTCCAGGGCGTCAGCCAGGACACCAAGGACATCACCACCCTGGGCCGCGGCGGGTCGGACACCACCGCGGTCGCGCTCGCCGCGGCGCTCAACGCCGACGTGTGCGAGATCTACACCGACGTGGACGGGGTCTACACCGCCGACCCGCGGATCGTGCCGGACGCCAAGCGCCTCGACCAGGTCACCTACGAGGAGATGCTGGAGATGGCGGCGAGCGGCGCCAAGGTGCTCATGCTGCGCTGCGTCGAGTACGCGCGCCGCTACGGGGTGCCGATCCATGTCCGATCGTCTTACAGCGACAGGCCCGGCACCACGGTGTCCGGGGCAATGGAGGACTTGACCGTGGAACAGGCGATGATCACCGGCGTCGCGCACGACCGGTCCGAGGCGAAGGTGACCGTGGTCGGCGTGCCCGACACCGCGGGCGTGGCCGCGCGGATCTTCCGCACGGTGGCCGACTCCGAGATCGACATCGACATGGTGCTGCAGAACGTGTCCAGCACCGTGTCCGGCAAGACCGACATCACCTTCACCCTCTCCAAGAGCAACGGCCCCACCGCGGTCGAGGCGCTGGAGAAGGTGCGCGAGGAGCTGGGCTTCGCGCAGGTCCTCTACGACGACCACGTGGGCAAGGTGTCGCTGGTCGGCGCCGGGATGCGCTCGCACCCCGGCGTCACCGCCCAGTTCTGCGAGGCGCTGGCCGAGGCCGGGGTGAACATCGAGATCATCAACACCTCGGAGATCCGGATCTCGGTGCTCATCCGCGACACCCAGCTCGACGAGGCGGTCCGGGCCATCCACGAGGCCTTCGACCTCGGCGGCGACGAGGCCGCGGTCGTCTACGGCGGGAGTGGTCGCTGATGGCACCGGTCCTGGCCCTCGTGGGCGCCACCGGCGCCGTGGGCACCGTGATGGTCGACATCATGAACAGCAGGCAGAACTGGCCGTGGGGCGAGGTGCGGCTGATCGCCTCACCCCGGTCGGCGGGCAAGAAGATCGTGGTGCGCGGCGAGGAGCTGACCGTGCTGGCGCTGGCGCCGGAGGTCTTCGACGGCGTCGACGTGGCGATGTTCGACGTGCCCGACGAGGTGTCGGCGCGGTGGGCGCCGATCGCCGCCGAGCGCGGCGCGGTCGCGGTGGACAACTCCGGCGCGTTCCGGATGGACGACGACGTGCCGCTGGTCGTGCCCGAGGTCAACGCGGACAAGGTGGCCGACCGCCCGCGCGGGATCATCTCGAACCCGAACTGCACCACGCTGTCGATGATGGCGGCGCTGGGCGCGCTGCACCGCGCGTTCGGGCTGCGCCAGTTGGTCGTCGCGTCCTACCAGGCGGCCTCGGGCGCCGGGCAGGAGGGCATCGACCGGCTGCACGCCGAGGTCGACGCGGTCGCGGGCAAGGGCGTGGGGGACCGGGCCGGTGACGTGCGCGAGGCGCTGGCCGCCGCCGGTCTGTCCCTTTCGGACTCGCCGTTCCCGGCCCCGCTGGCCTTCAACGTCGTGCCGTGGGCGGGTTCGCTCAAGGAGGACGGCTGGGCCAGCGAGGAGTTGAAGGTCCGCAACGAGTCCCGCAAGATCCTGGGCATCCCGGACCTGGCCGTCTCGGCGACCTGCGTGCGGGTGCCGGTGGTGACGACGCACTCGTTGGCCGTCCACGCCACCTTCGCCGCCCCGGTCACCGTCGCCGAGGCGCACCGCATCCTCGGCGAGCAGCCGACGCTGGTGTTGCAGGACGACCCGGCCAACGGCGTCTTCCCGACCCCGGCGGACGTCGTCGGCGGCGACCCGACGTACGTCGGCCGGGTGCGCCAGGCGCTGGACTTCCCGAACACGCTGGACTTCTTCGTGTGCGGGGACAACCTGCGCAAGGGCGCGGCGCTGAACACCTACGAGATCGCCGAGGTGCTCGCCGCCCGGGCCTGACCCGCTCCACCCCACGCGCGAGCGGCCTCCCCCGGGGGCCGCTCGCGCGTGCTTTCCGGGCGACCCCTCGCCCCCCTGGTTACCAGCGAGTAACGTGGCGGGCAGGGGCTGAACGAGGAGGTTGGATGTCAACGCTGGTGAACCGAATTCCGCTGCGGGCACAGGCACTCGGCGCCAGGCTGGCGTACGCGCTGCCCAGGCCGCTGCGCCGGGCCATCGCGGGCAGACCCATCCGCATCGACGGGCAGGAACTGGCCCTCGACGCCCAACTGCTGATCACCCTGCAGCGGCTGTCCGGCGCCGGGATGGTGAATGAGACCCCGGAGGCGTCGCGTCGCAAGCTGGAGGCGTCGGAGCGCCTGGTGAGCGGACCGCCGATCGAGCCGGTGACCGTGCGCGGCCTGGTGCTCGGCGGCGTCCCGGCCCGGCTCTACGAACCCGCCGGGGTGGGCGACGACGCGCCGCTGCTGGTCTTCTACCACGGCGGCGGGTGGGTCGTCGGCTCGCTGGACAGCCACGACAACCCCTGCCGGTTCATCGCGGTCAACGCCCACGTCAAGGTGCTCTCCGTCGACTACCGACTGGCCCCGGAACACCCCTTCCCGGCCGCGGTCGACGACGCCGTGAGCGCCTTCCGCCACGCGGTGGCCCAGGCCGCCGACCTGGGCGTCAACCCGGACCTGATCGCCGTCGGCGGGGACAGCGCGGGCGGCAACCTCGCCGCGGTCGTCTCCCACCAGCAGGTGCTCGCGGGCGGGCCGGTCCCGGCGTTCCAGCTTCTGTTCTACCCGGGCACCGATGGCACCACCCGGCGCCGCTCGCGCGACCTGTTCGCCGACGGGTTCTTCCTGACCAGCGACCAGATGGACTGGTTCATGGACCACTACATGCCCGAGCAGGACCGGCGCAGCGACCCCCGGTTCTCGGTGCTGCTGGCCGAGGACCTCAGCGGGATGCCGCCCGCCTACGTCGCCACCGCCGGGTTCGACCCGCTGCGCGACGAGGGCGAGGCCTTCGCCGACCGGCTCGCCGCCTCGGGCGTGCCGGTGGTCAAGAGCAGGCAGGCCGACCTCATCCACGGCTACATCAACTTCCTCGGCGTCGGCACCCGGTTCCGCGAGGCGCTGTCGGAGGCGACCGGCGCGCTGCGCACCGGCCTCGCGCTCAGCGGCCGCAAGGGCGCCGACCTGAACACCTGACCCACCGCCGGGCCCGGCC
>NZ_AYXG01000055.1 GCF_000564855.1 Actinokineospora spheciospongiae
CACATGATCGCCGTAGGGGCCCCGGCCAAGCACATCCACCCAGCCGGGCACCCCCACGAAAACCCGGCACACCCACAAAAACCCGGGCACACCCACCACATCCCCGACTTCGAGTGCCCCGGTGCGCACCGCGCACCGGGGCACTCGAACGCCAAGACCTACGCCGTGTTCCGGATCATGTAGGCCGCCACCCCGGAGCGGCTGCTCACCCCGATCTTGGCGAACACGTTGGACAGGTGCATCTCCACCGTCTTCTCCGCGATGTGCAGCCGCCGGGCGATCAGCCGGTTGGTCATCCCCTCGCCCACCAGCTCCGCCACTTCCCGCTCCCGGCCGGTCAGCGTGGTCGCCCCGGACGCGCTCTCCGACCGCGGCCCCCGCACGGTCGCCGACCGCGCCGCCAGTCGACGGCGTTCGGTCCGCGCGACGCGGGCCAGGCTCTGCGCGCCCATCTGGGTGAACGTCATCTCCGCCGTCTTGAGCTCGCGCATCCCGTCGTCGTGGCGGCCCTGGTGCCACAGGGCGGTGCCGAGGACGACGCGGGCGCGCAGGCCGTCGACGACCATCCCCGCGTCCTCCAGGCCGCGCACCGCGCGTTCGGCGGCGGGGACGGCGGTCTCGGGCCTGCGGGCCAGGTCGACCTGGGCCTGGGCGAGCACGGCCAGGGCGTTGCGGCCCGGCTGGTCCAGCGCGGTGGCGGCCTTGGCGGCGTGCCCGGCCCAGACCGCGGCCGCCTCGGTGCGGCCGGTGAGCAGTTCGGCCCTGGTCAGCAGCTCGTACCAGGCGACCCGGGAGCAGACGTCCGCGGCGACCAGGCCGGGGCCGCCCGCCGAGGTCACCAGGGCCATGCACTCCTCGCGGTTGCGGGTCATCAGCCGCACCTCGGCGAGCATCCGCAGCGCGAGGGTGCCGCACCACCCGCTGGCGGGTTCGCGGTTGTTGTCGGTGGCCACGATGCCGCTGTGCAGGGCCTGGTCGGTCTCGCCGAGGGTGGCGTCGATCCAGGCCAGCATGGAGTGGGCGCTGGTCATCTGCTCCGGGCTGCGGGACTTCTCGGCCAGGTGCACCGCGTGCTCGGCGGCCGTGCGGGCCTCGCGCAGGCGGCCGCGGTTGCGCAGCACGAACACGTAGCCGACCAGCAGGTGCGGCAGGACCAGCCAGCTCTTGCTGCGGCCCGCGACCTCGACGGCCTTGTCGAAGTGGCGCAGGGCGTCGTCCCACTGCTCCAGGACGACCTCGCTCCACCCGATCCACACCACCGCGGTGAGGCTGTGGGCGAAGTCGTTGTCGAGCATGGCGTCGAGCAGGGTGGTGGCGCCGCGCAGGCAGGCGCGGGCCCCCTCGATGTCGCCCGCGGTGGCCTTGGCCATCGCGCTGAGCCCCAGGCAGGAGGCCTGCATCGGGGCGAGCCCGTGCCGCACGGCGACGTCGAGGGCGGCCGCGGCGAGTTCCTGGCAGCGGTCGGGGTCGCCCTTGCTCAGCTCGTTGCAGGCGAGTTCGAACGTGAGCTGCGCGCAGGCGGAGCTGTCCGGGCGGTCCAGGGCCTCGATCTCGGCCCGGATCATGGCCTCGGTCTCGGCGTGCGCGCCGAGCAGCCGCTGCACCATCGCGGTGAACGCGACCGCCTTGGCGTGCGCGACCCGGGGTTCGGCGGGCAGGTGGCGCAGCGCCTCGTGCATGGTGTCGCGGCACTCGCGCAGGTAGCCGGAGGTGCCCCGGGCCTTGGCCAGGCGCACCAGCATCTCCGCCCGCCGCGATTGCAGGTCCGGGATCTGCGGCAGCACCCGCAGGGCGGTCTTGAGCCAGGTCGCGGCGCGCACCGGGTCGGTGGACATGACCGAGGCCGCGGCGTTCTCCAGCACCTCGACCGCGTCCAGGTCGCCGTAGCGCGCCCACTGCTCGACGTGCGGCGCCCGGGTCGCGGGGGAGGCGTCCCTGGTCCGCAGCGCCGCGTCGGCGGTGCGGTGCAGCTCGATGCGGGTGCTCAGCTCGGCGTTCTCCCGGATGACCCGAGCCACGACCGGGTGGCGCAGGGCGAAGTACTGGCCGGAGACCACCGGGCGCACCAGGTCCTGGCGGATCAGCTCGCCGATGGAGGCCAGCACCGCCGCCTCCGGCTGCTCCAGCATCCTGGCCACCAGCGTCGTGTCGAACACGTCGCCGAGCACCGCCGCGGCCTCCACGACCGTGCGCGCGGCCGGGGTCAGCCCGTCGAGCTCGTCGAAGAAGACCGGGCAGTCGCCCGCCCGGATGTCGTGCGGCGCCCCCGACCCCGGGCCCCCACCCGGGAACGGCGTGCGCTCGGCGGAGAGCGCCTTGAGGTAGGAGGGGTTGCCCTCGCTCTCCAGGTGCAGTTGCCTGCGCCAGCTCGCGGTGCCCTGCCCGGACAGCATCCGGGCGGTGTCGGCCTCGGTGAGCGGCGCCAGGCGGGTCGCGGTGAGCGTCACCTGGCGGGACCGGCCCGCGATGGCCTCGCGCAGCCGGGTGCCCGCCTGCCGGTCGCGGTAGCCCACCGCGAACATGACCGAGGCGTTCGGCGGGCGGCGCAGCAGGCTGCCCAGCAGGTCCAGCGACGCCGGGTCGGCGGTGTGCATGTCGTCGAGCACCACCACGAGCGCCGAGACGGCCAGGCGCTCCAGCAGTTCCCGCACCAGGCGGTGGCCCACCGGTGCGGGCCCGGGTAATGGGATGCCGAGCAACGCGTCCTCGCGGGTGGCCAGGCTGGGGAACAGCCAGCCGAGCTCGGCGCGCTCGGCGGGCGTCCAGCTACGGACGACGTCGCCGACGAGCCGGTGCTGGTCGTCGAAGGCGTCGGCCCAGACGCTGTAGGAGGAACCCCGTTCCGGCCTGCCCGACAGCACCACCGCGTGCCGGGCGCGGGCCACGCTGACCAGTTCACCCAACAGGGCGGTCTTGCCGATCCCCGCGTCCCCGGTCAGTTCGATCAGTTGGCTGCCCGCGGCGCCGTTGGACAGGTTGTCCAGTGAGCGGGCGATGATGCCCAGTTCGTGTTCCCGGCCGACAAGGTGGTCTGCCCATTTTCTCCGTTTTGCGCCTTCGGCAAACCTTGTTCCGCCCGGTCGTTCCAACCCGGGAACGCCAAGGTCATCAAGCGTGCTCAAGCTTTATCCCCCATCCAATGGACTGCGGCCTTTGGACCCACGAACACCCCCCGTCGGCGCGGCCCTGCGGGTCTCGGCGGATGTCTGCCCCACCAGTATGCGACAGGCTCCAGGAAATGGGCACCTGTTCCGATCACATCGGATGTTAGGAGGACCGGGAAAACAAGCCCGGCCGCGCACACCCCTGGGGGACCCCAGGGTTATCCCCACTGCCTCCAGGGGGGTGCCTCGCACAGACTTGCCCCGGTAGAGCCCGGTGCCCGGTGACGTGGCAGACCACGGGCCGCGACCCCATTCCTGGAGGAATCCGTGAGCACCCGGATGTACGCGTTACCCGTCGACCAGACCCAGTGGCAGATCCCCGGCGGCGGCACCACGGTCTTCGACTGGGAGTACGACGAGGGCCGCGATCGCCTGCTGAGCCTCTACGAGAAGGGCAAGCAGAAGCAGTGGGACGCGGCCGAGCGGCTCGACTGGTCGATCGAGGTCGACTGCAACAACCCCATGGGCGTGCCGGAGCAGACCATCGCCATCTACGGCTCCCGGGTGTGGGACTCCCTGGGCGACAAGGACAAGGGGATGGTCCGCCACCACCTGGCGGCCTGGCAGTTCTCCCAGTTCCTGCACGGTGAGCAGGGCGCGCTGATCTGCTCGTCGAAGATCGTGCACACCGTCCCCGGCCTGGACGCGAAGTTCTACGCGGCCACCCAGGTGATGGACGAGGCCCGGCACATGGAGGTCTACTCGCGCTACCTGCGGGAGAAGCTCCAGCTCGCCTACCCGATCAACCCCAGCCTCAAGGCGCTGCTCAACGACGTCATCTCCGACTCCCGGTGGGACATGACCTACCTGGGCATGCAGGTGCTGATCGAGGGCCTGGCGCTGGCCGCGTTCGGCCTGATCCGCGACAACGCCTCCGAGCCGCTGGCCCAGGCGCTCAACACCTACGTCATGCAGGACGAGGCCCGGCACGTGGCGTTCGGGCGGCTGACCCTGCGCGAGTACTACCCGCAGCTCACCCAGGCCGAGCGCGACGAGCGCGAGGAGTTCTGCATCGAGGCCTGCTACCAGATGCAGGAGCGGTTCGTCGGCGAGGAGGTCTGGCGCAACCTCGACATCGACGCCGACGAGTGCATCGACTACATGCGCGGCTCCCAGCACTTCAAGGCGTTCCGCAGCCACCTGTTCTCCCGCATCGTCCCGACCCTCAACGACCTCGGCCTCTTCGGCGACAAGATGCGCCACGCGTTCGCCGAGATGGGGATCATCGGCTACGAGCACCACGACCTCGACGCGCTGATCGCGCAGGACGAGCAGATCGCGGGCGACCTCGACCTGGCCCGCATCCAGCAGGTCGACAAGGTCATCGACTACGCCGCCACCGAAGAGTGAGCGCAACCACCACCCCGAGCCGCCGGGCACGGGCAACCAGGAGTGAAGGATGACTGAGGCAACCAAGGGCGCGGGCCGGACCCGCGCGATCCTGCTGACCGCGTCGGGCGGCGCGTTCCTGTCGATGCTCGACTCGACCGTGGCCAACCTCGCGATCCCCGACCTGCAACGGGCGTTCCCCACCGTCTCGGTCAGCTCGATGTCGTGGGTGATCAGCGCCTACGCGGTCATGTTCGCCGCGCTGCTGGCCCCCTCCGGCCGCCTCGCCGACGTGCTGGGCCGCCGCGCCCTGTTCGCGGGCGGGGTCGGCCTGTTCACCGTGGCCTCGCTGGCCTGCGCGGTGGCGCCGAACCTGCCGTTCCTCATCGTCGCCCGGCTCGTGCAGGGCGCGGGCGCGGCGGCGATGATCCCGGCGTCGCTGACGATCCTGCTGCTCGACGGACCGGCGGACAAGCGGGCGCAGTCGATCGGCCTGTGGAGCGCGGCGTCCGCGCTGGCCGCGGCCGTCGGCCCGACCGTCGGCGGGGTGCTGGTCGACCTGTTCGGCTGGCGCTCGGTGTTCTACATCAACCTGCCGTTCGGCGTCCTGCTGGTGATCGCCACCCTGCGGCTGCTCGCGCCGCAGGACAAGAGCAGCCGCGGCGCGCTGCCCGACCCGCTGGGCACGCTGCTGCTGGCGCTGGGCGTCGGCGCCCTCACCATGGGCGTCACCGAGGGCGGCACCTGGGGCTGGACCGACGCCAAGACCCTGGCCTGCCTGGTGGGCGGCGTGCTCGTGCTCGCCTTCGTGGTCCTGCGCTCCCGCTCGCACCCGGTCCCCGCGCTGGAGACCGCGCTGTGGGGCAACAAGACCTTCGTCGCCACCAACGCGACGTCGCTGTTCTACGGCATGGCCCAGTACCCGTGGCTGCTCGTCGGCGTGCTCTACATCATCGACGTGTGGCAGTACTCGCCGCTGCAGGCGGGCCTGGCGATGACGCCGGGCGCGATCGTCGCCTCGATCGCCGCGCTGCGGATGGGCAAGGTCGCCCCGAAGATCGGCGGCCCGCGGATGGTCACCCTGCTGGGCCTGGGCGCGTTCCTGGCCTGCGGCATCTGGTTCAGCTTCGGCCTGACCGACAGCGCGGCCTTCCTCGCGCTGTGGCTGCCCGGTGGCTTCCTGGTCGGCTTCGCCATGGGTTCGGCGACGCTGGGCACCTCGCAGTCGGCGGCGATGTCGGCCCCGCCGACCCGCTTCGCCTCCTCCAGCGGCCTCAACACCACCGCCCGGCAGTTCGGTGGCGCGCTGGGCATCGCGATGTGCGCGGTGATCCTGCAGTCGAAGACGGCCGCGGACGGCTCCCTGGGCGTCGACGCGTACTCGGCGGTTTACCTGGCGTGCACCGTGCTGGTGGCGATCTCGTTCCTGATCGCGCTGTTCTGGCTGCGCTTCCCGCCGCCCGCCGCCCCCGCCCCGGCCGCCACCCCGGCCACGCCCGCCGCGGCACCGAAGGCGGACTCGGCCGGGGCCAAGGAACCCGCCGCCGCGGAGTGAACCGCCGCTGCGGGATGATCACCCCGCAGCCCGACCACCCCGCAGCCAGCCCGTCGACGATCGACCCGGAGTGAACCGATGACCGACACCGCCCCCGCCAAGGTCGCCCTGGTGACCGGCGCCAACAAGGGCCTCGGCCACGAGACCGCGCGCCAGCTCGCCGCACTGGGCCACACGGTGCTCCTCACCGCCCGCGACCCCGCCCTGGGCGAGGCCGCGGCGGCGGGGATCGACGGCGACGTCCGGTTCCTCCGGCTCGACGTCACCGACGCCGACAGCGTCCGCGCCGTCGGCGAGCACGTGGCCGAGCACCACGGCGGCCTGGACCTGCTGGTCAACAACGCCGGGGTCACCGGCATCCCGCGCGGCACGGCCCGCACCCTCGACGAGCTGACGGTCGAGGACCTCACCTCGGTGCTGGACACCAACTTCACCGGGGTGTTCGCGGTGACGCAGGCGCTGCTCCCGGCGCTGCGCAAGGCGTCCGGCCGGGTGATCAACGTGACCAGCTCGCTGGCCACCTTCGAGCGGGTGGCCACCGGCGCCGCCCAGCGCCCGGACCTGCTGCCCTACTGCGCGTCCAAGGCGGCGATGAACATGGCGTCGGTGTTCTACGCCGGTGCCCTGGCCGAGTCCGGGGTGACCGTGTACGCGGTCTCACCCGGGTTCGTCGCCACGGACCTGAACAACTTCACCGGCCCCAAGTCGGTCGAGGAGGGGGCGGCGGTGATCGTCCGGTACGCCACGGCCGACGCCGCCACCCTGCCCGACCGCCGGTTCCTCACCGAGACGGGCACGATCCCCTGGTGAGACAGGGGTACTGACGACACCGCCCGGGTGCGACCAGTGGTCGCACCCGGGCGGTTGTCGCGTGTCAGGCGGAGGTCTCCTGCGGCTTGGCGAGCGCGTCGAGCACCGCGCGGGCCTCGTCGGTCCACGGCGTCGGGCGGTGCGTGGCCTGGTCCAGTCTGATGTGGACCCGCCGCCCCTCGGCGTGCACGGTCGCGCCGTCGGCGGAGAGGACCCGGAACCCGTAGGTGGCGCTGGACTGCCCCACCTTCTCCACCCACAGGTGCACCCCGATCGGGTTGGTGCCCCGGATCGGCGCCCGGTAGGAGATCGAGAACTCCGCCACCACGATCACCACGTCCGGCTTGCTGTAGACGCCGTTGACGAAGTCGAACCCCTGCCGGGTCCAGTGCCCGGTCAGCGCCCGCTCGACCAGCACCGGGTACCGGGTGTTGTGCACCATCCCCATCAGGTCCAGGTCGTCGAAGTGCGTCCACAGCGGTTCGACGTGCCCGTACTCGACGGCGGTCGCCGGGGTCTGTGCGGGAGCGGCCATGACGGTCCTTCCTCGGGGGGATTCGTCGCGGGGAATCCGTTCCCCGGCAACGGTCTCCGGTCCTGCGCCCGGATTTCAGCGCACGTCGGATGCTACCAGCCGAAAGGCCCTCCGAGCCGTCAGCGATCGGTCAGCAACGGGGGCTTGCATGGCGGAACAGCGACGACAGCGAGGGGTGACATGAGCACCGCCGAAACCCGCCCCACCGCGGAGGGAACCCTGCACCGGCAGGGCTTGCGGACCTGGTACCGCACCGTGGGAACCCCCGTCCCCGGCCGCGCCCCCGTCATCGTCTGCCACGGCGGCCCCGGCATGACCCACGACTACCTGCTGTCGCTGGCCGCCCTGGACCGCGTGTGCGTCTTCTACGACCAGTTCGGCAGCGGCCGCTCCGGCCGCCTCCCCGGTGCGCCGGAGGTGTTCTGGCGGCCGGAACTGTTCCTCGACGAGCTCGCCGCCCTGGTCTCGCACCTGGGGTTCGGCACCGGGTACCACGTCCTGGGGCACTCCTGGGGCGGGATGCTGGCCCTGGAGCACGCGGTCGCCCGGCCTGCGGGCCTGCTGTCGGTGGTCGCGGTCGGCGCGTTCGCCTCGGCCCGGCAGTACATCGACGAGGTGGGCGGCTTGGTGCGCAACCTCCCGGCGGAGATCCGGTCGGCGATCGAGCACCACGAGGCGGCGGGCACCACCGACTCCCCGGACTACAAGGTCGCCGTCCGCGCCTTCTACCGCGAGCACGTCTGCCGCGCCAAACCGGTTCCGGACGAGGTCATGGCGACGCTCGCGGCCCTGGGGGAGGAGTCCACGGTCTACAACGCGATGATGGGGCCCAGCGAGTTCAGCCTGACCGGCTCGCTGCGGGACTGGGACATCCGCTCCCGCCTGCCCCGGGTGGTCGCGCCGGTCCTGCTCGCCTCCGGGCGCCATGACGAGGTCACCCCGCGCGCCGTCGCGCCTCTGCACGAAGGGATTCCCGGGGCCCGGTGGGAGGTCTTCGAGAACTCCAGCCACATGGCGCACGTCGAGGAACCCGACCGCTTCCGCGCGGTCGTCGACGCCTTCTTCTCCCAGCACGACCCTGGTTCTGGCTGATTCCTCCGGATGGGCTTTCTGTCCATACTGGAGTTTGTTTGGCCGTGGCTGTGGTTCAAGGGCCCGGTCGTTTTGTGGGCGTGCCCGGGGTGGGCTCTTGCTCAGTCGTGGCTGTGGTTCAAGGGCCCGGTCGTTTGTTGGGCGTGCCC
>NZ_AYXG01000056.1 GCF_000564855.1 Actinokineospora spheciospongiae
TGGAGCACATGATCGCCATAGGGGCCCCGGCCAAACACATCCACCCAGCCGGGCGCACCCACACAAAGACCGGGCCCTGAAACCCACGGCTGACCCGCGAGCACGCAGCACGCCCCGCGTAGACACCCAGCCGCTACTCGTACCCGCCGATCCCGCACTCCACCAGCGCCGCCCGCAACTCCCCCGCCACGGCAGGCGCGCACGCGAACACCGCGTCCGCCCCCAGCTCAGGCGCCTCCCCCGGCAGCGACACCACCGCACCCGCCTCCTCCGCGACCAGCGCCCCCGCCGCCCAGTCCCACCGGGAGAGCCCGCGCTCGCAGTACCCGTCCACCCACCCCGCCGCGACCGCGCACAGGTCCAGCGACGCCGCCCCCGCCCGCCGGATGTCGCGCACCCGGCCCAGCAGCCGGGCGACCACCGCGGCGTGGTCGCGGCGGCGCTGCGCCGAGTAGGAGAACCCGGTGGCGATCAGCGACACGTCGAGCCCCGCGGGTTCGGAGACCCGCAGCCTGCGCCCGTCGAGCCAGGCGCCGTGCCCGCGGGCGGCGGTCCAGCGCCTGCCGCTGACCGGCTCCACGACCGCCCCGGCGACCGACACCCCGTCGACCTGTGCGGCCAGCGACACCGCGTACCAGGGGTAGCCGTAGAGGTAGTTCACCGTTCCGTCGATGGGGTCGACGACCCAGGTCAGGCCCGGTCCGGCCGCCCCGCCGCCCTCCTCGCCCAGCACCGCGTCGCCCGGTCGCAGCTCGGCCAGCCGGGCCCGGACCAGGTCCTCGGCGGCCCGGTCGCCCGCGGTGACCACGTCGGTGCGGGTGCTCTTGGTGTCGACGTCGCGGATCGCCGCGGCCCGCGTCGACTCGGCCAGCGCCGCGGCGGCCACGGCCACGGTCTCGGCGATCTCGGCGAGGTCGCGTTCGGAGGTGCCCACCCGTCCATCCGACCACAGCCGGGACCGGACGGCTAATGTCACCGCTCGACGGCCACTGAATCGAATTTGAAAGGAACCGGGGATGGGTGCAGCCCGCGGCTTCGGAGTGGACATCGGCGGTTCCGGCATCAAGGGATGCGTGGTGGACCTCGACGGGGGCAAGCTCGAGGGCGAGCGGATCAGGATTCCCACCCCGACCCCGTCGACGCCGGAGGCGGTGTCGGAGGTGGTCGCCTCGATCGTGAAGGACTTCGGGTGGACCGGGCCGGTCGGGGTCACCCTGCCGTCGGTGGTCAAGCGCGGGGTGGCGCACTCGGCGGCCAACATCGACAAGAGCTGGATCGGCACCGACGCCGCCGCGCTGTTCGCGGGCCGCCTCGGCCTGCCCGCGGACCAGGTGACCGTGCTCAACGACGCGGACGCGGCGGGCATCGCCGAGGTCCGCTACGGCCAGCCGCACGACCAGACCGGTGTGGTGGTGCTGCTGACCTTCGGCACCGGCATCGGCAGCGCGCTGTTCCTCGACGGCAAGCTCATCCCGAACACCGAGTTCGGCCACCTTGAGATCGACGGCCACGACGCGGAGACGCGCGCGGCGGCCTCGGCCAAGGAGGAGGAGGACCTGTCCTGGGAGCAGTGGGCCAAGCGGGTGACCCGCTACGTCCACGGCCTGGAGAACCTGATCTGGCCGGACCTCATCATCGCGGGCGGCGGGGTGAGCAAGAAGGCCGACAAGTGGCTGCCGCTGCTCGACGTACGGACCAAGGTCGTGGCCGCCGAACTGCGCAACGACGCGGGCATCGTGGGGGCGGCGGTGGCCGCCGCGGCGGGGGCCAACCCCTGAAACCGCCCCCTGAGCGGGTGCACGAGCACATTTCGGGCTTGGCGTGTCCTCGGGACACGCCGCCCGTCGCTACAATGGAACAGGCCCGCGGCTGAGAAGCCCACCGGGCACTCCCCCGAACTCCGGCAGTGACCAGGCGTTTCCACACTCGGACGCAGCCGTGATGGACAGTTGTGAAAGGGCGTACGTGGCAGCCGCACGAACCGCAACCCGACGCTCCACCGCGTCGGCTAGCGCCGCCAAGACGACCAAGAGCGCACCGGCAGAGGGCGAAGAGCCGACGGGCGTGAACGGGACCAAGACGACGGCGCGGAAGGCCGCCGGGGCCAAGGCCCCGCGCGCGCCGAAGAAGACCGCGGCCAAGGCCGGTCCCAAGAAGGCCGGGGACGGTCCCGACGGCGAGGAGCCGGACGAGGACGCCCCCGACCTCGCCGACCTCGAAGAGGTCGAGGTCGACCCGGTCGAGGAGGCCGTGGAGGAGCCGGAGGAGAAGGACACCGGCGGCAAGGAGACCAAGGACGGCGACTTCGTCTGGGACGAGGAGGAGTCCGAGGCGCTGCGGCAGGCCCGCAAGGACGCCGAGCTCACCGCCTCCGCCGACTCGGTCCGCGCCTACCTCAAGCAGATCGGCAAGGTCGCCCTCCTCAACGCCGAGGAGGAGGTCGAACTCGCCAAGCGCATCGAGGCCGGGCTCTACGCCGCCGAGCGCGTGCGCAAGTCCGAGGACGAGAACGAGAAGCTCCAGCCGCAGATGCGCCGCGACCTCCGCTGGATCGTGCGCGACGGCGAGCGGGCCAAGAACCACCTGCTCGAGGCCAACCTGCGCCTCGTGGTGTCGCTGGCCAAGCGCTACACCGGCCGCGGCATGGCGTTCCTGGACCTGATCCAGGAGGGCAACCTCGGTCTGATCCGCGCGGTGGAGAAGTTCGACTACACCAAGGGCTACAAGTTCTCCACGTACGCCACCTGGTGGATTCGCCAGGCGATCACCCGCGCCATGGCCGACCAGGCCCGCACCATCCGCATCCCGGTGCACATGGTCGAGGTCATCAACAAGCTCGGCCGCATCCAGCGCGAACTGCTCCAGGACCTGGGCCGCGAGCCCACCCCGGAGGAGCTCGCCAAGGAGATGGACATCACCCCGGAGAAGGTGCTGGAGATCCAGCAGTACGCCCGGGAACCCATCTCCCTGGACCAGACCATCGGCGACGAGGGCGACAGCCAGCTCGGTGACTTCATCGAGGACTCCGAGGCCGTGGTCGCGGTGGACGCGGTGTCGTTCACGCTCCTGCAGGACCAGCTCCAGTCGGTCCTGGCCACCCTGTCCGAGCGCGAGGCGGGCGTCGTCCGCCTCCGCTTCGGCCTCACCGACGGCCAGCCGCGCACCCTGGACGAGATCGGCCAGGTCTACGGGGTCACCCGCGAGCGCATCCGCCAGATCGAGTCCAAGACCATGTCGAAGCTGCGCCACCCGTCGCGCTCGCAGGTCCTGCGCGACTACCTGGAGTAAACCCGGGTCGACCGGAAGAAGCCGCTCCCGATGGGGGCGGCTTCTTCGCGTGAAATGCCCCGTTCGGCCGATCAAGTCCAGGATGTGGTCGTCGGGGGCGTTCGCCCGTGGTGAACAGGATCTCAGATCATCGGGGATTCAGGTTCCGTTTGCCCGACGTAGGCCCAGCTCCAGGGCCTTTTTGGACCACGGTCGCGAGTAAAACCCGGGTTACCGGCTTTAACTCTGGAAACGGGAACACTGCCGGGGGCCCAAACGTCTGTAAGAGTAGGAAGTGCGACCACGGCGGAGTTTCCGCCTCCGTGACCGCAGCCGATGAGGGCACCGGGTCCACCCGGTGCCGGGACGGAGGGAGAACTCCCATGACGACGACTACGACGCTCACCCGCCCCGAGCTGAC
The DNA here is from genome assembly GCF_000564855.1 of Actinokineospora spheciospongiae. Classification (GTDB taxonomy): domain Bacteria; phylum Actinomycetota; class Actinomycetes; order Mycobacteriales; family Pseudonocardiaceae; genus Actinokineospora; species Actinokineospora spheciospongiae. The sequence continues at coordinate 3,689 of NZ_AYXG01000056.1, forward strand.
CGCTGCCGACCGCTGCGACCGGTGCGGCGCGGCCGCTCAGGTTCGCGCCGTACTTTCCTCCGGAGGAGAGCTCCTGTTCTGCGGCCACCACGCTCGGGCGCACGAGGACCGTTTGCGCGAGCTGGCGGCTGAGCTCCAGAAGGGCTGACAGTCGCGCCTGAACACGACGAGGGCCGGTATCCCGCTGCGGGGTGCCGGCCCTCCTCGTTGTCCGACCGACGAACCAGTGTCCCGGGGTCTCGAAGCGCCGCCGGGAGGCGTGTGGGCGAGCTGGGGCCCCGGACGCGGGGGTTCAGACCATGTCGAGGACCGGTTCGAAGGCGAGTTCGGCGGCGCCGATCAGCTTGACGTCCGAGCCCATTGCCGAGGTGAGGACGCGGGTTCCGCCCACTGCCCGGCTCACCAGGGAGCGGCGGCTGACCTCGGCGCCCACGGCGGAGATCAGCGTCGGGGGCAGGGCGGTGAACAGGTCGCCCAGGACGACCAGTTCCGGGCCGAACACGTTGACGATGTTGACCAGGCCGATGGTCAGGAACTCGCGGAAGTCGCCCAGGACGGCGGTGATCCGCTCGGGGGTGGTCAGGGAGCGCAGTTCGGCGACGACCGCGCCGCGCGGGGTGCCCTCCGGGAGCTTGAGGGCGCGGCACAGGGCCAGTTCGCCCACCTCGGTCTCCCAGCAGCCCCGGCTGCCGCAGTAGCAGGGGCGACCGCGCGGGTTGACCACCATGTGGCCGAGTTCGCCGACGTACCCGGCGGTGCCGCGCAGGGCCGAGCCGTCGGAGATGACGCCGCCGCCGACGCCCACGTCGGCGGAGACGTAGACGGCGTCGAGGGAGCCGCGGGCGGCGCCGCGGAGGTGTTCGGCGAGGGCGGCGATCTCCGCGTCGTTGGCGATGCGGATGGGGACCGAGAGGGCGCCGCCGAGGCGGTCGCCGAGGGGGACGTTGGTCCACTGGAGGTTCGGGGCCTCGTGGACGAAGCCGTCGGAGCGGCGGACGACGCCCGGGACCGACACGCCGGCCCCGACCATCCGCACGCCCAGTTCGGCGGCGAGGACCTGGGTGGACTCGATGACGTGGGTGATGACCTCGTCCGGTTCGCTGGCGCGGCCGTGCAGGTTCCAACTGTTGCGGCCGAGCATCTCCCCGCCCAGGCCGACCAGGGCGATCGCCACCTGCTCCACCCGGATGTCGACCGCCACGACCACCGCCGCGTGCGCCTGCGGGAGGACCAGCAGCGACGGCCTGCCCGCGCCGGAGCGGGCCCGGGGCAGTCGTTCCTCGACCACCCCGGACTCCGCCAGCCCGTCGACCAGTGCCTTGATGGTGCTGCGGTTGAGCCCCAGTTCCGTCGCCAGGGACGCCCGGGTGGTGGGGCCCGCCACGTGCAGCCTGCGCAGCAGCGCGGTCCGGTTGTGCCTGCGCACCTCGTCGGGACGGGCTCCCGCCGTGGGCGTGCTGGTCACGTGCCTGCCTTCCGGTTGCCTACCTGGTGGAGACCGCCGCGCGCCTGCGCGAGAGGGCGTCGACGGTGGCCGCCAGCAACAGTACGAGGCCGGTGACGATGTTGACCACGGCGGCGGGCTGCTTGAGCAGGCCGAGGCCGTTCTCCACGACCGCCAGCACCAGACCGCCGACCACCGCGTGGAACACCTTGCCCCGCCCGCCGAACAGCGACGTGCCGCCGATGACGGCCGCGCCGACCGCGAACAGCAGGGTGTTGAGGCCACCGGCCTGCGGGTCGACCGAGCCGACCTTCGACGAGTACACGATCGCACCCAGGGCCGCCAGGGAGGAGGTGACGACGAACACGCTGGCCCGGATCTTGCCCACGTTGATGCCCGCGCGCCGAGCCGCCTCGGCGTTGCCGCCGACGGCGTAGATGTGGCGGCCGTAGCGGGTGCGGTTGAGCACGTAGGTGCCGATGACCAGCACCACGAGCACGATCGGCACCACGTACGGGACGCCCTCGATGACGACGGACTCGTTGGGCGAGCGGTTGAGCGTCAGCGCGAAGGTGGCCACCGCGGAGACGAGCGCGACCGCGCCGACCTTGGCCAGCACCAGCGGCGTCGGCATGGTGACCAGGCCGCGCTTGAGCCTGCTGAAGTGCTCGCCGAGCACGACCGCGGCGTAGCCGCCCGCCGCGACGACGAACAGGACCCAGCTGCCGAGCACGGGCAGGTTGCCGTTGGCGACGGAGAACAGCACCGGCTGGGTGCCGATGCCGAACACGCCGCCGTCGCCGATGAACTGGAGGATGACGCCCTGCCAGGTGATGAACAGCGCCAGGGTCACCACGAACGACGGCATGCCGATCTTGGAGACCAGGAAGCCGGTGACCACGCCGATCGCGGTGCCGACGCAGATCGCGAGCAGCATCTCGATCCACGGGTTCGGCGCCGCGCCGATCATGGCGATGACGATGGCGATGCCCGCCATGACCGCGCCCGCCCAGATGCGCATGAACAGTGCCAGGCCCGCGGCGACGACCAGGCCCGCGACGAACACGTAGAACACGGTGGAGCCCATGCCGCCGAGCAGGTTGCCCGAGCGCACGTAGTGCATGGCCATCACCGCCGCGGCCACACCGGAGGCGGTGCCCGCGGACAGGTCGATCTCGCCGAGCAGCAGGACGAACACCAGCCCCATGGCGATGATCATCTTGCCCGCGCCCTGGGCGAGCAGGTTCGCGGTGTTGTCCAGGGTGAGGAAGCTGTCGGACAGCACCCAGAACACCAGCACCATCACGGCCAGGCCGAGCACGGCGGGCAGCGAGCCCAGCTCGCCGCCGCGCAGCCGCGCGAAGTAGTCGCGCAGCGCCTCGCCGCTGGACTGGGTGGTGGTGTCGATGCCGAAGTCGGAGATGGCGCCGCCGGTGTCGGTCTTCTCGGTGGCTGGGGTTTCAGTCATTGGTGTGCCTCGGTGATCAGACTGTCGCGGACTCGGGGCGGGCCAGCCCGAGGTCTCCGGATCGGCCCGCGGTGATCAGCTCGACGACCTGGCCGTGCGTGACGTCCCTGGTCGGCACCTGGGCGACCATGCGGCCCAGGTAGAGGGTGGCGATCCGGTCGGCCACCTCGAACACGTCGGCCATGTTGTGGCTGATCAGCACCACACCCAGGCCCTGCTCGGCCAGCCTGCGCACCAGGTCGAGCACCTGCCGGGTCTGGGCGACGCCGAGCGCGGCGGTCGGCTCGTCGAGCAGCACGACCTTGCTCTCCCACAGCACCGACTTGGCGATGGCCACGGTCTGCCGCTGCCCGCCCGACAGCGAGGAGACCGGGGTGCGCACCGACTTGACCGTGCGCACCGACAGCGAGGCCAGGGTGTCGCGGGCGGCTTTCTCCATGCTGGCCTCGTCGAGCATCCAGGCGCTGCCGCGCTCGCGGCCGAGGAACATGTTCTGCACGATGTCGAGGTTGTCGGCCAGCGCGAGGTCCTGGTAGACGACCTCGATGCCCAGGTCGGCGGCGTCGCGCGGGCCGTTGATCGTCACCGGCCTGCCGTTGAAGGACACCTGCCCGGAGTCGGTCGGGTGGATGCCCGCCACGCACTTGACCAGGGTCGACTTGCCCGCGCCGTTGTCGCCGACGAGCGCGGTGACCTCACCGGCGCGCACGGTGAAGTCCACGTCGTGCAGCACGTGGACGGGTCCGAAGCTCTTGTTGAGCCCGGTGATCTCCAGAATGGGTTCGCTCATGGCGCGATCTCCTACGGGGAAGGACCGCCCCCGGCCCGGCGCGTGGGGGGAGACGCGCCGCGCCGGGGGCGGAGGACTTCGGTCAGCTGATGCCGAGCTGCGAGCAGACCGGGGCGAGGTCGCCGCCGCAGATCTCCGACGCCTTCACGTAGCCCTGCGTCACGACCTCCTTGACGGTGTCCTTGGTGGTCAGCTTCGGCTCCAGCAGCACCGACTTCACCTTGCGGTTGGCCTTGGTGTCGTCGCTGCTCTGCTTGGCCAGCGCGTCGGCGCCCGCGGTGTCGCCCTTGGCCAGCAGGGCGGCCAGGGAGGCGGTGTTCTCCGCCTCCTCCTTGATCGGCTTGAACACGGTCATGTACTGGTCGCCGCGCAGGATCGCCATCAGGCCGTCCGCGGTGGCGTCCTGGCCGGTCACCGGGACCTTGCCGTTGAGGCCGTTCTTGCGCAGCACGGTGATCACCGCACCGGCGAGGCCGTCGTTGGCGGCCACGACGCCGTCGACCTTGCCGCCGTTGCCGGTCAGGATCTGCTCGAAGGTGGTGCCGCCCTTCTGGTTGTCCCACCCGTCGATGGCCTGCTTCTGCACCAGCTTGAGCGTGCCCGCCTCGTACAGCGGCTTGAGGACGTTCTGCTGGCCGTTGTAGAACAGGGTCGCGTTGTTGTCGGTCGGGGCGCCCTCGATCTCGATGACCTGCGCGCCCGGCTTGTCCTTGAGTGCGTCGGCCAGGCCCTGGCCCTGGAGTTCGCCGACCTTCACGTTGTCGAAGGACACGTAGTAGTCGGAGCTGCCGCCGAGGTTGAGGCGGTCGTAGTCGATGGTGGGGATGCCGCGGGCCTTGGCCTTGGCCGCCACCGCGGTGCCGACCTCGGAGTTGATCGAGGCGATGACCAGGACCTTGACGCCCTGGCTGATCATGCCGTCCGCGAGGGTGGTGAACTTCTGCACGTCGCCCTGGGCGTTCTGGATGTCGGGTTCGAGGCCCTTGGCCTTCATCGCCGCTTCCAGCATGGGCTTGTCGAAGCCCTCCCAGCGGGCGGACGTCGCGGTTTCCGGCAGGATCACGCCGACCGGGATGCCCGGGCCGCTGCTCGCGGTGTCGCTGGACCCGCCGGAAGCGGGCGGGGCGGCCTGGTTGGCCCCGCACGCCGTCAGGGTCAGGGCCGTACCCAGCCCCGCGGCCAGGAATGCCAGAGTCTTGCTGCGCATCACGATGTCCCTTTCGATGCCGCTGGACGGTGCCGCCTGGACCCGGGGCGAGCTGACCGTTCCAAATGTTGTGGGCCACAACATATGCCGTTCGACCGACGTCGGAAACCGGACTGACTCGATTCAGGTCCATTCGGTGGGACACGGTTTGGCAACGGAGTGGACATCTGCGCGCAATGCGTCCGGTCGGGTGCACGGATCGCGTCCGATCGGGCGCCGCGCGTAGGCGCGCACACCGGGGCATCCGCTCATCGGACCGCTCCCGCAGGTCACCGAGTCGATCCGGGGCGCGGGCGGTGTCCGCCGCGGGGGTCGAGCGGGGCCGCTACCAGGAGCGCAGGGTGGCGATGCGCTCTTCCAGTTGCTCCACGGTGGCCATCGCGGTGGGCGGGCCGCCGCAGGTGCGGCGCAGCTCGCCGTGGATCATGCCGTGCGGCTTGCCGGTGCGGTGGTGGGCCATGCCGACCAGGGCGTTGAGCTCCTTGCGCAGCGTCGCCAGGCGTTCCTGCACCGACTGCGGGCGGGCGACCGGGACCTCCCTGGGCTTGGCCGCCTCCTCCGCCGCCCTGCGCGAGCGGGCCTGGAGCTGGTCGTCCTGGCGCTGCTTGAGCAGGGCGCGGACCTGGTCGGGTTCGAGCAGGCCGGGCAGGCCGAGGTACTCCTGCTCCTCGTCGGAGCCGGAGAACGCCGAGGTGCCGAACGAGGAGCCGTCGAAGATGACCTGGTCCAGCTCCGCCGAGGCGCCCAGGGACGTGAACGCCTTCTCCTCCTCGCCCGGTTCGTCCTTGGTGCGGTTGGCGTCGGCGAGCAGGCCGTCGGCCCAGCCCTCCTCCTCCCGGTGCGGCTTGCCCAGGACGTGGTCGCGCTCGGCCTCCAGCTCGCTGGCCAGGTCGAGCAGCACCGGCACCGACGGCAGGAAGATGCTCGCGGTCTCCCCCGGGCGCCGGGCGCGCACGTAGCGGCCGATGGCCTGGGCGAAGAACAGCGGCGTCGAGGCGCTGGTGGCGTAGACGCCCACGGCCAGCCGGGGCACGTCGACGCCCTCGCTGACCATCCGGACCGCGACCAGCCAGCGGGCGGTGCCGTCGGAGAACTCCTGGATGCGGCCCGACGCCTTCGGGTCGTCGGAGAGCACCAGGGCCGGTTCCTCGCCGGTCATGGTGTGCAGGATCTTGGCGTAGGCCTTGGCGGTGACGTGGTCGGAGGCGATGACCAGCCCGCCAGCGTCCGGGATGCCGCCCTCGCGCAACTGGGTCAGCCGCACGTTCGCCGCGCCCAGCACCGACGGAATCCACTCCCCCGACGGGTCCAGCGCCGTGCGCCAGGCCCGGGCGGTCTGCTCGGCGGTCAGCGGCTCGCCGAGGCGGGCGGAGAACTCCTCGCCCGCGCTGGTGCGCCAGCTCGCCTCGCCGGAGTAGGCCAGGAAGATCACCGGCCGGACCACGCCGTCGCGCAGCGCGTCGGAGTAGCCGTAGGTGTGGTCGGCCTTGGAGCGCTGGAAGCCCGCGCCGTCCGGCTCGTACTGGATGAACGGGATCGGCGAGTCGTCGGAGCGGAACGGGGTCCCGGTCAGCGCCAGCCGCCTGGTCGCCGGGGTGAACGCCTCGCGGACCGCGTCGCCCCAGCTCTTGGCGTCGCCGCCGTGGTGGATCTCGTCGAGGACCACCAGCGTCTTGCGCTGCTCGGTGCGCACCCGGTGCAGCGCGGGGTGCGCGGCGACCTGCGCGTAGGTGACCGCGACGCCCAGGTAGTCGCTGGAGGTCTGGCCCATCGAGTTGGTGAAGTTCGGGTCGATCGGGATGCCCGCCGCCGCGGCCGAGGCCGCCCACTGGTGCTTGAGGTGCTCGGTCGGGGCGACGACGGTGATCCGCTCGACCGTGCGGTCGGCGAGCAGCTCGGCGGCGACCCGCAGCCCGAAGACCGTCTTGCCCGCGCCCGGCGTCGCCACCGCGAGGAAGTCCTTGGGCCTGCGGGTGAGGTACATCGTCAGCGCGCGGCGCTGCCAGGCCCGCAGCGGTCGGGCGGGCGGGGTCCGCTGTTCCTGGGTGTCCGGTTCAACCTCGGCCCGGGTCACGGGATGCCCCAGCTCCTTCCAGCCACTCGGCGCACATGCGAACGCCCTCAATCGGCTCGCGCCGGGCGGCGGTGCGCGGCGGTCGGTCCCGGTGTGAGGGCGTCCGTGAGACTACCCGGCCCCCGTCGGTGATCGCCGCCTGACGCGACACGCGGGTAACGATCGCCCGGGCCGTGCGGCCGGATCACCACTGATGAGCCATGCTGGGCGCGATGAACCCGCTGTCCGGACACCCGACCGGCCGCGACGGCGCGCCCCAGCGGCGCCGGGGACCGTGGCGGCTGGTCAAGCGCACCCTGGGCAAGGCGTGGGGCGGGAACATCTTCTCCGAGGCGGCGGAGTCGGCGTTCTGGCAGGTCCTGTCGCTGCCGCCGCTGCTGCTGGGACTGCTGGGCAGCCTCGGTTACGTGGCGGAGTGGTTCGGCCGCGACGTCATCCAATCGGTGCAGGCCAGCATCATCGACATCTCCCGCACCGCGTTCAGCGGCAACGTGGTGACGCAGATCATCGAGCCCACGGTCAACGACATCCTCACCGTCGGGCGCGGCGAGATCGTCTCGATCGGCTTCCTCATCTCGCTGTGGGCGGGCTCGTCGGCGATGTCGTCGTTCGTCGACGCGATCACCGTGGCGCACGACCAGTACGGGGTGCGCAACGAGGTGTGGCAGCGGATCTTCTCGCTGCTGATCTACATGGCCAGCCTGGTGCTGCTGATCGTGGGGCTGCCGGTGCTGGCGCTGGGACCGGACCTGTTGCCGAACCTGTTCCCGGTGTCCTGGCGGCCGACGATCGTCGCTTACCTGTCGTTCACCTACTACCCGGCGATCGGGCTGCTGATCGTGCTGGCGCTGGCCACGCTCTACAAGCTGGCCCTGCCGCGGAAGCTGCCCTGGCACCGCGGGGTCCCCGGCGCGCTGCTGGCGATGGTGTTCTTCATCTTCTCCAGCATCGGCCTGCGGTTCTACATCGGCGCCATCACCTCCACCGGCTACACCTACGGCGCGCTGGCCACCCCGATCGCGTTCCTGCTGTTCGCCTACTTCATCGGGCTCGCGGTGGTGATCGGCGCCTACTTCAACTCCGCCATCCAGGAGCTGTGGCCCGCGCGGATGACCCGGCGGGAGCGGCGGCGCTGGCAGCGGCTGGAACTGGAGCGGGCCGCCGGGCAGATCCACTCCGAGGAGAGCGCCCGGGCCTGGCACGACGAGGACCCGGACGCCCCGGCCGGGAACGGCACCCGGGGACCCGACTCAGTGGACGGGTCGGCCCAACCTCCCGCCGGCACTGTGGACGGACCGGAACCCTTGGGCACCAAGGAGAACGGGTTGCGCCGGGCGTCGCCCACCCGGGGTGAGCCCTCTCCCTGACGGAGTTCCCGGTGGACCGGAACGGCTCTCAGGTTCGGTGTGCCAGGCTGACGCCACCCCGCGCGGGCAGCGGTGCCACCGGGGTTTCACCGGGGTCACACCGAGGGGACACACACAGCCATGTCCGTGCTGGCAAGACTGAGCCTGAGCAACCGGGGACTGGTGGGGTTGCTCAGCCTGCTGGTCATCGGGTTCGGCGTCATCGCCCTGCCGTCGCTGCGCCAACAGCTCTTCCCGTCCATCCAACTGCCCGCCGCGGTGGTCGTCGCGCCCTACCCGGGTGCCTCGCCCGACGTGGTCGACAGCGAGATCGCCGAGCCGATCGCGGCGGCGGCCCGGGGCATCCCCGGCGTCGAGCAGGTCACCACCCGCTCCGCCGAGGGCTCGGCGACGGTGCAGGTGCAGTTCGTCTACGGCACCGACCTGGACAACGGGGTCGCGCAGATCCAGCAGGCGGTCAACCGGCTGCGCCCGCAGCTTCCGCAGGACGTGGAGCCGACCGTCGCGCAGGGCAGCACCGACGACATCCCGGTCGTCACGCTGGCCGCCACGGTGGGCGCCGACGAGGCCGCCACGGCGGCCCGGCTGCGCGCGGAGGTGCTGCCCGGCCTGGAGGAGATCCCCGGTGTGCGGGAGGTGTCGCTGACCGGCGCCCGGGAGCAGACGGTCACCGTGACCCTCGACTACGCGAGGCTGGCCGCGGCCGGGGTGGAGCCGACGGCGTTGACCGCCGCCCTCGCCGCCGCGGGCCGCTCGACGCCCGCTGGAACCCTCAGCGAGGGCGACAACACGCTGTCGGTGCAGGTGGGCGGCCCGCTGGGGTCGGTGGACGACCTGCGCGCGCTGACCATCCCCGGCCGCGCGGGCCCGGTGCGGTTGGCCGACATCGCCACCGTCGAGCAGGGCCTGGCCGCCCCGACCGCGATCACCCGCACCGACGGGCAGGCCACCCTCGGCGTGTCGATGACCATGACCGCCGACGGCAACGCGGTGGACATCTCCCAGGCCGTGCGCGGCAAGCTCGACGAGCTGGGCCGTTCGGCGGACACGAAGCTCACCGTCGTCTCCGACCAGGGGCCGCAGGTGCGGAAGGCGATCAGCGGCCTGACCACCGAGGGGCTGCTGGGGCTGCTGTTCGCGGTGGTGGTGATCCTGCTGTTCCTGCTGTCGCTGCGCTCGACGCTGGTGACGGCGGTGTCGATCCCGCTGTCGGTGCTGGTGGCGCTGCTGGCGCTGTGGATCGGCGACCTGTCGCTGAACCTGCTGACGCTGGGCGCGCTGACCATCGCCATCGGCCGGGTCGTCGACGACTCGATCGTGGTGCTGGAGAACATCAAGCGGCACCTGGGTTACGGCGAACCCAAGCAGCGGGCGGTGCTCGACGGCACCCGGGAGGTGGCGGGCGCGGTGACCGCGTCGACGCTGACCACGGTGGCGGTGTTCCTGCCGATCGCGTTCGTCGGCGGCATCGCCGGTGAGCTGTTCGGGCCGTTCTCGATCACCGTGACGGTGGCGCTGCTGGCCTCGCTGGTCGTGTCGCTGACGGTGGTGCCGGTGGTGGCGTACTGGTTCCTCAAGCCGCCCGCGGTCCCCGCCGACGCCGCCGCGGCCGAGGCCGCCCGCGAGGCCGCGATCGCCAAGGAGCGCAGGAGCCCGCTGCAACGCGCCTACGTCCCGGTGCTGCGGTTCGCCACCCGCAAGCGCGGGACGACGGTGCTGGTGGCCGTGCTGATCTTCATCGGCACGGGGGTGCTGGCCGGTCAGTTGACGACCAACTTCCTCGACCAGTCCGGCAACACGGCCCTGCGGCTGACCCAGGAGCTGCCGCCCGGCGCGAGCCTGGCCGCCCGCGACGAGGCGGCGCGCAAGCTGGAGACCGTGCTCGGTGAGGCCGAGGAGGTCGAGACCTACCAGGTGACCGTCGGCGGCGACCAGCAGTTCGCGGCCTTCGGGCTCGGTGGCACCGGGGCCACCTCGGCCAACGCCACCGTCCGCGAGGGCACCGACCTGACCGCGTTGCAGGACCGGCTGACCGAGCGGCTGGCGGACGTGCCCGGCAGCGGCACGGTCAAGTTCGGCGCGGCGGCGGCCGGGTTCGCCTCCGACACCGTGCAGGTCGTCGTCACCGCCCCGGACGCGGCGTCGCTCAAGACCGCCGCGGACGCCGTGCAGCGGGTCGTCTCGGAGACCCCGGGGCTGGCCGAGGTCAGCAACGACCTCGCGGTCAGCGCGCCCCGGGTGCAGGTGCTCGTCGACCAGCGGGCCGCCGCGGCGCGCGGGCTGAGCACGCAGACCGTCGCCCAGTTCGCCACCCAGGCGCTGCGCGGCACCCCGGTCGCGGAGTTGGCGATCGGCGGCACCCGGCAGCAGGTCGTGCTGCGCACCGGGACCGCGCCCGGTGACGTCGACGCGCTGCGCGCCCTCCCGCTGCCCGGCGCGGGCGGCGTGGTCACCCTGGGCGAGGTGGCGCAGGTGTCCACAGTCGACGGTCCGACCCAGGTCCGGCGCACCGGGGGCGAGCGCAGCACCACCGTCTCGGCCAAGGCCACCGGCGCCGACCTGGGCGCGGTCACCGCCGACCTGACCGCCCGGCTGGACGCGACCACCCTCACCGGGGGCGCGGAGTACGAGATCGGTGGCGTCAGCGCCGACCAGGCCTCGACGTTCCAGGACCTCGGGCTGGCCATGCTGGCGGCCATCGCGATCGTCTTCATGATCATGGTGGCCACGTTCCGCAGCCTGGTGCAGCCGCTGATCCTGCTGGTGTCCATCCCGTTCGCCGCCACCGGCGCGATCGGCCTGCTGCTGGCCACCGGCACCCCGCTCGGTCTGCCGTCGCTGATCGGGATGCTGATGCTGGTGGGCATCGTGGTCACCAACGCGATCGTGCTGATCGACCTGGTCAACCAGTACCGGGCCGACGGCATGTCCGTCGTGGACGCGGTCGTGGAGGGCGGTCGCCGCAGGCTGCGGCCCATCCTGATGACCGCCGCGGCGACCATCTTCGCCCTGGTCCCGATGGCGCTGGGCGTCACCGGGGAGGGCGGGTTCATCGGCAAGCCGCTGGCCATCGTGGTCATCGGCGGGCTGATCAGCTCGACCGTGCTGACCCTGGTCCTGGTGCCGACCCTCTACACGGTGGTCGAGAACCTCAAGGAGCGCAGGCGGGCGAAGAAGTCCCCGCCGCCGCAGGCCCCGGCCGAACCGTCGCCGGAGCCCGCCACCAGCTCCGCCTGACCCCCGGACGGCGAAGGGCCCCGCGCGCGGGGCCCTTCGCCGTTCCTGCGGCCTTCCCACTCCAGGCGCAGCGGCCGCGGGAGGGGCGAACGCCGCTCAGTCCTTCATCTGCTCGTAGATCTTCTTGCAGTCGGGGCAGACCGGGGAACCGGGCTTGGGGCTCTTGGTCACCGGGAAGACCTCGCCGCACAGGGCCACGACCATGTTGCCCATGACCGCGCTCTCGGCGATCTTGTTCTTGCGGACGTAGTGGAACATCTTCGGCGTGTCGTCGCCGGTGGTCTCGGTGCCCTCCGGGCGGGTGTCGACCTCGGGGCGGGTCTGGGTGGGTGCGCTCATGGCTCCATGATGCAACACCGCGCCGAAAACCCGCTCGGGCGGTGGCGTCGTGCGGCAGGATGCCGGGCATGTTCCAGAAGGTGCTGGCCGGTTTCGGCTCCGGCGGGGCGAAGGTCGACGCCCGCCTCCTCGACCGCGCCGTCCGACCGGGCGGCGTCCTGCACGGCGAGGTGCTGCTCCTCGGCGGGCAGGTCGACCAGGAGGTCGACGCGCTCGGCGTCACCCTGCTGACCAGGGTGGAGACCGGCGACGACGGCGAGACCGCCGACCTGCCGGTGCAGACCGTGCGGCTGGCAGGCCACGAGGTGGTCCGGGCGGGCGCTCGGCTGCGGGTGCCGTTCGAGGTGCACCTGCCCTGGGAGACGCCGGTGACCACGGTGTTCGGCAAGCACCTGACCGGCATGGCGGTGGGCCTGCAGACCAACCTCGACCTGGCGGGCGCGGTGGTGGACCCGCAGGACGTGGACGCGGTGGCGGTCGAGCCGCTGCCCGCCCAGCACCGGGTCCTGGACGCGATGAGCAGGCTCGGCTTCACCTTCCGCGAGGCGGGCATGGAGCGCGACCGGCTCGACGGCGTCGACCAGCAGCTCCCGTTCTTCCAGGAGATCGTCTTCGGCCCCTCCCCCGCGTTCGAGCGCGTCTTCGACCGGGTGGTGGTGACGTTCCTGGCCCGGCCCGCCGACGTGCGGGTGGTGCTGGAGGTGACCAAGCGGGTGCGGGTGGCCAGGGGCGGTGGCCTGGGCAACCGCGGGCAGGCGTTCCTCGGCTCGTTCACCGTGGCCCACACCGCGGTCGGGGCGAACTGGGAGCAGCAACTGGAGGGCTGGTTGCGGCAGGTCGCGGCCCCGCGCGGCATCTTCGACTGAGCCCCGGCCGACCCCGGGCGCGCGGGCGGGCCCCGGCTGACGCATGATGCCCGGCGTGAGTGGAACCGAGCACCTGGTCCTGGCCGAAGAGGTCGCCGACGCGCTGGCCGAGGGTCGCGGCGTCGTCGCGCTGGAGAGCACCCTGCTGGCGCACGGGCTGCCCGCGTCGGTGAGCCTGGACGTCGGCAGGCGCCTGGAGGACGTGGTCCGGGCGGCCGGGGCGGTCCCGGCGACCATCGCCCTGCTCGACGGCCGGGCCAGGGTCGGCCTCGACGACGGGCGGTTGCAGCGGCTGTGCGCCGACGACTCCGGCCTGCGCAAGCTCTCCCGCCGCGACCTGGGCCCGGCGCTGGCCCTGGGTCGCGACGGGGCGACCACGGTGGCCGCGACCGCGACCCTGGCCGCCCAGGCGGGCATCGGCGTGTTCGCCACCGGCGGCCTCGGCGGCGTGCACCTGACCGTGCCGCGCGGCGCGGCGGCCTGGGACGTCTCCGCCGACCTCGACGTGCTGTCGGCGACCCCGGTGACCGTGGTGTGCTCCGGGGTGAAGTCGGTCCTCGACATCGCCGCGACGGTGGAGGTGCTGGAGACCCGGTCGATCCCGGTCCTGGGCTACCGCACGGACTCCTTCCCCAGCTTCTACCTGCGGGTGTCCGCCTTCGAGGTGCCCTGGCGGGTGGATGACCCGGCGCAGGCCGCCGCCGTGATCGCCGCGCACCGCGACCACGTGCCCGGCGGCGCCGGGGTGCTGCTGGTGAACCCGATCCCGGCGGAGCACGAGCTGGACCGGGAGCTGCACGACCGGCTGCTGCTGGAGGGCATGGACCTGCTGCGCGAGCGCGACGTCCGCGGCAAGGACGTCACCCCGGTGCTGCTCGACCACTTCCACCGCGGCAGCGGCGGCGCCAGCCTCACCGCCAACATCGAACTGGTCGCCGACAACACCAGGGTGGCCGCCGAGGTCGCCGTGGAGCTGGCTCGGCCCCGGTAGGGCTCAGCCCCGGTAGATCCGCGCCACGACGTCCTCGATGTCGGGTTCCTGCACGGACAGGTCGCGCAGCGGCACGATCCGGGCGAGCGCGGCGACCACCTCGCCCGCCGCCCGGCCGTCGAGGGTCAGCGTGACCCGGGTGCCGTCGGCCTCCACCGCCGTCACCGCGGCGCCCGGCACGGTCTGCCCGGCGGGCCAGGGCGCGTCGAGGTCGGCGACGATCGTGCGGCGGGAGCCGTGGCGGGTGTGCAGGGCGTCGAGGGTGCCGTCGTGCACGACCCGGCCGTGGTCGATCACCACCAGCCGCTCGCACAGCTTCTCGATGTCGGCGAGGTCGTGCGTGGTCAGCACGACGGTGGTGTCGCCGCGGCGGTCCAGCTCGGCCAGGAACCCGCGGACGGCCTGCTTGCTCAGCACGTCGAGGCCGATGGTCGGCTCGTCGAGGAACAGCACCTCCGGGCCGTGCAGCAGCGCCGCGGTCAGCTCCCCGCGCATCCGCTGCCCGAGGGAGAGCTGGCGCACCGGGGTGCGGGTGAACCCGTCGAGGTCGAGCAGGTCCGAGCAGGTGCGCAGCCGGGCGGCGTGCTCGGCGGCGGGCACCCGGTAGATGTGGCGCAGCAGCTCGAAGGACTCCCCCAGCGGCAGGTCCCACCAGAGCTGCGACCGCTGCCCGAAGACCACCCCGATCCGGCGGGCCAGCGTCGTGCGGTCGGCCACCGGGTCCAGCCCGCACACCCGCACGCGCCCGGCACTGGGGGTCAGCACACCGGTGAGCACCTTGAGCGTGGTCGACTTCCCCGCGCCGTTGGGCCCGATGTAGCCGATCAGCTCACCGCGCCCGACGACCAGGTCCACTCCGTCCACCGCGGACACGACGGTGCGCTCGCGGCGCAGCCGCCCCACCTTCGTGGTGACGGTGAAGTCCTTGCGCAGACCGGAAACCTCGATGATCACGATCCTGTGCTCCGGTAGTTGCGGACCCCCACGCGCCAGAACAGCGCGGCGAGGCAGGCGGCGACGAGCGCAACCACCGGCGAGCACCAGCGCAGCCAGTCCGGCAGGCCGAGCGGGTCGGGGCGGTCGAGCAGGGCGAGGGCGGGCAGGTACGCCACGAACGCGAACCCCAGGGCGATGGCGAACAGGTCGCGGAACCAGCCGCCGAACATGGTGACCGGGTAGGAGGTGAAGTCGCGGCCGCCGTAGGTGAACGCGTTGGCGACCTCCCCGGACTCGATCCACCAGAACGCCACGGTGGCCCCGGCGACGAACAGGCTGCCGAAGAAGACCCCGCCCACCAGCGGCGCGACCACCGCCAGCACGGCCGCGCCGAGGGTCCAGTGCACGCCCGCGACGGCCAGCGCGACGACGTAGAGCACGAGCCCCTGCACGACGCGGCCGACCCGGCGGAAGGCGAAGTTCACCGCCACGAGCTGCGCCAGCGTCGACAGCGGTCGCAGCAGCAGCGAGTCGAACTGCCCGCTGCGCACGTACTCGCGCAGCCGGTCGGCGGTGCCCACGGCCATGTCGGCCAGGGAGAACGACGCCGCCGACAGCGCCGCCATGAGCAGCACCGGCCCGCCGCCGAACCCGCCGAGCCCCCCGGTCACCGAGAACAGCACGAAGACCGTGGCGATGTCGAGGGCGTTGACCGCCATGCTGCCGAACAGGTCGATCAGGAACGAGGCGCGGTACTGCGCCTGGGAGCGGATCTGCGCCCGGACCACGTGCGCGTAGACGCGGGCGCTAGCCACCCTGCACCACCAGCCTGCGCACCCCGCGCCGCTGCACCACCCGGCAGGCCCAGAGCAGCAGGAGAGCCCACGCGGCCTGACCGGCGAGCACCAGCAGCCCGTGCCCGAGCCCGCCGCGCTCGACCGCGATGTCGATCGAGGACTGCATCAGCACCGGGAACGGCGTGGCCACCCACAGCAGCGTCGAGAGCCACTCCGGCAGGACCGCCAGCGGGAAGTACAGGCCGCTGGCGAAGCCGGAGAAGAACACCCACACCATGTTCAGCCCGCGGATGTCGAGCAGCCAGAACGCGGTGAGGCCGATCAGGTAGCGGCAGGCGAAGCCGGTGACCACGGCCAGCACCAGCGACAGGAGCAGGACCGGGTACACCAGCGGGTCGTCCGGCACGTACAGCCCGAACGCGAACGCGCCCACCCCCAGCGGGACGGCGAGCCGGGTCAACACGGCGAAGCAGGCCCGGCCCAGGTCGGTCCACAGGTAGGTCCACAGTGGATCGATCGGGCGCAGCAGGTCTGCGACCACGTCCCCGGTGCGCACCCGCTCGGCCAGGTCCAGCGGCGTCCAACTGTTGACCGTGGCGAGCATCCCCTGCCCGAGCCAGACGTAGGTGACCAACTGCGAGCCGCTGTAGCCCGCCACCGAGCCCGCCTCCTCGGCGACCGAGAGCAGCAGGTAGCAGCGCAGGAAGCCGAACACGCTGTTGGTGAAGATCCCGGCGAAGGTGGCTTGGCGGTAGGTGGAGTAGCGGCGGAACCCGGCCGCGAGGAGGGCCAGCGGGGCGCGCGACACTGCCTGCCTCCTCCGGGGGTCGTGGCCGCGGACGGGGCGGCCGAAGGGGCTTTCTACCCTAGGGCGCCGGGTGCCCGCGACCCGGTTTCCGCACCGAGGCAGTTCGCACCGCTGGAGGACCGCATGCCAGACGCCCCCGCCGTGGTCGTGGTCGGCGACGCCGCGCTGGACGTGCTCGCCCGCCACCGCGACCCGGTCGCGCACGGCGGCGACACCCGGGCCCGGGTGCGGATCACCCCCGGCGGGGCGGGCGCGAACACCGCCGCCTGGCTCGCGCGCGCCGGGGCGGCGACCACCCTGGTCGCCAGGGTCGGCGCGGACACCGCGGGGCAGCAGGTCCGGGCCGAGCTGGAGGCGGGAGGGGTGGCCTGCGCGTTCACGATCGACCCGACGGCGGCCACCGGCTGCGTGGTCGTGCTGGTCGACGGCGCCGGCCAGCGCAGCATGCTGCCCGACCGGGGCGCCAACGCCGGGCTGGTGGGCGCCGACGCGCACCCGGCGGTGCTCGCCGCGGCGGACCACCTGCACCTGTCCGGGTACGTGCTGCTCGACGAGGCCTCGCGCCAGGGCGGCCTGGACGTGCTGGCGGCGGCGCGGGCGGCGGGGCTGAGCACCTCGGTGGACCCGCAGTCGGCCGGGTTGATCGAGGACCCGGCGGCGTTCCTGGACTGGGTGCGCGGCACCGACCTGCTGCTGCCCAACAACGACGAACTGCACGCCCTGACCGGCTCGCGCGACCCGTTGAGCGCGAGGTCGCTGCTCGAAGCGGTGGGCGCGGTGGCGGTCACGGACGGGCCGCGGGGCGCGTGCTGGGTGTCGCCGGGGACGGTGGTGTCGGTCTCAGCGGAGGAGGCCACCTGCGTGGACTCGACCGGGGCCGGGGACGCGTTCGACGCGGGGCTGCTGGTGGCGTGGCTGTCCGGGGCGGGGCCGGAGGAGGCGCTGCGCGCGGGCGTCGCCGCGGGGAGCGCGGCCGTGGCCCGGGTGGGTGCACGGCCGGGCGCCCGCGGCTGATCAGCCCTCGATCACCTCGTGGTTCTTCGCCTCGATCGCGGTGGCCTCGCGCCGGTAGCGGTTGACCTTCTCCGCCTTGCGCGGCGGCCGGTCGTTGGCGATCAGCACCGCGATCCAGGGCAGCGGGACCGACAGCGCGACGAACCCCAGGGCCAACCACCAGGTGTGGTAGGTCAGCCCGGCCAGCAGCAGGCACGGGATGCGCAGGCTCATCATGATCATGTACTTGCGCTTGCGGGCCGCGAACTGGTCCTCGTACGACGGCTCGGCCTCGGTGATCAGAACCGGGGTGCCGCCACGGTCGGAGTCCTTCACGACACCACCTCCTCGCTCATCGTAGAACGCGGTGGTAGTGGCACCGCATTCCCCAGCTTGCGCCATCCGGGTGGACATGGCCACGTGAGTCGAAGCGCATTCGGTGTCCCCCGGTAGAAAAGGAGCCATGGCCCAGACCCGCCGGGAGAGCCCGCTCGCCCGGCTGCGGTACCGCGTCGCGGCCGCCAACCTCGCGCGCCACCTGCCCGGGGAGCCGTGCCGGGTGCTGGACGTGGCGGGCGGCGCGGGCGGCGACGCGCTGCCGCTGGCCGCGCTCGGCCACGAGGTGACCCTGGTCGACCCGGCGGGTGCCCTGCTGGAGTGCGCCCGCACCCACGCCGAGGGCCTGCCCGGCCGGGTGCACGTGGTGCAGGCGCACGCCGAGGACGTGCCGCACCTGTTCACCGCCGCCGCCTTCGACGTCGTGCTCTGCCACGGCCTGCTGCACCACGTCGACGACCGGGTGGCGCTGCTGCGCGCGGTGACCGCCCCGCTGCGCCCCGGCGGCCTGCTGTCGGTCGTCGGCCCCAACCCGGCCGCCGACCCGCTCGTCGCCGCCGCGGGCGAGGGCGACCTCGACCGCGCGCTCGCCCTCGCCGGTTCCGGCCGGGTCTGGGTGCAGGAGGTGCGGGCCGCGCTGCCCGCCTGCACCGCGGACGACGTCCGCGCGGACCTCACCGCGCTGGGCGCCGAGCCGATCGCGCACTACGGCATCCGCTGCGTCGCCGACCTGGTGGCGCCCCCGGTCGACCCGGACGCGCTGGAGGTCCTGGAGCTGGCCCTCGCCGACCGGATGCCCTACCCGCTGCTCGCCCGCTTCTTCCACCTGCTCGCCCGCCGGGGCTGATCGGACCGGGCGTGCGAACATGCCCCGGTGTCCACCCAGCTCCCGGTCATGACCGACGACTTCTGCCTGCGCCTCGCCGACTCGCTGCGCGGGGCCGACTACGACGGCGACGGGGTGGTGGCCGCGCTCGGTGAGCAGGCGCACGCCGCCCTGGGCCGCAACGAACCCGAGCCCGCCCGCCGCGCCACCCGCGGCGGCTCCCCGGTGGAGACGCTGATCCGGCTGTTCCTCGTCGGCGACGCCGAGCCGCGCGAGCGCGTCGCGGCGGCCCTGACCGGCCTCGACCTGGACGAGGCCGCCGCCACCGGCCTGCTGCGCGTCGACGGCGGCACCGTGCGCGCCGGGCTGGACCTGCGCCCGCACGCCGACGAGGACGGCTCCTGGTGGGTGCTCGCCGACCTCGACTCCGACCAGCTCGGCGGCCCGGTCGGCACCGACCACGTGCTCGGCATCGGGCACGCCTCGCTCAGCCTGGCCAGGGCCACCACCCGCCGCCCGGTCGGCACCGTGCTCGACCTGGGCACCGGCTGCGGCGTGCAGGCGCTGCACGCGAGCAGGCACGCGGGTGCCATCACCGCCACCGACCTGTCCTCCCGCGCGCTGGCGCTGGCCTCGGCGACCTTCCGGCTCAACGGGCTCAAGGTGGAGACGCTGCGCGGGTCGTGGTTCGAGCCGGTCGAGGGCCGCGGGTTCGACCAGGTGGTGTGCAACCCGCCGTTCGTGGTCGGCCCGCCCCGGGTGGACTACGTCTACCGCGACTCCGGGCTCGCGGGCGACGACGCCAGCGCGCTGGTGGTGCGCGGGGTGCCGAAGGTGCTCAACCCCGGCGGCACCGGGCAGTTCCTGGCCTCCTGGCTGCACCGGCGCGGCGAGGACTGGGCCGACCGGGTGACGTCCTGGCTGCCCGACGAGGGCGTGGACGCCTGGTTCGTGCAGCGCGACGTCGCCGAGCCCGCGCTCTACGTCGGTACCTGGCTGCGCGACGCGGGCATCGACCCCCGCTCGGCGGAGGGTTCGGCCAAGGCCGCGGCGTGGCTGGACTGGTTCGACGAGAACGGCGTGTCCGGCGTCGGCTTCGGCTTCGTGACGCTGCGCGCCACCGACAGCGACACCGAGGTGGCCTGCGAGGACCTGCGCCACCACTACGACGACCCGCTGGGCGAGGAGGCGGGCCGCTGGTTGGACCGGGTGGCCTGGCTGCGCGCGCACGCCTCCGCCGAGGCCCTGCTGGCCGCGACCTACGTGGTGGCGCCGACGGTGGTGCTGGAGCGGGTCGCCGAGCCGGGCGACGACGGCTGGCGCGAGGTGGTCCGCAGGCTGCACCGCACCGACGGGCCGGGCTGGCAGCAGGAGACCGACGAGCTGGTGACCGCGCTGCTGGCGGGCTGCCGGGGCGCGCTGCCGATGGGTGAGCTGCTGGCGCTGCTGGCCGCCGGGCACGGGGTGCCCGCCGGGGAGGTCGTGGCCGCGGCGGTCCCGGTGGTGGCCGACCTGGTCACGCACGGGATGCTGCTGCCGGTGGAACTGGCGTGAGGGCGGTCGTGGCCCGCGTCACCCGGGCGTCGGTCGTGGTCGACGGCGAGACCGTCGGCGCGATCGACGAACCGGGGCTGCTGGTCCTGCTCGGGGTGCACGTGGAGGACACCGCGGCGCAGGCCGCGACCATGGCGCGCAAGCTCCACGAGCTGCGGCTGCTCCGGGACGAGAAGTCGTGCGCCGACACCGGGGCACCACTGCTGGTGGTGAGCCAATTCACACTCTACGGCGATGCCCGCAAGGGCCGCCGCCCGTCGTGGACCGCCGCCGCCCGACCGGAGGTCGCCGAACCGCTCGTGGCCGCCACCGTGGCCGACCTCCTGGCCCGCGGCGCCCGGGTGCGGACCGGTCGGTTCGGCGCC
This sequence comes from Actinokineospora spheciospongiae, assembly GCF_000564855.1. GTDB lineage: Bacteria > Actinomycetota > Actinomycetes > Mycobacteriales > Pseudonocardiaceae > Actinokineospora > Actinokineospora spheciospongiae. Next base: position 24,087 of record NZ_AYXG01000056.1, read on the forward strand.
GCGATGGCGGTCGAGAGTGTCAACGACGGCCCCTTCACCGTGGTCCTGGACATCTAGAGGCACCCGCGCGCACCCCGAACCGTCTGCGGTGGACGGTGGCGCTCGGCGGGTGACCGAAGTCCCTGTTCGTCCCCCCGAATCCCGGGTACCCCCCGGGTTCTCAGCCAAAGCTCAGGCAAACCTGAGCAACCGCGCAGGTCGACGTGGCGTCATCCATGTGGGAGAGCGGGAACGAATCCGGTCCCCACGGCGTTTCCACAGACAGAACCACCGCGACAGGGGGAGGGAGCACCATGACGGTCCCGCAGCAGCGCGAGTCCGAGCAGCTCACCTACGAAGCCGACCTCGACGCCCAAGGGCCCGCCGCCGACCTCGTCCGGGTGTACCTCAACGGAATCGGCCGCACGGCACTGCTCACCGCGGCGCAGGAGGTGGAGCTGGCCAAGCGCATCGAGGCGGGGGTCTTCGCGCAGCACATGCTCGACACCGCGCCCGCGCTGTCCCCCGCGCGCCGCGCCGAGCTGCGCGCGCTGGTGGCCGACGGCCTCTCCGCCAAGAACCACCTGCTCGAGGCGAACCTGCGGCTGGTCGTGTCGCTGGCCAAGCGCTACACCGGCCGGGGGATGCCGCTGCTCGACCTGATCCAGGAGGGCAACCTCGGGCTCATCCGCGCGGTCGAGAAGTTCGACTACACCAAGGGTTTCAAGTTCTCCACCTACGCCACGTGGTGGATTCGCCAGGCCATCACCCGCGGCATGGCCGACCAGGGCCGCACCATCCGGCTCCCGGTCCACCTGGTCGAGCAGGTCAACAAGCTCGCCAGGATCAAGCGCGACCTGCACCAGTCCCTTGGCCGTGAGGCCACCAAGGACGAGCTGGCCAAGGAAGCGGGCCTGACCCCGGAGAAGGTCGCCGACCTGCTCGACCACGCCCGCGACCCGGTGAGCCTGGACATGCCGGTGGGTGCCGAGGAGGACGCCCCGCTGGGCGACTTCATCCAGGACGGCGAGGCCACCGACGCCGAGAGCGCGGTCATCTCCGGCCTGCTGCAGGACGACATGCGCCGCGTGCTGGCCACCCTGGACGACCGCGAGCAGTCCGTCATCCGCCTGCGCTACGGCCTCGACGACGGCCAGCCGCGCACCCTCGACCAGATCGGCAAGAGCTTCGGCCTCTCCCGCGAGCGGGTCCGCCAGATCGAGCGCGAGGTCATGTCCAAGCTCCGCCAGGGCGAGCGCGCCGAGAAGCTGCGCGCCTACGCCAGCTAGTCCCACCCGATCGGCCCAGCCGATCCCATCCAGACCCCCGGATCAGGCCGGTCCCCGCGGACCGGCCTGATCCCATCGGGGGGACTTCTCGAAAACGAGCAACCTTCGCCGGTGCCGCACCGTCTTGGTGTGTGGGTCACCCGAACAGCAGCGTTGACATGTGACCCCGGTCACGGGAACCTGGGTGACCCACAAACTTGGCGGACCGGAGAACCCGGCACCCGCCCGCGACGGGAGGTCGGGACGGCCGGGGGCCGCCCCGGCCTTCCGGCATTCGGGGGTCTTTCCCGACGACCGGTGTGGCGGCGGTTACGCGGGGTCCGGATCACAGGGAGCCCGCGCGGGGGCGGGGGTAGGTTCCTTGGCACATCTCGCGCGCAAGGGAGCCCGCTCATCGTGACCGCCACCACGAACTTCGAGTACACCGACGTCCTGCCGCTCGCGCCCGACACCACCACCGAGTACCGGCTCGTCAGCCCGGACGGGGTCAGCGTCGTCGAGGCCGCCGGGCGCCGGTTCCTCCAGGTCGAGCCGGAGGCGCTGACCCTGCTCGCCAAGGAGGCGATCAAGGACATCCAGCACCTGCTGCGCACCAGCCACCTCGCCCAGCTCCGCGCGATCGTCGACGACCCCGAGGCCAGCGGCAACGACCGGTTCGTGGCCATGGACCTGCTGCGCAACGCGTGCATCGCCGCGGGCGGCGTGCTGCCGATGTGCCAGGACACCGGCACCGCGATCGTCATGGGCAAGCGCAGCGAGAACGTGCTGACCGGAGGCACCGACGAGCAGGCGCTCTCCCGGGGCATCTTCGAGGCCTACCAGGAGCTGAACCTGCGGTACTCGCAGATGGCCCCGGTCACCTTCTGGGACGAGAAGAACACCGGCAGCAACCTGCCCGCCCAGATCGACATCCACACCAAGCCGGGCACCGACCCCAGCTACGAGTTCCTGTTCATGGCCAAGGGCGGCGGCTCGGCGAACAAGACCTTCCTCTACCAGGAGACCAAGGCCGTCCTGAACCCGACGCGGCTGGCGAAGTTCCTCGACGAGAAGCTGCGCTCCCTGGGCACCGCCGCCTGCCCGCCGTACCACCTGGCGATCGTCGTCGGCGGCCTCAGCGCCGAGCAGAACCTCAAGACGGCGAAGCTGGCGTCGGCCCGCTACCTGGACAACCTGCCCACCGAGGGCTCCGCCCTGGGCCACGCCTTCCGGGACGTGGACCTGGAGCGGCAGGTGCTGGACATGACCCGGCAGTTCGGCATCGGCGCCCAGTTCGGCGGCAAGTACTTCTGCCACGACGTGCGTGTGATCCGGTTGCCCCGGCACGGCGCTTCCTGCCCGGTCGGGCTCGCGGTGTCCTGCTCGGCCGACCGGCAGGCCAAGGCGAAGATCACCCCGGACGGGGTGTTCCTGGAGGCGCTGGAGCGCGACCCGGCCCAGTTCCTCCCGGAGGTGCACGGCGAGGAGCTGTCCGACGAGGTGGTCCAGGTCGACCTGACCCGGCCCATGTCGGAGATCCGCGAGCTGCTGACGACGCTGCCGGTGAAGACGCGGCTGTCGCTGACCGGTCCGCTGGTGGTGGCCCGCGACATCGCCCACGCCAAGATCAAGGAGCGCCTGGACGCGGGCGAGGGGATGCCGCAGTACCTCAAGGACCACCCGGTCTACTACGCCGGTCCGGCCAAGACCCCCGAGGGCTACGCCTCCGGTTCCTTCGGGCCGACCACCGCCGGGCGGATGGACTCCTACGTCGAGCAGTTCCAGGCCGCGGGCGGGTCGATGGTCATGCTGGCCAAGGGGAACCGCTCCAAGCAGGTGACCGACGCCTGCCAGGCGCACGGCGGCTTCTACCTGGGTTCCATCGGCGGCCCGGCCGCGCGGCTGGCGCAGGACTGCATCCGCAAGGTCGACGTGCTGGAGTACGCCGAGCTGGGCATGGAGGCGGTGTGGAAGATCGAGGTGGAGGACTTCCCGGCCTTCATCGTGGTGGACGACAAGGGCAACGACTTCTTCGCGGGCACCTCCGCGCCGACGCTGCAGATCTCGTTCCGCCGCTGACGTCCTGAGTGGACACCCGAGGGGGTCGCGCCTTGACGGGCGCGACCCCCTCGGTGTTTGATCGTCGCCGTCGCGTGTCCCAGGGGCGTCTCGCTCGGGGCATGGAGGCAGTGATCCGATCCTTGGGGGATCAGATGGCAATCCAGTTCAACCACACCATCGTGCACGCCGTCGACCGGGAGAAGTCCGCGCGCTTCTTCACCGACATGTTCGCCCTGCCCGACCCGGTCGAGTTCGGCCCGTTCCTGGCCGTGCGCCTCGCCAACGGCTGCACGCTCGACTTCGCCCAGTCACCGGGTGAGGTCGCCCCGCAGCACTACGCCTTCCTCGTCTCCGAGGAGGAGTTCGACCACGTCCACGGCCGGATCACCGAGCTGGGCCTGGACCACTGGGCCGATCCCCGGCAGCAGGGCGTGAACCGGATCAACCACAACGACGGCGGTCGCGGCGTCTACTTCCTCGACCCCAGCGGCCACTACCTCGAGGCCATCACCGTCCCCTACGGCGGTTGGTGACCCCGGACCGTCACCCGGTGGCTTCGACCACCACGGTCCGGGCGCCCAGCGGCGCCGACAGCGCGACGGTGACCACCTCCTCGGTGAGCACCTGCGTGCAGATCGGCCCGTCCACCGGGCCGCCCTGCGGGGCGGTCCTCGGCGCCAGCAGCACCCGGACCTCGTCCGCCGACTCCAGTGCCGTGCCGTCGACCCCGGCGCAGCCATCCCTGGCCACCCCGACCACGCGCAGTCCCAGACCGTCCTCGGCGACCCACGCCCGCCGTTGCCGGTACTCCGCGGGCAGCGCCCGGGTGTCCAACCGGTCGGCGGGCAGCTCGGTGTAGCCCGGCGGGGCGTCGGTCGCGGTCGGCGGCACGACCGCGACCGACGGCGCGGGCCTGCCGGTCGGCTTGTCGATCGACGGGACGACGGGCACCACGGTCTGCGCCAGCGGACCCGCCGGGAGCACCGTCGCCTCACCGGCGGTCCCAGCGGTCCCGGCGGCCCCGCAGGCCGCGAGCAGCGCCAGCGCGGAACCCGCAACCAGCGCCGACAGCAGTCTTCGTGTCATACCCGGAAGACGGACCCACCGGCCGTTCCGGTTGCACGGAGGTGCCCCGGTCGGCGGGGCAACACCGACCGGGGCACCGGGGAAGGGGTCCGTCAGCCCTTGCGCTGTTCGTTCTTGAGCACCACCGGGCGCTCGCCCAGCGGCTGCGCCAGTTCGACGGTCAGCTTCGGGTAGCGCAGGTCCATCGTGCACATCTGCGCCTCGGCGGGCGTGGTCTCCACGAGGGTGATCGCGACCTTGCTCTCGGACTGCTCGGTGATCTCCGCGCTCGCCTTGCCGCAGCCGCCCTCCTGGGCCACGACGCCGAGGGTGGACCCGTTGTCCAGCGTCCACACCATCACCGGGTAGTTCTCCTGCAACCCGGTGGTGTCCACCTGCGCGGTGGCCACCTGCACACCGCCCTCCGGGGGCGTTCGGGCGGGCTGCCGGTCGGGTTCGGCGTCCGGTGCCTGGGTCGCGGTGGCGGGCGGGGGCGCGGGCGCGGGTTCCGCCGGGCTCGTGCCGGAGCCGCAAGCGGACAGCGCGGCCAGCAGAACGCCCGCTCCGACAATGGTCTTGAGGGTGTGGAGGCGTTTCATGCCCAGGGGACGGAGGTCGCCGGGGCCGGGGTTGCACGGGTTCGTCAGACGACCGACATCTGTTTGCCGCTCAGCGGCCGCGAACAGGCCGAACACAGCAGCAGCACGGAGAACGGGTGGTCCGAGGCGCGGTGCCGGAAGACGACCGCGGGACCCTCCGGGGCCAGGAACCAGCGCTGGCCCCACTCGATCGCCGACATGACCACCGGGAAGAACGCCCGGCCCTTGTCGGTCAGCCGGTAGTCGTGCCGGTCGGCGCGGTCGGCGTCGCCGAAGGCCTCCAGCACCCCCAGCGCGCGGAAGGCGCGCAGCCGGTCGGCGATGACCGTGGCGGGGGCGCCGAGCCTGCGCTGGAACTCCGAGAACCGGTGCGCGCCGAGGTAGGCCGCACCGAGCATCGCCGCCGACCAGCGGTTGCCGATCAGCGCCCGGCTCTCCGGGAAGAACCCCGGTCCCAGGTTCGCCGAGCCGCTGGAGCGCCTGCGCATGGTGGTGTTCGGCGCCGACCGGGGCCACGAGCCGCTCGGCCCGAACGCGCCGGTCACCTCCCGCGGCGTCACCACGTCGCCGCACTCGCGGCAGGCCATCAGCGGGTCGAACAGGTTGCCGCAGGTCAGGTGGCGCATCCGGGGCAGGTGCTCGGGGTGACCGCCCGCCCAGCGCACCTCCCAGGCCCAGATGGTGACCAGCACCGGCCACAGCGCCGCCCCGCGCGGGGTCAGGTGGTACTCGCACCGCGGCGGGTCCCGGTCGTACTCGACCGGGTCGAGGATGCCCAGCTCCGACATCCGGCGCAGCCGCGAGGTCAGCACCGCCTCGGGGATCGGCAGCAGTTCCCGCCACCGCTCGGGGCGGCGCACGCCGTCCTGCATGGCGTGCCGCAGGATCAGCAGCGTCCACTCGTCGGCGGCCACGCCGATGGCGAAGGCGATGGCGTTGTCGCCGCCCGCGCCCAGTCGGCTCGGGCGGTCCGGTGGGTGCATCACGGGGAGGACAGCCCCACGGCCGCCGCCGGGTCCTCGGCGGTGCGCCAGCCGGGGAGCTGCGCGCCCGCCGCCCAGGTGCTGTGCGTGCCGCTGGAGACCCGCTCGGGCAGCCGGACCCTGGCCACCGGCCCGTCGCCGACCCGGGTGGCGTCGAAGACCAGGCACTCGGAGCGGTCCTCGGCCACGTCGGTCGTCATGGTGATCACGTAGCCGTCGTCCTCACCGCGCGAACCCACCCTGGGGGCCACCGCGGTCTCGCTGCCGAACACCCCGTCGCCGTAGCGGTAGCGCTCCTGCGCGCCGGTCAACAGGTCGTGCTTGACGAAACCGTCGAACAGGAACCAGCCGGGAACCCCGGTGGAGGCGTAGGTGTAGCGGTAGGGGCGGCCCGCGTGGCCCGCGTTGACCATGCCGAACTCGGTGATCGAGTCGGTGAGCCGCTCTTCGGTGGTCCGCCCCGTCACCAGGTTCAGCCGCCAGCGGTGCAGCCGGGTCTGCAAGCCGTCGAGGGAGAGCATCCGGAACATCTTCGCGTAGGACTGCTCACCGGGGAACACGCTGCCGCGCCCCTCCGGGTCGGACTGGAAGAAGCCGTCCAGCACGATCTCGTCGCCGTCCTCGTAGGCGTTGACGAAGTGCAGCACGAACGTCGACTCCGCCTCGAACCACCGGATGTCACCGCTACCCGCCCGCCTGGGGAGCACCCCCAGGCGCATCGGCATGTCCCGGTGGAACCGGGCGGAGTGCACGCCCCGGGCGAGGAGTTCCGGCTTCCAGAACAGGGGGCAGTCGTTGAGGATCGCGTAGTTCTCGGTGAAGGCCATGTCGTGCGGCAGCCGGGGGCCGGGCAGCTCGACGTCGGTGTAGTGCACGAGCTCGTTGTCGGGGCTGATGACGCCGTAGTGCATGTACGGCGCTTCCGTGCCGTAGTTGAAGAACAGCAGCTCACCGCTCACCGGGTCGACCTTGGGGTGCGCGGACACGCCCTCGGCGGGGAACGCCCCGCCCCAGTCGACCTTGCCGACGGTGTCGAGGGTGAGCGGGTCCAGCCGGTAGAGGTCGCCGCACTGGTAGAAGCTGGTGAGCGCGACACCCGCGTGCACGACCACGTCGGTGCTGGAGGCGTCCTTCATCCGACCGCGGGCACCCCACCCGTCCCGGCGCAGCGCGTCCTCCGGGCGCTCGGCCACCCCGGCCCACAGCGACTTGCCCGCGTCCTGCTCGGCGAGGAACCCGTCGGTGCGCACGAACCTGTTGCGGTAGAAGGCTTTGCCGTCGCGGAAACCGACCACGTGCACCATCGAGTCACCGTCGAACGGGTGATAGTTGGTCAGCGCCGGGTGCACCGGGTTCTCGGTGTTGCGCAGGTACACCCCGTCGAGGTCGGCGGGCAACTCCCCGATGACCTCGCACTCGCCCACCGCCCGCTCCACCGACTGCGGGCGCCACGGCCCGCTGCGGTAGGGGTGGTCGTCGTCGTCGGGCAGCGTGCTCAGCACCCGGCCCAGGATCTCCACGTCCACGCCTGCCATGTGCCGACCGCCTCCTTGCCCCCACCGGGAAATCGAGGCTACAACTGGCGAAGTTCCCAGGCCAGCCCCGGGGAACGAGGGGGTGTCGACGGCATGGGCGACGAGGTCTACCTGCTCGACTACGTCCGGACGCCGCTGGGCCGCGGCCGACCGGGCGGCGGGCTGCACCGGCTGAGCCCGTTGGACCTGGTCAGCGGCCTGCTGCGGGCACTGGCCGCGCGCACCCCGGCGCTGGACCCCGGCCGGGTCGACGACGTGCTGCTCGGCTGCGCCGCCCAGGTCGGCGAGCAGGGCGGCAACCCGGCGCGGACCGCGACGCTGCTGGCGGGCTGGGGCGACCGGGTGCCCGGCGCGACTGTGAACCGCTCCTCGGTCTCCGGCCTGGACGCGGTCGCCCAGGCCGCGGCCAGAATCCGCGCGGGCGAGGCCGACCTGGTGGTCGCCGGTGGTGTGGAGAGCCCGTCGCGGGTCGCGCCGCGCGCCGACCGCGCCCCGCAGTGGGACGACGCGGAGCTGGTGCGGCGCACCGGGGCCGTGCACCCGGGGGTGGCCGCCGACCTGACCGCCACCCTCGACGGCTTCACCCGCGACGACCTCGACGCCTACGCCGCGGCCTCGCACCGCAGGGCGGCGGCGACCACCACCCCGTCCCTGGTCCCGTTCGCCGGGCTGGCCCGGGACGAACTGGTCGACGGCGCCACCTCGGCCGCGGTCCTGGCCCGCCTGCCGCCCGCGTACGCCGCGCTGGGCGCGAACGGCCAGGACGCGCTCGCCCTCGCCGGGCGCGGCGGACCGGTGTCGGTCGACCACGTGCACACCGCGGCCACCTCGGCGGCCCCCGCCGACGGAGCGGCGCTGCTGCTGCTCGGCAGCGCCCGGGCAGCGCACGCCCTTGGCCGGGCACCCCGGGCGCGGGTGGTCGGCTCGGCACTGGTGGCGGGCGACCCGGCGACCACGCCGTTCACCGGACCGGCGGCGATGGCCGAGGTCCTGCGCCGCACCCGGTTCCCCCCGGACCGGATGGCGGTGCTGGCCCTCGCCGAGGTGTTCGCCGCCCCGTGCCTGCGGGTGCGGCGGGACTTCGACGCGGGCCCCGACCGGCTCAACCCGGCGGGCGGCGAGCTGGCCACCGGGCACGCGGCGGGCGCGGCCGGGGCGATCGTGCTGGGCGGGCTGCTGGAGTCGCTGGAACGCGCGGGCGGGCGGCTCGGCGTCGCCGGGATCGGTGGCGGCGCGGGCCTCGGCGCGGCTGTCCTGCTCGACCGCGGCTGACCGCATCGCGGACCCCACTCCCACCCAGTGGGAAGGCGGCGGTCTGTCCACTCATCCACGCGCAGTGTGACGGCTGTCCCACTCGGCTTCGGTGACAAATTCTCAGATCATCCGCCGAAATGCTTGTCCTCGGGTTGCGACGTTGGGGAATAACGCACTAGCGTCGATTTCAGTAGCCCCGGTTCCCCCGAACCGCCGGAACTACTGGGATTCACTTGTTTGTCCATCTCAACGATGAGAGGAACTGCCAGTGACGACAGCCATGGCTAGCAGGACGAAGCGTGCGGTGACCGGTGGCGGAGTGGTGGCTGCTCTCGCCGCGCTCGCGCTGTTCCTGTTCGGCTCGGGCAACGCCCTCGCCGCGGACAAAACACTCACCTTCTCCGGCGAGTTCCCGCTGATCGGCAAGCAGCAGGTCTCGACCGTGGTGCACGTGGACATCCCCGCGACGGCCACCCCCGGCCAGACCGTGTCGGTGCCGTTCAGCATCGATGTGGACGCGGGCGCCTCCGCCTCCGACGGCCTCCGCCTGGTCGGGGCCACCAAGATCTCCGGCAACATCAAGGCCGCGAGCGTCGTGACCCTCAGCGACGGCCAGTCCGTCTCCATCCCGGTCGAGCTGCCCATCGCCGAGACCCCGGTCCCGGCCACCGGTTCGCTGACCTTCACCGCCGAGGGCTCGGTGGACTTCACCGTCCCGACCGGTGTCGCCGCCGGTGACGCCACGGTGAGCGTCGACCCGGCCGCGGTGTCGCACATCGTGACCGACAGCTCGCTGGGTGAGTTCGACGTGAACCTGTCGCTCGACCCGACCGACCAGGACACCACCCTGGGCACCACCACCGTTGGCTGACCCCCGGGTTGTCGAGGGACACGGGATTCAGCGATACGGGGTTTGAGCACGAGAGTATGTGAGTGATTCCGACGGGAGCGGCGGACATGGGAAACCATGTCCGCCGCTTTCGTCTGCCGAGCGGCGGATATCCCTACGCGGATTCCACCGATATTCCCGAACGCATTGTGGATCTCGGGGTTGCGATCTCGGGATGGTCCTCGGGTCGCGATCTCGATCGCATCTCGGGCGGATCAGCCCCAGCCCCCACCGGCGGCGTCGGGAATGGCGAGCAGCCTGCGCGGACCGGTGTCGTGCCGCGAGGGCGGCGGCCCCACGGTGAACCGACCACCGGTGACGAACGCCCCAGCGGCCGAGACGAGGATCGGCTCCACCGCGGCCGCCCGCACCTCCGGGACGTCCTCGGCCAAGGCGGCCACCCGCAGCACGAGCCGCTCCAGCGCGGCCAGGTCAGCGGGCTCCCCGCCGCCGTACCCGGCCAGCAGCGGCGCCGCCCTGGGCGCGCGCACCAGCGCGGCGGCGTCGGAGTCGGTCATCGGCACCGCCCGGTGCGCCCGGTCCCCGAGCAGGTCGCTGACCATCCCGGACAGCCCGAAGGAGACCAGGGTGCCGAAGGAGGGGTCGTCCTGCAGCCCGACGGTGCAGGAGTTGCCCTTGGGCGCCATGCGCTGCACGTAGACGCCGTCCTCGCCGGAGACGGCGCGCAGGTCGGCGTACGCGGCGCGGATGGCGTCGGCGCTGGTGAGGTCCAGCCGCACCCCCACCAGGTCGGCCCGGTGCCGGAACCGGCGGCTCGCGGTCTTGAGCGCGACCGGCAGCCCCAGCTCCACCCCCACCGCCACGGCCGCCTCGGCGTCGTCGACGATCCGGAACGGCACCATGTCGATGCCGTAGCAGGCCAGCAGCCGCACCACCTGGTCGTCGGTCAGCTCCACGACACCCCCGCCCCCACCGGCCAGCGCCTCGGCGACGACGGCCACCGCCCCGGCCCGGTCGATCCCCTCCGGCCGGGTGAACGTCCCAGCGGGTGACAGCCGCCAGCGCGCGTACGCGGTGGCCCGCGCCAGCGCCAGCGCCGCCCGCTCCGGACTGGGGTAGGAGGGCACCGAACCCCGCCCCGGGGCGCCGTCGGGCCCGGGCACCACCAGCTCCGCCGGGATGCCCTCGGCGGCCAGGAACGTGCTGACGATCGGCTTGCCCGCCGCCTCGGCCGACTCGGCCACGGCCTCCCGCAGTGCCCGCGCGTAGGCGGTGCCCGGGATGGCCAGCGGCGGCACGAACACCACGATCAGCGCGTCCACGTCGGACCGCAGCAGCGCGTCGGCCACCGCCGAGGCGAACACGTCCGGACCGGCCTGCGCCCCCACGTCCACCGGGTCCCCGGCCAGGGTCAACCCCTGCCCCACCGCGGCGTCAGCGGCCAGCAGCCCGATCGCCGAGGAGTTGCCGACCACCGCCACCCGGTCCCCCGGCGGCAGCGGCTGGTGGGCCAGCACCAGGGCGGTGTCGAACAGTTGCGCGATCGACTCGACCCGGATCACCCCGGCCTGCTCGAACAGCGCCTGCACGCTGTTCTCGTCCACCGCGACCCCGGTGGCGGACAGCGCGGGCAGCACCCCGCGGGCCCCGGACTTCACCGCCACCACCGGCTTGGTGCGGCTGAGCCGCCGCGCCAGCCGGGCGAACTTGCGCGGGTTGCCGAAGGTCTCCAGGTACAGCAGCACCACGTCGGTCGCGCTGTCGGTCTGCCAGTACTGCAACAGGTCGTTGCCGGACACGTCGGCCCGGTTGCCCGCCGAGACGAATGTGGACAGCCCCAGCCCGCGCGCGGCCGCGTCGGCGAGGATGGCGGTCCCCAGGGCACCGGACTGGCAGAAGAACCCGGTCCGCCCCGGCCCCGGCAGCGTCGGCGCCAGCGTCGCGTTGAGCCGCACCGCCGGGTCCAGGTTCACCACCCCGAGCGCGTTCGGCCCCACGACGCGCATCCCGTGCGCCCTGGCCTCCTCGGCCAGCCGCCGCTCCGCCCCGCGCCCGTCCGGTCCGGTCTCGCCGAACCCGGAGGTCACCACCATCAGCGTCTTCACGCCCTTGGCCAGGCACCCGTCCATCACCTCGTCGACGCTGGCCGCGGGCACGGTGACCACGGCCAGGTCGACCGGGTCGGGGATGTCCAGCACGGAGGGGTAGGCGCGCACCCCGCGCACCGAGCGGTGCTCGGCGTTGACCGGGAACACCGGCCCGGCGAAGTCGGCGGCCAGCAGGTTCCCCAGCACCGCCCACCCGATCTTGGTGGGGTCGGTGGACGCGCCGATGACCGCCACCGACCGCGGGTGCAGCAGGTTGTGCACGCTGCGCGCCTCGGCGGCCTGCTCCCGCGAGTGCGCCACCTCCACCGAGGCCTCGGTCGGGTCGATGTCGAACTCCAGGTGCAGCACCCCCTCGTCGAACGCCCGGCTCACCACGTACCCCGCGTCGCGGAACACCCGCACCATCTGCGCGTTGTCCGACAACACCTCGGCGACGAACTTGTCCAACCCGCGCTCCCTGGCCGCGGCGGCCAGGTGCTCCAGCAGGATCGACCCGAGCCCCCGCCCCTGGTGGTCGTCCTCGACGACGAACGCCACCTCCGCGGAGTTCCCGTCCGGCAGCCCCTCGTACCGCCCGACGGCGATGATCTCGTCACCGAGCAGCGCGATGAACGCGACCCGGCTGTGGTGGTTGACGGTGCTGAAGCGCTTGAGGTCGCGGTCGGGGATGCGCGGGTACGGCCCGAAGTAGCGCAGGTACCGGGTCCGCTGCGACAACCGCCCGTGGAACGCCCGCAGCACCTCGGCATCACTGGGCACGATCGGTCGCAGGTGGACGGTCCCCCCATCCGACAACACCACATCGGCCTCCCACCGACGCGGGTAGTCGTACGGGTCGTCCACCACTACCCCACCCGTGCCCGCTCCCGAACCCGATCCGGAGCCCGCACTCACCGCTGCGCCACCGCCCACCCCCGTCCCGGCACCCGCGCTCACCCCACCACCCGCACCCACCCCGGCGCCCAAGCTCGCCTCGGCGCCCGCGCCCACCCCGACAGCCGCGCCCACCCCGCTGCTCGCACCTGGCCCAGCAACCGCGCCCGCCCCGGTACTCGCACCTGGCCCGGCAACCGCGCCGGCACTCGCACCTGGCCCGGCAACCGCGCCCGCGCCAGCATCCGCGCTCACCCCACCACCACCCGTACCCATCCCGGCGCCCGAAGTCACCCCGGCACCTGCTTTCGCCCCGGTGCCCGGAGCGGCGCCCGGGCTTAGGCCCGCGTTCCCTGCAGAGCCGGGATCGGCACCCGAGCCCGCACCCACGGGCACACCGGTGCTGGGGTCGGTGCCCGGGCCCATGCCCGCGTTTCCCGCGAAGCCGGGATCGGCACCCGAGCCCGCGCCCACGGGCGCACCGGTGCCGGGGTCGGTGCCCGAAGCCGGGGTCGTACTTCTGTCCGCGTCCTGGCCGGCGTCCGCCATGTCAGTCCCTAGGGTCGTCCGGGTCGAGGCCGTGCAGCGGGAAGATCGCCCGGCGCACGTCGCGGATGGCCGCGTCCACCGGCGTCTCCAACGCCCCGTCCCACGGGGCGAAGGCGGTGTCGGTGCCCTCCCCCATGGCCAACGGCAGGTCGGCGTTGGGCGCGACCCGCCGCACGGTGTCGAGCCACTCGGTGGGCACCCGCGTCGCCGGGTCGAGGTCCCGGTCGAGCACGGTCGCCAACAGGTGGGTCCACGACCGGGGTACCACGCGCAGCAGCTGGTAACCCCCGCCGCCGGTGGCCAACCAGCGCCCACCCGCGTGTTCCTCGGCGAGCGCCCGCAGCGCCCGGTAGGTGGCCCGGTGCCCGTCCACCGACAGCGACAGGTCGGCCAGCGGGTCCTCCTCGTGGGTGTCCACCCCGCACTGGGTGACCAGGACCTGCGGCTTGAACGCCCCGAGCAGCGAAGGCACCACGGCGTGGAAGGCCCGCTGCCAGTCCGGATCACGGGTGCGCGGCGGCAGCGGCACGTTCACCGCGCTGCCCTGCGCCGACCGCGAGCCCAGTTCGGTGACGAACCCGGTCCCCGGCCACAGCGTCGCCGGGTGCTGGTGCAGCGAGATCGTCAGCACCCTGGGGTCGTCGTAGAACGCCGCCTGCACACCGTCCCCGTGGTGCACGTCCACGTCGATGTAGGCGACGCGGTCGAACCCGTTGTCCAGCAGCCAGGAGATCGCCACCGCGCAGTCGTTGTACACGCAAAACCCGGCCGCCCGGTCCCGCATGGCGTGGTGCAGCCCACCGGCGATGCTCACCGCCCGCAGGCTCTCCCCCGCCGCGATCCGCTGCGCCGCCAACAGCGTCCCCCCCACCACCAACGAGGAAGCGGCGTGCATCCGGTCGAACACGGGGTTGTCCGCGGTCCCCAACCCGTGCCCGACGTCCCACGACGCCATCGGCGCCTCCCGCACAGCGGCGACGTAGGCCACCTCGTGCACGCGTTCCAGGTCGGCGTCGCTCGCGGCCTCCGGCACGTGCAGCTCCACCCCGTCGAGCACCCCGAGCGCCCGGGCCAACCGCATGGTCAGCTCCAGCCGGATGGGGTTGAACGGGTGGTCGCCGCCCAGGTCGTAGTCGAGCAGCGCGGCATCCCAGACGACAGTGGCGGCTCCATCACCCATGCCAGCACCCTAGTGGCCCACCCACCCCCCGGAGCCGTGAGTGCTCCGCGCCACTGACCACCGCCCTGCGGCCCAGCCCTCACGACCACAGCGATCCAGCTCCGAAGCCCCGCGCCTGACGCACAGCAAGCAGGGCACCTCGGTGGCCCGAGCCCAGCGGGCTGTAACCCAGTGGCTGCACCCCAGTGACTCGACCTCAGTGGCTTGCCCACCGAGCAGGCACCTCGGCACCCAGCCGCACGGGACCGGCACCCTGGCAACTCAGGCCCGGCCGCCGGACAGGTCAGTGGCCGGGTTCGTCTCCCGTCGCGGCGGGGCGGGTCGGGTCCGCCGACCAGGCCGACCACGAGCCCGCGTACAGCGCGGCGGGCGCCTGCGGCCCGGTCACCCCGGCCACCTCCAGCGCCAGCACCACCGACGACGCCGTCACCCCCGACCCGCAGTAGGCGCCGACCTGACCGCCCGGCACGACCCCGAGCCCGGCGAACCGCGCGGCCAGCGCCTCGGGCGCCAACCACCGACCGTCCGGCCCCACGTGCCCGGCGAATGGGGCGTTGACCGCTCCCGGCACGTGCCCGGCCCTGGGGTCGACCGGCTCGACGTCACCCCGGTAGCGCTCCGGTGCCCGCGCGTCGAGCAGCACCCCGGTCCCGGCGAGCGCGGCGGCGCCGTCCGCGTCGAGCACCGGCATCCCACCCGGACGCACCACGACATCCCCCGGGTCGGGCGTCGGCACCGCCGTGCTGACCGCCCCGCCCCCGGCCACCCAGGCCGCGTACCCGCCGTCGAGGACGGCCACGTCCACGTGGCCCGCCCACCGCAGCAGCCACCAGGCCCGGGCGGCGACCGACCCGTTGTCGGCGTCGTAGACCACCACCGGCCGGTCCGCGCCGACCCCCGCCGCGCGCAGCACGCGTTGCAGATCGGCGGGGTCCGGCAGCGGGTGCCTGCCCCCGGCCCCCGGCGGGGAGGCCAGCTCGGTGTCCAGGTCGACGAAGACCGCCCCGGGGACGTGCCCGGCGTCGTACTCCTCACGCCCAGGCGGACCCCCGAGCCGCCAGCGGACGTCCAGCAGGACCGGCGGGAGGGGTCCGACCAGCGAAGTGGCGAGGTCGGCGGCGGACACGAGCGGACTGGTGAAGGTACCCACGCCGCCCATCCTGCCGAAGCCACCCCACCGGGGCCGAGCCGGTCACCCACCGCGACGGGCACGCTGCTCCGGAGGGGGGAGCGGCTAACATGGTGGTGACGAAGGGGAACCGACGTGAACGATCTCATCGACACCACCGAGATGTACCTCCGCACCATCTACGAACTCGAAGAGGAGGGCGTCGTCCCCCTGCGCGCCCGGATCGCCGAACGCCTCGGGCAGAGCGGTCCGACCGTGAGCCAGACCGTCGGCCGGATGGAGCGCGACGGGCTCCTCGTGGTCGCCGGGGACCGGCACCTGGAGCTGACCGACCACGGCCGCTCCCTGGCCGTCGCGGTCATGCGCAAGCACCGGCTCGCCGAGCGCCTCCTGGTCGACGTGATCGGCCTGGAGTGGGAGCACGTGCACAGCGAGGCGTGCCGGTGGGAGCACGTGATGAGCGAGGCGGTCGAGCGCAAGCTGGTGCGCCTGCTCGGCAACCCCACCACCTCCCCGTACGGCAACCCCATCCCCGGGCTGGACAAGCTCGGCGACGGGGAGCCCGCACCGCCGGTCGAGGCGGGTCTGGTCCGCATCGACGAGGTGGCCAGGCGCGGCGGCGGCCAGGTGGAGATCCGCCGGATCGCCGAGCACGTGCAACTGGACCCGGACCTGATGGCCGACCTCAAGTCCGTCGGCATCCTGCCCGGCAACGTGGTCGACGTCGGCCCGTCCAAGGGTGACGGCAACTCGATCGAGGTGACCGGCGCGGGCAACTCCGCGGAGCTGGCGCCCGCAGTCCTGCACGCGGTCCTGGTCCGCGCGAGGTGAGCCCGGTCGATCGAGCCGCCGAGCGGTTCCGGCGGCTCCTCGACCAGCCCCCGGACGGGGTGTGGTCGGCCCCCGGTCGGGTCAACCTCATCGGGGAGCACACCGACTACAACGACGGCCTCGTGCTGCCGTTCGCCCTGCCGCACCGGGTGGCGGTCGCCGCGTCCGCGCGCGCGGACGGCAGGCTCACCATGATCACCGTCGGAGACGACGGCGTGCCGCAGCGCGCCCGCCCCGCCGCGGTGTCCGATCTGGAACCCGGCTCGGTGACCGGCTGGGCGGCCTTCCCGTCCGGCGTGGCCTGGGCGCTGCGCGAGGCCGGTGTCGCCGAGGGCGGTGCCGACCTGGTCATCTCCGGTGACGTCCCGGCCGGGGCGGGACTGTCCTCGTCGCACGCGTTGCAGTGCGCGGTCGCCCTGGCCCTGCTGGGGCTGGCGGGGGTGGTTCCGGACGAGGACTCCTCCCCCACCCTGGCCGAGGTCGCCCGGTGGGTGCAGCGCTCGGAGAACGACTTCGTCGGCGCCCCCACCGGCCTGCTCGACCAGACCGCCTCGCTGTGCTGCGTGGCCGCGCACGCGCTGTTCCTCGACGTCCGCTCCGGCGCCCGCGAGCAGGTCCCGTTCGACGCGTCCGCCGCGGACCTGGAGGTCCTGGTGATCGACACCAGGACCAAGCACTCGCTGGCCGACTCCGCCTACGGCGAGCGCAGGCGCGGTTGCGAGCGCGCCGCCGCCCTGCTCGGCGTGCCCGCCCTGCGCGACGTGCCCGCGGCGGGCCTGGCCGAGACGCTGGCGGCGTTGCCGGAGGACCTGCGGCCGCTGGTGCGGCACGTGGTCACCGAGAACGAACGGGTGCTGACCGTGGTGACCGCGCTGCGGGCGGGCGCGCTGGCCGACATCGGTCCCCACCTGACCGCCTCGCACACCAGCCTCCGCGACGACTACCGGGTCTCCTGCCGCGAACTCGACGTGGCGGTGGAGGCGGCTGTCGGCGCGGGCGCGCTGGGGGCCAGGATGACCGGCGGTGGCTTCGGCGGCTCCGCGATCGCGCTGGTGCCCCTGGACCGCTCTGACGCGGTGCGCGAGGCGGTGTCGACCGCCTACGACCGCGCGGGCCTGGGCGCGCCGCGGATGTTCACGGCCGTGCCGTCCGCGGGCGCGCGCCGCGACGCGTGACATCCGCTCGGCCCCGGGCACGAGCCGGAGGACGCGGGGCACCCGCGGATGAGAGATCCCGAACAACAGACGAACGAAGGCGAGGAACACGGTGAAGCTGCTCGTGACGGGTGGGGCCGGGTACGTCGGCAGCGTGTGCGCGGCCCGACTGGTCGAGACCGGCCACGACGTGGTCGTGGTGGACGACCTGTCGACCGGCCACGAGGACGCGGTGCCCGAGGGTGCCCGGTTCGTCCGCGCCGACATCGGCGAGGCGGCGGGCGACCTGCTGGCCGAGGGGTACGACGGTGTGCTGCACTTCGCGGCGAAGTCACTGGTCGGCGAGTCCATGGTGGACCCGGCGAAGTACTGGAACGGCAACGTGCTCACCTCCTTGAAGCTGCTGGCGGCCATGCGCGAGCACGGCACGCCCCGGTTGGTCTTCTCCTCCACGGCGGCCACCTACGGCGAGCCGGAGCAGGTGCCGATCCTGGAGACGGCACCCACCCGCCCGACCAACACCTACGGCGCCACCAAGCTGGCCATCGACCACGCGATCACCTCCTACGCCAAGGCGCACGGCCTGGCCGCGGTGAGCCTGCGGTACTTCAACGTCGCGGGCGCCTACGGCGGCTTCGGCGAGCGGCACACCACCGAGACCCACCTCATCCCGATCGTGTTGCAGGTCGCCATGGGCACCCGGGACAAGATCTCGATCTACGGCGAGGACTACCCCACCGCCGACGGCACCTGCGTGCGCGACTACATCCACGTGCTCGACCTGGCCGCCGCGCACCTGCTCGCGCTGGAGCACGCGGTCAAGGGCGAGCACCAGGTCTTCAACCTGGGCACCGGCACCGGCTTCTCCAACCGGCAGGTCGTGCAGACCTGCCGCGAGGTCACCGGCCACCCGATCCCCGCCGAGTTCGCCGCCCGCCGCGCGGGCGACCCGGCCGTCCTGGTCGCCTCCGCCGACGCCGCCGCCGAGGTGCTCGGCTGGTCCCCGGAGCGCGCCGACCTCACCACCATCATCAGCGACGCCTGGGAGTTCACCCGGGCCCGCGGCTGACCGCCCCCGGTCGGGGCCACCGGGTGCGGTGGCCCCGACCGGTCCGGCCGCGGCGCGCCGGTGCCGACCGGTCATCAGCCGATCGACCGGGTGATCATGTCGCGGAATTCGTCCGGCGGCAGGGCCCGTTCCAGGCAGGCGCGCATGAGCGCGGCGAGGTTGTTGTCCGCGTCGGCCGCGTTCGCGAGCTCGAGTGCCATCTGGGCGAGGGCGCCGTCTCCGCGCAGGTAGGCGTGCACGGCCAGCAGGCAGGCGGGAACCGACCGGTGCGGGTCGGGGAGCATCCGGACCAGGCGCGTCCACAGGCGTTCGGCCACCCCGGCGCGTTCGGTGAGGGCGATGGTCAGGCAGTGGCCCCGGATGTCCGCATCGGACAGCGCGATCGCCAGCCCGGCGACCAGGTCGTCGTCGAGCTCGGGTTCCGGTGCGGGCGGGTCGCTCGCACCGGCGGCGAACATCTCCGAGATGGTCTCGTCGATCAGCGACGGGTCGGGCGGCGTGGTGGCGGACCGGATGAGCGCCGCGCGGCGGGCCAGGTCGACCCGGGGGTCCGGGGTCAGGGTGTCGGCGAGCGACTGCCGGTCGGGGTAGCGCACGGCGCCCGCCACGGTCATCGCCACGGCCAGGGCCGAGGTGTCCGGGTCGACGACCGTCCCGGTGCAGGCGCAGTCCGCGTAGCACCACCACGGTTGGCCCTCGACCGTCGCCGGGGCCCACAGGGCGTGCGGGACGGTGACGGAGGCGGCCTCCAGGTTGACCACCACGCGCCGCACCAGGTCCTTGTGCGCCAGGCGTTCACCGCCCACCAGCACGAGGAACGCGGCGGACGCGGAGTGGCCGGTGGTGATCTCGGTGAGGTGTCTGGCCATCCCCCCGTAGTCCTCGGGCACCGGGATGTCGGCCCGGATCACGGTGCCGATGGCGGCGTCGCCCCCGCCGCGGCGCTCGACGACCGTGATCAGGACGAGCGAGTCGACCGGGTGGAAGCCGAGGAGGTTCGGCACGGCGGCCACGAGGTCGCCGCCGTCGTGCAGGGCCAGGGTTGTGCGCAGTGGCGTCGGTGTCATGGGTCCACAGTGCGACCGCGGCCGTGGCGGCCGAAAGGGGTTCTTCCCGCCTGTGGATGAATTTGACCCATGTGGACAGGAAGGCCCGACGGGGCCGCCGGATCAGCGGACTTGTCGGGCCTTCCTGCTAACCTCCGTCGGCCGGGCCGACTGTCCTCTGTAGAGTGAAGAACCTAGCCGCAGTGCTCGAAAGCGCTGGTGTAGGTCGACGAACCCGCGGACCCGCCCCACTTCACGCACTTGGCCGCGGCCGACTTGGTGACCGGTCCGGCGTAGTAGGCGAACGACCCGGAGTCCGTGGTCCGGGTGCCGCCCTGGACCTCCAGGAAGGCGGACACCGACGACGCCGAGCCGATCGAGGTGGACTTGATCGTGGCGACGCAGTTGCTGCCGGTGGAGGCGTTGTACATCAGGTAGACGCGGCCCGCGGTGCCCAGCGCGGCGGAGTCGATCTGGCTGAACGCGCTGCCGCAGACCTCCTCGGCGGTGTACGGGTTGGAGCTGCCGGAGCACCTGTTGTTGCTCGTGTAGTTCTTCGTGCCCCAGTAGAGCGCGGTGGCACCGTTGAACACAGCTCGCTGGGCGACGCCGTTGAGCAGTTCCTCGAAGTGCAGGTGCGCCCCGGTCGACCCGCCGGTGTTGCCGACGTTGCCGATCTGGGCGCCCTGGGCGACGCTCTGGCCCACCGAGACGCGCTGCGCGGAGAGGTGGGCGTACCGGGTGCGCCAGCCGGAGCCGTGGTCGATCTCGATCCACCGGCCGTAGCTGGTGCTGCCCTCGTTGGCGACCCGCGACACGGTGCCGCCCGCGGCGGCGACCACCGGGTCCCCGTCGTCGTTGGTCCGGTTGAAGTCGACCGCGTTCGCCGGGCTGTGGTTGGTGCGGGTCTGCCCCGACCACACCTGGTTGCACGGGAACGGTAGCTGGAACGAAGGCGCCGCGGACGCGACACCGGCCCCGACGACGAGCACACCCGCAGTCACGACGGCGGTGCCCACCAGGGTCATGAGCTTCCGTACCTTACCCATCTCCACCTCCGCAAACGTCGATTCGGAGCGATACGACCACGCTCCGTGCGCAGACCCAAAGCCTTTCCCACCGATTAAGGGGTGAGGGTTTGGCGAACAAGGGGGTGTCCGGGTGACCCGCGGCCGCAGGCGATCCGGGGACGGGTGCCGGGTCCGGTGGGTAGCCTCCCCGGCGTGGAGACTCGCGTGGAAGCCCCGATCGTCGCCGTGACCGTCTACCCCGGACAGGCCAGGGTGACCAGGCGCGGCAGGGTGGCGGTGGAGCCCGGGGAGCACCGGGCGCGGGTCGGCGGGCTGCCGCTGGGCCTGCACCCCGACTCGGTCCGGGTCAGCGGCCGCGGCCCGGCGACCGTGCTGGGAGTGGACGTGCGCCACGAGCACAACGCCCGCACCCCGGACGGTGCCCTGGCCGAGCTGGAGGCCGGCCGCGACGCCCTGCGCGCCCGCCTGCACGAGCTCGGCGACCAGGACACCGTCCTCGGCGCCCGGGTCGACCTGCTGACGGCCTTGGGCACGCGCACCGGCAGCACGTTCGCCCAGGCCCTGGCGAAGGGCGAGACCGAGCCCGCCAGGGTGGCCGAGGTGGGCGACGCGCTCGCGGGCCAACTGACCGCCGTGCTGCGCGAGCGGCGCGCCCTCACCGAGACCCGGCAGCGCGTGCAGGCCGAGCACGACGAGGCGCAGCGGCGGATCGCCGACCGCGGCCGCGAACGCGCCCCGGACCGCCGGGTCGTCGAGGTCGAGCTGGGGGCCGACCAGGCGGGCGAGGTGGAGCTGGAAGTCTCGTACCTGGTCGACGCGGCGGGGTGGGAATCGCGCTACGACGTGCGGCTGACCGGCGGCACCCTGCGGCTGACCTGGTACGGGCTCGTCACCCAGCACAGCGGCGAGGACTGGCCGGAGTGCGAGCTGCGGCTCTCGACCGCGCGCCCGGCGACCACCGTCGAGGTCCCGGAGCTGGCACCGTGGTACCTCGACGTACCGCGCCCGCCCGCACCGAGGATGGCCGCCCAGGCGAATTACGGCGCGGCCATGCCGATGGCCGCGGCGCCCGGTGGCGCGGTCCCCGCCCCGAAGGCGATGACCGAGGCGGTGGCCGCGGTCGAGCACAGCACCGCGTCGACCACCTACCGCCCGTCGCGACCGGTCGCGGTGCCCTCGGACGGCGGCGCCCACCGCACGACCGTGGCCGCGGTGGACCTGCCCGCGGCGGTCGACCACGTGACGGTCCCGCTGCGCGGTCCCGAGGCCTACCTGCGCGCCACCGTGGTCAACACCTCCGAGCACGCACTGCGGCCGGGCCGGGCGTCGATCTTCCACGACAGCGAGTTCGTCGGGGTGACCGACCTGGCGCCGTGGGCGCCGGGCGAGGAGATCGAGCTGACCCTGGGCATCGACGACCGGGTGCGGGTGGAGCGCGAGCTGGTCCGGCGCGCGGCGGGCAAGGCGGTGATGGGCGGGACGCGCAGGCAGGAGGTGTCCTACCGGATCAGGGTGGGCAACTACGGTCCGCACCCCGCCCGGGTCACCGTGATCGACCAGCTCCCGGTCTCCCGCGTCGAATCGGCGGTCGTGCGGGACGTGGCCCTGCACCCGCAGCCCGCCGAGACCACGGAGCTGGGCGAGGTGACCTGGCGCATGGAGCTGCCGCCGGGTCAGACCGGTGAGATCTCCTTCGGGTTCCGCGTGGACATCGCCAAGGGCGTGACCATCACCGGCTGGCGCGACTGACGGAGGACCCGCAACGGTCGTCCACCCGCTGCGATCGGGCCTGTGGACAACTTCCCCGGCCCGACCCGGCTCGGTGGCAAACTGGCCCCATGACCGACGCCGACACCACCAACGACCCCCACCTCTGGCTCGAGGACGTCACCGGCGAGCAGGCCCTGGCCTGGGTGCGGGAGCGCAACGCCGAAGCCGTCGCCGCGCTGACCGGCGGCGAGCGGTTCGAGACGACCAGGCGCCGGCTGCGCGAGGTCCTCGACGCCGACGACCGGATCGCCTACCCCCGCCGCCGCGGGGAGCACCTCTACAACTTCTGGCAGGACGCGGCGCACCCGCGCGGGCTGTGGCGGCGGACCACCCTGGAGGAGTACCGCGGCGGCGACCCGGAGTGGACGGTGCTGCTGGACGTGGACGCGCTCGCCGAGGCCGAGGGCGAGAACTGGGTGTGGGCGGGCGCAGCGGTGCTGCGGCCCGACTTCCGGCTGGCACTGGTGGAGCTGTCGCGCGGCGGGGCGGACGCGGCGGTGGTCCGCGAGTTCGACGTCGAGGCGCGCGAGTTCGTCGCCGACGGGTTCACCCTGCCCGAGGCCAAGTCCCGGGTGGGCTGGATCGACGCGGACACCGTGTACGTCGGCACCGACTTCGGCGACGGCTCGATGACCGCCAGCGGGTACCCCCGGGTCATCAAGTCCTGGCGGCGCGGCACCCCGCTGGAGGAGGCGGAGACCGTCTTCGAGGGCAAGCCGGACGACGTCAGCGCCTTCGCCTACCACGACAGCACCCCCGGCTTCGAACGCGACTTCGTCGGCAGGCACCCGGACTTCTTCAGCAGCGAGGAGTTCCTGCGCGCCCCGGACGGCACGCTGACCAGGATCGACGTGCCGGACGACGCGAGCACC
Organism: Actinokineospora spheciospongiae; assembly: GCF_000564855.1. Lineage (GTDB taxonomy): Bacteria > Actinomycetota > Actinomycetes > Mycobacteriales > Pseudonocardiaceae > Actinokineospora > Actinokineospora spheciospongiae. The sequence goes on from NZ_AYXG01000056.1 coordinate 47,293, forward strand.
GACGTGCACCGACAGTGGCTGCTCGTGTCGCTGCGCTCGGACTGGGAGGTCAACGGCACGACCTACCCGACCGGCGCCCTGCTCGCGGCCGACTTCGACGCCTACCTCGCGGGCTCCCGCGAGCTGACCGTGCTGTTCGAGCCGGACGCGCGCACCTCGCTCAGCGGGTACGCCTGGACCCGCAACCACCTGATCCTCAACGAGTTGTCCGACGTCAAGACCAGGCTGGAGGTGCTCACCCCCGGCGCGGACGGCTGGGCGCGCGAGTCCCTGCCCGGGGCGCCGGAGCTGGGTTCGGCCGACGTGCTGGACACCGACCCGGACAACTCCGACGAGTACCTGCTCAACGTCAGCGGCTACCTCCAGCCGTCCACGCTGATGCGCGGCGAGATCGGCGGGGAGGTCGAGGTGCTGCGGCGCGCCCCGGCGTTCTTCGACACCGACGGCCTCACCGTCGAGCAGCACTTCGCCACCTCGGACGACGGGACGAAGGTCCCGTACTTCGTGGTGCGCGGTGAGCAGCCCGGCGGACCCACGCTGCTCTACGGCTACGGCGGTTTCGAGGTCTCGCTGACCCCCGGCTACTCCGGCGGCCTGGGCCGGGCCTGGCTGGAGCAGGGCGGCACCTACGTGGTGGCCAACATCCGGGGCGGCGGTGAGTACGGGCCCGCCTGGCACCGGGCCGCGCTGCGGGAGAACCGGCCGCGCGCCTACGAGGACATGGCGGCGGTGGCGAAGGACCTGGTCGCCCGCGGCATCACCACCCCGGACCGGCTGGGCATGCAGGGCGGCAGCAACGGTGGCCTGCTCGCGGGTGTGATGCTGACCCGCTACCCGGAGCTGTTCGGCGCGATCGTCAGCCAGGTGCCGCTGCTCGACCTGCGCCGCTACCACCTGCTGCTGGCGGGCGCGTCCTGGATGGCGGAGTGGGGCGACCCGGACGACCCCGCCGACTGGGCCTACCTGCAGGGCTACTCGCCCTACCACAACGTCCACAGTGGAATGAAGTACCCGCCGGTGTTCTTCGTGACCTCGACCCGCGACGACCGGGTGCACCCCGGGCACGCTCGCAAGATGGCCGCGCGGATGCGGGAACTGGGCTTCGAGCCGAAGTACTACGAGAACATCGAGGGCGGCCACGGCGCGGCGGCCGACAACGCGCAGCGCGCCTTCATGTCCGCGATCGTCTACGAGTTCCTGCTGCGGACGTTGGCGCCGGAAGGGGGTGTCGGTGCCGCTGGGTAGTGTCTGAGCGGTGATGGCGCTGCACTGCCTCGCCACAGACGCGGGCGACGTGGCGCTGTGGGCCGAGGACTCCGAACTGCCCGCACGACGGCCCGGCCGGGCCTCCCGGACCGCGGACGCCCACCCGTTCGCCGTGCCCGCGGAGGAGCTGGCCAAGCGGCTCGGCTTCGCCTTGGCCGCCGGGGTGGTCCGCGCCGCCCCGGCGACCGAAGCCGCGGAAGCCACCCGGGGTGCCGGGGGGCTTCCGGCGGCTGGTGGGTCCGGCCGGGCCGCCGGGGTGGTCTCGGCGGCTGACGGTCTCGGTGGCACCGGCGGTTCGGGGCCCGAGTCGCGCGAGGCTGTCGGCGGCGAGCCGGGTACTGGGGCACGCGGGATCGCCGGGGGCGAGCCGGGGAACGAGTCACCCGGGGTTGCGAGGGACGAGCCGGAGGCTGGGTCCTCCGGGACTGTCGGAAACGGTCCCGGGAACGGCCCACCTGGCGCTGACGGGGGCACGTCGGAGGCCCGGACATCCGGAGCCGTCAGCGGCGAGCCGGAAGCCGGGACACCCCGGACCGTCGAAGACGGCCACGGGAACGAGCCACCTGGCGCTGACGGGGACACGTCGGGAGACGAGCCACCCGGAGTCGTCGGCGGCAAGCCGGGTGCCGGGACATTAGGAGCTGTCGGAGACGGTCCGGGGAACGGATCGCCCGGAGCTGGCAGAGGCGAGTCGGGGGGTGGGGCATCGGCGGCTGTTGAGGGTGAGCCGGAGGGTGAGTCGTCCGGGGATGTCAGCCGTGAGTCGGGAGATGGATCATCCGGAGTTGCTGCGGGTGGGCGGCGCGGGGCTGTTGGGGACGGGTCGGCGTCGGGGGAGGTCGGAGCTTTCGCGACTTCCCTTGTGCCCGGGGCATCCGCAGTGGCCGGGGATGCCCCGGGGGCTGGGGCACCTCGAACCGGTGGGCGGGCACCGGGAGCCGAGGGAGTCCGGGCGGTCGAGGCGGCTGCGGCGGTCGCGCTGACCGGGATCAAGCCGGGGGCCGGTGTCGGTGGGCCGGGGGCCGGTGTCCGTGGGCTGGCGTCCGTGGGCCGTGCGGCGGGGGCCGGTGTCGGTGGGCCGGTTGCGGTGGCGCGGGTGGTGCGGGTGTTGTTGCCGTCCCATCCGTCGGCGCCGGTGGCTTCGCCGGAGTTGGTGCGGCATCCGTTGGGTGCGGGGGCCGCGCCCCGGGGGGCGGTGCGGTTGGCGCCGTGGTTGGTGCCCGCGTTGGTGGTGCCCGCGGCGGTGGCGGCGGGGGCGTTGGACGGGGAGGACGTGCGGCCGGGTGCGGCGGTGCGGTTCCTCGGGCGGGTCGCCGCGCTGGCGGAGGACCTGGTGTCCCGGGGGCGGGTGCTGCCCGCCATCGCCGCTGAGGGGGCGGGGCCCGCGGCGCGGTGGCGGCCCGCGTTGTCGGGGGCGGACTCGGCTCGGTACGCGCGGCTGGGTGAGGCGTTGCCGCCCGCGTTGCGGGCCGAGCAGGTCGATCCGGGGCTGCTGGAGGGGCGGATCGGGGAGGAGGTGTTGCGCGGCCTGCTCGACGGGATGGTCGACGCGATGGTGCGGGCCCGGTTGGTGGGGGTGCGGTTGGCGCCGAACGGGCGCTTCGCCGCCGCCGACGAGGCGGCCGGGGCGTTGCTGCGCGGGCTCGTCGGGGACCCGTCGCTGGTCGCGGCGCCGGAGCGGGTGCGGCGGCTGACCGGGGTGTTGGGCACGTGGGCGGCGGGCGCCGAGCACAACGGGCCGGTGCGGGCGTGTTTCCGGTTGCGCCCGCCCGAGGACACCGAGGAACACTGGCGGCTGGAGTTCCTGCTCCAGGCCGCCGACGACCCGAGCGTGCTGGTGCCCGCCGCGCGGATCTGGCACGGCGATCGGGGCGGGGTGCTGCGCCGGTGGGTGGCCCGCCCGCAGGAGGTGCTGCTCACCGACCTGGGCCGCGCGGCCCGGGTGCTGCCCGCGCTCGACGCCGCGTTGCGGGAGCGGCACCCGGTGGGGCTGGACCTCGACACCGCGGGCGCCCACGACTTCCTGACCCGGGCGGCGGCGCTGGACCAGGCGGGGTTCGGTGTGCTGGTGCCGACGTGGTGGAAGCCGTCCTCCGGGGTCGGCCTCAAGCTGACCACGACCAGCCGGGGCACCGCGGGCGCGGTGAGCCGCACCAGCGTGCTGGGCCGCGACGAGCTGGTGGACTACCGGTGGGACGTGGCGCTGGGCGAGCTGACGTTGACCGAGGAGGAGTTGCGCGAGCTGGCCGAGGCGAAGGTGCCGCTGGTCAAGGTGCGCGGCCAGTGGGCGCAGGTCGACCGCCGCAGGCTCGCCGCGGGGCTGGCGTTCCTGGAGAGGGCGGGCTCCGGGCGGATGTCGGTGGGCGAGGTGCTGGAGGTGGCCGGGCTGCCCGCCGACGACGAGACCTTCGGGGTGCCGGTGGTCGGGATCGGCGGCAGCGGCTGGGTGTCGGACCTGCTGGCCGGGCGGGTGGAGAACGCGCTGGAGCCGCTCGACCCGCCGCCCGGGTTCGGGGCGGTGCTGCGGCCGTACCAGCGGCGCGGGCTGGCGTGGCTGGCGTTCCTGGACGGCCTCGGGCTGGGTGCCTGCCTGGCCGACGACATGGGCCTGGGCAAGACCGTGCAGCTATTGGCCCTGGAAGCGCTCAAGCGCCACGGCGAGCGGCGGCCGCCGACCCTGTTGATCTGCCCCATGTCGTTGGTGGGGACCTGGTTGCGCGAGGCCCAGCGGTTCACCCCGGACCTGCGCGTGCACGTCCACCACGGCGCCGACCGGGCCACCGGCGAGGACCTGGCCGGGGCACTGGGAGGCGCCGACCTGGTGATCACCACCTACGCCCTGGCGACCAGGGACGCCGCCGAGTTGGCCGAGCTGACCTGGGACCGGATCGTGCTCGACGAGGCGCAGAACATCAAGAACAGCGCCGCCCGGCAGTCGCAGGCGGTGCGGGGGCTGCCCGCGCGGCACCGGGTCGCGCTGACCGGCACGCCGGTGGAGAACCGGCTCGCGGAGCTGTGGTCGGTGATGGACTTCGCCAACCCGGGTCTGCTCGGGCCGCTGAGCAGGTTCCGCGCCCGGTACGCGGTGCCGGTGGAGCGGCACGGCGACGAGGACGCCGCCGCCCGGCTGCGGCGGATCACCCGGCCGTTCGTGCTGCGCCGGGTGAAGACCGATCCGGCCGTGATCGACGACCTGCCGGACAAGCTGGAGATGAAGCAGCTCTGCACGCTCACCGCGGAGCAGGCCTCGCTCTACCGGGCCGTGGTCGACGACATGCTGGAGAAGGTCGCCGAGAGCGACGGGATTCAGCGCAAGGGTCTGGTGCTGGCCACCATGACCAAGCTCAAGCAGGTTTGCAACCACCCGGCGCAGTTCCTCGGCGACGGTTCCCGGGTCGCCGGGCGCTCTGGGAAGCTGGCGCGGCTGGAGGAGATCCTGGAGCAGGTGCTCGCCGACGGGGACCGGGCGCTGTGCTTCACCCAGTTCGCCGCGTTCGGCGGGATGCTGGTGCCGCACCTGGCCGCCCGGTTCGACACCGAGATCGCGTTCCTGCACGGCGGCACCCCGAAGAAGCAGCGCGACCGCATGGTGGAGCGCTTCCAATCCGGCGACGGCCCGTCGGTGGTGCTGCTGTCGCTCAAGGCGGGCGGCACCGGGCTGACGCTCACGGCGGCGAACCACGTGGTGCACCTGGACCGGTGGTGGAACCCGGCGGTCGAGGACCAGGCCACCGACCGCGCGTACCGCATCGGGCAGGGGCGGGCGGTGCAGGTGCGCAAGTTCGTCTGCGTGGGCACGCTGGAGGAGCGCGTCGACACCATGATCGAGCAGAAGAAGGCCCTGGCGCAGCTCGTCGTGGGCGCGGGCGAGGGCTGGCTGGGTGACCTGTCGACCGACGAGCTGCGCGAGCTGGTCACCCTGTCGGGGGAGGCCGTCGGTGAGTGACGACGAGTGGTGGCGCGACGCCCCGGCCAAGCCCGTCATCCGGGTCGAGGACGGGGTCCGCGCCCGCAGCCTGCGCGGGGAGATCGCGCGGTCGTGGTGGTCGCGGCGGTTCCTGTCGGTGCTGGAGTCGCTGGGGCTCAGCGGGCGGTTGGACCGGGGCAAGCGCTACGCCCGGCAGGGGCAGGTGCTGAGCCTGTCGCTGTCCAAGAGCATCGTGGTGGGGCAGGTGCAGGGCACCCGGCCGGAGCCCTACCGGGTGCGGATCGTGGCGCGCGCGTTCACCGACGAGCAGTGGGAGCAGGTGGAGCAAGCGCTTGCGGGGCAGGCGGTGTTCCTGGCGAAGCTCCTCGCGGGCGACATGCCCGACGACATCGAGGCCGTCTTCGACGGGGTGGGCCTGCGCCTGTTCCCGGACGACCGGCAGGACCTGTCGATGGACTGCACGTGCCCGGACTGGCAGGTGCCGTGCAAGCACCTCGCCGCCGCCTGCTACCTGCTCGCGGAGTCGTTCGACACCGACCCGTTCGAGATCCTGGCCTGGCGCGGACGGGGCAGGCAGGAACTGCTGGACAACCTGCGCGGGCTGCGCGAGCGCTCCGGACCGGCACCGGCGGAGGAACGCGAACCGCCGTTGTCGGAACTGCTGGAGGAGTTCTGGGGACCGCCCACCACTCCCCCGGCCCCGGTGGCGCAGCCCGCCGTGGCCGCGCCCGACGCATTGCTGGACCAGTTGGACGCGCTGCCGGTGATCGTGCGCGGCAAACCGTTGGTGGAACTGTTGCGCCCGGCGTACCGGGCCATGGTGGAGGAGTCGGAGTGAGTGCACGGCTGGATCGCCGGGTCGCGGCGATCGCCGAGGAACTGGTGCGGCACAAGAAGGTCGTGACACCACTGGACGTGGTGGCGGGCCTGGGCTGGCTCAGCGGCCGGGTGGTGCAGTCCTGGGAGCTGGGGAAGACACCGAGCCTGGACGCGGTCGCGGCGGTACCCGCCGAACGCCTGGCCGAGGCGGCTTCCTGCCTGGCGAAGTGGGCGTCGGACCGGGGTCTTCTCCAGTCCGAGGTGGAATACCTGTCCGGCACGCGCGATCGGCGCGCTTTGCGTTTCACCGCATCGGGTGACGCGGCGGTGGAACGGCTGTTCACGACACAATGGACTGATCCGACCCTGTCGGCGGAGAGGCGGGCCCGGGTCACAGCGCAGAAGGCGCCGGAACTCATGGTCCTGGTGGCGGAGCGGCCGTGGTACTGCTCGCAGTGCCGGGAAACCGGGGAGTTCCACTTCGTCGAGGACGAACTGCCGGTGTGCCTGGACTGCGCGGACTTCGGGCACCTGGTGTTCCTCCCATCGGGGGACGCGGCGCTGACCCGGCGGGCGCGGAAGGGCAGCGGGCTGGCCGCGGTGGTGGCCCGGTGGAACCGGTCGCGGAAGCGGTACGAGCGACGGGGGCTGCTGGTGGAGCGGGCCGCGTTGGAAGCGGCCGAGGCTTCGTGCCTGGTCGACGAGGAGGCGCGCGAGCGGCGGCGGGTGCGTGACCGGGAACGGCGGGCCGTGCAGGACGTGGAGTTCCAGGCCGCGTTCGCCGAGCGGATCGGGGAGTTGTTCCCGGCGTTGGCGGTCGAGCGGGCGCGGGCGATCGCCGAGCACGCGGGAACGCGGAGCAGCGGGCGGGTGGGGCGGTCGGCGGCGGGGCGGGCGCTGGACGAACACGCCGTGACGCTGGCCGTGGTGGCGGCGATCCGGCACGAGGAGACGGAGTACGACTCGATGCTGATGGCAGGGGTGGCCCGGGCGGAGGCGCGGGAGCGGATTCGGGAGGAGATCGACCGGGTGTTGGCGTTGTGGCGGGGCTAGGCTCGGTCGCCTGCCTTCCGGATCGGCCACGGGCGGGGTGTGTGGCGGTTTCGCGACCAGGGCGGGGCTTGCGGGCCGGTCGTTTTGCTGGGGTGTCTGAGTGGACGATGTCCTCAGCAGCGCTCCGGTTCAAGCGCCGGTCGTTTCGGTGGTGTGCCCGGCTGGGTGGATGTGTTTGGCCGGGGCCCCTATGGCGATCATGT
>NZ_AYXG01000057.1 GCF_000564855.1 Actinokineospora spheciospongiae
CGACCTCTGGGTTATGAGCCCAGCGAGCTACCGAGCTGCTCCACCCCGCGCTGTGAGAACAACAGTACACCACCCCGAAACCCACTTTTAACCACCCCCCACAACCCCACCCAAACCCCCTCTGACCAGCCCCGAAGCGCCCGACTGGGGGTCAGGCGCTCTACGCGGCAGAGGCACACGACACGAGGAGGGCGCCCCGGCGAAGCAAACTTTCTCCCACGAGCCGAAGGCTCAAGCAAACAGCCCACCCACCCGCACCCGACCACCGAGGCCGGGGGTCCGGGGGCAAGCCCCCGGGTGGGGCGTGGGGGCTCCGCCCCCACAGAAATAGCGAAGAACCCCCCGTCTGCGTTTTCTGCAGACGGGGGGTTCCTCGTTCGTAGCGGGGACAGGATTTGAACCTGCGACCTCTGGGTTATGAGCCCAGCGAGCTACCGAGCTGCTCCACCCCGCGCTGTAAGAACAACAATACACGGGGGTGGAGCGGCTCATTCAGGGGGGGTCACCCACCGCCGGGGGTGGGCGACGGGGACGCTCCCGGGGAGGACGGTGCCGTGGTCGGGGCGGCGCCCGCCTTGGCCTTGGCCGTGTCGTACGCCTTGGCCGCGGCGTCCAGTTCGGCCAGCGCCTTGCCCTGCTCGGTGAAGTCGCCGTTGCGCTGGGCGGTGCGCAGGTGTTCCAGGGCCGAGTTCAGCGCCTGCACGGCCGAGTCCATCTCCGCGGTGGCACCGGTGCCGCCGCCCGCGGGCGGCGGCGTGCTGGTCGACGGCGGGGTGGTCGAGGTGGACGGGGGCGTGCTCGGCGTGGTGTTCTCGCCCGGCTGGGTGGCCGACTGGCCGGTGCCCGCGCCGAACACCTCGTCGAGGGCCTCGTTGATCGTCGCGGCGAAGCCGACCTTGTTGCCGAAGGACACCAGGACCCTGGCCAACTGCGGGAACGAGTTGGCGTCCTTGCGCTGGATGAAGATCGGTTCGACGTAGAGCATCCCGCCCGCGACCGGGAGGGTCAGCAGGTTGCCGAACAGCGGTGAGACGCTGGGGTTGTTGAACAGCGTCCGGTTCTCCGCGACCTCCGGTGTGGTCTGGAACCGGTTCTGCACCTGCCCCGGGCCTTCGACCTGGGCGGCTTCGGTGGGCAGTCGCAGCACCCGGATCTTCCCGTAGTCCTGCGGGTCCGACGACACCGACACCCAGGAGGCGAGGAACTGCCGGTTCAGCAGGGTCAGGGCGCTGGTGATCTGGAACGTCGCCCGCGTCTGCCCCGGGCTCTGCGCGAGCACGTAGTACGGCGGCTGCTTGGGGCCGTCGTTGTTGGCCGCGGCCGCGGTGGCCGCGGTCGCGCCCTCCTCGGTCGGGTCGGCCGGGACGTTCCAGAAGGTCTTCTGCGAGAAGAACTCGTTGGAGTCCGAGACGTGGTAGCGCGAGAGCAGTTCGCGCTGGACCTTGAACAGGTCCTCCGGGTAGCGGAAGTGCGAGCGCAGCGAGTCGGAGATCTCCGAGCTGGGCTTCACCGTGCCGGGGAACACGCCCTGCCAGGCCTTGAGCACCGGGTCCTCGTCGTCGATCGAGTACAGGTTGACCGAGCCGTCGTAGGCGTCGACCGTGGCCTTGACCGAGTTGCGGATGTAGCTGATGGTGCGGTCCTCCTGGCGGACCACACCGCCGAGGGAGTCCGTGGTGGCCTCGCCGAGCGGCGTGCGCTGGGCGTACGGGTAGTTCTCCAGCGTGGTGTAGCCGTCGATGATCCAGGTGATCCGGCCGTCGACGACCGCCGGGTACGGGTCGCCGTCGATGGTCAGCCACGGGGCCACCTTCGACACCCGGTCGCGCGGGTTGCGGTTGTACATGATCTTCGCGCCCGCGTCGATCTGCGACGAGAACAGGATGTTGCGCTCGGTGTAGTTCGCGGCGAAGACCAGCTTGTTGAACAGCCCGTCGATGGGGACGCCGCCGGTGCCGTCGTAGGCGAAGGTGCTGTTCTGGGTGTCGTACTCCATCGGCGTGCCGCCGTTCTTGCCGCCGACGATCGCGTAGTCGTCGGTGGCCAGCTCACCGAAGTAGATGCGCGGCTGCTCGACCCCGAACGGGCCGGGGTCGCTGATGTCGCCGACCTTGAACAGCGGGTAGCCGCCCTGGTCGTTGGTGTCGGCCAGCGCGGAGTTGATCGTGTTCGCGGGCGCGGCGACGAAGCCGTTGCCGTGGGTGAACACCATGTGCCGGTTGATCCAGCCGCCCTGGGTCTCGGTGAGCCCGGAGGTCTTGATCTCGCGCGCGGCGACGATGTAGTCCTGGGTCTTGCCGTCGACGGTGTAGCGGTCGATGTCGAGCTTCTCCGGGAAGCCGTAGAAGTTCTCCCGGCCCTCGCGCTGGGTGAACGTCGGCGCCAGGATGTTCGGGTCGAGCAGGCGGACGTTGGAGATGGTGTTCGTGCTCGCCGGGTCCGACCGGATCGCCGCGGGCGCCGCCGAGCTGACCCCGGCGTAGTCCTCGGTGGTGACCTTGTCCTCGGTGAGGCCGAACGCCTGCCGGGTGGCGTCGATGTTGCGCTGGATCGACATGGCCTCCTTGGCGTTCTCGTTCGGCTTGACCGAGAACTGCTGCACCACCTGCGGCCAGGCCGCGCCGACCAGGACGCCGGAGAGCACCAGCAGCGCGGTCGCGATCGCCGGGAGCTGCAGGTTGCGCAGGAAGGCCCCCGCGAAGAAGGCCACCGCGCAGAACGCCGCGATGAACATCAGGATCAGCTTGGCGGGCAGCACCGCGTTGAGGTCGGTGTAGGTGGCGCCGCTGAACAGCGTGTTGCTGCTGGAGAACATCAGCTCGTAGCGCTCGAAGAAGTAGTCGACCGCGTAGACCAGCACGAACACGCCCGCGGTGATCGACAGCTGCATCCGCGCGGCGGCGGCGAGCTGCCCGCCCTTCCCGGCCAGCCGGATGCCGCCGAAGACGTAGTGGGTGATCAGCGCGCCGAAGAACGCGATGGCCACGGCCACGAACAACCAGTTGATCAGCCAGCTGATGAACGGCAGGGTGAAGGCGTAGAAGCCGATGTCGATGCCGAACTGCGGGTCGGTGACACCGAAGTCGGTGCCGTTCACCAGCAGCTGCCAGAGCTGCCAGTCCGCCTGCGCCGCGGAACCCGCGATCAGGCCCATCACCACCGGGATGCCGATGCCGAACAGGCGCACCCGCTGCACGATGGTGGAGCGGTAGCGGGCCAGCGGGTCCTCCGCGCCGGAGACCGGCACGAACACCGGCCGCGAGCGGTAGGCGATCCACAGGCTCACCGCCAGCAGACCACCCACCAGGGCGCCGACGGCGAAGAACAGGCCGACCCTGGTCCACAGGACGGTGCTGAACACCGACCGGAACCCGACCTCCCCGAACCACAGCCAGTTGACGTAGGTGCTGAGCAGGCGCGAGCCGACCAGCAGCAGCAGGACGAGCGCCGCCGCGATGACGAGCAGGACGCGGCTGCGACGGGATAGCTTCGGCAGGCCGATCGGGGGCCGAGTGGCCACTGGGCACGCTCCAGAGTCGCTAACTTAGAGAACTTCCGGACCGGCCGGGACCGGTCCTGGTTCGTTCAACTGTATTAGGGGTGGTTCAGGTTCCCGTGAGGGTGCCCGAAATGGGCGGATGCCGGGCCCGCGCACCCCGGATCGGGTGACGGCGGGCGGGCGGCGGGATGCGAGGATGGCGCCCGTGACGCAGCCCCGCACCGCCCCAGAGCTGTCCTCGGTCGCCCGCGAGGTGGAGGAGTTCGTCGCCTCGGGCGGCTGGGACCAGGGGCCGCAGCTGTTCGCCCTGGTGCCCACCGACCACCTGCTGCGCGAGCAGCCCGACCTGGCCGACCGGCTCGACCCGGCGTCCGCGCTGACCCCGGTGGCCCAGGACGCGCTGGAGGGCGACCTGGCCGACGCGCTGGCCGGGATCATGTGGCCGGAGGTCGTGGTGGGCTGCGCGCTGGCCCAGGAGATCGTCATGCTCCCGCCGGAGGCCGAGGCCGAGCTGCCCGACGGCGACTCCGACGCCCTGGGCCGGGTCGCCGCGGGCCACCCGGAGGCCAGGGAGGCCCGGCTGGTCGCGGCCGTGTCCCGGGACGGGGCGATGGCCTGCGTGCTGCGGCTGCGCACCACCGGGGAGGGCGAACTCGACCAGGTCGTCGAGCACCCCGGCCTCGCCCGCAACCTCACCGCCGCCCTCCTGGACACGCTCCGCGCCTGACCGGCCCCGCGCCCGACCGGGTCAGCAACCCCGGGTCGGCCTGCCCGCCTTGAGGTTGTCGAGCTGCGCCACCGCGTCGGACAGGGTGGCCACCTTGATCAACTGCAGGCCGTCGGGGACGTTCGACCTGGCCTCCTCGCAGTTGTCGGCGGGGACCAGGAACGTGGTCACCCCCGCCTCCCGGGCGCCGACCAGCTTGAACGGGATGCCGCCGATGCGGCCGACGTTGCCGTCCGCGTCGATCTCGCCGGTGCCCGCGATGACGTGGTCGCTCGCCAGGTCACCGGGGGTGAGCCGGTCGACGATGGCCAGGGAGAACATCAGCCCCGCCGACGGGCCGCCGACGTTCTCCAGGCTGATCGAGATCTTGAACGGCACGTCCGGGCGGTCGGCGGGACCGAGCCCCAGGAAGCCCTCCGCGCGGTCCTCGGCACCGAAGTCGGCGGCCCTGCCCAGGGTGACGGTGGCCGTCTTCTCCTGGCCGTCGTGCTGGAACACGATCTCCACCGACTGCCCGGGGGTGGTGCCCGCCAGCGCGGGGCGGACGTCGGCGGCGGTGGAGACGGCCTTGCCGTTGACCCGGACCAGCCGGTCGCCGGGGGCGAGGACCTTGTCCGCGGGCGCCCCGGAGGTGATCTCCTGGGCGATGACCTTCATCGGGTACTTCCCCAGGTAGCGCAGGGCGGCCACCTCGGCGTTGCTCTGCGAGTCCTGGAACAGCTTGGTGTTCTGCTTGTCGATGTCCTCCTCGGTCTCCCCCGGGCGGAAGTACTCCTCGCGCGGGGCGAGCGCGTACCGGCCGCTGATCCACAGGCCCAGGGCGCCGAAGAGGGTGATCTCGTCGTTCACCGACACGGTGACCATCCGCAGTTGGCCGCTGGTCGGGTAGGTCTGCTCGCCGTCGACGGAGACGATCTGGACGTCCTGCGCCTCACCGAGGGTGTCGTAGGTCGGGCCGGGGCCCAGCGACACGTACGGGATGGGCACGGCCAGGCCGACGACGAGGAACGCGACGGTCAGCACCACACCCACCAGCACCGTCCAGCCGCGCCTGGTCAGACCGCGGCCGGGGGCGGGCGGCCCCTCGCCGCGGGGTGCGGGCGGCGTCACGGGCGTCTCCGACGGGGTGCTCACGGGTCCACAGCGTACGTGCGTTCACGCGGAGCGGATCACCAGGACAGCGCGGCCGCGCCCACCCCGCGTACCGTGGACCCATGAGCGAGTTCAAGTTCGGCTTCGGACTGCCGGACCCGGACGACAGGGACAAGGACGGCAACCCCAAGCCCGCGGGCGGGCCGGAGAACCCGTTCGACGGGTTCGGCCAACTCGGGCAGATGCTCAGCCAGTTGGGGCAGATGCTCAGCCAGGCCGGGACGGGCGGCGGCGGGCCGGTCAACTACGACCTGGCCAAGCAGATCGCCGTGCAGCGGCTGTCCGGGCAGGTCGGCTTCGCCGCGCCCCCGGAGTCGGCCAAGGCGGTCACCGACGCCGTCCACCTCGCCGAGATGTGGCTCGACCCCGCCACCACGCTCCCCGCGGGCGCCACCACCACCAGGACCTGGACGCCGCGCGACTGGGTCGAGCACACCCTGCCCACCTGGCAGCGGCTGTGCGACCCGGTCGCCCGCCGCATGTCCGGCGCCTGGGTGGACGCGCTGCCCGCCGAGGCCAAGGCCCAGGCCGGTCCGCTGCTGGCCATGGTCGGGCAGATGGGCGGCATGGCCTTCGGCTCCCAGTTGGGCAACGCCTTGGCCCAGCTCGCCTCCGAGGTGCTCACCTCCGCCGACATCGGCCTGCCGCTCGGCCCGCCGAACACCGCCGCGCTGCTCCCGGCGAACATCGAGGAGTTCACCAAGGGCCTGGAGCGCCCGGCCAGCGAGGTGATGGTCTTCCTCGCCGCCCGCGAGGCCGCCCACCAGCGCCTCTTCGCCGGTGTGCCGTGGCTGCGGCAGCGGCTGCTGGGCGCGGTGGAGGAGTTCGCCAGCGGCATCAAGGTCGACACCGCCGCCCTGGAGCAGTTGGCCGCGCAGGTGGACCCGTCGAACCCGGAAACCATCGAGCAGGCCATGCAGTCCGGCATCCTCGAACCCGAGACCACCCCGGAGCAGAAGGCGGCACTGGCCCGCCTGGAAACCCTGCTGGCCCTGGTCGAGGGCTGGGTCGACATCGTGGTCGGCGACGCGGTGGCCGAACGGCTGCCCGGCGCCGACGCGCTGCGCGAGACCCTGCGCCGCCGCCGCGCCTCCGGCGGCCCCGCCGAGCAGACCTTCGCCACCCTCGTCGGCCTGGAGCTGCGCCCGCGCAAGCTGCGCGCCGCCGCGGCGCTGTGGCGGCTGGTGACCGACCGGCACGGCATCGACGCCCGCGACGCCCTGTGGGCGCACCCGGACCTGGTGCCCACGGCCACCGACCTCGACGACCCGCTGGAGTTCGCCGACCGCATGGGCACCGCCTCCGCGATCGACGACGACCCGATCGCCCAGCTCAACCGCACCGAGCAGTCCGCCGAGGCCAAGGAGGCCGAGCAGTCGGAGCAGGACAGCCAGGACGACGGGGGCAAACCGGGCGCCTGAGGCACCCGACCGGGAACGGACCCCCTCCGCACCGGCGGAACGGGGTCCGTCGCCCTGTCCGGCCCGCTCACTCCGTGGCGATGCCCCACCCGGCGGCGGCGGAGAGCCCCTCCAGGAACCCCATCGCCCGCTCGGTGCGCGGGTAGGCCCGCACCAGCTCCCAGAAGTCCGCCCCGTGCCCCGGCACCAGCAGGTGGGCCAGCTCGTGCACCAGCACGTAGTCCAACACCCAGGCGGGCACCTGCCTCAGGTGCTCGGAGACGCGGATGGTCCGGTCCACCGGTGTGCACGACGCCCACCGGGTCCGCATCGGCGGCACCCACCGCACCGCCGCCGGTTCACACCTCCCGTTGAAGTACCGGTCCGACAACTCGACGCAACGCGCCAGCAGCTTGGCGTCGGAGGTGCGGCTCGGGCCGCGCCTGTTCGTCTCGACGCGCAGCAGCCTGCGCTCCATTTCCTCAACCCAGTGGGCCTCCTCCTTCTTGGAGAGCCTGGCCGGGATGAGAACGATGAGGGTGTCACCTTCGCGATAAGCGGTGACGGTGCGGGTTCGGCGCTTGCTCCTGCGCACCTCGACTTCGGCCACGGCACAACCGTAAGGGGAGACACCGACATCCGGGGAGGACCGGCCGGGTGTGACTCTCGCCTGTGGACAACTTTTCCCACCATTCGGCGGAAACAGGCACGATCGGGGTATGAGCGAAGCCCCCGATCAGACCCTGCCCGCCCGCCCCCGGCTGCGCCCCGGGCTCACCGTCCTGCACCGGCGCAGCGGCGAGTTCCAGGTCGGCGTGCGCCCCGGCCGGGCCACCGTCGTCAGCGGCGTCCCGACCGCCGTCCTCGACGCCGCCGAGGAGTTCCGCGGCGGCCGCACCACGGCCGAACTCCTCAGCCGGGCCGGGCCGGAACACCGCGCGGCCATGGTCGACCTGCTCTCCGGGCTGGCGGGCGAGGGGCTGGTCGAGGACGCCTCCGGCCCCGGGCACCCGCTGGCCCGCCGGATGGCCCCCGAGTCCACCCTCGCCGCCCGCCGGGGCACCGCCGACCCCGCCACCCGCGCCCGCTGCGGCGTCGCCGTGCACGGCGACGGCCGCCTGGCCGTCGCCGTGGCCTGCCAGTTGGCCGCCGCGGGCGTGGGCCGGGTCCGGGTGAGCGCCCGGGGCGCGGTGACCGCGGAGGACGTGGGCGCGGGCCTCACCCTGGCCGACATCGGCAGGCCCAGGCGGGTCGCGGCGAACGAGGCGGTGGCCAGGGCCGAGGTGGCGGTGGACACCACCGCCTTCACCCACCGCCGCCCCGACCTGGTCCTGGTGGCCGACGCCCTGGTCCCCGACCCGGCCCTGCTGGCCGAACTGCACGCCAGGGCCCAACCCCACCTGCCGCTGCGCGCCGCCGACGGCGTCGGCACCGTCGGCCCCCTGGTCGTCCCCGGCCACACGGCCTGCCTGACCTGCGCCGAGCACCACCGCACCGCCCGCGACGAGTGCTGGCCCCTGGTCGCCGCCCAGCTCACCGCCCGCCCCCACCCCACCGACCTGGCCACCCTGCACGCCACGGCGGCGGTGGCCACCGCCCACACCCTCGCCGCCCTGGCGCTGACCGACCTGACCCACTCCCGCCTGCACAACACCACCCTGGAGGTCGACCCGCTCGGCGCCACCCTCACCGCCCGCACCGCCCCACCCCACCCGCACTGCCCCTGCGGCGCCGCGACCCGCGGGCGGGCGGAGGGGGTTGCCGGAACCGGGACGGTTGTCAGGTGATGACAGGTCTTCGGTTCCGGGGACCGGTCGGCGCCTGCGGGAAAACCGGGTTCTCGGCCGCCCCTGGAAGGTTCATGTGCGCTGTCGTGCCCGGAGAGGGGACAATCACCACGTGACTGACATGCCGCGCAAGACCGTCGCACGCACCGCCCGGTTGGCCAGCATCCCCCTCGGGGTCGCGGGCCGGACCGTCGGCGGGTGGGGGAAGCGGTTGGCCGGGCAGAGCGCCGAGCAGGTGAGCGCCGAGGTGGCCGCCCGCACCGCCGAGCAGCTGTTCGCGGTGCTGGGGCAGCTCAAGGGCGGCGCGATGAAGTTCGGGCAGGCGCTGTCGGTGTTCGAGGCGGCGATCCCGGACGAGCTGGCCGAGCCGTACCGGGAGGCCCTGACCCGGTTGCAGGCCGCCGCCCCGCCGATGAGCGCGCAGACCATGCACCGGGTCCTGGCCCAGCAGCTCGGCCGGGGCTGGTCGGAGCGCTTCACCGAGTTCGACGACACCCCGGCCGCCGCCGCCAGCATCGGCCAGGTCCACAAGGCGGTGTGGCGCGACGGCAGGCAGGTCGCCGTCAAGGTCCAGTACCCGGGCGCCGACGAGGCCCTGCGGTCGGACCTGCGCCAACTGCAGCGGTTCAGCAAGCTCTTCCAGCCCTTCGCCCCCGGCATGGAGATCAAGCCCCTGCTGCAGGAGCTGGCCGACCGCATGACCGAGGAACTGGACTACCGGGCCGAGGCCGAGAACCAGCGCGCCTTCGCCAAGGCCTTCGCCGGCGACGAGCAGATGCTCGTCCCCCGGGTCGTGGCCAGCGCCCCCAAGGTCACCATCACCGAGTGGGTCGACGGCAGGCCCCTGTCCTCGGTGATCAAGGACGGCACCCCCGAGGAGCGCAACGAGGCGGGCCGCCTCCTCTCGGAGTTCCACTTCTCCTCCCCAGCCCGGGTCGGCCTCCTGCACTCCGACCCCCACCCCGGCAACTTCATGATCACCCCCGACGGCCGCCTGTGCGTCATCGACTTCGGCGCCATCGCCCGCCTCCCCGAAGGCCTCCCCGAACCCCTCGGCGTCATGACCCGCCTGGCCGTGCAGGGCAAGTCGGCGGAACTGGCCACCCTCATGCGCGAAGAACACTTCATCCGCCCCGGCATGAACCTCGAACCCGAAGACGTCCTCGCCTACCTGGCCCCCTTCACCGAACCCGCCTCGGTCGAGGTCTTCCACTTCACCCGCCGCTGGATGCAACGCCAAGCAGGCCGAGTAGGCGACCTGCGCGGCCAGGACTTCAAAACCGGCCGCTCCCTCAACCTCCCCCCGCAATACCTCCTCATCCAACGAGTCACCGCAGGAGCCACCGGCATCCTCTGCCAACTGGACGCCGAGTTCTCCATGCGCTCGATCATCTCCCACTGGCAACCCGGCTTCGCCGAAAACTGACCCCACCCACCCCCCGCCCCACCCCCCTTCCCAGAACCACCTGCTCCACCAGAAGTTGTCCACAGGCTCTCAACCGAAGACCGTGGATTGTCGGTGGTCACGGGTAAGCTTGAGTCGGAATGGCGCGCGGGGGCGAACACACACATCAACCGAACACGCACCCACCCGATCCCCCGATCCCACCCCGCTGTCGATCCCACTCCACTGCACCCGCCCCCGATCAGATCACGGAACCCGGTGCAGATCCGCCGCCGATCCGGTGCCGCTCCGAGCCGGTCAGGTGCCGGTGGAGCCGCCCGTGCTCGCGATGGTGGGGACCAAGATCGCCGCGAACACGGCCGCGTTGACGGCGTTGACCGCCTTGCGCACGGCTTCGCCCGCCCAGTCACCGTCGGCGATGGTCTTGGCCCGGGCTTTGGCGGTGCGCTGGTCGTCGACCTCGATGACCTTGGTGAGGATGCCGAGGGCGTGCAGCAGGGTGATGAGGGCGGCGGCGTGGTGGTCGGGTTCGGCGCCCGCCAGCACCTGCTCGAGGCGGGCGCGGAGGGCGCGCTCGTGGGAGCCGTCCTCGGCGGGGATGCGCTGGGTGGGAAAGACGCCGAGCACCTTGCGGTCCTCGCGGCGGAGGACACCACGGCCGACCAGGCTGTCGACGACGGCTTCGCGCAGGCCCTTGCCCACCTTGTCCAGGGCGGCGGCGGGGGTGGCGCCCTCCAGGTCGGCGAGGCGGGCCAGGGTGGCCTTGAGCACCGAGTCGGCGGGTGGGCGGCCCTCGCGCAGGACGATGCGGCCCTCGCGGACCTCTTCGCCCGGGCCTGCGACGTCGACCAGGCCCAGGTCGGCGAGTTCGAGCAGTGCGGCGCCCGCGAGGCCCCGGTCGAGCTGGGCGCCCGCCGGGCTGACCTTGCCGCTCTCGTCGTCGACCAGCAGTAGCAGCAGTTCTTCGGCGATCAGCATGGGATCACCGTAGCCAGGTCACCAGTACTCGGCTGGGAGCTTGCCCTCGATGTCGCGGACGTGCGCCCGGGCACAGGTGCCGCACAACCACCCGGTCTGCCTCCGCTCGGTTTCGCTGACCCAGGCCAGGGCTGCCAGCGGGGGCTCCTCGGCGCGGGAGCGGCCGCAGAGGCCGCAGGCGGCAACGGTCGCGGCAGGCCCGGTCGCAGCGGGATCAATCGCAGCGGGATCAGACGCAGCAGCACCAGTCGAGGCAGGCCCGGTCACGACGGGATCGGTCACGACGGGATCGGTCACGACGGGATCGGTCACGACGGGATCGGTCACGACGGGATCGGTCGCGGCAGGTCTGGTCACAGCGGGGTCGATCGCGGCGGGGTCAGTCGCGGCGGGGTCGGTCGCGACGGGATCGATCGCGGCAGGTCCGGTCACGGCGGGGTCGGTCACAGCTTGCGCAGCCCCTCCAGCACTCGACCCATGAACGCCAGGTCGGGGGCGTCGCCTGTGCGGTGGTGGATGGTGACCGCGTGGGAGTCGGCGAGGTCGCTGATCAGGACCCGGGCCACGCCCAGGGGCAGGCTCATCAGGGCGGACACCTCGGCGACCGAGCGCGGGGTGGTGCACAGCTCGGTGACCGCGCGGTGCTCCCAGGAGGTGGCGAGGTCGGGGGCGACGGTGGAGATCAGTGCCTCGATCGCCAGGTCGGAGCGGGTGTGGGTGCGGCCTCGGGTCCAGGCGTAGGGGCGGACCAGGGTGTGCGACTCGGGGCGGCTCATCCAGTCGGCGTCGGACCACTCGCTCGGGTCGTCGGGCAGCCAGGGGTTGGCCGGGGGGCCGGGCTGGGCCGGGGGGCCGGGCTGGGCCGGGGGGCCGGGCTGGGCCGGGGGGCCGTCGTCGAACAGGTCGTTGGTGGAGTCGTGCTGGGGCGGGGTGCCCTCGTCGAACAGGTCGGCGCGGTTGCGCTGCGTCGGGGTGTCGTCGAACAGGTCGCCGGGTTCGGCGGCGCGGTCGCGGGCGTGGGGGTCGACAGCTCGGAGCTCGTTGGCTCGGGCGTCGATGGCGCGGAGCTCGGCGGCGAGGTCGTGAGCGGCGACAGCACGGGGCTCGGCGACGCGATCCGTGGCCTGGGCTTCGGACGCACGGGCCTCGGCGGCGCGG
This sequence comes from Actinokineospora spheciospongiae, assembly GCF_000564855.1. GTDB lineage: Bacteria > Actinomycetota > Actinomycetes > Mycobacteriales > Pseudonocardiaceae > Actinokineospora > Actinokineospora spheciospongiae. The sequence continues at coordinate 12,107 of NZ_AYXG01000057.1, forward strand.
TCACGCCCCCGGGCATCCACACCTCGAGGCTCGGCGGCACGGTCGCGGGCTTCTCGGGCGGCGGAGGCGCGAGGCTCGGCGGCGCGGTCCCCGGGCTGGGCATCGCGAAGATCAGCGGGCCGGGCGGCGCGGTCCCCGGGCTGGGCACCACGAGGGTCAGCGGGTCGGGCGGCGCGGTCGCGGGGGTCGACAGCGGCCCCGGACTCGGCGGCGGGATCGGCGGCGGGATCGGACTGCGGTGGCGGGGTGGCGCGCTTGCGCTTGCGGGAGGAGCCGCCGAAGCGGGCGCCGACCCGGCCGACCTCGGACTCGGCGGCCGCCGGGTCGTCGTCGGGGTTGGGGTCGTCGGGGGCGGTCAGCCGCCACTGACCGGGTGGCCCGAACCGGGCTCCCGTGCGACCGACCTCGGTCCGGCGCTTGAGCCTGCGTCTGCCGTTCTCGCCACCGGCGTCTTGCACGTTCTGCACCAACGTGAGCCCCAAGGCCGTCGGGAACAGGGGCTTAACACCATAAGCCCACCCCGGCGCGACCGTGGTGACAATGGCGTTTCCATCCTATTTCCCACCCTAACGGACGGATGCCCGCCACCGATCCGGTGGCGGGCATCGCGTCGATTCGGGTGAACGGGCTCACTCAGAGTGCGGCGGTGGCGCGATCGGCGCGCCGGGCCGCCCACTGCGAGAGCCGGTTCCAGCGCCTCGCGGCGCTCAGGTGGCGGACCAGGCGGCGCGCTCGCGCCACCTGCTCCGCCTCGCGCATTCGTGATCTCGCGAGATTTTCTTGGAGAAGCATGTCCGTGGGACCTTCCGGCTTGAAGGTGTACGTGGGGTCGTTGTGCACGGGGTTCACGCTGCGACCCCGTCCCGGTTGCGGGCGGCGCGCTCGGCGGCGTCGCGGGCGACGTCCTCCTTGCGCGGGCGGCCGCGGGGCCGCTTGCGGGCGATGACGACGCCGCGCTCGAAGATCTCCCCGCCCCAGACGCCCCACGGCTCGTGCCGGGCCTGCGCCGAGGCGAGGCAGGCGGCGCGGACGGGGCAGTCGCCGCAGAGGGTCTTGGCGCGCTCGAGGTCGGCGGGCGCGTCGGCGAACCACAGGTCGGGGTCGGTGGTGGAGCGGCAGGGCAGGTCGAGACCAGCGGAGGGAGCCGCGTCCAGCAGCTCGCTCACCCCGGAACCGGACTGCGCGAGCAGCTCGTTCAGGTCTCCGCAGGGCAGCGGAGTGGTTGTCGACATGGTCGAAGAACTCCTGACTAGGAAGAAACCGTTGTGGGAAAACAAAAAGGCCGCGGATTCCGGTGTCGGAGTCCGCGGCCTCGGGGCCAGGAGTTGCTTGACCTGGGTCAAGTCCTCCAGCCCGAGCCTGCGGAGCGCAGACGGGTCGGAACGTCGACATCGAGGGTGGTCCAACGGACGGTGTGTGCGGTGTGTGCAGCGGACGCCCCCAGAGCGGCCACACGCTCACGACGGACCTGGATGAGCAGGCCGCCCCCAAACGCGGACAGAACAGGCCGACCGCACATCGGGTAGCCGGCCGGGTTCTGCTTCTCATTCATGATCGAGATCTTCACGCGGTCCACCTCCCTGATGTTCTTGGTCGTACTGTTGTCATTCGGGGCGCTCTCGCGACCCGCCAGAGCAGGTTATTGGGCCCGCGGGAAGCCGTGCAACTGATTTTCCGGAACTTCGAGTGACGCGCGTCACACTACCTCGGAGACGCCTGACGCCGACTCAGTTCGCGCCGGTGACCAGCGACAACACCTCGGAGCCGAATTTGTCCAGCTTCGAGGCGCCGATGCCGGAGATCGCCACGAGCGCGGCCCGGTCCGCCGGGCGCTGTTCGGCGATGGCCAGCAGCGTGGCATCGGTGAAGATGACGTAGGCGGGCACGCGCAGCGCCTTCGACCGCTCCATCCGCCATTCGCGCAGCCGATCGAGCAGGCCCTCGTCGAGGTCGGCTGGGCAGTCCGAGCAGCGGCCCAGCTTGGTGGGCATGACGCCGTGGAGCTGGTCGCCGCACACCCGGCAGAACCTCGGCCGCTCGACCACCCGCTGCTCGCGCTGCCGGGACGCGGCCGGTCGGGACGCCGGGTCGTTGTCCGGGATGACCCCGTAGAGGAAGCGGCTGCGCCGCCGGTAGCGCTTGCCGCCCTCGGCGCGCGCCAGCGCCCACGTCAGCGACAGGTGCACCCGCGCGCGCGTGACCCCGACGTAGAGCAGCCTGCGCTCCTCCTCGATCGCGGCGTCGTCGCCGTCGGCGTGCTGGATCGGCATGGTGCCCTCGACCAGGCCGACCAGGAACACCGCGTCCCACTCCAGGCCCTTGGCCGCGTGCAGCGACGCCAGCGTGACGCCCTCCACCGTCGGCGGGTGCTGCGACTGCGCGCGCTGCTCCAGCTCGGCGGCGTAGCGGCGCAGGTCAGCGCCCGGTTCGGTGGCGACCAGTTCCTCGGCCAGCTCGACCAGGGCCAGCAGCGACTCCCACCGCTCCCGCTGCCTGCCGCCGGGCGGCGGTTCCTCGGTCAGGCCGAGCGGCACCAGCAGCGCGCGGACCAGCGCGGGCAGCTCCCCCCCGGGATCGGACCCGGCGGCGGTGCGGAGGGCCGCCATCGCCTGGCGCACCTCCTGCCTGGCGAAGAACCGCTCGCCGCCGCGCACCAGGTACGGGATGTCGAGCTCGGTCAGCGCCTGCTCGTACACCTCGGACTGGGCGTTGACCCGGAACAGGACGGCGACCTCGCTGAGCGCGACCCCGCCGTCGACCAGCTCGCGGATGCGGGCGGCGACCGCGGCGGCCTCGGCGGGCTCGTCGTCGTACTCGGCGAAGCGCGGGTTCGGGCCGGGCGGGCGCTGCCCGATCAGCCGCAGCCGGGAGCCCGCCGGGCGGTCGCGGGCGGCGCCGATCACCCGGTTCGCCAGCGACACCACCTCCGGCGTCGACCGGTAGTCGCGCTCCAGCCGCACCACGGTCGCCTCGGGGAAGCGGCGGGTGAAGTCCAGCAGCGGCCGCGGCGAGGCACCGGCGAAGGAGTAGATGGTCTGGTTCGCGTCGCCGACCACGGTCAGGTCGTCGCGCTCCCCGAGCCAGGCGTCGAGCACGCGCTGCTGCAGCGGGGTGACGTCCTGGTACTCGTCGACGACGAAGCAGCGGTAGCGGTCGCGGAACTCCTCGGCCACCGCCGAGTGCTCCTCCAGCGCGGCGGCGGTGTGCAGCAGCAGGTCGTCGAAGTCGAGCACCCGCGCGTCGTTCTTCAGCGCCTCGTAGCCCGCGTAGACCTTCGCCACCAGCTCGGGGGCGGCGGGCGGGTCGCGGCGGGCGCGGGCGGCGGCGGCCGGGTAGTCCTCCGGGCCGATCAGCGACGCCTTGGCCCACTCGATCTCGCCCGCCAGGTCGCGCAGCGCCTCGCGCTCGGTGCCGGTGCCCGCCCGGTGCGCGGCCTGGCCCACCAGCCGCAGCTTGCCGTCGAGCAGGTCCCACGGCGCGTCGCCGACGACCCTGGGCCAGAAGTAGCGCAGTTGCTTCCACGCCGCGGCGTGGAAGGTGCGGGCCTGCGCGCCGTGCACGTCCATCGCCCGCAGCCGGGTCCGCATCTCCCCCGCCGCGCGCGTGGTGAAGGTGACCGCGAGGACCTGACCTGCGGTGACGTGGCCCGCGCGGACCAGGGCGGCGATCCGGCTGACGATGGTCCTGGTCTTGCCGGTCCCCGCCCCCGCGAGCACGCACACCGGGCCGCGCGGGGCCCGCACCGCGGCGAGCTGGTCCGGGTCGAGACCGGCCAGCAGGTCCGTGGGTCGGTGTTCGCCAGCCATGCGTGCATCCTGACAGAGCGCGCCTCGTGGACGCGGCACCCCGCCCCGTATCCTCGGGGTCATGGCGGATAAGCAGGACAAGGCGGCCGCGAAGGAAGCCAAAGCGGCGCGCAAGGCGGCGTCCAAGGCCAAGCGCGGGCAGATCTTCCAGGCGTTCAACATGCAGCGCAAGGAAGACAAGGCGCTGATCCCCTGGATGGTCGGCGCCCTGGTGGTCGTCACCGGCGTGGTCTTCCTGATCGGGCTGCTGATCGGCATCGAGTGGTTCCTGCTGCCGGTGGGCATCGCCTTCGGCCTGCTCGCGGCGGTGATCATCTTCGGCCGCCGGGTGCAGCGCAACGTCTACGGCAAGGCCGACGGCCAGCCCGGCGCGGCGGCCTGGGCCCTGGAGAACCTGCGCGGCCGGTGGAAGGTCACCCCCACCGTCGCGGGCACCACCCAGCTCGACGCCGTGCACCGGGTGCTGGGCCGACCGGGCGTGGTGCTCGTCGCCGAGGGCGCCCCGCACCGGGTCAAGACCCTGCTCGCCCAGGAGAAGAAGCGCGTCGCCCGCATCATCGGCGAGAGCACCCCGATCTACGACGTGATCGTGGGCAACGAGGAGAACCAGGTCCCGCTGGCCAAGCTGCAGCGGCACCTGATGAAGCTGCCCAACAACCTCCGCCCCGCCCAGATGGACACCATCGAAAAGCGCCTCGCCGCCCTGGCCACCAAGGGCGCGGCGCTGCCCAAGGGCCCGATGCCCGCGGGCGCCAAGATGCGCAGCGTGCAGCGCACCATGCGCAGGCGTTAGGCCATTTGTCGTACCCCTCTGCCAGGATGGTCGACACAGCGAGGAGGAAGCCATGACCGCGATGCCGCAGCATCAACACGAGTCGAGCGCGCCCACGCACCTGTTGACCATCGAGGAGTACGCCGCCCTCGGCGAGACCGAGAGCGGCTACACCGAACTGCAAGAGGGCCGTTTGTTGATGTCACCCAGTGCCGGGCGCCCGCACATGCGAGCGTCCGGGAAGTTGTTCATGCACCTGGAGAACCAGCTCCCCGAGCACCTGGAAGTGACCCAGGAACTGGACGTGGACCTCGCCCTCACCGCTCCGGGCGAGCCGGGCAACAGCCGCCGCCCGGACCTGGTCGTCTACGAACGCGCCACGGCGGACCGGGTCGAGGACGAGGGCAGGATGTTCCCGGCGGCCGAGGTGCTGCTGGTCGTGGAGATCGTCTCCCCCGGCTCCCGCCGGACGGACCACAAGGTCAAGCGCGCGGAGTACGCGGACGCCGGGATACCCCACTACTGGATTCTCGACCTCGACGACCCGGTCTCGCTGCTGGTCTGCCGCCGCACCGAGGAGTTCGGCTACGTCGACGACCAGGAGGCCACGGGCGTGTTCCGCACCGACGTGCCGTTCCCGGTCACGATCGACCTCGATTCGCTCGGCTGATCGTTTCCACTGGCTATACGGTCGGTGGGTGACCGACGCCGTCAAGCTCGCCGTGCGGATCGCCGCGGCCCAGTTGTCCGGGTTGAGCCGGACCCGGACGCTCGTGCCCGCCGGGCCGTTCACCGGGCTGCTGGCGCCCAGCGGACCCGACTACCTCAACTACACCGTCGCCGCCCGGCCCGGGGAGCCGGTGCAGGACCCGGCCGAGGTGGACGCCGGGTTGGACGCGCTGCGGGCGGCCTTCCCCGAGGGCACGCTGCGGTTCGAGCTGATCGACGAGGCCGCCCCGGGAGCGGTCGACGCCCTGGAGGGCGCCGGGCTGGGCGTCACGCTGCGGGTGCCGGTGCTGACCATCGAACCCCCGGACCTGGTCCGGCCGGAACCCGCGCCGGGGGTGACCGTGGAACTGGTCACGACCGAGCACGACCACGTGCTCGGGTCCGTGCTGGCCCACCGGGCGTTCGGCATGGGCGGGGCCGACCTGCCCACGGGTCCGCCCCCGGAGCCCCCCGACGGGGGCATGGTGCTGGCCCGGATGGACGGGGAACCGGTGGCGGTCGCCTCGTGGACCCCGGTGGCCGACGGCGTCACCGAGGTCGTGGGGGTCGCCACGGTCGAGGAGTACCGGCGCCAGGGGTTCGGCGGCCTGGTCACCGCGTACGCGGTGGACCGGGTCGTGGCCCTCGCGGGTGCCACGCTGGCCTGGCTGACCCCGGGCAGCGCCGACGCCGACCGCGTCTACCGAAAGGTGGGCTTCCGACCGGTCGCCACGGCCGTGCACCTCGCCGAGGAACCCGCGCTGTAGGCGCGGGGAGCGACCCGCGGCACCGGTGTGGCCTAGCGGGTGCGCAGCACCGAGGTCCCCGCCAGCTTGTCCTGCAACCCGCGCCCGTCCTTGTCGGTGATCGCGCCCGGCAGGATCAGCCCCACCAGCACCGTGCGCGGGATCGCGCGCAGCGGCCCGACCAGCGCCGTCCCGTCGAGGCGGACCACGCGCAGGCCGAGCAGCGCCTTGCCGGGGGTGAACCCGGCCAGGGCCACCCCGGCGACCGTGATCAGGAACCACACCGCCCCCGACCACAGGTTGTGGGTGCGCATGACCGCCGGGTCGCCCACGTCGAACGGGACGAAGACCGAGGTGGTCAGGGAGGCGAGGACCAGGTCGATCAGCAGGGCGGCGAAGCGGATGCCGTTGGCCGCCGCCGAGCCGGGGCCGCTCTCCGGCAGGCCCAGCCGCTCACCCGGCCAGCGCTGGGGGTCCCCGTCGGGGGTTCCGGTGTCCGAGCCGGGCAGCCAACTTCCGGTCCATCTGCTCACCCCTCCAGCGTAGGACGCGCTGCCGGACGTGGCCGGGCCTGGCATGATTCCGGTCGTCCACGGGCGCCGGACGGTGCCGTTAACCCGCGCGAAACACGAGGGTGATGGTCGGGCAACACCGCCCTCCTAGTTTCATCACGCAGAGCGGACAGCCGTGATCAATTGCCGTCCGTTGAGCGCGGTGGGCCGGTCGCGGCCGGCGGAGCAGACGTAAGGAGCCAACAAGCGTGTTCAAGTCTTCCGACGAGGTCTTGCGCTTCATTGCCGATGAGGGCGTGAAGTTCGTCGATGTCCGGTTCTGCGACCTGCCGGGCGTCATGCAGCACTTCACCCTGCCCGCCGAGGCGTTCGACGAGGACGCCTTCACCGAGGGCCTCGCGTTCGACGGCTCCTCCGTGCGCGGCTTCCAGTCGATCCACGAGTCGGACATGCTGCTGCTGCCCGACCCCTACACCGCGCGGATCGACCCGTTCCGGATCGAGAAGACGCTGATCCTGAACTGGTTCGTGCACGACCCGTTCACCCGCGAGGCCTACTCCCGCGACCCGCGCAACATCGCCCGCAAGGCCGAGCAGTACATCGCCGAGTCCGGCATCGCCGACACCGCGTACTTCGGCCCCGAGGCGGAGTTCTACATCTTCGACTCGGTGCGCTTCGACTACTCCGAGAACGGCTCGTTCCACGAGGTCGACTCCGTCGAGGGCTGGTGGAACACCGGTGCCGCCGACGAGAACGGCCGCAACAAGGGCTACAAGACCCGCTTCAAGGGCGGCTACTTCCCGGTCCCGCCGGTCGACCACTTCGCCGACCTGCGCGACCAGATGGTGCTGAACATGCAGGGCCTCGGCTTTACCGTCGAGCGCGCGCACCACGAGGTCGGCACCGGTGGCCAGACCGAGATCAACTACCGGTTCAACACCCTGCTGCACGCCGCGGACGACCTGCAGCTGTTCAAGTACGCGATCAAGAACACCGCCTGGGCGGCCGACAAGACGGTCACCTTCATGCCCAAGCCGCTCTTCGGCGACAACGGCTCCGGCATGCACGTGCACTCCTCGCTGTGGAAGGACGGCACGCCGCTGTTCCACGACGAGTCGGGCTACGCCGGGCTGTCGGACACCGCGCGCCACTACATCGGCGGCCTGCTCAAGCACGCCCCGTCGCTGCTGGCGTTCACCAACCCGACGGTGAACTCCTACCACCGCCTGGTGCCCGGCTACGAGGCCCCGGTGTCGCTGGTCTACTCCCAGCGCAACCGCTCCGCCTGCGTGCGCATCCCGATCACCGGCAACAACGCCAAGGCCAAGCGCGTCGAGTTCCGCTGCCCCGACTCCTCGGGCAACCCGTACCTGGCCTTCGCCGCGATCGTGATGGCGGGCCTGGACGGCGTGAAGAACAAGATCGAGCCGCCGACGCCGATCGACAAGGACCTCTACGAGCTGCCGCCCGAGGAGGCCAAGGAGGTCGCGCAGGTCCCCGCCTCGCTCAACGAGGTGCTCGACCGCCTCGAGGAGGACCACGACTACCTGCTCGCCGGTGGCGTGTTCACCCCCGACGTGATCGAGACGTGGATCAACATCAAGCGCGAGCACGAGATCGACCCGCTGCGCCTGCGCCCGCACCCGTACGAGTTCGGCCTGTACTACGACGTGTGACCTGACCTCTCGTCACCGACCGGCGCCTGCCTGGGGACCTCCCCCGGCAGGCGCCGGTTTTTTGCGCCACCAGCACGTCCACCACCCGGTTCACCGAGCGCCGGCACCCCCACCCGGACCACCGACGTTCACCCTCCGTGCAGTCGCCATTACTCAGGTGTTACGCGGAACGATCATTCCCCCGGGGGTGATCCAGCCCATACGCTCCCCGCAGCCGCGCGGCTCTCGCGCGGTGACCACTCCGGCCCCACCCGAGGGAACACCCATGTCCGCTGCCCTGGACCCGGTACGAGTCGACCGCCTCAAGAAGGCCTACGCCGTGCGCCTGCTGGACGCCGACGCGCTCACGCCACCGCACCCCGCCGAGCACCGCCCCACCCACGGCGACGTGGTGCTCGCCGAGGTCACCTCGGTCGGCTACCACGAGGTGCTGGAACTGGCCGACGGCCGCAAGGCCCGCCTGTTCGTCGGCGACCGGGTGCTGGTGGCCTACGCCGCCCGCTACGCCCCGGACCACTTCGAGGCGGAACTGCCCGACGACCTGGGCCCGTGCGACCTGGTCGCGGCGGGCGGCATCCTGGGCAAGGTGCGCAGCGGCAACGCCGCCGTGTCCGCCCCGACGACCGTCCGCCCCCTCAGCCTGCTCGCGGGCCCCACCGGCCGCCCGCTCAACGTGGCCGACTCCGCCCTGCCCGCCCCGCCCCCGCCCGGCCGCCGGGTGCCCACCTTCGTCGTCGTCGGCACCTCGATGAACTCCGGCAAGACCACCACCGCGGCCTCCCTGGTGCACGGCCTGACCCGCGCGGGCCTGCGCGTCGGCGCGGCGAAGGTGACCGGCACCGCAGCGGGCGGCGACCCGTGGCTGTTCCGCGACGCCGGGGCCGCCCTCGCACTGGACTTCACCGACATGGGCATGGCCACCACGTTCCGGGTGCCGCTCGAGCGCATCGTCGCGGGCACCGAGGCCCTGCACGGACACCTGACCGCCGCGGGCGTCGACGCCGCCGTCCTGGAGATCGCCGACGGCGTGCTCCAGCCCGAAACCGCCCAACTCCTCGACCACCCGGCCACCCGCGCCCTGGCCGACGGCGTCCTGTACGCGGCGGCGGACTCCGCGGGCGCGATCTTCGGCGTGCACCGCCTGCAGGGCGACGGCCACCAGGTCCTCGCCGTCAGCGGTCTGCTCACCCAGTCACCGCTGGGCGTGCGCGAGACCCAGGCGCACGTGGACGTCCCCGTCTACGGCCCCTCGGACCTGCGCTCCCCCACCATCGCCGGTGAACTGCTGCGCCGGGTCACGACGCCGATCCCGGTCTGAGGCAGGCCACCTCGACCCCACGGCCGCGGGTGCCGGTGCTGACCATCGACCCCCGGACCATCCGTCCCCCGAACCTGGTCCGGCCGGAACCCGCGCCGGGGGTGACCGTGGAGGCCGGGGGTGACCCTGGAGTCGAGGCACCTCGACACCGGCGGCCCGGTGCGGAAGGCCAGCGCGAGGGCAGCCCCGGCGTCGTGGAACAACCGTCGTGGAACAACCACGGGCCGTCTCTTCCCACCACAACCGGCCGGTGCCACGGACCACGACGACCGGTACCACAGCCGACCGGCACGTCTTCCTGGGATGGGCGCCGCCCGCCCCCGCGCGTCTTCCTTCTGCTCAAGCTTAGCCGCGGGGTCGGACAAAACCGGGCTCGGCGCGGGAGACCTGTGGACAACTCAAGACAGGCATCCACAGAGGAGGGCCCAGCCTTGACGGGGGGGCTAGCCGTTCAGCACGGACAGGTCGAACCCGTGGGCCTCCATCACGGCCCGCGGGTCGGCCACCAGCTTGCGCGCGGTCAGGTCCATCACCCCGATGACGCACGAGACCTCGGCCGAGACCGTGCCGTCGGGCTTGGTCATCACCGAGTCCACGTTGAAGGTCTTGCCGGAACCGAACTTGATCTCGCAGGTGATGTCCACCGCGTCCCCGGCCCGCAGCTCGCGGCGGTAGGCGATGGTGGACCCCAGCAGCACCGGCGCGGTCCCGGACGCGATCAGCGTGTCCCAGGAGCACCCGGCCGCGGTGAAGCCCTCGATGCGGGCGATCTCGGCGTACTGGTGGTACACCGCCTGGTTGACGTGCCCCAGCGCGTCCAGTTCGTAGCTGCGGACGGCGACCCGGCAGCTCCACGGCTCACTCATGCCCCGAGCCTAGGCCGCGGCACCGACAGAACCGGTCCGCTCGTGTCAGTCGTCATAGAAGCCGGGTCAGTCGTCGTAGAAGACGTGCTCGACCACGGCGTGCGCGCGGCGCGTGGTGCGGCGGTAGAAGTCGAGGAACTCGCCGGGGTCGGACATGCCGCCCGGGGTGTCCGGTCCCAGTGCGGTGACCACCCCGGCCAGTTCCCGGCCCTGCGTGGGGAGTTGGTCGGACGGCTTGCCCCGGACCAGGGTGATCGCGTTGCGCACCCGGGTGGCCAGCAGCCAGGACTGGGTCAGCTCGGCGGATTCCTGGGCGGTGATCAGCCCGGCTTCGACCGCCGCCGCCAGACCGTCCATGGTGGAGGTGGTGCGCAGTGCCGGGTGCTCGTGCCCGTGCCGCAGTTGCAGCAGTTGCAGCGTCCACTCCACGTCGGCCAGTCCGCCGCGGCCGAGCTTGGTGTGCGTGGTCGGGTCCGCTCCGCGCGGCAGGCGCTCGGTGTCGACCCGGGCCTTGATCCGCCGGATCTCGCGCACGTCCTTGTCCGCCAGCCCGCCCTCCGGGTAGCGGATGGGGTCGATCATCTCGACGAACCGCCTGCCCAGGTCGTCGTCGCCCGCGACCGGTCGGGCCCGCAGCAGCGCTTGGGACTCCCAGACCTCGCTCCACTGCCGGTAGTAGGCGCGGTAGGACTCCAGCGTCCGCACGATCGGTCCCTGCCTGCCCTCCGGCCGCAGGTCGACGTCCACCTGCAGCGGCGGGTCCTGGCTGGGTGAGCCGAGCAGCCGCCGCACCGCCGTGGCGACCCGCCCGGCGTACTTGAGCGCGTCGGAGTCCGACACCCCGTCGGCGGCCTCGCACACGAACATCACGTCCGCGTCGGACCCGTACCCCAGTTCGGAGCCGCCGAGGCGGCCCATGCCGATGACCGCGATCCGCGCCAGGTGCCCGCCCGCCGACGCCGCCTCCGACCGGTCGACCGCGGCCAGCGACGCCTCCAGCACCGCGCACCACACGCTCGACAGCGCCGAGCACACCGCCAGCACGTCCATGAACCCCAGGAGGTCCGCGCACGCCACCCGCAGCAGTTCGTGCCGCCGCAGCGACCGGGCCGCGGTGACCGCGTTGCCCAGGTACCCGTGCCTGCGGACGGCGTTGCGCAGCGACGCGGCCACCTCGGCCGGGTCGCGCAGGGTCAGTTCCTTCGGGTCAGCCAGCAGCCGCAGCACCTCGGGGGCGCGCACCACCAGGTCCGGGACGAGTTTCGAGGTGCCCAGCAGCACCGCCAGCCGCTCGACCACCGCCCCTTCGTCGCGCAGCACCCGCAGGTACCAGGGTGTGGCCGCCAGCGCCTCGGACACCTTGCGGTAGGCGAGCAGGCCGCCGTCGGGGTCGGGGGTGGCGCCGAGCAGGTCGAGCAGCACCGGCAGCAGCGCGGTCTGGATCGCCGCCCGCCTGCTCACCCCCGAGGTCAGCGCCTGGATGTGCTGCAGCGCGCCCTGCGGGGAGGAGTAGCCCAGTGCGGCCAGCCGGGCCTCGGCCGCCTTCGCGGTCAGCCGAAGCTGGTCGGTGGGCACCCGGGACACGGCTTCGAGCAGCGGCCGGTAGAACAGCTTCTCGTGCAGGCGCCGGATTCGGTTGGCGCGCCTGCGGAACTCGGCCAGCAGGACCTGCGCCTCGGAGCGGCCGCCGTCGGGGCCGATGCCGGTGGCGCGGGCCAGCCAGCGCAGGTCGTCGGTGGCGTCGTCGGCGGGGAACAGGTGGGTGCGGCGCAGCCGCTGGAGCTGGAGCCGGTGTTCGAGGGTGCGCAGGAACCGGTAGGACTCGGCGAGTTCCAGGGCGTCCGTGCGGCCGACGTACCCGCCCGCGGCGAGCGCGGCCAGCGCGTCCACGGTGGCGGCCCGGCGGAGGGTTTCGTCGGTGCGGCCGTGCACCAGTTGCAGTAGCTGCACGGCGAACTCGATGTCGCGCAGGCCGCCCCGGCCCAGTTTCAGCTCGCGTTCCAGCAGTTCCGAGGGCACGTGGTCCTCGACGCGGCGGCGCATGGCCTGCACGTCGACGACGAAGTTGTCCCGGTCGGCCGCCGTCCACACCAGCGGTGCCACCGCGTCGGTGTACCCGCGGCCCAGCTCGGCGTCGCCCGCGATGTCCCTGGCCTTGAGCAGCGCCTGGAACTCCCAGGTGCGCGCCCACCGCTTGTAGTAGGCCAGGTGCCCGTCGAGGGTGCGGACCAGGGCGCCGTTGCGGCCCTCGGGGCGCAGGTTCGCGTCGACGTCGAAGCACGCCTCGGTCGCCACCCGCATCATGGCGCTGGCGACCCGGGTGGCCAGGCCCAGGTCGTCCTCCCCGGTGAAGATCACGTCGACGTCGCTGACGTAGTTGAGCTCGTGCCCGCCGCACTTGCCCATGGCGATCACGGTCAGCCGGGCCCGCTCCTGGGCGGTGGCGCCGCCGTTCTCCGCCCACGCCACCGCGAGCGCGGCCCGCAGCGCCGCCTCGGCCAGGTCGCTGAGCCTGCTCGCGACCTCCTCGTAGGTGAACTCGGGCAGTTCGGGTTCCACCAGGTGACCGAGGTCGTCGGCGGCCAGCTCCAGCAGCAGGCCGCGGTAGGCGAACTTGAGCGCCTTCACCGCCTCCGGTCCGCGCTTGGCCGCGACCGGCCCCTGGGGGCTGTCCCCGGTGGCGCCGACCTCGGTGAGGAGGGCGGCGGTGTACCGGTCGGCGGGGGTTCCGGCGCCGTCGAGCCGCCGCCACTCGGCGGGGCGGGCGGCGAGGAGGTCGGCGAGCGTGCTGGACCCGCCGAGGACCGCGGCCAGCCTGCCGCGCAGCCGCCGGTTGGTGCCCAGCTCCGCGCGGAGTTCGGGCCAGGTGTCGGGGTCGGCCTCGCGGACGCGGGCCAGGCCGCGCAGCGCCAGGTCCGGGTCGGGGCTGCGGGAGAGGGCGGTGAGGACCAGTTCGTGCTCGGGCACCGGGCCGTGGTCGTCCCACAGGCCCGCGGCGCGCAGCTCGGCCTCGGCTCGGGGTTCGGTCAGGCCGAAGCGGGCCGCGGAGGAGATCGGGCGGGAGCGGTCGGGCATGTGCTCGTCCCCGGTCTACAGCAGGTTCTTCGCGACCGGGGACAGCTCGCCCCTGGCCAGCTCGACGAACCGCTCGACGAACGGCCGCCAGGTCTGCTCGACGTCGGCGTGCAGCTCGGCGATCCCCTCGGGGGTGCGGTCGACCGCCCGCGCGAACTCGGCTCCGGCGGGGTCCGTCCGCAGCCAGGTCTCGAACAGCTCCGGCGTGGTCTCGATGTGGAACTGGATGCCGTACCCGACCGGCCCGACCCGGAACGCCTGGTTCGGGTAGCGGGTCGCGGAGGCGAGCAGTTCGGCGCCCGCGGGCAGTCGGGTGATCACGTCGTGGTGGAACTGGAGCACGTCCGGCATCAGCGGCAGGTCGGCGAACAGCGGGTCGGCCCACCCGAGGTCCCGCTTGGCCACCAGTTCCCGGCCGACCTCCGGCCCCTCGTGCCCCGGTTCGACCTCACCGCCGAGCGCGGTCGCGAGCACCTGCGCGCCGAGGCAGATCGCCAGCAGCGGAACCCGCCGGGTGACGCAGGTGCCGAAGAACGCCCGGAGGGTCCGCAGCCACGGGTGCCCGTCGAGGTCGTTGGCGTTCATCGGCCCACCGAGGCAGACCACGGCGGCGAAGTCCCGTGGTTCGGGGAGTTCGCCGGTCCGGTCCAGCCGCACCAGCTCGACCTCGGCGCCGGAGTCGACCAGCCACTCGGCCAGCCGCCCGGGCGAATCCAGGTCGGCGAGCTGGATGACGAGGATGCGCGTGGTGGTCACCCCTCACAGCGTATTCGGCTGAGCGAGTCCCGTCTCGACCGAGTCGTGCACCGGGACGAACCCGAGCGCGGTGTAGATCGAGTTCGCCACCCGGTTGTCCACGTCGGCGAACAGCAGGACGTCCCGGGCGCCCCGGCCGCGCGCCCACCGGGCCGCGGCGGCGGTCGCGGCGGAGGCGTAGCCGTGTCCGCGCAGGTCGGGTGGTGTGTAGACCGGCCCGATCCGCGACATGCCCACCACGGGCGGGGACACCAGGGCGAACGACACCGGGCGGTCGTCGACGACCCAGAGGTGGTGGGCCCGGCCTGCTGCCAGCGCCGCGCGCACGAACGCCGCACTGCCGCGCGGGTTCGGCGAGCCCGGGAAGCCGACCTCGGTGAGGAAGTCGGAGTTCCACCGGGTCACCAGGGGCACGTCGGTGCTGGTCGCCACCCGGGAATTCCCGGGGACGCGTGGGGGGATGAGCTCGGCGAGCCGGAACAGCCTTTCGGGAATCTCGGTGGTCACGATCGCACCCGTGCGGTGGCACCACCGCTCGACGAAGGGGTCGGTCACGTCCCGGGGGCCGTGCGCGGACGAGGGGTGGATGTCGTGCCGGATCAGGTAGTCGATCACCTGGTCGTGTGCGGGCAGCGGCAGGGCGGAGGTGAGAGCGACGCCGGGGGGCATCAGGACCAGGGCGCCCAGGAGGTCGTTCCCGTGGTGGGCGGTGAGGAGGATCGAATCGTGGCGCGGGTGGAAGGCGAGTTGACCGAGGACCCCGGTGTGCCGGACCGGGTCGTCAACGAGCAGCCTGCCCACGGCGGCCTGGAACGCGGTCGGATCGGCATGTCGGACGACGCTCATCACCCCATCATCCGCGCAGCGGCGCGGCGGGTGCACTGAATTCCCTGGAACGCAAAAATGCCCTGGGGCTTGAGAATGGTTGTTCTCAAGCCCCAGGGCGT
>NZ_AYXG01000058.1 GCF_000564855.1 Actinokineospora spheciospongiae
CGTGCGCGAGCTGATCACCAAGCTCGCCCGCTAGCCCCCTCCGGTGCCCCCGCCCAACGGCGGGGGCACCGGAGGGCGTCACCTGAGAACAGGAACGAGGGGCAGATGGCGACACGCACCAAGGGTGGCGCACTGCTGCCGGTGATCATCCTGGTTGCAGCCGTGGCCGTGTTCGGCGGTGACAAGGTGGTCGACACCATGACCGGCCTGTTCACCGGTGGCGGGAGGACGATCCTCGGTGAGGGCGACTCACGGGTGATGGTCGCCACCGCCGCCGAGTCGGACGCCAAACAGTGTGAAACACCCCAGATGTTGGCCGACAGGTGGTGCGGAGACCTGCATGTCCTCCTCGTCGACGCCAACAAGATCCCCTTCATCGCGCGGAACACCCAACTCGCCTGGGAGTCCGGCCGCCCCGGGGTCCTCACCATGAACAGGGCCAAGCAGGACGAGAACCGCCGCATTGCATGCCCGCGCAGCTTCTCGAAAAAATACGGTGGACAGTGCGACGAATACCCCATGGCGTCAACAAGTGAAGGTGGGGGAGGTGCGCGTACCGAGGAGGTGCCCGGTCGGGAGAACAGTTGTCAAGGTGGAATGTACGGCGCCCAATATCCTAAAGACGGTCAGCGGTTCCTCGTTGTCATCGTTCATCTTGACCAGATAGCGACAGAGGCGTTCTCGGGAACAGACATCGCAAAGGACAAAGGGCTGTGCTAGAAGGGGACGCTCCATTTGACGACTTGGTACGCAAATACGCTTGGGTGAAAGAGGTCGAGGCGTGGGCCGTCGCAGTGATCTCTGACAAGACCACCGCAGACGTGGCTGCCGTCTACGGCGCCCGGGGAGACAGCCTGCTCGGCGACCACAGCTTCGGCCAGTTGGGTGGCCTGCAAGGTCAAGACCCGCTCACACTCCGACACCACGTCCAAGTGTTCGAGCACAACCACCACGTCGTGACTGTCGAGAACAACGGGTGGAGTGGGAGCCACCCGGAGGTGGCCCGACGGTGCTCGGCCGGAGGTGGACACTTCTTCAGCGTGTACTGGAACGTCAACGCGTTCGGTCTCGTCACCGAAGCGATAGATGGTGTGATCACGGCACGGTTCGAAATGCTCTACCCCATCGCGCCGAGTCAAGAATCAGGTGAGATTCGTCCGCCATGGGCAATCGGTTCTGAGCCGGAAACGGCAGTGGTGCGCCAAACTTGTCTCGCGCTCATGGAACAACAGACCGGCGTGGCCTTCGACCCCTATTGGCTGGGGCAACAGTTTCCCACCTACCATATTCCCGAGTCCCATGTACTGTATCCGGATTCGGATCATGGAGTGGCGTAGGTCTTCTCGTTCGGGCAACGCAGGGGACTGTGTCGAACTGCGGCAGGACCTCTCGGCCGTCCGGGACAGCAAGCGGCCTGGTGTGTCACTGCCGGTGTCCCGCGACGCCGTGCGCGAGCTGATCACCAAGCTC
>NZ_AYXG01000059.1 GCF_000564855.1 Actinokineospora spheciospongiae
GCACCTCCACCCACCCGGGCAGTTGCTTGGTCGGGCCGCCGGTTCTCGGGGTGGTCGGCTGGCCAAGCGCCTCCACCCACCCGGGCAGTTCGCTCGCCGGGCCGCCGGTTTTCAGGGGCGGTCGGCTGGCCAGGCGCCTCCACCCACCCGGGTATTCGCTTGCCGGGCCGTCGGTTTCGAGGGTGGTTGGCTGGCCAGGCGCCTCCACCCACCCAGGCAGTTCCGTAGCCGGGCCGCCGGTGTGTTGGGGTGGTCGGCTGGTCAAGCACCTCCATCTACTCGGACATTTGCGTAGGCGGGCCGCCGGTTCGTGGGCCGGCTTTGAGGACAAGCCCCAGTGGCCGGCTGCTCGCCGGCGTTGGTCGACTACCCGTTCGCATCGGCAAGCCGCTCACCCGGGCCGGTCGGCTGCCTACCCGCGCCTGCCAGCCACCCGCCCGCAGCAGGCGGCTACTTGCCGGCCGGCCGCTCGCATTGGCCAGCCGCTCACCCGTGCCGGTCGGCCACCTGCTCGCGCCTGCCAGTCACCTGCTCACAGTGGTCGCCGGTCCGCCCGTCCGCCTGTCTGCGCCGGCAGGTGGGTTCGGTCAGCCCAGTGCGCGTGCGATGATGCCCGCCGCCGCCGCGACTGTGGTCCTGCCCCGCGTCGTCTTCGGGTCGGTCGGCGAGGTGAAGACGGTGATGACCCAGGGTGCCCGGTTCGGCGGCCAGACCACGGCGACGTTGTTGACCTCCCCCTGGGCGCCTGAGCCGCTCTTGTCCGCCACGTCCCACCCGGCGGGCACCCCCGCGCGGATCAGGTCCTTCCCGGTGACGCTGGCGCGCATCCACCCGGCCAGCAGTTCGCGCCCCGGCCGGTCCAGGCCGTCGCCCACCACCAGCGCGCGCACGGTCGACGACAGGGCCAGCGGGGTGGAGGTGTCGCGCTCGTCGCCGGGGGCGGTGACGTTCAGGTCCGGTTCCGGGCGGTCGAAGCGGGTGGTTCGATCGCCCAGGGTGCCGACGAAGTCCGTCACCCCCGCCGGACCGCCGACGAGCGGGAGCAGCAGGTTGACCGCCGTGTTGTCACTGCGCGTCAGCGCCGCGACGCACAGGTCCGCGACCGCCATGCCCTCGGCCACGTGCTCGGAGGTCACCGGCGCGTACTCCAGCAGGTCCGCCTCCGTGTAGTGGATGACCCGCTCCAGCAGGCCCGGCTCGGCGAGCCGCCGCCGCAGCACCGCCGCCGACACCGGCACCTTGGCGGTGGAGCACATGAGGAACCGCTCGTCCGCGCGGTGGCGGACCTCGGTGCCGTCGGCGGTGTCCACCGCGTACACCCCGAGCCGCCCGCCGAACGTCGACTCCAGCGCCACCAGTTCCTCCGCCGCCCCGGCGGCGGCGGGGGGCAGGGTCGGGGAAAGCCCTGTGCCGGAAGTGGTTGCCCGCGGTGTGGCCGGTGTGGACGGATCGGCGCACCCGGCCAGAACGGCACCCAGCCCGGCGAGGAGGACGGTGCGGCGGTTCGGGGACGGGACTGGCGTGTTGGGCACTGCGTGCTCCTCGCGGTTGTCGTCGAACTCTCACCGGAAGGACGCGCGAGTCGTTGCCGAGTTGCATGCCGGGGTGGGTCGTTGAGCTGAACATGTGTTCGACTTTACCGGGTTTTCGCTGCTCCGGACGTGGGTGGACAGTGCTCCACCTGATCGTGTGATGTACCCCCGGACGGGGTCACCCCGGGCCCGTCTACCCCATGCTCCCGGCACCGGGTGATCGAGGTGCCGCTCGGTAGCCCTCCGTGCGCAGGTAGCCTTCCGCCCCGTGCCCGCCAAGCTCGACGGCAAGGCTGTCACAGCGCCGCCTCGCCCCTCCCGAATCCTGCCCGTGCCACTGGCCACACTGGCCTCCCGCGCTTCGGCGCGACCACTCGCGCCGGGGAGCACCCCGGTGTCCGAAGTGGTCGTCACCGGTGCCGCGCTGCGCGCGCAGCACGTGCTGCCCGGCGACCTGTTCGCCGCCCTGCCCGGTGCCCGCGCGCACGGCGCCGACTTCACCGCCGACGCGGTGGCCGCCGGTGCCGTCGCCGTGCTCACCGACGAGGCGGGCGCGGCCCGACCCGCCGTGCGCGACAGCGGTCTGCCGGTGCTGGTGCACCCGGACCCGCGCGCCGCGCTCGGTCCGCTGGCCAGCCACATCTACGGCGAGCCGTCCCTGGCGCTCAAGGTCCTGGGCGTCACCGGCACCTCCGGCAAGACCACGACCTCATACATGGTCGAGTCCGGCCTGGCCGCCGCCGGGCACCGCACCGGCCTGATCGGCACCGTGGAGACCCGGATCGCGGGCGAGCGCCTCGACAGCGCCTTCACCACCCCCGAGGCCCCCGACCTGCAGGCCCTGTTCGCGGTCATGCTCGAACGCGGTGTCACGCACGTGCCGATGGAGGTCTCCAGCCACGCGCTGGCCCTGGGCCGCGCGGCGGGCACCCGGTTCGCGGTGGGGGCGTTCACCAACCTCTCCCAGGACCACCTGGACTTCCACCCGGACATGGAGGACTACTTCCGGACGAAGGCGCAGCTCTTCGACGGCCGCTCCGCCGTCGAGGTGGTCTGCGTGGACGGCGAGTGGGGCCGCAGGTTGGTGACACCCGCAACGGTGACGGTCGCCACCACCGGTGACGCCCGGTGGACGGCGACCGACGTGCGCACCTCGCTCTCGGGCGAGCAGTCGTTCACCATCCACGGGTCCGAGGGGCGCACCCTGGCCGCGACGCTGCCGATCCCGGGCACCTTCAACGTGGCCAACGCCCTGCTCGCCGCCGCCGTGCTGCACGAGGTGGGCGTGCCGGACGAGGCGATCGTGGTCGGGCTGGCCGACGTGCGGGTGCCGGGCCGGATGGAGCGGGTGGCGCTCGGGCAGGACTTCACCGCCGTCGTCGACTACTCGCACAAGCCCGAGGCCGTCGCGGTCGCGCTGGACGCTATGCGCGCGCGCACCGACGGCCGGGTGATCACCGTGCTGGGCTGCGGCGGCGACCGCGACACCGCCAAGCGCCCGCTGATGGGCGCCGAGGCGGCCCGGCGCAGCGACCTACTGGTCGTCACCGACGACAACCCCCGCACCGAGTCCCCGGCGGCCATCCGCGCGGCGGTGCTGGCGGGCGCGGAGTCCGTCCCGGCCGCGCAGCGCGGCGAGGTGCGCGACATCGGCGACCGCAGGCAGGCCATCGCGGCCGCGGTGGCCGCGGCCCGCTCCGGCGACGTGGTCGTGGTGGCGGGCAAGGGGCACGAGACCGGCCAGGAGGTGGCGGGTGTCGTGCACCCGTTCTCCGACCGCGACGAACTGGAGGCGGCCATCCGCGAGCGACTGGGCACGGTGACCGGATGATCCCGCTGACCCTGCGGGAGGTCGCCGACGCCGTCGGCGGCCGACTGCACGACGCCGACCCGGACGCCGTGGTCACCGGCACCGTCGAGTTCGACTCCCGGAAGATCACCCCGGGCGGGCTGTTCCTGGCCCTGCCAGGGGAGAAGGTCGACGGGCACGACTTCGCCGCCCGGGCCGTCGCCGCGGGCGCGGTGGCGGTGCTGGCCGCCCGCGAGGTCGACGCCCCCGCCGTCGTCGTCCCGCCGGTCGACTCCGCGCACACCCGCTCGGTCGCGCTGGCCGGCGACACCGACGGCTCCGGCGCCGCCGTGCTGGCCGCGCTCGCCGCGCTGGCCAGGGTGGTCGTGGACCGGCTGACCCCCGGCGGCCTCACCGTCGTCGGCGTCACCGGTTCCTCCGGCAAGACCTCCACCAAGGACCTTATCGCCCAGGTGCTGACCCCGATGGGCGCGACCGTGGCGCCGCCGGGGTCGTTCAACAGCGAGCTGGGCCACCCGTGGACCGTGCTGCGCGCCGACGAGACCACCCGCCACCTGGTGCTGGAGCTGTCCGCGCGCGGGCCGGGGCACATCGCCGCGCTGTGCGACACCGCCCCGCCGCGCATCGGCGCCGTGCTCAACGTCGGCAGCGCCCACCTCGGTGAGTTCGGCTCCCGCGAGGACATCGCCCGCACCAAGGGCGAGCTGGCCGAGAAGCTGCCCGCCGACGGCGTTGCCGTGCTCAACGCCGACGACCCGCTGGTCGCCGCCATGGCCGAGCGCACCTCGGCGCGGGTCGTGCTGGTCGGCGAGGCGCCCTCGGCGCAGGTGCGCGCGGTCGACGTCGTGCTCGACGAGCAGGCCAGGGCGACCTTCCGCCTGGTCGCGCCGCAGGGCGAGGCGACCGTGTCGCTGTCGCTGCACGGCGCCCACCACGTCGGCAACGCGCTGTCCGCCGCCGCGATCGCCCTGGAGCTGGGGGCGACCCCGGCCGAGGTGGCCGCGCGGCTCTCCGGCGCCCGCCGGGTCTCGGCGCGGCGGATGGAGGTGATCACCCGCCCGGACGGCGTCACGGTGGTCAACGACTCCTACAACGCCAACCCGGAGTCGGTGCGCGCCGCGCTCAAGACGCTGGCGACGATGGCCCGCACGGGCAACCGACGCCGGTCCTGGGCCGTCCTGGGTGTGATGGGTGAGCTCGGCGACGACTCGGTCGCCGCGCACGACGAGGTGGGCAGGCTCGCCGTTCGACTGGACATCAACCGCCTGGTGGTGGTGGGCGACGAGGCCCGCGCCATGCACCAGGGGGCGAGCCTGGAGGGCTCGTGGGGAGAGGAGTCGGTGCTCGTGCCGGACGTCGATGCCGCGGTCGCGCTGTTGCGCGCCGAACTGGCACCCGGTGACGTGGTTCTCGTGAAGGCGTCCAAGGTCGCCGCCCTGTGGCGGGTCGCGGACGCGCTGCTGGAGGCGGGTCGGTGAAGAGCATCCTCATCGCGGCCGCGATCGCCATGGTCGCGTCCATCCTGCTCACCCCGTACCTGATCCGGGTCTTCTCCCGGCAGGGCTTCGGGCAGGAGATCCGCGAGGAAGGCCCCGAGGGCCACAAGAGCAAGCGCGGCACCCCCACCATGGGCGGGGTGGCGATCATCATCGCCATGTGGGTCGGGTACGGCGTCTCGCACATCGCCAACGCCACCTCCGCCACCCCCGGCGAGGCGCCGACCGCCTCCGGGCTGCTGGTGCTGATGCTGGCCACCGGCCTGGGCCTGGTCGGCTTCCTGGACGACTTCATCAAGATCCGCAAGCAGCGCAACCTGGGGCTGAACAAGACCGCGAAGCTGGTCGGGCAACTGGTCGTCTCCATCGGGTTCGCCGTCCTGGCGCTGCGCTTCCCCGACGAGCGGCAGCTCACCCCGGCCTCGGACAACCTGTCGTTCGTCCGCGACATCTCCATCGTGTCCTTCGGCGCGCTGGGCTTCATCGTGTTCTGCTACCTGGCCGTGTCGGCCTGGTCGAACGCGGTGAACTTCACCGACGGCCTCGACGGCCTCGCCGGTGGCTCCTCGGCGATGGTGCTGGGCACCTACGTGGTCATCTCGTTCTGGCAGTTCAGCCACGACTGCGGCCGGGTGGCCGAGGCCGCCTGCTTCGACGTGCGCGACCCGCTGGACCTGGCGGTGGTCGCCGCCGCGGCGATGGGTGCCTGCATCGGCTTCCTGTGGTGGAACGCCGCCCCGGCGAAGATCTTCATGGGCGACACCGGCTCGCTGGCGCTCGGCGGCCTGGTCGCGGGCCTGGCCATGGCCACCCGCACCGAGCTGCTGATGATCATCATCGGTGGCCTGTTCGTGGTCGAGATGGTCTCGGTCGTGCTGCAGATCGCGGTCTTCCGCACCACCCGGCGGCGGCTGTTCCGGATGGCGCCCTTCCACCACCACTTCGAACTCGCCGGGTGGGCCGAGACCACGGTCATCATCCGGTTCTGGCTGCTCGCGGGCGTCTGCGCGATGTTCGGCCTCGGCCTGTTCTACGCCGACTGGCTGTCCGCGGGCGGCGGCATATGACACCGGCCCGGCGGGTCCTGGTCGCGGGGGCCGGGGTCGCGGGCCGGGGGGTCGTCGCGGCCCTGCTGGCCGACGGCGCCTCGGTCACCGTCACCGACGGCAACGCCGAGCGGCTGGCGGCCTTCGCCGACACCGGCGCGCGGACCGCGCTGGGCCTGACCGAACCGCCCGCGGGCACCGACCTGGTGGTCACCAGCCCCGGCTGGCGCCCGGACAGCCCGCTGCTGCTCGCCGCCGCGGCCGCCGGGGTCGAGGTGATCGGCGACGTCGAGCTGGCCTGGCGGCTGGCGCGGCGGCTGCCGCGACCGCCGGTGTGGTTGGCCGTCACCGGCACCAACGGCAAGACCAGCACGGTCACCATGCTGGAGTCCATGCTGCGCGCCGCCGGGCTCAACGCCGTGGCCTGCGGCAACGTCGGGCTGCCGGTGGTCGACGCGGTGCGCGCGGGCCACGAGGTGCTCGCGGTGGAGCTGTCGAGCTTCCAACTGCACTGGCAGTCGTCGATGCGCGCGCACGCCTCGGTCGTGCTCAACGTCGCCGAGGACCACCTGGACTGGCACGGCGGCATCGACGACTACGCCGCGGCCAAGGGCAAGATCCACACCGGGGCGAAGGTCGTGGTGCACAACACCGCCGACGAGTGGTCGGGCAGGCTCGCCGCCGCGCACGAGGGCACCCGGGTCGGCTTCGGCCTGGGCACACCGCGCCCCGGTGAGCTGGGCGTGGTGGAGGACCTGCTGGTCGACCGCGCCTTCGTCGACGACCCGGCCTCCACCGCGGAGGAGTTGGCCACCCTCGGCGACGTGCTCCCCGGCGGCCCGCACAACGTGGCCAACGCCCTCGCCGCAGCCGCCCTCGCCCGCGCCCACGGCGTCCCCCCGGAGGCGGTCCGCGACGGCCTGCGCGCCTACCGCCCCGGCCCGCACCGGGCCGCCCCGGTCGCCGAGGTCGACGGCATCCGCTACGTCAACGACTCCAAGGCCACCAACCCGCACGCCGCCGCGGGCTCGCTGCGCGCCTTCGAGTCCGTCGTGTGGATCGCGGGCGGGCAGCTCAAGGGCGCCTCGGTCGACGGCCTGGTCGCCGAGGTGGCCGGTCGGCTGCGCGGCGCGGTGCTGCTCGGCGCCGACGCCGACGTGGTCTCCGCCTCGCTGGCGCGACACGCGCCGGATGTCCCCGTGAGCAGGGTGCCGCCGGGAGACGATGGGGCCATGACCGCCGCCGTCCACGCCGCCCGCGCCCTGGCACGTCCCGGTGACGTCGTGCTGCTGGCGCCTGCCGCGGCCTCGCTCGACATGTACCGCGACTACGCCCACCGCGGCGACGCGTTCGCCGACGCCGTGCGCGGGCTGCTCACCGACGGCGGACCCGGGACCGGCTGATGGTCACCCAGGCCGAGGCCCGCCCCCAGGCCGAGCGGCCGCGCCGGACCGGGCGCGCGCCCGGTCGGGTGACCGCCTTCCGGGTCGCGCTGACCGCGTGGCTGGGCAGGCCGCTGGCCTCGTTCCACCTGGTGCTCGCCGTGTTCGGCCTGCTCACCGTGCTCGGCCTGGTGATGGTGCTGTCGGCGTCCTCGGTGGTCTCGTTCAACACCCCCGGGTTCGGCCTCTACACCGTCTTCTTCAAGCAGTTGATCTACGTCTCCGTCGGGGCGGTGCTGTTCTGGGTGGCGCTGCGCGTGCCGCTGGCCCGCATCCGCGCGCTGAGCCCGACCGCGATGGTGGGCAGCATCCTGCTGCTGATGGCCGTGCTGACCCCGCTGGGCGCCGAGCTGAACGGCACCAGGAGCTGGTTCGTGCTCGGCCCGGTGTCGTTCCAGCCGGTGGAGGTCTGCAAGCTGGCGCTGGCGCTGTGGGGGGCGCACGTGCTGGTGGTCAAGAAGGCGGTGCTGCACCGCTACCGGCACCTGCTGGTGCCCGTGGTACCCGCCGCGCTGCTGATGTTCGCCCTGGTCATGCTGCAACCCGACCTCGCGGGCACGGTCACCCTGGGCATCGTGCTGGTGGCGCTGCTGTGGTTCGCGGGAGCCCCGGTGCGGATCTTCGGCGCGCTGGCGCTGGGCGGCCTGGCCGGGGTCGCGCTGCTCGCGGTGGGCACCGAGTACCGGCTCGACCGGGTGGTCAGCTTCCTCAACCCCGAGCAGGACCAGCTCGGCAAGGGCTTCCAGGCGGTGCAGGCGCAGCTCGCGCTGGCCGACGGCGGGCTGTTCGGCCGGGGGCTGGGCCAGGGGCCGTCGAAGTGGAACTTCCTGCCCAACGTGCACAACGACTTCATCTTCGCCCTCATCGGCGACGAGCTGGGCTTCCTCGGCTGCTCGCTGGTGCTGGGCCTGTTCGCCATGCTGGCGGTGGTCGGGATGCGGGTGGCGACCCGCAACATCGACCCGTGGATTCGGATGGTCGCCGCGACGCTGACCGTGTGGCTGGTCGCGCAGGCCGCCATCAACATCGGCTACGTCGTCGGCCTGCTGCCGGTCACCGGCATCACGCTGCCGATGATCTCCTCCGGCGGCACGTCCGCGGTGGTGACCATGGTGGTGTTCGGCCTGCTCGCCAACTGCGCCCGGCACGAGCCCGAGGCCGTGTCCGCGCTGCGCTCGCAGGGGCCGGGCCGGTTCGGCAGGCTCATGCGGCTGCCCGCGCCGGACCCGTACAAGCCGCCGAAGAAGCGCAGGCCCGCCCGACCGTCGGCGCCGCCGCGGGGCGTCGCGCGCTCGACGGTCGACCACAGCAGGCGTGGTGCCCCCGACGGGCGCACCATGTCCGGCCGGGTCGCG
This sequence comes from Actinokineospora spheciospongiae, assembly GCF_000564855.1. GTDB lineage: Bacteria > Actinomycetota > Actinomycetes > Mycobacteriales > Pseudonocardiaceae > Actinokineospora > Actinokineospora spheciospongiae. The sequence continues at coordinate 8,682 of NZ_AYXG01000059.1, forward strand.
GGTGGTGCGCCCGCCGCCCGGCAGAAGAAGACGAACCGCGGTGCGCCGCGGACCGCTAAAGGAGGACGTCGTTGACCGTAGGTCCCACCGGTGGGAACAGGGCGGCCCGCAAGGGACCGTGCGTGGTGATCGCGGGGGGTGGCACGGCCGGGCACATCGAGCCCGCGCTGGCGCTGGCCGACGCGGTCATGCGGCTGCGCCCGGACGCCCGGGTCGTCGCGCTGGGCACCGAGCGGGGTCTGGAGAAGACCATCGTGCCCGCGCGCGGCTACCCGCTGGAGATGATCCCGCCGGTCCCCATGCCCCGTAAGCCGAACGTCGACCTGCTGAAGCTGCCGCTCAAGGTGCGCTCGGCGATCAAGACCACCCGGGAGGTGCTCGACCGCGTCGGCGCCGACGTGGTGGTGGGCTTCGGCGGCTACGTGTCGCTGCCCGCCTACCTCGCCGCCCGCGGCCGGGTGCCGATCGTGGTGCACGACTCCAACGCCAAGGCGGGTCTGGCCAACAAGGTCGGCGCCAAGTTCGCCGCCCGGGTCGCGGTGGCCGTGCCGGACACCGGGTTGCCGCGCGAGGAGGTCATCGGCATCCCGCTGCGGGAGTCGATCCTGCGGCTGGACCGGGCCGCGCTGCGGGCCGAGGCGCGCCGCTTCTTCGGCCTGCACCCGACCGCGCCGACGCTGCTGGTCACCGGCGGCTCGCAGGGCGCCCGCTCGATCAACGCCGCCGTCTCCGGGGCCGCCGCCGAGCTGGCCGCCGCGGGCATCGGCGTGCTGCACGCGCACGGGCGCAACAACACCCTGGCCGTGCAGCAGGTGCCGGGTGCGCCGCCGTACGTGTCGGTGCCCTACCTGGAGCGGATGGACCTGGCGCTGGCCGCGGCCGACGCCACCGTCTGCCGCTGCGGGGCGATGACCGTCGCCGAGGTGTCCGCCGTCGGCCTGCCCGCGGTGTACGTGCCGCTGCCGCACGGCAACGGCGAGCAGGCGCTCAACGCCGAGCCGGTGGTCCGGGCGGGCGGGGCGCTGCTGGTGCCGGACGCGGAGCTGACCCCGCGCCGGGTCGCCGAGTCGGTGATCCCGATCCTGCGCGACCGCGGCCGGACCGCCGCCATGTCCGCCGCCGCCCGGGGTTCCGGGCACCGCGAGGCGGCCGACGTGCTGGCCGCGATGGTGCTCGACGCGATCGAGAAGAACCCCGCGGGGGATTCCCGATGAACCCGGCCGACGGTGTGCTCGACCGCACCCACCTCGTCGGGATCGGCGGGGCGGGGATGAGCGGCATCGCGCGCATCCTGCTGGCCAGGGGCAAGGCCGTGTCCGGTTCCGACGCCAAGGACGCCCGGTCCAACCTGGCCCTGCGCGCGCAGGGCGCGCGGATCGCGGTCGGGCAGGCGGCGGCGAACCTCGACCTGCTCGACGGCGGCCCGACCGCGGTCGTGGTGTCCACCGCGATCAAGGAGGACAACCCGGAGCTGGTCGAGGCCCGCGCCAGGGGGCTGGCGGTGCTGCACCGGTCCGAGGCGCTGGCCGAGCTGATGGCCGGGCACCGGGTCGCCTGCATCGCGGGCACCCACGGCAAGACCTCGACCACCTCGATGCTCACCGTGGCGCTGCAGCGCTGCCGCCTGGACCCGTCGTTCGCCATCGGCGGCGACCTCAACGAGTCCGGCGCGAACGCCCACCACGGCAGCGGCGGGATCTTCGTCGCCGAGGCCGACGAGAGCGACGGGTCGTTCCTGGTGTTCTCCCCGTCGGTGGCGGTGGTGACCAACGTGGAGGCCGACCACCTCGACCACCACGGCACGGTCGAGGCGTACACGGCGGTGTTCGACGAGTTCCTCGGCCGGATCGAGCCGGGCGGCGTGCTGGTGGCCTGCGCCGACGACCCGGGTTCGGCCGCGCTGGCCGACCGGGCGCGGGACCGGGGCATCCGGGTCCGCCGCTACGGCCGCGACGCCAAGGGCCCGGAGGACGCGACGCTGCTGGACTACCGGCCCGAGGGCGGCCTGGGTGTGGCGCGGGTGTCGGTCTCCGGGCAGGAGCTGGAGCTGCGCGTCGCCGTGCCCGGTGAGCACATGGCGGGCAACGCGCTGGCCGCGTTCCTGGCCGGGCTGGAGCTGGGCGCCCCGCCCACCGAACTGGGCGAGGGCATCGCCGCGTTCGGCGGGGTGCGCAGGCGGTTCGAGTACAAGGGCACCGCGGGCGGCGTGCGCGTCTACGACGACTACGCCCACCACCCGACCGAGGTCGCCGCGCAGTTGGCCGCGGTGCGCCCGGCCGCGGCGGGCGGGCGGGTGGTGGTGGTGTTCCAGCCGCACATGTACTCGCGCACCGAGACCTTCGCCGCGGAGTTCGGCGCCGCGCTCGCCGCCGCGGACGAGGTGGTGGTGCTCGACGTGTTCGGCGCCCGCGAGGAACCCAAGCCGGGGGTCAACGGCGCGCTGGTCGCCGACGCGGTGCCGCTGCCCGCCGAGCGGGTGCACTACGAGCCCGCGTTCGACCGGGCCACCACGCTGGTGGCGGGCCTGGTGCGCGCGGGTGACCTGGTGCTGACCATGGGCGCGGGCGACGTCACGATGCTCGGCCCGGAGTTGGTGGCCGAGCTGGAGCGGCGGGCCACCGGATGAGCGCCACCGCCTCCCGGCGGACCGGGGACCGGGTGCGGCGCGACCCGCCCCGGCCCGCGCGGCGGGCGCCGGGGAGAGCACGTCCCCGGCGCCGGGTGCACCGCCGCTACCTGGTCCGCCGGTGGGCGGTGCTCGGCTCCTTCGCGTTCGTCGTCGGCGTCGTTGTGGTGGTGTTCTTCACCCCGCTGCTCGGCGCGCACGACGTCGAGGTCAGCGGCACCGACCAGCTCACCGCCGACGACGTGCGCGCGGCCGCCGCGGTGGCCCCGGGCACCCCGCTGGTGCGGCTGGACACCGACGAGGTCGCCGCCCGCGTCGCCCAGCTCCCCCGGGTGGACACCGTGCAGGTGCGCCGGTCCTACCCGGGCACCGTGCGGATCGCCGTCTCCGAGCGCACCCCGGTGCTGGCCGTGCAGGCGGGCGACGGGGTGCACCTGGTCGACGGCACCGGCCTGGACTTCAGCACCGTCAAGGCCGCGCCCCCGGGGCTGCCGGTCCTCAGCGCCCCCGACCAGCCCAGCCGGGCCGCCGCCGCTGCCGCGGTCAGCGCGCTGCCGCCCGCCCTGACCGCCCTGGTCGCGTCGGTGGCCGCGACCACCCCGGTCGACATCCGGCTGACCCTGGGCGACGGCAGGCTCGTGGTGTGGGGCGGCGCCGAGGACTCCGCGCGCAAGGCCGCCGTCCTGGGGCCGCTGCTGACCCGGCCGGGCAAGACCTACGACGTCGCCGCCGCGGACTTCCCGACGGTGGCCGAGTAGACAACTCGCTCGCGGATTGTCGTACCCCCGCGCGAGACTGCGCGGCATGGCACAGGACGACCCCCGGATCGACCCGCCGCGGGTGGCGGGCGACATCGATCAGATCAACGGTTTCCTCGACTACCTGCGCGGGTCCGTCGTGCTCAAGGCCGAGGGGCTGTCCGAGGAGGACGCGCGCCGCTCGGTGCTGCCGTCGCCGCTGATGACGGTCTCCGGGCTGCTGGCCCACCTGCGCTGGGTGGAGGCGTACTGGTTCGGCACCGTCCTCGACGGCAGGCCCGACCTGGCCCCCTACACCGACGAGGACCCGGACGCGGAGTTCCGCGGCGCCGTGGAGATCCCGCTGCGGCAACTGGTCGACGACTACACCGCGCAGTGCGCCGACAGCCGCGCCGTCGCCGCCCGGGTCGGCCTCGACACCGTCGTGCCCTTCCGCGGCGAGGAGGTCAACGCGCGCTGGGTCCTGCTGCACATGATCGAGGAGACCGGCAGGCACGCGGGCCACCTCGACGTCATCCGGGAACTGCTGGACGGCACCACCGGGGAGTGACCGGGCGGCGTACACCGCCGGGCGGGCACGTCCCGTGACCAACAACCGCGACACCGCACGGCGTGGCGGCTGGATACCGCGCGTCGCTATGCCTACCTTTCCTGTTAGTCCGGGGTTGACAGAACTCTCACTCTCTGGTTGAGGTCGAGGGTTCCCGGGCCCGCACATGCAGGACCACTATCAGGAAGGCGGCTTCGATGACGCCCCCGCACAACTACCTCGCCGTGATAAAGGTCGTCGGCATCGGTGGCGGCGGCGTGAACGCCGTCAACCGCATGATCGAGGTCGGTCTCAAGGGTGTCGAGTTCATCGCGGTGAACACCGACGCGCAGGCGCTGCTGATGTCCGACGCCGACGTCAAGCTCGACATCGGCCGCGAGCTGACCCGCGGCCTCGGCGCGGGGGCCAACCCCGAGGTCGGCCACAAGGCCGCCGAGGACCACCGCGAGGAGATCGAGGAGGTCCTCAAGGGGGCCGACATGGTCTTCGTCACCGCGGGCGAGGGCGGCGGCACCGGCACCGGCGGCGCCCCGGTGGTCGCCTCGATCGCGCGCAAGCTCGGCGCGCTGACCATCGGCGTGGTCACCCGCCCGTTCTCCTTCGAGGGCAAGCGGCGGGCCAAGCAGGCCGAGGACGGCATCCAGGAGCTGCGCAACGAGTGCGACACGCTCATCGTGATCCCCAACGACCGGCTGCTGCAGCTCGGCGACGTCGGCGTCAGCCTGATGGACGCCTTCCGCTCCGCCGACGAGGTGCTGCTCTCCGGTGTCCAGGGCATCACCGACCTGATCACCACCCCGGGTCTGATCAACCTCGACTTCGCCGACGTGAAGAGCGTCATGTCCGGCGCGGGCAGCGCGCTGATGGGCATCGGCTCCGCCCGCGGTGAGGGCCGGGCGGTGCAGGCCGCGCAGAAGGCGATCAACTCGCCGCTGCTGGAGGCCTCCATGGACGGTGCGCACGGCGTGCTGCTGGCCATCGCCGGTGGCTCCGACCTGGGCCTGTTCGAGATCAACGAGTCCGCCTCGCTGGTGCAGGAGTCCGCGCACCCCGAGGCCAACATCATCTTCGGCACGGTCATCGACGACTCGCTCGGCGACGAGGTCCGGGTCACCGTGATCGCCGCCGGGTTCGACGCGGGCCAGCCCACGCACAAGAAGCTGGACCCCTCGGCCATCGGCTCGCGCCCGGCGACCCCCGCGCCCCAGGCCGAGCGCGCCCCGGAGCCGCCCGCCCCGGAGCCGCAGCAGCAGGCCCCGCAGCAGCAGGCCCCGGCGCCCACGCAGTCCTCGGGCTACGGGCAGTCCTCCGGTCAGTCCACCTCCGGTTACGGCCAGTCCAACCCCGGCTCCGGCTACGGGCAGTCCGGCTCGAACTCCAACTCCGGGTACGGGCAGTCGAACCCCGGGTACGGCCAGCAGTCCTCGGGGTACGCCCCGCCGGTCTCGGCCACCCCGCCCCCCGGTTCGGTGCCGCGCCCGCTGTCGGGCGTCGGCTCGCAGGGCAGCCTGCCCGGCCGACCCGTCCCGGTGACCGACGACCCCGACGACGAGGTCGACGTGCCCCCCTTCATGCGCCGGTAACCCCCCGGTCCCCCCGTTTTCCCCGCGAACCCCGGCGTTCCCGCGCCGGGGTTCGCCGCATCGTCGGTCCACCCGGATAGGTTGTGGGCCGACATGCTCCGCACGTGATCGACGAGGAGTCACAGGGTGCGCATTCGCCGGGTGGTCACCACGCGCGAGGGCGGGGTCTCGCGGCCCCCCTACGACTCGTTCAACCTCGGCGGGCACGTCGGGGACGACCCGGCGGCGGTCCGGGCCAACCGCGAGCGGCTGGCGGGCGAGCTGGGGGTGCCCGGGGACCGGCTGGTGTGGATGGAGCAGGTGCACGGCCGCACCGCCCAGGTCGTCGACGGGCCGGTCGCCGAACCGCTGGAGGCCACCGACGCCGTGGTCACCGCCGAGCCGGGGCTGGCCCTGGTCGTGCTGGTCGCCGACTGCGTGCCGGTCCTGCTGGGCGACCCGGTGGCCGGGGTCGTCGGCGCGGTGCACGCCGGGCGCGTCGGCGCCCGGGTCGGGGTGGTGCCCGCCGCGCTGGCGGCCATGCGCACCGCCGGGGCCGACGTGGCGCGGGTCGAGGTGCTGCTGGGGCCCGCGGTCTGCGGCGACTGCTACGAGGTGCCGCAGGCGATGCAGACCGACGTGGAGAAGCACCTGCCCGGCAGCGCCTGCCGCACCCGCCGCGGCACCCCGGGGCTGGACCTGCGCGCCGGGCTGTGGCGCCAGCTCGCCGACGCCGGGGTGGCCAGGATCGGCATCGACCCGCGGTGCACCAACGAGGAAGCCGCGCTGTTCAGTCACCGCAGGGAAGGGACCACTGGGCGATTGGCCGCGGTGACCTGGGTGGACCCCCGATGACCGACCGCGCCGTCGAGATCGCCGCCAACCTCGCCGAGGTCCGGGCCCGGATCGAGGCCGCCTGCGCGAAGGCGGGCCGCGACCCGGCGGGCGTGCGGCTGCTCGGGGTGAGCAAGACCTTCCCGGCCGAGGACGCGATCGCCCTCGCCGACCTCGGCGTGCTCGACCTGGCCGAGAACCGGGAGCAGGACGCGGGGGCCAAGGCCGCCCGGGTCGCCGAACTGCGGCCGGACCTGCCGATCCGCTGGCACATGGTCGGGCAGTTGCAGCGCAACAAGGCGCGCGCGGTGGTGCGGTGGGCGGCCGAGGTCCAGTCCGTCGACTCCGGCCGGTTGGCCGCGGCGCTGGCCAGGGCCGTGGGCAACGCCGCGGCGGTGGGGGAGTGCGAGGGGCCGCTCGACGTCCTGCTCCAGGCGAGCATCGACGGCGACCCGGCCCGCGGCGGCTGCCCGTTGGAGGACCTGCCCGCGCTCGCCGAGGACGTGGCCGGGACGCGTGATCTTCGCCTCCGCGGGATCATGGCGGTGGCCCCGCGCGGGGTGGAACCCGCGGCCGCCTTCGCGCGTCTTGCCAGTGCGGCGGAACGGTTGCGGGCCGAGTACCCCCAGGCCACGGAGCTTTCCTGCGGCATGAGTAACGATCTTGAAGAGGCGATCGACTACGGGTCGACGTGCGTGCGTGTCGGAACCGCCCTCCTGGGGGGTCGCGGGCTAGCCTCCCCCTAACGGGGGTCTGGGAACCCGAACCCCGGAGTGACGGTTGAGACGTGTGAGGCGCGGGTAGGTCGTCTTGCGCGGGAGCCACGCCCGGGAGTCACGGAGGAAGCCATGAGTACGCTGCAGAAGTTGAAGGCCTACTTCGGGATGGTTCCTGCCGACGAACTCGACGACTACGACCTCGACGACTACGACCGGCGTGGCTACGGCCACCGCCCGGAGTACCTCGCCGACGACGAGTTCGACGAGTACACCCCCGGACGTGGCCGCCGCTCGGGGCGCTACCGTTCCGAGTCCGAGGTGGACGACGACTACGAGCCCGTCGAGCGGTTGCGACCGCGCGGCTGGTCGCCGCCGTCGGCCATCGGGTCGACCGTGTCCGCGGTCGCGGACACCTCGACCACCCAGGGAGCACTGGCCATGGATGCCCGCCGCGACGCGGCGCCCCGCCCCCGACCCAGCGAGCCGCCGGTCCCGACCGGCTACCCGCTCGGCCGGGTGGTCACGCTGCACCCGAGCAGCTACTACGAGGCCAGGACGATCGGCGAGCACTACCGCGACGGCCGCCCGGTGATCATGAACCTGACCGAGATGGAGGACGGCGATGCCAAGCGGCTCGTCGACTTCGCCGCCGGTCTGGCGTTCGCGCTGCGCGGCTCGATGGACAAGGTCACCAACAAGGTGTTCTTGATCTCACCCCCCAACGTCGACCCGACCGCCGAGGACAAGCGGCGGTTGGCCGAGGGCGGGTTCGCGGGCCGAAGCTGAGTGATGGCAGAGTTGACCTGTGGAACCAGTGCGTCTCGCCGCTTATTGGGTGTTTTTCGCCTTCTGGCTGCTGCTGACCGCCCGCGTGGTGGTCGAACTCGTCCGGACGTTCGCCAGGGAATGGCGACCGGCCGGTGGGGTTGCGGTGGCGCTGGAGACCATCTACACAGTGACCGACCCCCCGGTCAGACTCGTCCGTCGGCTCATCCCGACGGTGCGGATCGGGGGCGTGGGCCTGGACCTATCGATTATGGTGCTGCTGTTGGTCGTATTCATTCTGATGCGGCTGGCCTATCCCGGGTAACGGGGAACTTGGGTGCCTGCAGCCCTGGAGCGCGTGAGGTGATCAGATGTCGTTGACCCCCGCTGACGTGCACAACGTCGCGTTCAGCAAGCCTCCCATTGGCAAGCGGGGCTACAACGAGGACGAGGTGGACGCCTTCCTCGACTTGGTCGAGGTGGAGCTCTCCCGCCTGATCGAGGAGAACAACGACCTGCGTGCGCAGGTCGAGCAGCTCGACGCGCAGCTCGAATCCGCGCGAGCCGACCTCGACGACGCTCGCTCGGGCGCCGCCCCGGCTGCCCCGGTCCGGGCCGTGGAGGAGCCGCGCAGGCTCAACCCGGTCCCGCCGCCCAGCGCGCTGGAGCAGACCAGCCCCGGCGGTGGCGGTGACCACCACGTGCAGGCCGCCAAGGTCCTGGGCCTGGCCCAGGAGATGGCGGACCGGCTGACCGGCGAGGCCAAGGCCGAGGCGGACACCATGCTGGCGGAGGCCCGGACCAAGTCCGAGCAGTTGCTCTCCGAGGCCCGCACGAAGTCGGACACCATGGTCAACGAGGCGCGCACGCGCGCCGAGACCATGCTCAACGACGCCCGCACCCGGGCCGACACGCTGGAGCGGCAGGCGCGGGAGAAGGCCACGTCGCTGGAGCGCGACGCCCAGCGGCAGCACACGGAGATCCTCGGCGCGGTGCAGGCGGAGCGCACCACGCTGGAGAAGAAGATCGACGAGCTGCGCACCTTCGAGCGCGAGTACCGCACCCGCCTCAAGACCTTCCTCGAGTCCAGCCTGCGCGAGCTCGGTGACCGCGGTTCCGCCGCGCCCACCTCCGAGGGCGCCAGGGCGGCGGCGGGACAGCAGAGCGGCTACTCGTTCGGCCCCCGCGCCGAGGCGGGCTGAGCCGGAGTAGCCGGGACAGCGGCCCGCGGACCGGGATCGGTTCGCGGGCACGACGTCCCGGTGGGTGGGGTCAACAGTGCTGATCATCGTGTTGGTGCTGGTCCTGGTGGCGTTCGGCCTGCTGGTCGGCGCGCTCACCACGGCCAACACCCTGTTCGCGTGGATCTCGGTCGCGGTGAGCGTCGCCGCGGCGGCCATCCTCGTCGTCGACTGGGTGCGGTCCCGCCGCACGCGGTCCGCGGCGCGGTCCGCCCCGGCGGTGGCCGACGACCACCTCGACGACGAACCCGAACCCGTGGTGGCCGCCGGGCCTGATCCGGCCCGGGACGAGCCCGGGGCCACCGGGGCGGAACCCGAACCGGGTCCCGCCGAGGGGGCCGGGGACGAACCCGCCGAGGAGGCCACCGACGCCGCCGACCTGCTGGTGGTGTCCGAGCTCGACGCCGAGGTCAGGGTCCTCGACGAGCGACCGCGCTACCACCTGGGCCGGTGCTCGTTCATCTCGGGCAAGCCCTCGCTGACGCTGCCGGTCGCCGAGGCGCGCCAGCTCGGCTTCACGCCCTGCGCCCTGTGCACGCCGGACGCCGTGTTGGCGGCCCGGCACCGCGAGGGCCGCAGCGCCGAGCAGCCGCACGAGGCGGGCTGACCAGCGCCCTGTGGACAACTCCCGACGCCGATCGGGAAGTCCGGATAACCTCGCGTTCGTTCGGTTGAGCCGAAGGAATCCGGGGGTTTCCGTGTCCACGTGGTGCTCGTCATGTCCATGACCACAGCCACACCCAAGCTCGGTGGTGACTTCCACCGCCTGTGGTCGGCGTCCCTGGCGACCAACCTCGGCGACGGTGTCGCCCTGGCGGCCGGGCCGCTGCTGGTGGCGGGCCTCACCCGCGACCCGGCGCTGGTCGGCATGGCCGTGTTCGTGCAGCAACTGCCGTGGTTGCTGCTGTCGCTGTTCAGCGGCGCGCTCGTCGACCGGCTCGACCGGCGGCGCCTGGTCGTCGTGGTCAACCTGGTGCGCGCCGTCGTCCTCGGCGCGCTCACCGGCGCCATCGCCACCGGGCACGTGTCCATCCCGGTGGTCTACGCGGCGTTCTTCCTGCTCGGCACCGCCGAAACCCTCGCGGACACCGCCTCGGGGGCGTTGGTCCCCGCGGTCGTCCCGGTCGAGGCCCTGCCCGCCGCCAACGCCCGCCTCATGGGGGTCCACCTGCTGGGCAACCAGTTCGCCGGGCCACCGCTCGGCGCAGCGATCTTCGTGTTCAGCGCAGCGCTGCCGTTCGGGGTCAACGCGGCCACCTTCCTCATCGGGGCGCTGTTGGTGCGCGGCATGCGCCACCGCGCGGTGCCACCCGACCCGGCCGGGCGGCGCCCGATGCGGCAGGAGATCGCCGAGGGGGTGCGGTGGCTGCTGGCCCACCGGTTGCTGCGGATGTTCTTCGTCTGCCTGTTCTTCATGAACCTCACGCTGATGGCCACCGTGTCGATCATGGTGCTCTACGCGACCGAGCGGCTGGGCCTGCCCGCGATCGGGTTCGGTCTGCTCACGACGGTGATGGCGGTCGGCGGGCTGCTCGGCACGGTGCTCGCCAGTCGGTTGGTCCGCCGCTTCGGGGAGAGCCCGCTGATGCGGGTGGGCCTGCTCGTGGAGACCGCCACCCACTTCGTCCTGGCAGGCACCCGGTCCGCGTGGGTCGTGGGTGTGGTCCTGTTCGTCTTCGGCGTGCACGGCGTGGTCTGGGGCACGATCATCGCCGCCGTCCGGCAGCGGGTGGTGCCCGACCGGTTGCGCGGCCGGGTCGGCAGCGTGTCGATGCTGCTGTCGATCGGCGGGTCCGCCCTCGGTTCGCTGGGCGGCGGGCTGCTGGCCAAGGTGTTCGGCCTGACCGCCCCGTTCTGGACCGCCGGGGCCGCGATGGTCGTGCTGACCGCCGTGGCCTGGCGCGGTTTCGGGCCCGCGGCGTTCCGCGAACAGGCTCCCGGGAACCCGGTTGCGGACACGCAGTACCCTGGGGGTACAGACGTCGATCCGGCCATCACCGGGGAGTCTCCGGAAGAACGGGCCTGCGCTCCGCCAGGGGAGCGGCCCCAGTAGAACCGGACGGGGCCAGCCCGTGACAGCCGGGTACGAGAGGTCACCGGGTTCCCGGTGGCAAGCGGGGTGGTACCGCGGCGCGGACCGGCGCAGGACCGGGACGGGTCGTCCCCGCGTGGGTCCGACCGATCTCGTACGAGGAGTGCCACCCATGGGTTACCCCAAGGCGACCAGTTCCGCCGCCGGGGACGCCGTCCCGGCGCAGCCGTCCTTCCCCGCCCTCGAGACCACCGTGCTCGACTACTGGGCGGCGGACAACACGTTCCAGGCCACTGTGGACGCCCGGCCCGCGGGCGACGACGGGGACAACGAGTTCGTCTTCTACGACGGACCGCCCTTCGCCAACGGCCTGCCGCACTACGGGCACCTGCTGACCGGTTACGTCAAGGACGTCGTGCCGCGCTACCAGACCATGCGCGGCCGCCACGTCGAGCGCCGCTTCGGCTGGGACACGCACGGCCTGCCCGCCGAGGTGGAGGCGGAGAAGCAGCTCGGGTTCTCCTCGAAGAGCGACATCGAGGCGTTCGGGATCGAGAAGTTCAACGACGCCTGCCGCACCTCGGTCATGCGGTACGCCGACTCGTGGCGGGCGTACGTGACCCGGCAGGCGCGCTGGGTGGACTTCGACAACGACTACAAGACCCTCGACCTGGACTACATGGAAAGCGTCATGTGGGCCTTCAAGTCCCTGTACGACAAGGGTTTGGTGTACGAGGGCTTCCGGGTGCTCTGGTACTGCTGGCGCTGCGAGACGCCGCTGTCCAACACCGAGACGAAGATGGACGACACCTACCGCGACCGGCAGGACCCGGCCGTCACGGTGGGCCTGCGGCTGCGCGCGCCCGGCACCGACCTCGACGGCGTGCAGGCCCTGGTGTGGACGACCACCCCGTGGACGCTGCCGTCGAACCTGGCCGCCGCGGTCAACCCGGAGGTCGACTACGTCGTCGTGGAGAGCGCGGGCACCAGGTACCTGCTCGCCGAGGCGCGGGTCGCCGCGTACGCCCGCGAGCTGGGGGAGGACCTGCCGGTCCTGGCCCGGTACCGGGGCAGCGACCTCGTCGGGACGCGGTACCAGCCGCCGTTCGACTTCTTCGCCGGGCGGGAGAACGCCCACCAGGTGCTGGCCGCCGACTACGTCACCACCGACGACGGCACCGGTGTCGTGCACATCGCGCCCGCCTTCGGTGAGGAGGACAAGGTCGTCACCGACGCCGCCGGGATCGAGGTGGTGGTCCCGGTCGACAGCCACGGCCGGTTCACCGCGGAGGTGCCGCCGTACGCGGGCGTGCACGTCTTCGAGGCCAACAAGCAGATCATCCGCGACCTCAAGGACGCGGGCCTGCTGCTGCGGCATGAAACCTACAACCACCCGTACCCGCACTGCTGGCGCTGCGACAACCCGCTGATCCAGCGCGCCGTGTCGTCCTGGTTCGTCGCGGTCAGCACGTTCAAGGACCGCATGGTCGAGCTGAACCAGCAGATCAACTGGGTGCCGGGGCACATCAAGGACGGCCAGTTCGGCAAGTGGCTGGACAACGCCCGCGACTGGAACATCTCCCGCAACCGGTTCTGGGGCTCCCCGATCCCGGTGTGGGTCTCCGACGACCCCGCGTACCCGCGCGTGGACGTCTACGGCTCGCTCGACGACCTGGAGCGCGACTTCGGCACCCGGCCGACGGACCTGCACCGGCCGACCATCGACGAGCTGACCCGGCCCAACCCGGACGACCCCACCGGCGCCTCCACCATGCGCCGGGTGCCGGAGGTGCTCGACTGCTGGTTCGAGTCGGGCTCGATGTCCTTCGCCCAGGTGCACTACCCGTTCGAGAACCGCGAGTGGTTCGAGGACCACTACCCGGGTGACTTCATCGTCGAGTACAACGGGCAGACCCGCGGCTGGTTCTACACGCTGCACGTGCTCGCCACCGCCCTGTTCGACCGGCCCGCGTTCACCAACTGCGTGGCGCACGGCATCGTGCTCGGCGACGACGGGCAGAAGATGTCCAAGTCGCGCAAGAACTACCCGGACGTCAACGAGGTCTTCGACCGCGACGGCTCCGACGCCATGCGGTGGTTCCTCATGGCCAGCCCGATCCTGCGCGGCGGCGACCTGGTCGTCACCGAGCGGGGCATCCGCGACGCGGTGCGCCAGGCGGTGCTGCCGCTGTGGAACTCCTGGTACTTCCTCGCCCTCTACGCCAACGCCGAGGGCACCGACGGCACCTGGCGGACCGACTCGCCGCACGTGCTCGACCGCTACGCGCTGGCCAAGACCCGGCAGCTCGTGGAGTCGGTGACGGCTGCGCTGGACACCTACGACATCTCCGGGGCGTGCCAGTCGGTGCGCGAGTACCTGGAGGTGCTGACCAACTGGTACGTCCGCCGGTCGCGGGACCGGTTCTGGTCCGGCGACACCGACGCCATCGACACCCTGCACACCGTGCTGGAGGTCGTCTCCCGGCTGGCCGCGCCGCTGCTGCCGCTGACCACCGAGGAGGTGTGGCGGGGGCTGACCGGCGGTCGCTCGGTGCACCTGGCCGACTGGCCGGACGCCGGGGCGCTGCCCGCCGACGACGCACTGGTGGCGGGCATGGACCGGGTGCGGCAGGTGTGCTCGTCGGCGCTGGCGCTGCGCAAGGCCAACAAGCTGCGCGTGCGGCTGCCGCTGGCGAAGCTGCTGGTGGCGGCCGAGGACGCGGCGGTGCTGGAGCCGTTCGCGTCGCTGATCTCCGACGAGGTCAACGTCAAGGCGGTCGAGCTGACGACCGACGTGGCCGCGCACGGCCGGTTCGAGCTGGCGGTCAACGCCCGCGCCTGCGGGCCGCGGCTGGGCAAGGACGTGCAGAAGGTCATCAAGGCGGTCAAGGCCGGGGAGTGGAGCACCACCGACGCCGGTGCCGTGGTGGCGGCCGGGGTGGAACTGCTCGACGGCGAGTACGACCGGCGCCTGGTCGCGGTGGACGCCGGGGCCACCGCCGAGCTGCCCGGCAGCTCCGGGCTGGTCGTGCTGGACACCGAGGTCACCCCGGAACTGGCCGCCGAGGGCCTGGCCCGCGACCTGATCCGGGTCGTGCAGCAGGCCCGCCGCGACGCCGGGTTGCAGGTGTCGGACCGGATCGCGCTGACCGTCGACGCCCCCGGAGAGGTGCTTGACGCCGTGCGCGTGCACGAGGCGTTCGTGGCGGGGGAGACCCTGGCCGACTCGGTCGCGTACGCCCTGGTCGAGGGCGGTTCCGCCGGGACCGTGGGCGATGGCGTGCAGGTCCGCGTGGACGTCCGGCGCGGCTGACCGGAACCGTTCGGCGGCGGGGGTGCCCTTCGGGGTGCCCCCGCCGTTGTGCGTTCGTCACCACGGGGAACTGGTCCGGTCCCCGGGCGGCCGGCACGCTGGGGGCAGCGCGACGTCCGCGCGTCGGGGGTACTGGGGTTCCACTGGGGGTTTCGCGTGTCCGAGACGCGCAAGCGCTGGATACTGTCCATCGGCGGTGCCGCCGTCCTGGCGGTCGTCCTGCTCGCCTGGTTCGTGCTGTTGCCCGACGCGCGGCCGTCGCCCGCACCGCCGGACAGGGTCGCGGCGCAGGGCCGGGCCGCCGCTCCGCTCACGGCGGCGCAGACCGCGCAGGCGTTCCTCGACCGGGTCCGCCGGGGTGATCACGCGGGCGCGGGCGCGTTGACCGACAACGCCCCCGCCGCCACCCAGGCGCTGACCGACATCCGCACCGCCCTGGGCGCGCAGGGCGTGGTGTTCGCGCTGGACCCGGTGGAGCCCGCCGCGGGCGCGGTCGAGGCGCAGGAGGCGTTCACCACGACCTGGACCCTCGGGTCCGGCAAGGCGTGGGCGTACTCCAACACCCTGCGCGTGGTCCGCACCGGCGAGACCTGGCTGGTGGCCTGGACACCGGCGGTCATCCACCCGCGGCTCGCGGTCGGGCAGCGGCTCGCTCACCTCGCCGCCCAGCAGAACACCGTCGCCGTGGTCGGCGCGGGCGGCGCCCCGCTGTTCACCTGGTCCGGGACCGACCTCGCCCCGGTGGGGGACACGCGGGTGGACCCGACGCTGGCGAGCGCGATCAAGAAGGGCGCCACCCCGGCGACCGGGGCAGGCGACGGCGTGGTGGCCGCGGTCGACGCGAACGGCACGCCGGTGGCCACGCTGTTCGGGACCGCGCCGCCGCCCGCCGAACCGGTGGCGACGACCCTGGACCCGAAGGTCCAGGCCGCCGCGAACGCCGCCGTCGCGGGCGCGGGGAAGCCGACCACCCTGGTCGCCCTGCGCCCCTCCACCGGCGGCATCCTCGCCGTCGCCACCTCGGGCGGCTCCGACGGCGCCCGCGCGTTCAGCGGCCTGTACCCGCCGGGCTCCACGTTCAAGGTCGTCACCGCCGACGCCGTGCTCAGCGCGGGCGCGACGACCATCGACACCGTGCTGCCCTGCCCCGGCACGCAGACCATCGGCACCCGCACCATCCGCAACGCCGACTTCGACCTGGGCCCGGTGCCGCTGCGCACGGCGTTCGCCCAGTCCTGCAACACCACCTTCGCCGCGCTCGCGGGTGACCTGCCCGCCGACGCGCTGTCCACCGCCGCGGCCCGGTTCGGCCTGGCCGCGGACTTCTCGGTGCCCGGCCTGAACACCCAGACCGGGCGCGTGCCACCGGCCGGGGACCGCTCGGAGCAGGTGGAGAACAGCATCGGCCAGGGCACCGTGCGGGTCAGCCCGTTCGGCATGGCGCTGGTGTCGGCCACCGTCGCGCACGGCGGCGCGGTCACCCCCCGGCTGTTCACGGGCGTCGACACGACCGTCAACACCGGCTACCGGGGTCCGGCGGCGGCGACCGTGC
Organism: Actinokineospora spheciospongiae; assembly: GCF_000564855.1. Classification (GTDB taxonomy): domain Bacteria; phylum Actinomycetota; class Actinomycetes; order Mycobacteriales; family Pseudonocardiaceae; genus Actinokineospora; species Actinokineospora spheciospongiae. Next base: position 24,634 of record NZ_AYXG01000059.1, read on the forward strand.
GGTCCCTGCGCACCATGATGCGCGAGGTGGTCACCACCGGCCGGGCCACGGCGCTGGCGAAGTACGGCGCCTCCGGCAAGACCGGCACCGCCCAGTTCGGCGACGGCACCCAGGCGCACGGCTGGTTCACCGGTTACCGGGGCGACGTGGCGTTCGCCGTCCTGGTCGAGGACGCGGGCGCCGCTGCTCCCGCCGTGGACGTCACCGGCCGCTTCCTGGCCGCGCTGGGGTGATCCGGCGCCGGGTGGTCCGCCTCACCCCGCCCAGCGGGCCGAGGCGAACACCACCACGTTGTCCTCATAGGACCGGCGGGCGCGGTCGAACGCGCCACCGCAGGTGATCAGCCGCAGCGCCGCCCCCGGCACCGGGCCGTAGACGGCGTCGGTCGGGAAGGCGTCCTTGGGGTACCGGCGCACCTCGTCGACGGTGAACACCGCCGCCGCGCCGTCGGAGCGGTGCACGGTGACCCGGTCGCCCGGTTCGAGTTCGCGCAGCCGGGAGAAGACGGCGGGGCCCGCCCGGGAGTCGACGTGCCCGGCGAGCACCGCGGGCCCGACGTCGCCCGGTGCGGTCCCCTCGGCGTACCAGCCGACCCTGGCGAAGTCGGCGGGCGGTTCCAGTTCACCCGCCGCGCCGAGCCGCAGCGGCACCACTTCCCGTTCCAGGACGCCGATCGCGGGTATCTCCAGTCCCACCGGCGACACCCGCACCGCCGCGATCGGCGCCGGGAGCGGGGCGGGCAGTGGCATGGTGGCGGGTGGTGCCACCGGTGGTTCGGGCGCGCAGCCGGTGACCGCGACCAACGCCAGGAGGACCACCGCGGCGCGCTTCCTCACCCCCGCGCCCGGGTGCGGAACCGCAGCGCGGCACCCGCGCCCGCCGCCGCCAGCAGGGACAGCACAGCCAGAAGCCACACCGGTGAGTCCACAGTGGACATACCGCCCGCACCGGTTTCCACCCCCAGCAGGGGTTTGACCTCCGGGCCTGCGCTGTCGGTGAGCGGTGTGCTCTTGAGCGCGCCGTCGGACTCGGTCACCAGCAGCGTCGTCGAGGTGCCCGCGCGGACGTCGACCTGCGTCGGTGCCCGCCCGGTGGACCCGCTCAGCACCACGTCGTGGCGGCCCTGCGGCAGGTCCCGGTACGGGGTGGTCATGCCGTAGGAGGCGTCGACGACGAGCGGGGTGCTCGTGCCGCCCACCTCGACCGTCACCGGGGCGAGCGCGGCGGTGCCCTGCACCACCCGGACCCGGCCCGTGCCCGGCTCCGGCGCGCCCAGGTCGTCGGTGACCAGGTCGCCGCGCAGCGAACCGCCGGGGCCGGTGGCGAAGACCAGCAGCGAGTGGGCGGTGGCGGCGGTGATGTCCACGGTCGCGGTCAGCGCGGGCGGGGAGGTCGGCGCGGCGTCGGCCGGGCGCATGGCCACGGTGTAGGCGCCCGCGCGCAGCGCGGAGTACGGGGTGACCGCGCCGTACCCGGCCTTGCGGACCACCACCTGCTCGGCGCGGCCGAAGGCGGCGAGGTAGATGTCGACCGGTGGTGCCCCGGGGGCGAGGTGGCCCAGGCGCACCCAGCCCAGGTCGGGGCCGGGGGCGGCTCGGGCGGCGGGCGGGGCGCAGGCGAGGAGGAGGACCGCCGCAACGAGCGGTGCTGTCCGACGCGACATCGTCGGTGTTCCTTTCGGGGGTTCAGGGAGGTGGGTCGAACGGGGTGAGCAGCCCGGCGGGTGCCCCGGGCGGGTAGCGGACCAGGACGCCCTCGGCGGTGCTGGTCACGGACAGGGGCCGGTAGGCGCCGCGCTGGCCCGCGAAGTACCGGGCGACCTGGTCGGCCTGCTCGCCCGCGGTGGTGACCAGCAGTTGGCGGCGGGGTTGCCCGGCCGCGTCCTCGCCCGGCACCGCGGGCAGCGCGGTGACCCGCACCGGTCGCGACGAGGTGAGCCCGGCGAGGACGGTCAGCACCCTGGGGTCGACGCGGCCCGTCCGCAGCAGGGCGGTGACGTCGGGGCGCGCGGTGAGCCGCGGTGAGTCGGCCAGCGCGGCCCCCGCGTGCCTGCGGGCGCCGGTCTCCCCGGCCGCGCCCCGGCCCGGGGCGCCGGGCCGGTCGACCTCGACCCGGTCGGGGCCGGTGCCGAACACCGCCACGGTCTCCCCGCCCGGGACCGCGCCCCGCGCGCGCAGCGCCGGGGTCAGCAGCACCCAGGCGTCGGGCGGCGGTTCGCCCGCGGCGGCGCGGGTGGTCAGGGCGGGGTCGCGGCCTGCGCGCACCAGGTCCACCCAGGCGGCGTCGTCGACCACGACCGGGGTGGCGGGCAGGTTCTCCCGCAGCCACCGGGTCGCCCCGGCGAGCGGGCCGGGGTCGGTGCGCCGGGCCGCCGCCGCGTCCAGCGCGCCCGGCCACACCGGCACCACCAGCACCGCCGCGACCAGGAGGCCGACCGCGGTCGGTCCCAGCAGCAACCGGCTCCCGGTGTGCCTGCCGATCCGGAACCGGTGGGTCAGCGCCAGCTCGGCCGCCCCCGCGGCGAGCAGCACGGCGGGCGCGGCGGCCACCGTGAGCGCCCCGGAGCCGGGGCCGCCCGGCACCAGCGCCACCGCGAGCAGCCCGAGCACGCCGATCGCCAGCGGGCGCAGCAGGGCCGAGCACAGCCCGCCCACGGCACCGAGCACCACCGCGACCGCCAGCACCGGGTCCACCGCCGCCCACTGCGCGGGCGTCGGCCCGCGGCCCGCCAGGTGCAGGCCGCTCAGCGCCGAGGAGGCACCGAGCCCGACGGCGACGCCGAGCGCGAAGCCCGCGCCGAGGACCTGCGCCAGGCGCCTGCGACCGCGCCGCCACACCAGCCAGCCCGCCGAGGCCGCGAGCACCAGGGTGACCGGGGCGGTGATCACGGCGACGACCAGCAGCACCACCGCCCACAGGTCCGGTTCGAGCCTGCGGTGCCGGTGCGGGGTCCACAGCAGCACCAGCGCGCCCAGCGCCCAGGGCGTCGCCACGTTCTCCGGGCGCAGCCCCAGTTGCACCTCGACGACCAGCGGCGACAGCGCGGCCACGCCCACCGCCGCGGCGGCCGTCCACCAGCGCAGCCCCATCCGGCGGGCGAGCAGCCAGACCAGCACGGCGGTGACCGCCGCGGCGACGGCCATGCCCTCGCGGGCTCCCGCGAGGGCGGCCGTGTGGCGGGTGAAGGCGTCGGTGAGCGCGGTGTAGGCGCCCGCCTGCAACCAGGCCAGCGGGGCGTCGGCGGCGCTGTCGAGCAGCAGGTCGAGCCGGTCGGCGGCGAAGACGTGGGCCAGGTGCCCGGCCTCGCCCGCCTGCGCCGGGGAGCCGCCCGCGGCGAGGCGGACCACGGCGGTGAGCGCGGCCAGCGCGAGCACGGCGGCGAGCGCCAGCAGGTGGCGTTCGGCGGCCCGGGTGCGTTCGTCGGCGGCCAAGCGCCAGGTGTGCGGGGGCAAGCGCACGGCGGAGCCGTCGTTCCAGCGGTGTGAGGTCATGGTGGTGCCCGCCCGGTCACCCCGGTCGGGTGACCGGGGCTGGGCCGGAACCTCCTTCTCCGGGTGCTCCGTGGGATGTCCTTCGAGGTCAGGGGCACCGCTGCGCGCTGCGGTCGGGCCATCGTAGAAGGTGTGACCGCGCGTGCGAACTGCAACTTTCCGTGCGCTGGACACGGCCGGACGGGTGATGGGGCGACGTGCGCTGCGCCGAACGGGGAGCCCGGTGCCAGGCATCTGAGACCGGTTTCAGCCCGCTCCGTACGAGTGGACCGCCGCACCGCGCCACGATCCGGTGACGCGGTCGGTGTTGCCACGACCGGGTGACACCGCTGGGGGTGAGGGCGATCGCCCGCCGTGCTGCCCCGGACGGCTCAGCCGCGCCGCTTCCCGTCGCCCGCCACGGCAAGCAGCACGCGGACGTAGCGGGAGTGGGGTGCCGGGCGCGGGGGAGGGTCGCCGAGCGCGGTGGCCGCGCGGTCGAGCAGGTCTTCGATCAGGGCGTCGTGCAGCCAGCGGATGGCCAGCGGCCAGGTCAGGTGACCCGCGCCGGTGGGGCGGGCGCGGAGGTCGTGGCGCAGCACCCGGCCGGGTCGGGCGGTGAAGGTGTGCGTGCCGCGCAGACCGATGCCCGGGTCGAAGGTGAACTCGACCAGCCTGCCCGGCTCGTGGGCCGTGCAGGTGTAGCGGACCGGGCCGTGCCCGCCGCGGGCACCCGGTCCGAGCGGGCGGTCGAGCCGCAGCGCGGGCCACCGGTGGTGCGGCCACAGCGGGCCCTCGGGCTCGGCGATCGCGTCGAGCAGCGGCCCGGGGTCGGCGGGCAGGACGCGTTCGTGCCGGTTGTGGATCATGGTGAACCTTCCGTACGGAACCGTATGGTCCGCCGTACGCTAGCGTACGGAAGGTGCGGAGGAGTAGGGACGACTGGACGGCGCTGGCCCTGGAGGTGCTCGCCGAGGGCGGGGTCGCCGCGCTCGCGGTCGAACCGCTGGCGGCCAGGGGCGGCTCGACCAAGGGCAGCGTCTACTGGCACTTCGCCACCCGCGACGCCCTGCTCCGGGCCACCCTCGACCGCTGGGAGGCCGAGCACACCGCCGCCGTGATCGCGCACGCCGACCGCGGCGCCGACCCCGCCGAGCGGCTGCGGCTGCTGTTCGAGGCGGTGCTGCCCGCCGGGGCCGCCGTCGAGCTGGCCCTGCACGCCTCGCTGGCCGACCCGCTGGTCGCCGCCGCGGTGGCCAGGGTGGGGCGGCGGCGGGTCGGGTACCTGGCCGAGCAGTTCACCGGGCTCGGGTTCACCGCCGAGCAGGCCCACCGCCGCGCGGTGATCACCTACTCCGCCTACCTCGGGCAGGTGCAGCTCCTGCACGGCGCCCCGGAGACCCTGCCGCACTCGGCCGAGGACCGCCGCGCGCTCGTCGACGACGTGCTGCGGGTGCTGCTCACCGCCCCCGCCGAGGGCTGATGCGCTTCGCGGTCCGGGTCCGGCCGGGTGCGCGCCGCGCGGCCGTCGGCGGGCGCCGGGGCGACGCGCTCGTGGTCGCCGTCGCGGCACCCGCGGTGGCGGGCAAGGCCAACGAGGCGGTGTGCCGCGCGCTCGCCGCGGCGTTCGGCGTGCGGCCCGGGAACGTGCTGATCATCAGCGGTGACCGCGCGCGGGACAAGGTCGTCGAACTCGACCCGGCACCGCCGGACGCCCCGGCCACACTGGACCGATTGCGGGACAACGGGCCGTGACGGTTGCCTCACCTGGGCCGCCACCGGGACGCCGATTACGACAATCCGCCCCCCACGGGGGAGAATGCCCCGACAACTGATTGCCCGGGAGGTGATGGTGGACGACCTGACCGTTGCACTGGGCATCGGGGCGTTGGTGCTGCTGCTGGCGGTGCTGGCCGTGCGGGTGTCGGTCCGGCTCGGTCTGCCGTCGCTGTTGCTCTACCTGGGAATCGGCGTGCTGCTCGGCGAGGCCGGGCTGGGCATCGAGTTCTCCAACGCCGACCTGACCCAGTCGCTCGGTCTGGCCGCGCTGGTCATGATCCTGGCCGAGGGTGGCCTCACCACCCGCTGGGTCGAGGTCAAACCGGCGCTCTGGCCGGGAGTGGCACTGTCCACTGTGGCCGTCGGGGTCAGCATCGGGGTGACCGCGCTCGGGTTGCACCTGGTCCTGGACTTCGACTGGCGGCTGGCCCTGCTCTGGGGCGCGGTGCTGGCCTCCACCGACGCCGCCGCCGTGTTCAGCGTGCTGCGCAACCTCTCGGTCACCCGGCGGCTGGTCGGGTCGCTGGAGCTGGAGAGCGGCATGAACGACGCCCCCAGCTACATCGCCGTGGTGCTGCTGGCCTCCACCGACCCGGTCACCTGGTCGCTGCCGCTCACCCTGGCCTACGAACTCGCGGTGGGCCTGGCCCTCGGTGTCGGCCTGGGCTGGCTGGGCGCCCTCACCCTGCGCCGCGCCGCGCTGCCCGCCACCGGCCTGTACCCGCTGGCCACGGTCGCGGTGTGCGTGCTCGCCTTCGCGGGCGGGCAGGCCGCGCACGCCTCCGGGCTGCTCGCCGCCTACGTCGCCGGGTTGGTGCTGGGCAACTCCAAGCTGCCGCACCGCTCCGACACGGTCTCCTTCGCCGAGGGGCTGGGCTGGTTGGCGCAGATCGGCCTGTTCGTCCTCTTGGGACTGTTCGCCTCACCGAGCAGGCTGCTCGACGCGATCATCCCCGGGCTGGTCGCCGGTGCCCTGCTGACCCTGCTGGCCCGGCCGCTGTCCGTGCTGGTGTCGATGGTGCCGTTCCGGATGCCCTGGCGCGAACAGGTCTTCCTGTCCTGGGCCGGGTTGCGCGGGGCCGTGCCCATCGTGCTGGCCATGATCCCGCTGTCGCAGGGCATCCCCGGCGCGCAGCAACTCGTCGACGCCGTGTTCGTGCTGGTGATCGTGCTGACCCTGGTGCAGGGCACCACGCTCGGGCTGCTGGCGAAGCTGCTGCGGCTCGACACCGGTGCGCAGCCCAAGGAGGTCGACGTCGACGTGGCCACCCTCGACGAGTTGAACGCGGAGCTGTTGCAGGTCACCATCCCCGTCGGGTCCAAGCTGCACGGCGTCTACCTGTCGGAGCTGCGGCTGCCGCCGGGCGCCTCGGTCAGCCTCGTCGCCCGCGGCGCGGGCGCGTTCACCCCGGTCACCACGACCCGGTTGCAGGAGCTGGACCAGGTCCTGGTGGTCACCACGCAGGAGGCCAGGGCCGCCGCCGAGACCCGCATCCGCGCGGTCGACCGGGCGGGCCGCTTCGCCCGCTGGAAGGGCGAGACCGGCAAACCCTGAGCCGTGACGCCGATCCCACCCGGTGGACCGGACTCGATCCGCGGCGCCGCGTCGGCTATGGTCTTCGGCAAGGTCATGAGTGCCAGCGTCAAGCCCCGGTTTGCTGGCCGGCAACCCTCCTCCGCGGTGGGGTGCCCCGGGTGAGGACCTGGTCCTCCCGCGAGGTGCGGGACGGGCAAGCGCGGACCCCCTCACCGGCCAGGGTCCTGGAGACCTTGGAGGCACCCCGTGACGCTCGCCATCCCCAGCCGCCGCACCGCCGGACCGGCCCGCGACACCGGGTGTCCCACCGGCTGCACCACCGAGCCCGTGCCCGCGACCGCCGCTGTCGAGGCCGCCGCCGGCATCCCCGCCGTGCCGCCCGTGGTGGGGGCGCGGCTGGCGGTCCCGCTGGTCGACGGCCGCCGGGTGCCCTACGCCAACCTCGACCACGCCGCCAGCACCCCCGCCCTGGAGGCCGTGCGCGACGCCGTGGACGAGCTGCTGCCCTGGTACGCCAGCGTGCACCGCGGCGCGGGCTTCGCCTCCCAGGTCTGCACCCGCGTGCACGACCAGGCCCGCGACGTGCTCCGCCGGTTCGTCGGCGCCCACCGCACCGACCAGGTCATCTTCACCCGCAACACCACCGACAGCCTGAACCTGCTGGCCGGGGCGCTGCCCAGGGGCACGTCCGTGGTCCTGTTCGACACCGAGCACCACGCGGCGCTGCTGCCCTGGCGCGGCCCCCGCGTGCACCGACTGCGCACCCCGCAGAGCACGGGCGACGCCGTCCTGGCGCTGGACCGGGCACTCGCCGACTGCGCCGTCGGGCCGCGCCTGGTGGTGCTGACCGCCGCCTCCAACGTCACCGGCGAGGTCTGGCCGATCGCCGAGCTGTCCGCCGTCGCCCGCCGCCACGGCGCCCGGGTCGCCCTCGACGCCGCGCAGCTCGCCCCGCACCGGCCGGTCGACATCCGCGCCCTCGACGTCGACTGGGTCGCCCTGTCCGGGCACAAGCTCTACGCCCCGTTCGGCGCGGGCGCCCTCGTCGGCCGCGCCGACTGGCTCAGGGCCGCCGAACCGCACCTGGTCGGCGGCGGCGCCACCGCCTCGGTCACCGACCGCGGCGACCGGCTCGCGGTGACCTGGTCGACCGGCCCGGAGCGGCACGAGGCCGGGTCGCCGAACGTGGTCGGCGTGCACGCGCTGGCCACCGCCTGCGAGGCGATCACCCGGCACGGCTGGGACGCCGTGGTCGAGCACGAGCGGGTCCTGCTGCACCGGCTGCGCGCCGGGCTCGCCACCGTCCCCGGCCTGCGCCCGCTGAGCCTGTTCGGCGCGGAGCACGACCGGGTCGGCGTCGTCAGCTTCACCGTCGACGGCCTCGACTCCGGCCTGGCCGCGGCGGTCCTGTCCGCCGAGCACGGCATCGGCGTGCGCGACGGCGCGTTCTGCGCGCACGTGGCCACCGCCAGGCTGCTCGACCGGGCAGGCAGCTCCGAGCGGCGGGCGCTGCGGGTCAGCATCGGCCTGGGCACGACGCCAGAGCACGTGGACCGGCTCGTCGCCGCGCTGCACACCCTCGTCGACGGTGGCCCGGCCACCGAGTACGCCCTCGTCGACGGCCGCTGGGCGCCGGTGGAGGACCCCCGGCCGCTGCCGCCGTTCCTGCGCGAGCTGCCCTGAGCCCGGTCGACGGCCGGGCGGGTCGGCCGACCGTGGACAATGGGGTGGTGAGCAGTGAGGAACGCGATGGGGTGAGCGCGGCACCGGTGCCGCCGCGCAGGGCAGCGCTGCTGGTCGGCACGGCGGTGGTGGTGTACGCGCTCGACCTGGTCACGAAGATCCTGGTCACCGCCAACCTGGAGGGCGAGCCGCCGGTGCGGCTGCTCGGCGGGCTGGTCTACCTCGACCTCATCCGCAACCCCGGGGCCGCGTTCTCCATGGCCACCGGGATGACCTGGCTGCTGACCCTGGTCGCCATCGGGGTCGTGGTCGCCATCGTCTGGATCATCCCCAAGCTGCGCTCGCCGGGCTGGGCGCTGGGCCTGGGCCTGGTGCTCGCGGGCGCGCTGGGCAACCTGACCGACCGGCTGTTCCGCGCCCCCGGGGCGTTCCAGGGGCACGTGGTCGACTTCGTGTCGGTGTTCGGCCCGAACGGCGAGTACTTCCCGGTGTTCAACGTGGCCGACTCCGGCATCAGCGTCGGCGGCGTGCTCATCGTGCTGATGGCCCTGCTGGGGCGCGACTACGACGGCAGCCTGACCACGAAGTCCGAGAAGAAGGCGGCCACCGGTGAGTGACACGCGGACCCTGCCCATCCCCGACGGCCTCGACGGCATGCGCGTCGACGCCGGTCTGTCGAAGCTGCTTGGCATCTCCCGCACCGTCGTCGTGGCCCTCACCGAAGCCGGTGACGTGCTGGTCGACGGTCGACCCGCGGGCAAGTCCGACCGGCTGCTGGCGGGCGCCTGGCTGGAGGTGACCCTGCCGCAGCCGGACCGCCCGGTGGAGCTGAAGGCGGTGGCGGTGCCCGGCCTGGAGATCATCCACCAGGACGACGACGTGGTGGTGGTGGACAAGCCGGTCGGCGTCGCCGCCCACCCCAGCCCCGGCTGGTCCGGCCCCACGGTCATCGGCGGCCTCGCCGCGGCGGGCCTGCGCATCTCCACCTCCGGGGCCGCCGAGCGCCAGGGCGTCGTGCACCGCCTCGACGTCGGGACGACCGGGGTGATGGTGGTCGCCAAGAGCGAGCACGCCTACACAGTGCTCAAGCGGGCGTTCAAGGAGCGCACCGTCGAGAAGCGCTACCACGCGCTGGTGCAGGGCCACCCCGACCCGAGCGTCGGGACGATCGACGCCCCCATCGACCGCCACCCGCGCCACGACTACCGGTGGGCGGTGGTGGCGGGCGGCAAGCCGAGCATCACCCACTACGAGACCATCGAGGCCTTCCGCGCCGCGTCGCTGCTCGACGTCAAGCTGGAGACCGGCCGCACCCACCAGATCCGGGTCCACTTCAGCGCCCTGCGCCACCCCTGCGTCGGCGACCTCACCTACGGTGCCGACCCCACCCTGGCCAAGCGCCTCGGCCTCACCCGCCAGTGGCTGCACGCCCGCACCCTCGGCTTCCACCACCCCGCCGACGGCCGGTGGGTCGAGTTCACCAGCGAGTACCCCGCCGACCTCGCCGCCGCCCTGGCCACCCTGGCCGACGACTACTGACCCGACTGGTTCTTCGCGTGTCCGGGTGCGCGGGCGGGGTTCGAGCGGTTACGTTGGGACCCCGCCCGACGCCCTGGTGGCGACCCCCGGAGGCCGCGATGACCAGCCCACGCGACACCGAGCAGCTCAACGACCACCTGGTCGTCGACGGCGTGATCGGGGGTGTCCCGGGCCAGGCCGCGGATCTCGACACCGCGGATCTCGACACCCCGGCACGCGGTCTCCCGGCGCCCGACTACGACCGGGACCCGCCCACCTCGCCGATCCCGGCGCAGCGGACGGCGCAGGCCAAGAAGGGGTTCTTCTCCCGGTTGTTCAGCCGGGGCTAGTCCCGCCGGGCTAGTTCTCCACGGCCCAGGTCAGGGCGAGGTCTTCCTCGTCCGGCCGGGGGCTCCAGCGGACCGAGGTCACCGCCAGTTGCTCGGGCACCACGTACACCGTGTGCCCGCCCGCCGTCTCGCCCGGTGCGACGCCGATGCGGTGCGGGGGGCGGGAGGACAACGACACCGGGGCCTTGCCGACGGTCTCGCCCTCCGGGGTGACCAGCACCAGGTACAGGTCCGGCAGCGTGGAGAAGTGGACCGACCCGCGGTTGGTCAGCTCGGTGTGCACGACGATCGAGCGCTCGCCCGGTTGCAGGCGGTAGCCCGCGGCGGTGAACAGGTAGTCGGCCGGGTCGACGACCTCGACCAGGCGCACGGCGAGGCGTTCGCCCTCCAGGCCGGTGGTCTCCAGGCTGTTGCCGACGGTCCCGGCGCGGCTCGCCGCGGTGCGGGTGGTCGGCTGGGTGCGCTCGACCGGCAGCTCCACCTGGGCGGGCGGCTGGTCGCCGCGGGCCCAGGTCGACACCTGCGGCGGGCCCCAGGTGCTCATCGGCTCGTTGGGCGCAGGGAACGGCTGGCCCTGCGGGGCGTGACCGGCGTTGTGGTTGTGGTGCGGCGGGGCCTGCGCCGGGAAGGGCTGGCTCGGCGGGCCCATCTGCGCCGGGAACGGCTGGCTCTGCGGGTTGACCTGGTACGGCCCGCTCTGCTGGCCGGGGTGGTTGTTCTGCTGGTACTGCGGCGGGTAACCGGGTTGCTGCTGGGGTTGCTGCTGGTACTGCCCCGGCATCGGGTAGCCGACCGGCGCGCTCTGCCGGGCCAGCGCCTGCCGCAGGCCGTTGGGGTCGCACTCGACGCCCACGAGCAGCGGCAGCCCGGAGCCGGACAGCGCGACGAGCCGGGAGGCCACCTCGCGCGGGTCCATGCCCAGGCGCGCGGCCACCTCGTGCACCGCGGCCCTGCCCATCTCGGCGACCACGCCGAGCAGGCGGACGTCTACTGGATCGACCACGGTTGGCACGCTACCCGGTCGCCGGGACAGCCGCGCCGGAAGCCGGGGGCCGACACGGCCATGATCGATCAGACCGGGGTGTCGTCGAGCACCGCGGGGTGGCGGGGGTCGTCGGCGCGCACCCCGGTGTCGGCCGTGTGCAGGGGGCGCACCTCGGCGTCGTAGCGGGCGAAGGCGGGCAGCGCCCAGTGCTCGTCGGCGGGCAGCCGCCGGGCCAGGGCGGGCGCGGACAGCCACAGGTGCACCGACAGCTCGTGCGGCAGGCCCCGGCCGAGGAGCAGTTCACCGTCGAGCAGCAGCACGCCCCCCGGCGGCAACCGGGTGTAGTCGGCGCGGGTGGCGCGGTCGGTGGCGGCGTTCCACAGCGCGGGCAGCACCCGGCCGGTGCCGCCGGGGGAGAGCGGGTCGAGGACTTCCCGGCGCAGCGCGCCCTCGTCCAGCCACAGCTCGTAGCGGGCGTCCGGGTCCGCCCGGCCCCGCTCGAACCGCAGCGAGGCGGGCCGCAGGAAGTCGGCCGCGGCGACCCGCAGCACCGGTCGGCCGAGCACCCGCAGCGGCTCCACCAGCGCCTCGGCCAGCTCGTCCGGCCGCGCGGGCGGGGCGCCGTCCAAGATCACCCGAGTCCACTCGGTACGCTCCCCGGCCGTCACCCGGTCGGTGAGTTCGCGGACCAGCACCTCGGGTGTCACGGGGCGGAAGCGCATGGCGTAGTTGTATCAGCTTTCTTGATATGGAAAGGGATTCGCCCACCCGTTCGACACGCGCGCCCCCAATGCCGCGGACCGTCAGACCCCCTCGCTAGGGTGGCGTCGTGGCTGACTCCTTCGCTCATCTTCACGTGCACACCGAGTACTCGATGCTCGACGGAGCGGCCAAGCTCAAGGACATGTTCACCGAGTGCGAGCGGCTCGGGATGCAGTCCGTGGCGATCACCGACCACGGGCACACCAACGGCATCTACGACTTCTTCACCCAGGCGACCAAGGCGGGCATCAAGCCGATCCTGGGCGTCGAGGCCTACGTCGCGCCCGCCTCCCGGTTCACCAAGGAGCGGGTCCGCTGGGGCGACCCCGGCCAGAAGTCCGACGACGTCTCCGGCAGCGGCGCCTACACCCACCAGACGATCTGGGCGCGCAACGCGACCGGCCTGGGCAACCTGATGCGCCTGTCCAGCCTGGCCTCGATGGAGGGCCAGCTCGGCAAGTGGCCGCGGATGGACCGGGAGCTGATCACCGAGCACGCCGACGGGCTGATGGCCACCACCGGCTGCCCGTCCGGCGAGGTGCAGACCCGGCTGCGGCTGGGCCACTTCGACGAGGCGCTGCAGGCCGCCGCCGACTGGCGCGACATCTACGGCAAGGAGCACTTCTTCGTCGAGCTGATGGACCACGGCATCGAGATCGAGAGCCGGGTCCGCGGCGGGCTGGTCGACATCGCCCGCAAGCTCGACATCCCGTTCGTGGTGACCAACGACTCGCACTACACCTTCAAGGGCGAGCGCGAGTCGCACGACGCGCTGCTGTGCGTGCAGACCGGCAAGACCCTGCAGGACCCGACCCGGTTCAAGTTCGACGGCGACGGCTACTACCTCAAGTCCCCGGACGAGATGCGCGCGGTCGACGCCTCCGACCCCTGGCAGGAGGGGTGCCGCAACACCCTGCTGGTGGCCGAGAAGGTCGACCCGACCGGCATGTTCGAGTTCCGCAACCTGATGCCGAAGTTCCCGATCCCCGACGGCAAGACCGAGGACGAGTTCTTCCGCGAGCAGGTGTGGGCCGGGATGCGCCGCCGCTTCCCCGAGGGCGTCGACGAGGAGCACACCCGGCAGGTCGAGTTCGAGATCGGCGTCATCACCCAGATGGGCTTCCCGGCCTACTTCCTGGTGGTCGCCGACCTCATCGGCTGGGCCAAGTCCAACGGCATCCGGGTCGGCCCCGGCCGCGGCTCGGCCGCGGGCGCGCTGATCGCCTACGCGATGGGCATCACCGACCTCGACCCGCTGGCGCACGGGCTGATCTTCGAGCGGTTCCTCAACCCCGACCGGGTCAGCCCACCCGACATCGACATCGACTTCGACGAGCGCAGGCGCGGCGACGTCATCCGCTACACCACCGAGAAGTGGGGCGCGGACAAGGTCGCCCAGGTGATCACCTTCGGCACCATCAAGGCCAAGGCGGCGATCAAGGACTCCGCCCGGGTGCTGTTCGGCCAGCCCGGCTACGCCATCGCCGACCGCATCTCCAAGGCCTACCCGCCCGCGGTCATGGCCAAGGACATCCCGCTCAACGGCCTGTTCGACCCGCAGCACAAGCGCTACAACGAGGCCACCGAGATCCGCGAGCTGTACAACAGCGACCCGCAGGTCAAGGAGATCATCGACACCGGCCGCGGCCTGGAGGGCCTGATCCGCAACGCCGGTGTGCACGCCTGCGCGGTCATCCTCTCCGCCGAGCCGCTGATGGAGACCATCCCGCTGTGGAAGCGGCCGCAGGACGGCTCCATCATCACCCAGTTCGACTACCCGACCTGCGAGTCGCTGGGCCTGCTCAAGATGGACTTCCTGGGGCTGCGCAACCTCACGGTCATCGACGACGCGCTGCGCAACATCGAGACCAACGGCAAGCCGGTCCCGGACCTGGAGACCCTGGGCCTGGAGGACAAGGCCACCTACGAACTGCTCTCCCGCGGCGACACCCTGGGCGTGTTCCAGCTCGACGGCGGGCCGATGCGCGACCTGCTGCGGCTGATGCGCCCCGACAACTTCGAGGACATCTCCGCGGTCGGCGCGCTCTACCGGCCGGGTCCGATGGGTGCCAAGTCGCACACCAACTACGCGCTGCGCAAGAACAAGCAGCAGGAGATCACCCCCATCCACTCCGCCCTGGCGGAGGCGCTGGAGGACATCCTCGGCACGACCTACGGCCTGATCGTGTACCAGGAGCAGGTCATGGCGATCGCGCAGAAGCTGGCGGGCTACACGCTCGGCCAGGCGGACCTGCTGCGCCGGGCGATGGGCAAGAAGAAGAAGGAGGTCCTGGACGCGGAGTTCGTCAACTTCTCCGGCGGCATGGAGAAGAACGGCTACCCCAAGGACGCGATCAAGACCCTGTGGGACATCCTCGTCCCGTTCGCCGACTACGCGTTCAACAAGGCGCACTCCGCCGCGTACGGGCTGGTCTCCTACTGGACGGCCTACCTCAAGGCGAACTACCCGGCCGAGTACATGGCCGCGCTGCTCACCAGCGTCCGCGACGACAAGGACAAGGCCGCGGTCTACCTGTCGGAGTGCCGCCGGATGGGCATCACGGTGCTGCCGCCGGACGTCAACGAGTCGGAGAAGGACTTCGCCCCGGTCGGCACCGACATCCGCTTCGGCCTCGGCGCGATCCGCAACGTCGGCGCCAACGTGGTCGACTCGATCATCAAGGCGCGCGCGGAGAAGGGCGACTTCGTCGACTTCTCCGACTACCTGCGCAAGGTCGACACCACCGCGTGCAACAAGAAGGTCGTGGAATCCCTGATCAAGTCGGGGGCCTTCGACTCGCTCAAGCACCCGCGCAAGGGCCTGTTCCTCATCCACACCGACGCCGTCGACGCCGTCATGGAGACGAAGAAGGCGGAGGCCGTCGGCCAGTTCGACCTGTTCGGCGCGGGCGGAGGCGCGGACGAGGACGTCTCCAGCGTGTTCGACGTGCGGGTGCCGGACGAGTTCTGGGAGTCCAAGCACCAGTTGGCCTTGGAGCGGGAGATGCTGGGCCTCTACGTCTCCGGGCACCCGCTCAACGGCGTCGAGCACATCCTCACCTCGCAGTCGGACACCTCCATCGCGGCGATCCTGGAGGGCGGCCTGTCCGACGGCGCCCAGGTCGTGATCGGCGGCATCCTCGCCTCGGTCAACCGGCGGGTGAACCGCAACGGCGAGCCGTGGGCGTCGGCGCAGCTCGAGGACCTCGCCGGTGGCATCGAGGTGCTGTTCTTCCCCAAGACCTACGCCGTGGTCGGCATGGGGGTGCTGGAGGACGCGATCGTGCTGGTCAAGGCGCGGGTGGCCAAGCGCGACGACCGCACCTCGCTGATCGCCAACGACCTGGCCGTGCCCGACCTGTCCAACGCCGCGGGGGCCCCGTTCCGGCTGAGCATGGCCGCGACCAAGTGCACCCCGCCGCTGGTCGCCCAGCTCAAGGACGTGCTGGCCGGGCACCCCGGCACCACCGAGGTGCACCTCAAGCTGATCAACGGGCCGCGGCAGACCCTGCTCAAGCTCGACGACGCGCTGCGGGTGCAGCCGTCGCCGTCGCTGATGGGCGACCTCAAGGCGCTGCTGGGACCGGGCTGCCTGTCCTGACCCCCGCTGTCCCGACCCCCGCCATCCCGGCCCCTGCCCGGAACGGCGACCGCCGGTGACACCCCGCCACCGCCCGATCACGGTAGGGTGGTTGGTGAACGGGGTTAACCGCTGGTGGAGGGGGATGGACATGTCGGTGCCGGACACCGTGCTCAGGCTGGACACGCCCGAGTACACGCAGGACCCGCACGCGCTGCACGCCGAGCTGCGCCGGGCCGCCCCGGTGCGCGAGGCGATCTTCCCGCGCGGGTTCAAGGGCTGGCTGGTCACCGCCTACGACGACGCCAAGGTCGCGCTGACCGACCCGCGGATCAGCAAGGGCGTCGCCGGGTTCGCCCCGGTCATGGACCGGCACCGGCTGACCGACGCCACCCCGCTGCCGTTCCGGGTGGAGCTGGCCACGCACATGCTCAACTCCGACCCGCCCGACCACACCCGGCTGCGCAAGCTGGTCACCAAGGCGTTCACCAGCCGGGTCGTCGGCAGGCTGCGCGACCGGGTCGAGGGCATCGCCGACGGCCTGCTCGACGCCATGGCGGGCCGCGACACCGTCGACCTCCTCGACGACTACGCCTTCCCGCTGCCGATCACGGTGATCAGCGAACTGCTCGGCGTCCCGGAGGCCGACCGCGACGACTTCCGCTCCTGGACCTCCACCATGATCACCACCGGCCCGCCCGAGGTCACCACGGCCGCGGGCGACGCCATGGGCCGCTACCTGGCCGAGCTGATCGAGCACAAGCGCCGCGAACCCGCCGAGGACCTGCTCTCCGACCTGGTCGGGGCGCACGACGACGGCGACCGGCTCAGCTCCGCGGAACTGGTGTCCATGGCCATGCTGCTGCTCATCGCGGGCCACGAGACCACGGTCAACCTCATCGGCAACGGCGTGCTGGCCCTGCTGCGCAACCCCGACCAGCTCGCCGCCCTGCGCGCCGACCCCGCGCTGCTGCCCGGCGCGGTCGAGGAGTTCCTGCGCTTCGAGGGCCCGATCAACATCGCCACCATGCGCTACACCACCGCCCCGATCACCCTCGGCGGCGTCGAGGTCCCCGAGGGCGAGTTCGTCATGGTCTCCCTCGTCTCCGCCAACCGCGACGAGGCGCACACCGACCGGCCCGACCGCCTCGACATCACCCGCGCCCAGTCCGCGCACCTGGCCTTCGGCCACGGCATCCACTACTGCGTCGGCGCCCCGCTGGCCCGCCTGGAGGCCGCCACCGCCATCGGCCGCCTGCTCGACCGCTTCCCCGCGCTGTCGCTGGCGGCCGACCCGGAGGAACTGCGCTGGCGCGACAGCACCCTGGTCCGCGGCCTGGAAACCCTCCCGGTGAAGCTGACCTGACCGGCCCGTACGCCATACAGCGCAGGGGCCGCGGCCTGCCCGGGCAACCGCCACCGGAAATCCGGTTGCGGATACCGCGGTGTTGGGCGTGGCGTGCCGGGCAATCCCGGTGAATCCGGTTCCGGTCGGATAACGTTGGCCGGGTGCGGGGGCGGGTGAGTACGGCGGAGCGCGGGCTGGTCGACGCGCGGCTGCGCGCTGTCCGGCCGCACCTGGTGTTGATCGTCCTCGTCGGACCGCTGCTCGCGGCGGGGGCCACGCTGCTCGGCAACCCGCTGCCCTACCTGGTCATCCCGCTGGTGCTCGTCCTCGCGGGGGCCTGGTACTTCCGCTCCCGGCTGATGCGCCCGCGCCGCTGGCCGGTGGCCGCGGCGGTCCTCGGCGGACTGGCCGGTCTGCACCTGGGGGCCATGGCGCTGTGGCCGCTGTCGCCCGTCACCGGGGCCGCGCTCGGCACCGCCGGGTACTTCCTGGCGGTCGACGCGCGCAGGCGGGTGCTGGAGCCGTACACGCCGGAGCTGGCCGACTCGCGGGTCGAGGTGCCGTGGCAGGCGCGCGGCGACCGCGGGCTGCACCTGCTGGTGGCCCACGACCGGATCACCCTCGCCGGGTCGCGCGGGCGGTTCCGGCTGGTGCGGCCGATGGTGGCGCTCAGCGGGGTCGGCGCCGTGGAGCAGATCCTGGTGGCCCGCCGGGCCACGCTGGAGGTCCCCGGCGTGGGGGAGTTGCGGGTCACGGTCACCCCCGGGCCCGCCGTGCGCATCACCGTCCCGCCGGGGCAGTGGATCGTGCCGACCGACCACGGCCGCGAGATCGCCCGGCTCGTCGCCCGGCGCAAGGAACTCGCGGGCGTCGAGGGCTGACCGCCTGTCCACAGTGGATTCCGGGTTCCGGGGCGATAGGCTCCCCCGCGTGACCCCGGAGGAACTGCTCGCCCTGGACCGCGCCCACGTGTGGCACCCCTACGGCCCGATGCCGGGCACGCAGACCCCGCTGGTGGTCGACAGCGCCCGGGGCACCCGGCTGACCCTGGCCGACGGCCGCGAACTGGTCGACGGCATGTCGTCGTGGTGGGCGGCGATCCACGGCTACCGCCACCCGGTGCTCGACGCGGCGCTCACCGCGCAGGCGGGCCGGATGAGCCACGTCATGTTCGGCGGCCTCACCCACGAGCCCGCCGTGGCGCTGGCCGAGCGCCTGGTCGACATCACCCCGGAACCGCTGCGCCACGTGTTCCTCTGCGACTCCGGCTCGGTCGGCGTCGAGGTCGCGATCAAGATGTGCCTGCAGTACTGGCGCTCCACCGGCAAACCCGGCAAGACCAAGCTGCTCACCTGGCGCGGCGGCTACCACGGCGACACGTTCAACCCGATGAGCGTGTGCGACCCCGAGGGCGGCATGCACAGCCTCTGGCGCGGCGTCCTCCCGGTGCAGCGCTTCGCCGACGCCCCACCCACCGACTTCGACCACGACTACGTCGCCCACCTCGCCGACCTGGTCGAGGCACACGCCGACGAGTTGGCGGCGGTGATCGTCGAACCGGTGGTCCAGGGCGCGGGCGGAATGCGCTTCCACGACCCGCGCTACCTGCACGTCCTGCGCGAACTGTGCCTCACCCACGACGTCCTGCTGGTCTTCGACGAGATCGCCACCGGCTTCGGCCGCACCGGGGAGCTGTTCGCCGCCGACCACGCGGGCATCAGCCCGGACGTGATGTGCGTCGGCAAGGCGATGACCGGCGGCTACCTGAGCATGGCCGCCACCCTGTGCACCCCCCGCGTCGCCGACGGGATCTCCCGGGGCGAGGTCCCCGTCCTGGCCCACGGCCCCACGTTCATGGGCAACCCGCTGGCCGCCGCCGTCGCCACCGCCTCCATCGACCTGCTGCTGGCCGGGGACTGGCGCGGCACGGTCGGGCGCATCGAGGCCGAACTGCGCACCGGCCTCGCCCCCGCCCTGGACCTCCCGGGCGTGCGGGAGGTGCGGGTCCTCGGCGCGATCGGCGTCGTCCAACTCGACCACGAGGTCGACATGGCCGCCGCCACCGCCGCCGCCGTCACCGCCGGGGTCTGGCTCCGCCCCTTCCGCGACCTGATCTACACGATGCCCCCCTACATCTGCACGACCGAGGACATCGGCCGGATCACCGCAGGAATCACCGCCGCAGCATCAGTTGGCTGACCCCACCGGCGCAGCGACAGCCAGCCGCCCCCGCAACCGCTGGCCCGGCTACGGACATGCCCGGGTGGGTGGATGTGTTTGGCCGGGG
>NZ_AYXG01000060.1 GCF_000564855.1 Actinokineospora spheciospongiae
ATCCACCCACCCGGGCATTCTGGCGCCGGGCCGGCGGTTTGTTGGGTGGTCGGTGGCTGCGCCGCTGACGGCTCGGGGTGGCTGGCCGCTGGCCGGTGGCTGGCGGGGTGGTCGGTGGCTGCGCCGCTGACGGCTCGGGGTGGCTGGCCGCCGGCTGGCGGCTGGCGGGGTGGTCATCGGCTGCGCCGCTGAGGGTTTGGCGTGGTGGGTTGCCGGGCCGGCGGTTGCGGGGGTGGTCGGCAGTTGCGCCCGGTGGGTTCGGGTGGCTGGTCACCGGACCAGTGTTTGGCTGGGTGGTCGGGTGCTGCGCCCGGGTGGGGTTCGGCGGGGCAGGCGGTGGCCTGGGTGGTCGGCTCCGGGGCAGGCGGTAATGGGGATGTGGGCCCGTCCGTGGGGACGGGCCCACGTCAGGGGCCCAGCAGGGACTCGGCCTCTGCGGTGGCGTTCGCCTGGGTGTACAGGCGGGCGGCGGTTTCGCGGTGGTGGCGGGCGGTGGTGGGGTCTTCGCGGCGCTGGGCCACCTCCGCGAGGTCGCGGTGCAGGTGGGCCTCCTCGAAGTGGTCGGGGACGCGTTCGCGGATTGCCTGGGCTGCTTCGAGGTGGGTCTGGGCGGCGGTCAGGTCGCCCGCGAGCAGGTGGGCGCGGCCCAGGTGGCCGAGGGCGCAGGACTCGCCGTGGCGGTCGCCGACCTCGCGGCTGATGGTCAGGGCTTCCTCGAAGTGGTGCCGGGCCTGGTCGTGGTTGTCGAGGTCCAGGTGGGCGATGCCGATGTCGAGGAGGGTTTCCCACTCCAGCCAGCGGTCGCCGATATCGCGGCAGATGGTCAGGGCGCGGTGGAAGTGTTCCAGGGCCTTTTCCTGTTCGCCGGTTTGCAGGTGGGCCTCGCCCAGGGCGTCGAGGGTGCCCGCTTCCAGCCTGCCGTGGCCCAGTTCGCGGAAGCCCGCCAAGGCCTCGTGCAGTGGGGTGAAGGCGGATTCGGCGCGGCCCATCTGGGTGTAGGTGTGGCCCAGGTTGCGTTGGGACAACGCCTTTCCCAGTGCGTGACCGGCGGTGGCGCAGCGCTCGACGGCCAGCAGGTGGGCGGTGACGGCCTCGTCGAAGCGGCGCAGTTCGGCGTAGGTGTTGCCCATGTTGTTGTGGATGTGGCCCTGGCCCACCACGTCGTCGATGGTGTGGGCGACGCGCAGGGCCTGTTCGCTGGTGGTGAGGGCGTCGTGGAGTCTGCGGGTCATGGAGTGGGCCACGCCCAGGGCGCGCAGCATCTCCGCCTCCGCCGCGGGCTCGCCCAGCTCCGCCGCCGCGGCGGCGCCCTGCTTGCACAGCTCGACGCGCTCGTGCCAGTGGCCGGTGGCGTCGTAGAAGCTGGTGAGCAGGTAGGTCAGTTGCCAGGCCGCGGTCAGGTGGCCGCCCGCCCTGGCCTGCTGCACCACCGGCACCAGGTTGCCCCGCTCAGCCTCCAGGAAGGCAAGGGCGCTGTGCTTGTCGGTGAAGGGCAGCTCGGTCGGGACGTGGCGGACGACCGGGGTCACCTGGTCGCGTTCGGGGTCGACCAGGCGGTTCGCCGCGTCGGCCACCGCCAGGTACCAGTCCACCAGGCGGTCGGTGACGTCGCAGCCGGGTTCGCGGACGTCGATGGACTGGCGGGCGAAGTCGCGGATGAGGTCGTGGAAGCGGAAGCGGCCGGTGCCCGCCCTGGTGACCAGGTGCGACGCGGCCAGCTCCGCCACGGCCCGCCTGCCGTCGGCGGGGCTCAGGCCGCCCAGCGCGGCGCCCAGGTGGGTGCTGAACGTGGGGCCCGGGTGCAGGCCGAGCCTGCCGAACACCCGCGCCGTGCCCGCGGGCAGGGGCTCGTAGGCGCTGGCCAGCACGGTGCGCACGGTGCGGGAGTCCCCGTCGACCACCAGGCCGTCGAGCCGGTGCGGGCCGGTCAGCTCGGCGGCGAACTCGGCGATGGGCCGCGCCGGGTCGCCGAGAAGCCGGGCCGCGGCGATGCGCAGGGCCAGCGGCATGCCGCCGCAGAGGCGGGCCAGCCGGGCCGCTGAGCCGGACTCCCGCTCCACCCGGTGCCCGCCGACCACGTTGCCCAGCAGGGACACCGCCTCGTCGTCGCGCAGGGCGTCGACCACGACGACGCGGGTGGCGTGCCGGGCGGCCAGCGCGGCCATGCCCAGGCGGCTGGTGACCACCAGCAGGTTCCCGTCGCCGCCCGGCACCAGCCGCAGCACGTCCTCGACGCTGCCCGCGTTGTCCAGCACGACCAGGCACCGCCTGCCGTGCAGCAGCGAGCGGTACAGCGCGGCCCGCTCGTCGGGTTCGGCGGGGATGCGGTCGTCGGGCACGTCGAGCACCCGCAGCAGGTGGGCCAGCGCGCTGTGGGCGGGCACGGCCCGCCGCGGGTCCTGGCCGCGCAGGTCCACGAACAACTGCCCGTCGGGGAAGCGGTCGACCACCCGGTGGCCCCACTGCACCGCCAGCGACGTCTTGCCCATGCCCGCCGGACCGGTGATCACCACGATCGGCGGTTCGTCGGCGGTGGCCAGCACCTCGTCCAGGGCGGCCAGTTCCGCGCCCCGGCCGGTGAAGTGGCCGACCCGCGCCGGGAGCTGCCGGGGCGGGACGGGCGCGGCGGCGGCGGCCGGGGGCGGCGGGTCGAGCACGGGCTCGCGCCGCAGGATCGCGGTGTGCAGGGCGGCCACCTCCGGGCCGGGGTCGACCCCGAACTCCTCGGCCAGCGTGTGCCGCAGCCGCCCGTACACCTCGAGCGCGTCGGTGTGGCGGTTGCAGCGGTACAGGGCCAGCATCTGCAAGCCGACCAGGCGCTCGCGGGTGGGGTCCTGGGCCACCAACCGGGGCAGTTCCAGGGCGGCGGCCTCGTGCCCGCCGCAGCGGATCTCCGCCTCCCACAGGTCCTCGACCGCCGAGCGGCGCAGCTCCCGCAGCCGCTCGACCTCGTGCTCACCCCACCCGACCAGGGCCGCACCCGCGAACGGCTCGCCCCGCCACAGCTCCAGCGTCGCGCGCAGCCCCTGGGCGGCGCGCTCGGGGGCGCCCCCCGCCAGGTCGCGGCGCGCGGTGGCGACCAGCTCGGCGAAGCGGTGGGCGTCGACGCACCCGGCGGGCAGGTCCAGCAGGTAGCCGGACTCGCGGGTGCCGAGCACCGGCGGGGCGCCGCAGGCGGCCAGCGCCTGCCTGATCCGCGCGACGTGGCTGTGCAGCGTGCGCAGGGCGGTGCGCGGCGGGTCCTCGCCCCAGAGCACCTCCACCAGGCGGTGGAAGGGCAGCACCTCGCCCGCGTGCAGCGCCAGCACCCCCAGCACGGCCCGCTGGCGGGTGCCCGACAGCTCGGCCTCCCCGTCGGGACCGTGCGCGGACACCGGCCCCAGCACCCGGACCTCGCACAGCCCGACCTGCTCGGTGCCGGTCACCGCGTTCCCCGCGAACGGGCCACAACAGCAGCACAACAGGCCGACAACGTCGCCTCCGTAGACCTATGAGTGCACGGCGGGCGGCGCTCGCCGGACGACCAGGAAAGGTTTCCCGATGAAAACACACCTCCGTTCTCGTTCGTACCCCGCGTGGCGCTACGCCCTGCCCGCGGTGGCGGTGGCCGCGGCGATGACCGCGACCCTGGTGTCGCCGGGCGCCGTCCAGGCGGTCGCCGACACCGCCGTGACCGCAGAGGACGCCGACCACCCGATCGCAGAGGGACCGGGTGACCTGCGGGACCCCCAGGCCCTGATCATCGCCCAGGAGGCCGACCAGGCGTTCCGCCTGTCGCTGACCACCGCCGCGGCCAACCCGGACCAGGTGTTCCCGGCGGGCTCGATCGAGTCCATCCTCCAGGCGGGGGTGCGCTCGCTGCCCGCCGAGCGCCAGGAGCGGACCCGCCGCGGCGCCCAGTCCCTGCTGGCCGCCGACGTCGACACCCGGGTCGCCGAGTTCGGCCGCTACGGCCGCCTCGACCCCGCCGCGTACGCCCGGCTGGGCTTCGAGGGCGCCTTCCGCGACCTGCCGGTCGACTGGGCGGCCCTGCGCCGCAGCCTCCAGGCCGAGGCGGACCGGGTGCAGGCCGAGTCGGCCACCACCACCCGGCACGCGTTGGACGTCGCCGCGGCCGAGGGCGTCGACCCGACGGCGGCGAATTCGACGCTCAA
Organism: Actinokineospora spheciospongiae; assembly: GCF_000564855.1. Taxonomy (GTDB): domain Bacteria; phylum Actinomycetota; class Actinomycetes; order Mycobacteriales; family Pseudonocardiaceae; genus Actinokineospora; species Actinokineospora spheciospongiae. Next base: position 4,155 of record NZ_AYXG01000060.1, read on the forward strand.
GGGCCTGAGCCTGCAGATCAGCTCCATCAAGGCGGTGAACTCCAACGAGTACTTCGGCGACGAGATCCGGCTCGGCGGCAGCACCGTGGACCACAAGGGTGTGACCAAGAAGATCGCCCCGTTCACCGTGATGAACGACTTCGACTCGGGTGAGATCAAGGTCTACCAGCCCTCGCTGACGTTCTCCTACGCCAACCTGATCGGCCACGAGGCGTCCGCCCCCGCCACCGTCTGCGACGTCCTGCTCATGGCCGACGCCGACTACGGCGGCTTCGCCGACGCCGTCAACGCCGCTTGGGAGAAGGTCCAGGCCCAGGTCCTCGGCGCGATCGAGGGGTTCATCGGCACCGCGCTGAGCGTGTACCTGTCCAAGGTGCTCGCGGGCCTCCTCGGCAAGGTCATCGCCTGGCTCGTCGGCAAGCTCCTCGGCTGGCTCATCAAGCTCTTCATGGACGACGTGTTCACCCCGGCCAAGGCGTGCATGACGATCCCGCACCGCTACGCCCACATGTACGACAACAACAAGCTGGCGGGCTGGGACAACCTCCGCACCTCGACCAAGTCCATCTGGTTCACCGCGTCGAGCACCTCCTACCGGATGAACGTCCACTGGAAGGTGCACGTCTGATCCGACCTGCCGGACCAAGGCCGTGAGCGGGGAACTCCCCGCCCACGGCCTTTCCACGTGTACCAGCCTTTCCGCGTGTGCCTGCCTTTCCGCGCGTACTAGAACGAGTTGCCGAACGCGCTGGACAGGTACTCCTTCGCGTCGCGCAGGGCCCCGTCGATGATGCGCGCCGCCTCCCGCGCCTGCTCGGGTTCGTGCGCGGCCTGCACCTGCAACCGGAAGCGCGAGGCGCCGGTCGGGGTGACCGGGAACTCGACCATGAACGCCAGCACCCCGCGGTCGAACAGCAGGCGGTTGACCGTCCTGGCCAGCTTCTCGTTGCCGATCAGGACCGGCACGATCGGGCTCGGGGAACCCATGCAGGTCAGCCCGCGGGTGGTCAGTTCGTCGCGCAGGGCGTGGATGGCGGAGAACAGCCGCCCGCGCAGGGCGTCGCCCTCGTCGGTGCGGATGATCTCGGCCGCCTTGAGCACCACCGCGGTCTGCACGGGGGACAGGGCGTTGGAGAAGAAGTGGGGGCCCGCGAACATCTTGACGTACTGCTTCACCGCGGGGGACCTGGCCGCGACGAAGCCGCCGTTGGAGGCGAAGGTCTTGGAGAACGCGCCCATGACCAGGTCGACCTCGCCCACCATGTCCTGGATGCCCAGGACGCCGGTGCCGCCGGGGCCCATCGAACCCAGGTCGTGCGCCACGTCGACGAGCAGGGTCGCGTCGTGGGCGCGGCAGACCTCCTGGAGGGCGGCGACGTCGGGCCAGTCGGCGTCCACCGAGAACAGGCCGTCGGTGATCACCATGATGCCGTTGCGGGAGTCGGTGGCGCGGATGCGGGCCAGGTGGGTGCGCACGGCTTCGACGTCGAGGTGGGTGTAGCGGGTGATGTTCCTGGTGGCCGCCCGCGCCCCCGATTGCAGGCACGAGTGGGCGAGGCGGTCGATGAGGATGTGGTCCTCCTGGCGGACCAGGCCGGTGACGGTGCCGAAGCCCGCCGACCACCCGTTGGAGAACAGCGTCACGTGCTCCAGGCCGACCAGCGCGCCGAGGGCCGCCTCCAGCTCGTCGGAGATGCGGGTGTTGCCCAGCACCATTGGCGATCCGGCGCTGTGCGGGCCGAAGTCGCGCATCGCCCGGACCGCCGCCTCCCGGATCTCCGGGTGGGCGTTGAACGACAGGTAGTCCTGCGAGTTGAAGTTGATGCCCCGGGCGGGTTTGCTCAGGTCGTTGGTGATGGTGGCGACCCCGCTGGGCGCCGCCTCCAGGACCCGGGAGTACTGCCAGGTCTCGGTGCGCCTGCGCGCTTCCACCCAGCCGTGGAACTCCTCGGTCCGGCCGAGCAGGTTGGCGCCGACGGGCCGGAAGAAGTCGTAGGCGTTCTTGTCGAGCGCGTGGTCCTCGTCGGGGTCGATCGCGGGCGCGGCCGCCGTCGCCGGTTCCCACATCGGTTCCAGGTCGGCGCGGATCGCCGGGTAGTCCTCGTCGAAGAACCGGGCCGCCTCTTCCGCCGGGAGGGTGTCCAACCCGTCCAGATCCTCCCACGGGATGTGCGAGGCCCAGTTGCGCATCATGTCCGACACCTCGCGTGCCGCCGCGGCGACGGCCTTGGCCGCGGCGAGCGGGTCGGTGGCGGCGGTGTCGGCCGCGGCGATGACGGCGGCGACGACCTCGCCGTCCTCGCGTTCGTGTGCGGCGGTGCGGGTCATCGGGTCCCCTCGGCTTCCGCGCGCTGGAACGGGTTGCGGTGGTGGTCGCGGTAGGTGGCCTCGAAGTCGGCGAACACGCCGTGGTCGCGCGAGGACTCCCTGGCCGTGTCGTTGAGCAGGAACACGTTGGACGGGTCGAAGAACTCCGAGACCGGCGCCACGTCGACGTGGGTGGCGATGAAGCGGTCGGTCTCGGCCTGGTTGCCGCGCAGGGTCGAGAAGAGCTGCAACTCGTCGTGCCGCAGCGGTTTCATCTCCGCGAGCGTGCACACGTAGTCGTAGTAGGCGGCGGCGGTCTGGCTGCGCCGCTTGGCTGCGTACCCGGCCATGGCGGTGTCCCGGTCGGACTCCCCGCCGAGCCACCGGCCGATCGCCGCCGCGGCCAATTCCGCGTCGCGCAGGGCGTGGGTGATCCCCAGCGCGGTGCACTGGTCCTTGAACGACTCGGCGTCACCGACGAGCACCCAACCGGGCCCGTGCAACTGCCGCAGGTACGCGGCCTGGTCGAGCGTCCCGTAGAAGCGCTCCTCCCGCGTGGCCGCCGCGACGGTGCCCGCCGCCTCCTCGCTGATCAGCCCGAGAGCGCGGTGGAAGTTGCCCTCGACGTCGGCCCGGAACCCCGCGGCCCACTCGCTCGGCCCCCACGCCAGCACCATGGTCCGCCCGTGGTTCGTCGAGGCCATCGCCATCCCCAACCTGCCCCGGCGGTGGATCTGCGCGGGGGCGTCGGGGATGCCGCTGAAGTAGCTCCAGTAGGCGAAGGTGCACCGGGGCCGCTCGTCGGACTTGCCGATGCCCAGGGCGCGCGCGACGAACGAGTTCCGCCCGTCGGCCCCGACCACCACCCGCGCGTGCTCGACCGTGCCGTCCCGCCCCTCGATGCCGACAACGGTGCCGTCGTCGTCGCGCAGCAGCTCCTTGACGGTGTACCCCTCGCGGAACTCCACCCCCGCCTCGACCGCGTTGTCGATCAGGATCTTGTCCAGCACGTGCCTGCGGACCGAGAAGTACTCCGTGGTGATCCCGTGGTCATCACCGTGCAGCAACCGGAACTGGTTGCGCAGGAGCTCCTCGGGAACGCTGCCGCGCAGGGCGATCCCGTCGTTGACGATGGTCACCTCGGTGTGCGCGGGTGTCACGGCTCGGACCTGGTCCAGCACACCGAGCCGGTTCAGGTGGGAAGCACCGTGCGGCCAGATGAAGTGCGTGGACAACACGTCACTGGGAAACCGCGACCGGTCCACCACCAACACCCGGCGCCCCTGCCGGGCCAGGTGCGTCCCGACAGCGGCGCCCGCGCACCGACCACCAATCACAACAGCGTCATACATGCGGCCATCCCAACAGCAACCCCCAACCGTGTACAGGGCCGAACGGCCGAGCGCACCCCCTGTGTCCACAACCGGCGGTCCACGGGATGGGTCCACCCTGGACGTCACTGCCCAGGAAGGACCGGGCCGTGGTCGGGTCCGCCGAGTGGGAAGAAGCTGTTGTGCGCGCTTCTCCTTCCCGGGGACATCTTTCATTCGATTGTCAGCGGTTCGCACACCGCGCGCCCGGGTGGAGTTCGGGGTTCCGCTCCGATGAAAACCCCCCATGGCACGAGACGGCTGGCCCACCTGGTGGCCGCTCCGGAGTTCACCTCCGGTTCCCGGGGATCAAGCTTGAGAACCCAGGCACTGTTCCCGGATCGCAGGTGGGGCGTCAGCGAGGATGGCAGAGGCCGTGCGGTGGTCGTCGCCGTCCGGAGCCCGGGTGAGCGCCCAGCGCAGGAGGGGGATGGCGTGGGCCGAGCGCAACAGCACCTCGGCCGCCCGCGCCCCCTTCGGTGAGGTGTCCCTCCAGGTGCGCAGCGCCTCGTCCGGGTCATCGACGGATTCCACCAGGGCGATGTCTCCTGGACGAGCCGTCACGCGCAGGCGTGTGGGGGCCGGCCGGACCGACGTGTACCCGAGGACAACCCCCCTGATGCGTGATCCCACCTCCGGCCACGGTTGTTCCCGCTGAGCCCAGTCCCGGATGTGGTCGCTGTCGACGTACCCCGGCAGGTCCAACGGACCGACCACGACGAGGCCGTAGTGGAGGTGCCGGGTCACGGTGGCCTCGACCACGTCGTACCGGGCAGGAGTTTCGCTCATGGTCTTCCGAATCGGTGCTCGCCGGTGGTCTCGGGATCGGTGGACGACTTCCGGTGGTCGCCCGGAGGCGTTGCGCTCACGACCACCCGGGTTGTCGCCGGGCGGGCAGTGCCACCCATGAGGTGTCGCGGTCGATCTCCTGGTGTGCCACGCCGGTGGTTTCCGCGGTGGCGGCTGGGGCGCCGGTGCCGGGGTTGCGGGTGTAGCGGGGGTGGGGTGTCCGGCTGTCCATGTCGCACCCTGGCAGGCGAACGGAACGGGACATCCGGGTTGCCGATTCCCCTTGGCTCTGCCTGAGAACGGCTGATCGGGGTCACTTGCCGATGCCGAAGGCTTCCCTGGCGATGATCTGGCGGGTGGTGGGGACGCCGGTGGTGGTGACGACCCAGGCCGTCCGGCAGGGGTGGTGGCTGTGCTCCGCCTCGCGCAGGAGGGCGTCGGCCAGGTCGGGGCGGGCGGTGAAGCGGCCCGCCGGGAGGGTGGGGGAGACGAGGTAGTCGCTGGTGGTGGTCGTGTCGAACAGGCCGTTGGGGCGCAGGACCGTCCACTCCAGGTCGGTGGCGCGGACGGCGTCCTCCATGCGGAGCATGTCGGTGTAGAGGGTCCGGCCCGCCAGGCGCAGCAGCGGGTCGACGACCCGGCGCTCGAACGGGCCGTCGCCGGGGGCGGGGGTCGGGTCGACGGCGCGGGAGCTGACGCAGACGAGGCGGCGGACGCCGAGGTCGGCCATGGCCCGGGTGATGGTGGTGATGCCCGCGGAGTAGACGGTGATCGGCTTGCGGCTGTAGGGGACGCCGATGGTCGAGACCACCGCGTCGCTGCCCGCGATGGCCGCGCGCACCGCGTCCGGGTCGCGCACGTCGCCCCCGGCGGTGGTCAGCCCGGGGGCGGTGAGCGGGAAGTCGGCCGGTCGCCTGGTCACCGCGGTGACCCGGTGGCCTGCGTCGAGCGCGCGCCGGGTGAGCAGCAGTCCCGTCGGACCGCTGGCGCCGAACACGGCGAGTTCCACGGTGCGTTCCTCCCGGGTCGGGGTCCGTACGGTCCGCGATCCTAGCCCGATGATCATGGTCCGGCGCGCGGGTTTCCGCGGTCGGCGGCACCCGGTGCGATGACCTGCGTGAAACCGTTGCCGGGATGGTCTCGGACGCGGCAATCGTTTCTTGGGTCTTCGTCCGAAAGCCCTGCTGAGAAGTCCTGAGTCCGGCTCGCACGACCGGTTGTCGATTTGTGATCGGCTTCACTGGAGTGGGGGTTTGAACTGCTCCATCACTTGCCGGTGTTCGGCAACGGGGCGCTGAGCTGCGAGGACGTCTCGAATCGCTGTTATTGACCGCCTTCTTCCGTCGGGGTTCGACTTTGGTTGAACACTCTTCGTGATCTGCCTGTGTCCTGCGTAACGTGCTGTGACCCGGGTCACAATAAGTGTTCGGAGGGTAAAAGGTTGGGCAACAATCGCAACGGTGAAAGTGGGGGCAATCGGTTTCACCGTGGTGGTGATCGGCGGTGTGTGACCGCACCGGGACGTGGGCGGCGACCCCTCCCGGCTGACCGACGCGACGACCATGTCCCCGCTGCGCCCGACACCTGTCGGGTGCTCCCGCGCGGGCGCCGGTTTGCCCTGCACAGTGCAGTGCAATTCGGCGGCCGGGGTCCGCGCGCGTACTGAGGTGAACGACCAAGGGGGTGCCGGTGGTCCGGCGGGTCTTCCGGCTCCATCACCGACAAGGAGCCAGCAGTGCGCGTTCTTGTGATCGAGAGCGATCGGGTCGACGCGGAGTCCCTGGTGAACGGGATGTCGCGGCACGGGTACGAGGTGTCGGTCGTGGGCACCGGTGCCGCGGGGCTCAAGGCGTTCCACCAGGCCGAGTTCGTCCTGCTCGACTTAGAACTGCCCGACATCGACGGGCTCGAGGTGTGTCGCAGCATCCGCGCGGCCGGTGACCTGCCGGTCATCGCGGTGACCCGGCGCGACACCGAACTGGACCGGGTGCTCGGCCTGCAGGCGGGCGCCGACGACTACCTGGTCAAGCCGTACGGCTTCCGCGAGCTGCTGGCCAGGATGGACGCCGTCCTGCGCAGGGTGCGGCCCACCCCGGCGGTGCCGAAACAGGTCTCGCGGGGGCGGTTGCGCATCGACGGGCACGCCAGGGAGGTGCGCCTGGGCGACGAGCGGGTCGCGGTGACCCGCAAGGAGTTCGACCTGCTGTACCTGCTGGCGTCCCAACCGGACAGGGTGGTCTCCCGCAAGCAGTTGATGTCGCGGGTCTGGGCGGAGACCTGGATGGAGTCCGCGCGCACCATCGACACCCACGTCAGCAGCCTGCGCAACAAGCTCGGGTCGCGGGACTGGATCATCACCGTGCGCGGCGTCGGGTTCCGGATGGGCTGCGCCGACCACGCGACCGTCGACCGTGCGACCGCCGGGTTTGACGAGTCGTGACGGGACTTGACGGGACTTGACACAGCCCTGTAGCGCAGCGCCTTGACCGGTCGGAGCCCGGCGGCCGACGATGGTGACAGTTCCACCGGATGTTCTGACAGCGGGGGAAAAACAGCCTCTCCCGCTTCTCCGGTGGAAGTCGCCGACATCGTCGTCGGCATCGGAACGCTTGCGACGTAAGGGGATGCAGGGATGCACAGCACCTTGATCGTGGCCAGGATGGACCCGGGGTCCAGTGCGAAGGTCGCCGACCTGTTCGGCGACTTCGACGCCACCGACATGCCGCACCGCATGGGCACCCGCAGGCGCCAGCTCTTCTCCTACCGGGGCCTGTACTTCCACCTGCAGGACTTCGACGCGGACAACGGCGGCGAGCTGATCGAGGAGGCCAAGTTCGACCCGAGGTTCATCGGCATCAGCGAGGACCTCAAGCCGTTCATCGACGCCTACGACCCGGCCACCTGGCGTTCGCCCAAGGACGCCATGGCCGAGCGCTTCTACTCCTGGGAGGGGGACAGGTGAGCGGCAGGCGGGTGGCGATCACCGGCATCGGCGTGACCGCGCCGGGCGGGGTCGGCACGAAGGCGTTCTGGGACCTGCTCTCCCACGGCCGCACCGCGACCAGGGCGATCAGCACCTTCGACGCGTCCGGGTTCCGCTCCCGGGTCGCGGCGGAGATCGACTTCGACCCGGAGCAGAGCGGCCTGTCGCCGCAGCAGGTCCGGCGGATGGACCGGGCCGCGCAGCTCGCCGTGGTCTCGGCGCGGGAGGCGGTGTCGGACTCCGGGCTGGAGTTCGTCGACCTCGACCCGCACCGGACCGGGGTCACCATCGGCAGCGCGGTCGGCGCCACCATGGGCCTGGACCAGGAGTACCGCGTCGTGTCCGACGGGGGCAGGCTGGAGCTGGTCGACCACCGGTACGCGACCAAGCACCTCTACGACCACTTCGTGCCCAGCTCGTTCTCCGCCGAGGTGGCCTGGGCGGTCGGCGCGGAGGGCCCGGTCTCGGTCGTGTCCACCGGCTGCACCTCGGGCATCGACTCGGTGGGGCACGCGGTCGAGCTGATCCGCGAGGGCACCGCCGACGTGGTGGTGGCCGGGGCGACCGACGCGCCGATCTCGCCGATCACCCTGGCCTGCTTCGACGCGATCAAGGCCACCACCCCGCGCGACGACGACCCGGCCACCGCGTCGCGGCCGTTCGACCGCTCCCGCAACGGGTTCGTGCTCGGCGAGGGCGCGGCGGTGTTCGTGCTGGAGGAGCTGGGCGCGGCGCTGCGCCGGGGCGCGCACGTCTACGCCGAGGTCGCCGGGTACGCCTCGCGCTGCAACGCCTTCCACATGACCGGCCTGCGCCCCGACGGCGCGGAGATGGCCGAGGCGATCCGGGTGGCCCTGGACGAGGCCAGGGTGGACCCGACCGACGTCGACTACGTCAACGCGCACGGGTCCGGCACCAAGCAGAACGACCGGCACGAGACCGCCGCGTTCAAGCGCGCCCTCGGCGAGCACGCCCGGCGCACGCCGGTCAGCTCCATCAAGTCGATGGTGGGCCACTCCCTCGGGGCCATCGGCTCCATCGAGATCGCCGCCTCCGCGTTGGCGATGGAGTACGGCGTGGTCCCGCCCACGGCCAACCTGCGCACCCCGGACCCGGAGTGCGACCTGGACTACGTCCCGATCACCGCCCGGGAGCACCGCACCGACACCGTGCTGAGCGTCGGCAGCGGCTTCGGCGGCTTCCAGAGCGCCATCGTGCTCGCCCGACCCGACCGGAGGACCCCATGACCACCGGCGTGACCACCTCGGCGAAGCCGAAGGTCGTCGTCACCGGAATCGGTGCCGCCGCGCCCAACGGCGTCGGCACCCACGACTACTGGTCGGCCACCAGGGTCGGCCGCAACGCGATCGGCCGGGTCACCCGGTTCGACCCGACGCCCTACCCGGCGCGGTTGGCCGGGGAGATCACCGGGTTCACCGCGGCCGACCACCTGCCGAGCAGGCTGCTGCCGCAGACCGACCGGATGACCAGGATCGCCCTGGCCGCCGCGGACTGGGCGCTCACCGACGCCAAGGCCGACCCGGCGTCCTTCGACGCCTACGAGATGGGCGTGATCACCGCCAGTTCCTCCGGCGGGTTCGAGTTCGGCCAGAACGAGCTGCGCAAGCTGTGGAGCATGGGCAGCCAGCACGTCAGCGCCTACCAGTCCTTCGCCTGGTTCTACGCGGTCAACAGCGGCCAGATCTCCATCCGCAACGGGATGAAGGGCCCCAGCGGGGTGGTGGTCAGCGACCAGGCGGGCGGGCTGGACGCCTTGGCCCAGGCGCGCAGGCAGATCCGCAAGGGCACCCCGCTCATCCTCTCCGGCAGCATCGATGCCCCGATCTGCCCGTGGGGGTGGGTGGCGCAGCTCGCGGGCGGCAGGCTCAGCACCGTCGAGGACCCCGAGCGCGCGTTCGTGCCGTTCGACCCCGACGCCGCCGGGCACGTGCCCGGTGAGGGCGGGGCGATCCTGGTGATGGAGGACGCCGAGCGGGCCGTCGAGCGCGGCGCCCGCGCCTACGGCGAGCTGGCGGGCTACGGGGCCACTTTCGACCCCGCGCCCGGCTCCGGCCGGGAACCGGGGCTGCGCCGCGCGGCGGAGCTGGCCATGGCCGACGCGGGGGTGGCCGCCGACGAGGTGGACGTGGTGTTCGCCGACGCGGCCGGGGTCCCCGAGCTGGACCGGGTGGAGGCGGAGGTCATCACCGGCCTGTTCGGACCGCGCGGGGTGCCGGTCACCGCGCCCAAGACCATGATCGGCAGGCTCTGCTCCGGGGCGGCCCCGCTCGACGTGGCCACCGCGCTGCTGGCCATCGAGGAGGGCCTGATCCCGCCCACCACCAACACCTCGCCCGACCCGGGGCTGGGGCTCGACCTGGTGCTGCACCAGCCCCGGCCCGCGTCGGTGCGCACCGCCCTGGTGCTGGCCAGGGGCCACGGCGGGTTCAACTCGGCCGTGGTCGTGCGCGGCACCGACTGACGCGACCCGCACCGAACCGCGCGGTGGCACCGCCACGCGCCAGCAAGTCCACATCGGACGAACACACACCTTTCGACACCCGAGGAGCACAGCCATGCCCGAGCAGAGGTTCACCGTGGACGACCTGACCCGCATCCTCACCGAAGGGGCGGGAGCGGACGAGACCGTCGACCTCAGCGGCGACATCCTCGACACCGACTTCGAGGAGCTGGGCTACGAGTCGCTGGCGCTGCTGGAGACCTGCGGCCTGATCGAGCGGGAGTACGGCATCACCCTCGACGACGACACCGTCACCGAGCACCGCACGCCGCGCGCCATGGTCGAGGCGGTCAACGCCCGGCTGTCGGCCACCGTCTGACGACGACCGCGAGACACGAGCAGGAGGACGGGGACATGACGCAGGACAAGCCGGTCGCGCTGGTCACCGGCGCCACCAGTGGCATCGGGCTGGCCGTCGCGCGGCTGCTGGGCAGCACCGGGCACGCGGTCTTCATCGGCGCCCGCAGCGCCGACTCGGTGGCGGCCACCGCCGCCGAGCTGCGCGCCGAGGGGTTCGAGGTGGACGGGACCACGGTGGACGTCCGCTCCGGCGCGGAGGTCAAGGCCTTCGTCCAGGCCGCTGTCGACCGCTACGGACCGGTCGACGTGCTGGTCAACAACGCGGGCCGCAGCGGGGGCGGGGTCACCGCCGAGATCGCCGACGAGCTGTGGGAGGACGTGATCGAGACCAACCTCGGCAGCGTCTTCCGGATGACCAGGGAGGTGCTGACCGCGGGCGGGATGCGGCAGAGGGAGCGCGGCCGCATCATCAACATCGCCTCCACCGCGGGCAAGCAGGGCGTGGTGCTGGGCGCGCCGTACTCGGCGTCCAAGCACGGCGTCGTCGGCTTCACCAAGGCGCTGGGCAACGAGCTGGCGCCCACCGGGATCACCGTCAACGCCGTGTGCCCCGGGTACGTGGAGACCCCGATGGCGGCCAGGGTGCGCTCCGGCTACGCCGAGGCCTACGGCACCAGCGAGGACGCCATCCTCAAGAAGTTCCAGGCCAAGATCCCGCTGGGCCGCTACTCCACCCCCGAGGAGGTGGCGGGCCTGGTCGGCTACCTGGTGTCGGGCACCGCCGCCTCCATCACCGCGCAGGCGATGAACGTCTGCGGCGGCCTGGGCAACTTCTGACCGACCCGACGACAGGAGGGCACCGCATGTCCACCCAGACCGAGCCGCCCGGCCTCACCGAGGTCGAGCACGAGATCACCGTCGCCGCCCCCGCCGAGGAGGTCTACCGGCTGCTGGCCGACGTGGAGAACTGGCCGAGGCTGTTCCCGCCGACGATCTTCGTCGAGCGCGAGGACCTGGGCTCGCAGGCCGAGCTCATCCGGATCTGGGCCACCGCCAACGGCGAGCCCAAGCACTGGACCTCGCGGCGGGCCCTGGACCGGGCGGGCCTGCGCATCGAGTTCCGCCAGCAGGTCTCCACCCCGCCGGTGGCGCAGATGGGCGGCACCTGGATCGTCGAGGAGCACCCCGAGGGCGCCAGGGTCCGGCTGCGGCACGACTACCGCGCGGTCGACGACGACCCGGCGGGCCTGGCCTGGATCGACGAGGCGGTCGACCGCAACTCGCGCACCGAACTGGCGGCGCTCAAGTCCACCGTGGAGTCGCTGTACGCGGCCAGGGAGTGGACGTTCTCGTTCGAGGACAGCGTCGAGGTGCGCGGTTCGGCCCGCGACGTCTACGACTTCATCGACCGGGCCGACCTGTGGGCGCAGCGGCTGCCGCACGTGGCCGAGGTGCGGTTGCGGGAGCCCGCGCCCGGCTTGCAGAACCTGCGGATGGACACCCGCGCCAAGGACGGGTCGACGCACACCACCGAGTCCTACCGGGTGTGCCTGCCGCACCACCGGATCGCCTACAAGCAGGTGACCCTGCCCGCGCTGATGGACCTGCACACGGGGGTGTGGACGTTCACCGAGCGGGACGGCGTCACCACCGCCACCTCCCAGCACACCGTGGTGCTGCGCACGGAGAACATCGCGGCGGTGCTCGGCCCGGACGCCACCGTGGAACAGGCGAAGGAGTACGTGACCACGGCGCTGAGCACCAACAGCCTGGCCACCCTCGGCCACGCCAAGGCCCACGCCGAGCAGTCGCGGGGGTGAGCGCCGTGACGACGACCGGGAGGACCGACACGCAGGTGGTCGTCGTCGGCGCGGGTCCGGTCGGGCTGCTGCTGGCCGGTGAGCTGCGCCTGGGCGGGGCCGAGGTGGTCGTGCTGGAGCGGCTGCCCGAGCCGACCACCGAGTCCCGCGCCTCCACGCTGCACGCCAGGACCATGGACGTGCTCGACAGCCGGGGGCTGGTGGCGGCGCTGGGGAACCCGCCGAACGAGCCGAGGGGCCACTTCGGCGGGATTCCGCTCGACCTCACCCTGCCCGGCGCGCACCCCGGCCAGTGGAAGGTGCCGCAGACCACCACCGAGCGGGTGCTGCGGGACTGGGCGGTCGGCCTCGGCGCCGACCTGCGCCGGGGGCACGCGGTGCGCGGGCTGTCGGTCGGCGCCGACCACGTGGAGGTCACCGCCGACGGCCCGCGCGGACCGGTCCGGCTGCGGGCGCTGTGCGTGGTCGGCTGCGACGGGCAGGACAGCACCGTGCGCGAGCTGGCGGGCATCCCCTTCCCCGGCACCGGGGCGGTGCGGGAGCTGGTGCGCGCGGACGTCGCGGGCATCGACATCCCCGACCGGCGGTTCCAGCGGCTGGAGAAGGGGTTCGCCGTCGCCGCCCGGCGCGGCGACGGCGTCACCCGGGTCATGGCGCACGAGTTCGGCCGCGCGCCCGGCCCCGACCGGGGCGAGCCGACCTTCGCCGAGGTGGTCGACACCTGGCGGCGGGTCACCGGCGAGGACATCGGGCACGGCGAACCGCTGTGGCTCAACCGGTTCGACGACACCAACCGCCAGGCCGCGCGCTACCGCGACGGCCGGGTGCTGCTCGCGGGCGACGCCGCCCACCGGCAGCTCCCGGTGGGCGGGCAGGCGCTCAACCTGGGGTTGCAGGACGCGGTGAACCTGGGCTGGAAGCTGGCCGCCCAGGTCCGCGGCCTCGCCGGGCCCGGGCTGCTCGACAGCTACCACGCCGAGCGGCACGCGGTGGGCGCGCGCACCCTGGCCGACATCGCCGCGCAGGCGCTGCTGCTGTTCGGCGGCCCCGAGGTCGAACCGGTGCGCGACGTCGTCGCCGAGCTGATGGCGTACCCGGGAACGCGCGAGCACCTGGCCGGTGCGATCAGCGGCCTCGGCACCCGCTACGACGTCGGCCCCGGCGAGCACCCGCTGCTCGGCGCCCCGGTGCCGCCGCTGCGGCTCGCGGTCGCCGGTCAGTCGAGCGAGCGCACGGTCGCCGAGCTGCTGCGCGGCGGCCGGGGCCTGCTGCTGGTCACCGACACCGGGGCCGCCGAGCGGCTGCGCGCCGCCGCGGACCCCTGGGCCGACCGGGTCACCACCGCGGTCGGGTCCACTCGGGACGCCCCGGCCCCGGCACTGCTGGTGCGCCCGGACGGGCACGTGGTGTGGGCGGGCGAGGGCGACCCGGTGCCCGCGCTCGACCGCTGGTTCGGCGTGCCCACCGCGCGGCGCGGCGGACCCGGGACCGAATGGCCCGGCACCACGGGTCCGAGCACCCACCCGAGCACCACCCACCCCAGCACCACCCGCAACGGTCGCGCGACCCCAGACGGCGCGCGCCACACCGACGACAGGGAGCGGCAGACGATGGGCAGGTTCACCGGCAAGACGGCACTGGTCACCGGCTCCAGCCGGGGCATGGGGCGGGCGACCGCCCTGCGGCTGGCCAGGGAGGGCGCGCTGGTCGCCGTCCACTACACCAGCGACGACGTGGCCGCCAAGGACACCGTGGAGACCGTGGAGCGCGAGGGCGGCCGGGCCTTCGCGGTGCGGGCGGAGCTGGGCGTGCCCGGCGACGTGCACGAGCTGTTCCTCGGCGTCGAACGCGGGCTCAAGGAGCGCACCGGGGCCGCCGTGCTCGACATCCTGGTCAACAACGCGGGCACCATGGGCGGGGTGGAGCCGGAGGCCACCACCCCCGACCAGTTCGACCGGATCTTCGCCGTCAACGCCAAGGCGCCGTTCTTCACCATCCAGCGCGCGCTGCGGATCATGCCCGACGGCGGCCGGATCGTGAACATCTCCTCCGGCCTGACCAGGGTCGCCAACCCGCAGGAGATCGCCTACGCGATGAGCAAGGGCGCGGTCGAGCAACTGGCCAGGCACTTCGCCAAGCACCTGGGCCCGCGCGGCATCACGGTGAACTCGGTGGCCCCGGGCATCACCCGCAACGGCAACCCGGTGTTCGACATGCCGCAGGTGGTCGAGCAGATGGCGCGACTGTCGGCGCTGGGTCGGGTCGGCGAACCGGAGGACGTCGCCGACGTGGTGGCGTTCCTGGTGTCCGAGGAGGCCCGCTGGATCACCGGGGCCTTCGTCGACGCCTCCGGCGGCAGCCTGCTCGGCTGACCGGCCACACCGACCAGGGGAGGGGACACCGTGACCGCACCGGACCGGACCGGCAGGCGACCGGGTGCGCCGCCCGCGGCGGGCTGGGGGCTGCTGCTCGTGCTGGCGGCCAACATGCTCATCGACGCGGTCGAGGTCTCGGCGCTGGTGGTGGCCGCGCCCACGGCCGCGGCGGGGGTGGGCCTGGCCCCCGCCGCGGCGCACTGGCCGGTCACCGGCTTCGCCCTCGGCTTCGGCGGCCTGCTGCTGGCCGGTGGGCGGGCGGTGGCGCTGCTGGGCAGGCGCCGGGTCTACCTGGGCGCCCTGGTCGTGTTCGCCGCCGCCTCGGTGGTGGCCGGGCTGGCGGGCGACCCGGTGACCCTGGTCGCGGCCAGGGTGGTCAAGGGGGCCTGCGCCGCGCTCACCGCCCCCACCGGCCTGGCCATCATCGGCGCGGCCTTCCCCGCCGGACCCGCCCGCGACCGGGCGGTCTCGGTGTACGCGCTCTGCGGCGGCGCGGGCTTCGCCACCGGGCTGCTGCTCTCCGGCGCGCTGTCCACCGTGGACTGGCGGTGGGCGCTCGCCGCCCCGG
The DNA here is from genome assembly GCF_000564855.1 of Actinokineospora spheciospongiae. GTDB lineage: Bacteria > Actinomycetota > Actinomycetes > Mycobacteriales > Pseudonocardiaceae > Actinokineospora > Actinokineospora spheciospongiae. The sequence continues at coordinate 19,188 of NZ_AYXG01000060.1, forward strand.
CCCCGGTGGTGCTGGTGCTGGCCGCCGCGGGCGCCCGGCTGATCCCGGCGGACGAACCCGCCCACGGCCGGTTCGACCCGCCGGGGGCGCTGCTGCTCGCCGGTGCGCTGACCGCGCTCGCGGTGGGCGCCGGATCAGCGGCTCCCGCGCCCTGGCTCCTCGCCGCGGCGGTGCTCGCCGCCGGGTTCGCCGCCGTCGAGCGCCGCGCGTCCTCCCCGCTCGTCCCGCCCGCCGTGCTGCGCGACCGCGCCCTGGCCGGGGCGGCGGTGACCGCGGCGGCGATGAACGGCGTCAACGTCGGGCTCCTGCTGCTGCTGTCGCTGCGCTGGCAGGGCGCGGGCTGGTCGCCGCTGACCACCGCACTGGCCCTGCTGCCCGCCAGCCTGCCGCTCGCGGTCGCCGCGCCGTTCTCCGGCGACCTGGTCCGCCGCGTCGGCGCCCGGCGGCTGATCGCGGCGGGCGCGCTCGCACCCGCGGCGGGCTGCGCCCTGCTGCTGCGCCCCGGCGCGCTGTCGGACTACCCGCTCGGTGTGCTGCCCGCGCTGCTGCTGGTGGCGGCGGGCTTCGTGCTCGCCTTCGCCGCCCTCAACGCCACCGCCCTGTCCGGGGCCGGGGCCGTCGAGCGGGCCGCGACCGGCGGCGCCTACCAGACCGCCGTGCAGGTCGGGGCGGTCGTCGTCCCCGCCCTGGTCGTCTCCACCGGGGGCGCCGCGGTCGCCGTGCTCACCGCCGTCGCCGCGGTGGGCGCCGCCGCCGGTCTGGCGGGCCTGCTCTCCCGGGGCGATGAGTCCCCGCACCCGACTTCCCAGTGAAGGAGCACACCGTGCTGCACCAGATCGAGGAGTTGACCGCGCTCAAGGCCGAGGTCCGCCGCGGTCCGAGCGAACGCGCCACCGCCGCCCAGCACGCCAAGGGCAAGCTCACCGCCAGGGAACGGATCGACCTGCTGCTCGACGAGGGCTCGTTCACCGAGGTCGAACCGCTGCGCAGGCACCGCGCGGTCGGGTTCGGCATGGAGGACCGGCGACCGCACACCGACGGGGTGATCACCGGGTGGGGCGAGGTCGAGGGGCGCACCGTGTTCGTCTACGCCCACGACTTCCGCGTCTTCGGCGGCGCGCTCGGCGAGGCGCACGCGCAGAAGATCCACAAGGTGATGGACCTGGCCGAGGCCGCGGGCGCCCCGCTGGTCTCGCTCAACGACGGGGCGGGCGCGCGCATCCAGGAGGGCGTGCAGGCGCTCGCGGGCTACGGCGGCATCTTCCAGCGCAACACCCGCGCCTCCGGGGTCATCCCGCAGATCAGCGTCATGCTCGGCCCGTGCGCGGGCGGGGCGGCGTACTCGCCCGCGCTGACCGACTTCGTCTTCATGGTGCGCGGCACCTCGCAGATGTTCATCACCGGCCCGGACGTGGTCCGCGCGGTCACCGGCGAGGAGATCACCCAGGACGGCCTCGGCGGGGCCGACGTGCACGCCACCGGCTCCGGGGTGGCGCACTTCACCTACGACGACGAGCGCGAGTGCCTCGCCGACGTGCGCCACCTGCTGTCCATGCTGCCCGCCAACAACCGCGAGCTGCCCCCGGTGCTGCGCGGCGACGACCCGCCCGACCGCCCCACCGACGTGCTCGCCGAGATCGTGCCCGCCGACCAGGGCCGCGCCTACGACGTGCGCCGGGTCATCGAGGAGGTCGTCGACGACGGCGACTTCCTGGAGGTGCACCCCGGCTGGGCGGGCAACCTGGTGTGCGCGCTGGCCCGCCTCGACGGCGGCCTGGTCGGCGTGGTCGCCAACAACCCGGCCGTGCTCGCGGGCGCGCTGGACATCGAGGCCTCGGAGAAGGGCGCGCGGTTCGTGCAGTGGTGCGACGCGTTCAACGTCCCGCTGGTCACCCTGGTCGACGTGCCCGGTTTCCTGCCCGGGGTGTCCCAGGAGCACAGCGGCATCATCCGCCGGGGCGCGAAGCTGCTCTACGCCTACTGCAACGCCACCGTCCCGCGCGTCTCGCTGGTGCTGCGCAAGGCCTACGGCGGCGCCTACATCGTGATGGACTCCCGGTCCATCGGCGCCGACCTGGCGCTGGCCTGGCCGGGCAACGAGATCGCGGTGATGGGCGCGGAGGGCGCGGCCAACGTGGTGTTCCGCCGCGAGATCGCCGAGGCCGACGACCCGGCCGCGGTGCGCGCCCAGCGGATCAAGGAGTACCGGGCCGAGCTGATGCACCCCTACCACGCCGCCGAGCGCGGCCTGGTCGACGACGTCATCGCCCCCGGGGAAACCCGCTCGGTGCTGGTCCGCGCGCTGGCCATGCTGCGCGCCAAGCACGCCGCCCTGCCCGAGCGCAAGCACGGCAACCCGCCCCAGTGACGCTCAGCGGGCAGTGACCCCCGGCCCGCAGCGATCCGGCACCACCACCCCGCACCAGGAGAGGCAGAACCGTGTCCGACCAGCCCACCGTCCTGATCACCGCCGCCACCGGCAACGTCGGCCCGCACGCCGCGGCCGAGCTGTTGGCCAGGGGCGCGCGGGTGCGCGCGCTCGTGCTGCCCGACGACCCGAACGCCGGGCGGCTGCCCGCCGGGGTGGAGGTGTTCCACGGCGACCTCGGGGACCCCGACAGCGTCGACGCCGCGCTCGACGGCGCCGACGGGGTGTTCCTGATGTGGCCGTTCTTCACCCTGGACACCACCACCGCCCCGGCCGTGGTGGCCAAGATCACCTCGGTGCCCCGGCGGGTGGCGCTGGTGTCCTCCGTCGGTGTCCACATCGGACTCGAACCGGTGGACAACAACTGCCACGCCTACCTGGAGTCGCTGCTGGAGCCCACCGGCGCGGAGTGGACCTTCCTGCGCACCACCGGGTTCTTCGCCAACGCGGTGGGCTTCGCCGGGCAGGTGCGCGGCGGGGACGTGGTCCGGTTCCCCTACGGCGCGGCCACCCGCACCTCCGTGCACGAGCGCGACCTGGCCGCGGTGGGGGCCGAGGCGCTGGTCACCGGCGGTCTCGGCGGGCGCGCGCTGCTGGTGTCGGGCCCCGAGGAGCTGTCGCAGGCCCGCCAGGTGGAGATCATCGGCGAGGTCCTCGGCAGGCCCATCGGCTGGGTCGACGTCGAGCACGACGACGCCCGCCGTGCCATGGTCGACACGGGGTGGCCGCCCTCCTACGCCGATGGCGCGCTGGACTACTTCGCCGCGCTGACCAAGGAACCGGAGGTCGGCTCCGACGTCGTGGCCGAGGTCACCGGCCGCCCCGCCGCCACCTTCCGGGAGTGGGTCCACGAGCGCGTGGACGCCTTCCGCTGACGCCGAGGAGGACTCCGCACCGATGGCACCGCACAGCTCAGGCGAGCACACCACCTTCGGCATCCTGCGCACCGACGGCAGGGCCACCGCCGACCGACTGGCCCGCACCTGGACCGAGGAGGTCAGCGCGCACCTGCGGCACGCGCCCGGCTTCCGCTCCGCCACCCTGCACCTCGCCGACGACGGCACCACCCTGGTCGACCAGGGGGAGTGGGCGGGCGAGGAGGAGTACACCCGGTCCTTCCTGGACAACCCCGACTGCGAGCGGCTGCGCGGCATCGGGGACTGGCCCGGGGTCGACGTCGGCACCGTGTTCGCCGGGCGCGCCGAACCCGGCATCGAGGGCCCCGCCGCGGGGGCCGACCCCGAGGTGGTGGTCGTGGCGATCCGCCACCTCGCCGAGGGGGCGGCGGACCGGGTGCTCGACCTGCTGCGGGAGAGCGCCGGGTGGAAGAAGTCATTCCCCGGCTTCATCTCGGCCACGCCGTTCCTCAGCCGGGATGGCACACTGTTCGTGAACCACCCGAAGTGGGACAGCGACACCGCCTACGCCGCCTGGATGCGCGATCCGCGGATCGCCGAGGGGCAGGAGGAACTAGCCCTCCTGGAAACCGCGCCACCGGAATACCTGCGCTGCACCGTGATCGCGGAGATCACCGCGAGCCCGATCGGCTAGCGGCGCGTCGGACGCGGTCGCGCCCCCGGGCGGCACCGATCCCGAAAGGTCCGACGACATGCCAGAGACGACGACGGTGCCGGTCGACTTCACCCTCGACCTCACCTGCGTCCACTCCTACCTCGGCTTCACCAGGTTCGAGCGGGCGGCGGCCACCCTGCGCGAGCGCGGGGTGGCCGTGCAGGTGCGGTTCCACCCGTTCCAGGTCAGCCCGGACGCCCCGGTGGAGGGCGAGCCGCTGCGCGACGTGCACGAGCGGTTCTTCGGCAGCCGCTGGAAGGTCGCCGAGGCCACCGGTTCCATGGCCGAGGTGGGCGCCAAGGACGGGCTGGAGTTCAACTTCGACCGGGCCGTGCACGTCAACACCTTCCGCGCCCACCGCCTCGCTGCCGCGGCGGCGGAGCAGGGCGCGGGCGAGGCCGCCGTGGAGCGGCTGTTCCGCGCCTACCTCACCGACGGCGCCAACATCGGCGACCCGGACGTGCTCGCCGCGATCGCCGCCGAGGTCGGCGTCACCCCGCCGGTGGGCGGCGACGACGACCTGCGCGCGGAGTTGGCGCGGGTCCGCGCCGGGGGCGTGCACGCCGTGCCGCAGGTCCGCGTCGCGGGCGGGCCGCCGATGGTCGGCGCGCAGACCGAGCAGGACTACGCCGAAGCACTGGAGCAGCAGGTCACCGCCCGGCGGTGACCCGAGCCGGACGGGAGACACCGTGGCGCACACCGGTATCCGACCCACCACTGGGGAGGTCGAGCTGGACGCGGGCGGTGTCCCCGTCTCGGCGCTGCTGGCCGAGCCCGCGGACCGCCCGCCGCGCGGGGTGGTGCTCGCCCTGCACGGCGGCGGGATGCGGGCCGGGTACTTCGCGGGCGTCGGCGACGGGGCCGACGCCCTGACGACCCTGGGCCCCGCCCTGGGCTGGACGGTGCTGGCCGTGGACCGCCCCGGCTACGGGCGCTCCGCGGAGGTGTTCCCGGCGGGCCTGGGCCTCGACGGGCAGGCCGCCGTCCTCCGCCGCGCCCTCGCCGACTTCGCCGCCCGCCACGACACCGGCGGCGGGGTCGGCGTCGTGGCCCACTCCTACGGCGGCAAGCTCGCCCTGGTGCTGGCCGCCGACGGCCTCGACCTGACCGACCTGGACCTGATCGGCCTGGACATCTCCGGCTGCGGGCACCGCTACGCCGTGGAGCCGGAGGTCGGGGCCACCGAGCGCGGCGGCGGCTGGCGGCTCAACTGGGGCCTGCTGGGCCTGTACCCGCCGGACACCCTGCGCCGCAGCGCCGCCCTGGTCGCGCCGTTCCCGGCCGAGGAGTGGGCCGAGGCGCACCGCTGGCCGGAGCGCTTCGGTGAGGTGGCGGCCCGGGTGCGGGTGCCGGTCCGGCTGACCTTCGCCGAGCACGAGCACTGGTGGCGCCACGACGACAGCTCCCTGGCCGACCTGGCCGCCCGGTTGGGTTCGACCAGGGTGGTGGTGGACCGGTTGGCCGGGGCGGGGCACAACGCGGGCCTGGGGTGGGCGGCGCGCGCCTACCACCTGCGGGCGCTGGCGTTCCTGGAGGAGTGCCTGGTGGGCACTCAGGCCCGGTAGAGGCGCAGGAAGGTGCGCACGCCCGAGCGGACCAGGTGGTCGAGGTCGGCGGCGGGCAGCGGGATGGCGTGGTGGAACGACTGCTCCAGCGCCTCGGTGTTGACCAGCAGCACGAAGTGGCGCACGGTCTCGTCGAGGTCGTCGGTGACCAGCAGGCCCCGGTCGACCAGGTCGCCGATGGACTTGGTCAGGCCCGCGGTGACCGGGCGCGGACCCGCCTCCAGCCAGCCCCGCAGGACCGCCTCCGGCAGCCTGGCCGCCTCGGCGATGATCACCCGGACGAGGGCGAAGTGGTCCTCGAAGTCGGGCAGCGGCACCGCCCAGGCGCGGCCGAAGGCGGTCAGGTCCTCCTCCAGGTCGGTGATGTCGCGCAGCCCGTGCTCGATCAGGTCCAGGTGCGCGGTGGCCACGGCCACGGCGCTCTCCTGGATCGTGAGCAGGAACAGCTCCTCCTTGTCCCGGTAGTGGTTGTAGATCGTGCGCTTGGAGACGCCCGCCTCGGCGGCGATGGCGTCGACGCTGGCCCGGGTGTAGCCCTCCCTGGCGAACACCGCGCGCGCCGCCGCGGCGATGGCCTTGCGCTTCTCGGGCAGGCCCCCGCGCTGTCTCGACGTGCCGGACGGCTCCGTTGACATGGTTGTTCCCTTCGACTTGCACTCACCGGTTTACCTTTTGCACTACCCCGTGTAGTGTACCTACTGGGCGGGGGAGAGCGGGCCCGGCGGCGGAGCCGCGGGCCATCCCACCCGATCGCCTGGTGCGCAAGCACCCATCTTCCCCTGTCGAGAGGACGCATGATGTTCGGGAACCTGACCGTGACGGTCATCGACTGCGAAGACGTCGCGGCGATGACGGAGTTCTACCGGGACCGCCTGGGCCTGAAGGTGATGGACCAGGGCGAGAACCACACCGTGTTCGACACCGGGAACGGCGGCGAACTGGTCGTGGAGTCGAACGGCTACAAGGCGCCGCTGAGCGTGGCCTTCACCGACGTCGACATCCCGGCCGCGCACACCGCCCTGGCCGACCTGGCGCCCACGGAACTGGCCGCGCACAAGGGCGGCGAGCGCTTCGAGGTCCTCGACCCCGAGGGCAACCGGATCATCTTCGTCAACGCCTGAGCCGCGTCCCGCCGCCCCGCGCGGGGCGGGCCACCCCCTCCCGCCCCGCGCGGCCCCGCTGGGCGAAGCCACCGGCGCACAGCAACCAGCGCAAAGGAAACCACCGTGTCCGACACCTTCGCGGCGCGCCACGCGGGAACCCCGCGGGCGAACCTGTCGCGCTACGTCACCTACCTGCTGGGATGCCTCGTCTTCTCGGCGGGGGCGACCCTGTTCATCCACTCCGAACTCGGCGTCGACCCGCTCGACGTGCTCTCCCTCGGCCTGCTGGAGCACCTGCCCATCACCGTCGGCATCGCGCAGGCCTCGGTCGCGGTGGTGTGCATCGCGATCTGGGCGCTGTGGAACCGGCGCAGGCCGGTGCTCGCGCCGTTCGTCACCTTCTTCCTGTGCGGCAGCCTGATCGACCTGCTGCGCCTGCTCGACCTGTCCGCGCTGCCCGGCGTGGTGTCGCTGGCCCTGGGCGTGCTGCTGTGCGCCTACGGCTCGTCGCTGATCATCATGAGCGGCACCGGCATCCGGGCGATGGACCTCATCGTGATCAGCATGACCCAGCGCTGGCGGTGGCCGTTCTGGGCGGCCAAGGTCTCGGTCGAGGCCGTGCTGCTCACCGCGGGCTGGCTGCTCGGCGGCCCGGTCGGCATCGGCACCCTGGCCTTCCTGCTGTTCGTCGACGGGCTGATCCAGCCGTTCATGGCCGCCAACGGCAAGGTCCTGCACATCCCCAACCGCGGCATCGAGGCGCCCGCGGCCCGCGTCCCGGCGACCACGGGGGTGGCCGCGTGAGCGCCACCACGACCGACACCGCGGGCGGGGACACCCGGCCAGGCACCGGCGCGGGCGCCCTGTGGGTGCTGCTGCTGGCCTCCACGCTGACCGTCATGGCGGGCTCGATCATCACCCCGGTGCTGGAGGTGATCCGGGGCGACCTGGGCGTCACCGGCACCGCGGCCGGGCTCATCATCACCGCCCACGGGCTGGCCATCGCGCTGTCGAGCCCGGTCATCGGCTGGATGATCGACCGCTGGGGCGTGCGCGTCCCGCTCGGCGCGGGCCTGGTCCTCTACGGCCTGGCAGGCGGGCTGGGGCTGGTCCTCGACAGCTACCCCGCGCTGATCGCCAGCCGGTTCGTCTTCGGCATCGGCGCCGCCGCGGTGTTCAGCGGCACGACCGTGGCCATGTTCGTGCTCTACCGCCAGGGCGACGAGCGCGACCGGGTCATGGGCTTGCGGGGCACCGCGACCAGCCTCGGCGGGGTCGTCTGGCCGCTGGTCGGCGGCGTGCTGGGCGGGCTGTCCTGGCACGGCCCGTTCGGCATCTACCTGCTCGGCGTCCCCCTCGGCATCGCCACCCTGCTGCTCCTGCCGCGCACCGGTGGCGTGGACGCCACCCCCGGCCGCCCGCGCAAGGGCATGTTCCGCCTGGTCAGGGACTACCCGGCCCTGCTGGGCTACTACGGGTTGCAGGCCCTCGGCGCGATCCTCATGTACGCCCTGGTCGTGTTCCTGCCGCAGCGGCTGGGCCAGCTCGGGGTGGAGCGCCCGATCCTGGTCTCGCTCTACACCGTCGTCATGGCCGCCACGATGAGCCTGGTCGGGGTGTTCTACGCCCGCATCCGCCGCGGCAGCACCTACCAGCGGCTCCTGGTCGTCGCGCTGAGCTGCTGGGCGGCCTGCTTCGTCCTGCTCGCCGCGGTCTCCCAGCCGATCGTGCTGCTGCTGGCCCCCGTGCTGCTGGGCCTCGGGCAGGGCATCGCGCTGCCCGCGCTGACGGTCCTGGTGGGGGAAGGCGCGCCCGCCGACCTGCGCGGGCAGGCCACGTCGCTGTCGGGCACCACCACGTTCCTGGGCCAGTTCCTGTCCCCGCTGCTGCTGGGCCCGCTGATCGGGGCCACCTCGATCCCGATCGGCTTCGCGATCTCCGCGGGCCTGGCCGCCGTGGCCCTGCTGGCGCTGCTGTCGTTCCCGCTGTCGGTGGACCGGGTCGGCGCCCCCGGCGCGGGGAAGACCTGACGCGATTTGACACAGGTCTGCACGTCGGAGTCTTGAATACCCGGTCGGGATCGAACAGGTTGGAGGTGGGAAACCCGGTGGCACAACGGTTCCACGAGCACGTCGCAGATCCGTCCACTCCGGAGCGACCCACCCGTTCCCCCGACCACGGCAAGGAGAGGCACATGGACGCCGCAGTGATCGTCGCGGGCGCAGGCCCGGCGGGCCTGGTGCTGGCCGCCGAGCTCCGGCTCGCAGGCGCCGACGTCATCGTCCTGGAGAAGTTGCGGGCCAGGACGGGCGAATCCCGCGGGCTCGGCTTCACCGCCCGCACCATGGAGGTGTTCGACCAGCGCGGGCTGCTGCCCCGCTTCGGCGACATCACCCTCAGCGACCAGGGCCACTTCGGCGGCCTGCCGGTGGACTTCGGCGTGCTCGACGGCGCCCACCAGGCCGCCAAGACCGTCCCGCAGTCGGTCACCGAGGCGGTGCTGGAGCAGTGGGCGGTGGAACTGGGCGTGGACCTGCGCCGCGGCCACGCGCTCACCACCGTCACCGACCACGGCGACCACGTGGAGGTCCGCGTCGACGGCGGTGCGGGGGAGGAGGTGCTCACCTGCTCGTGGCTCGTCGGCTGCGACGGCGGGCGCAGCCTGGTCCGCAAGGCCGCCGGGTTCGACTTCCCCGGCACCGCGGCCACCCTGGAGATGTTCCTGGCCGACGTGCGCGGCCTCGACCTGGCCCCGCGCATGATCGGCGAGACCTTCCCCGGCGGCATGGTCATGGTCGGCCCGCTCGGCGACGGGATCACCCGGCTCATCCTGTGCGAGCGCGGTGTCCCGCCGAGGAAGCGCACCGCCCCGCCGGAGTTCGCCGAGATCGCCGCGGGGTGGGAGCGGGTCACCGGTGAGGACATCGGGCACGCCGAACCGGTGTGGCTCAGCTCGTTCGGCGACGCCACCCGCCAGGTCACCGAGTACCGCAGGGGCCGGGTGCTGCTGGCGGGCGACGCCGCCCACATCCACCTGCCCGCGGGCGGGCAGGGCATGAACACCAGCATCCAGGACGCGGTGAACCTCGGCTGGAAGCTGGGCGCGGTGGTCACCGGCCGCGCCCCCGCCGCGCTGCTGGACACCTACCACGACGAGCGCCACCCGGTCGGGCAGCGGCTGCTGATGAACACCAGGGCCCAGGGCCTGCTGTTCCTCAGCGGCGCGGAGGTGCAGCCGCTGCGCGACGTGCTCACCGAGCTGATCGCCTACGACGACGTCGCCAGGCACCTGGCGGGCATGGTCAGCGGCCTGGAGATCCGCTACCGCCTCGACCCCGGGTCGCACCCGCTGCTCGGCCTGCGGGTGCCGCCCCTGGAACTGGTCGGCGAGCACCGCAAGACCACGGTCGCCGAACTGCTGCACCCGGCCAGGGGGCTGCTGCTCGACCTGACCGACAACGCGGTCCTGCGCTCGCGGGCGGCCGGGTGGACCGACCGGGTCGACGTGGTCACCGCCGAACCGCACGCGCTCGCCGCCGACAGCCCGCTCGCGGGCACCTCGGCCCTGCTGGTCCGCCCCGACGGGCACGTGGCCTGGGCCGCCCCCGGCAGCCACGCCGACCTGCCCATGGCGCTCACCCGCTGGTTCGGGCCGAGCCGGTGAACGCGCCGACGACCCCGACCGGCGCCCCGCTGCTGCGGGTCGTGCGCGGTCACCCCGACCCCGAGGAGCTGGCGGCGCTCACCGCCGTCCTGGTCGCCGCCGCGGCGGCGACCACCCCCGAACCCCCGCCGCCCGCACCCGCCCCGCGCTGGGCCCGACCGGACCGGGCCACCGGCTTCCGCGGTCCCCGGTCGTGGCGGACCGGTCCGGCGGGCGACCACCCGCCGGGCTGAACCCGGCGGGGAGGCCATCGCCGGGGCCGGTCCCACCGGCCGCCCCCGGCGCGCACCACCACCAGAAGAAGAACCCGCCAACCCGAAGCAGAGGAAAAGGGCACATCATGCCGAACACCCCCCTGAAGCTGGCCGTGATCATCGGCAGCGTCCGGACCGGCCGCTTCGGCCCCACCGTGGCGTCCTGGTTCGCCGCGCAGGCCGCCGCCCACGGCGGCGTCGAGGTCGACGTCATCGACCTGGCCGACTACCCGCTGCCGGTGCAGTTGCCCGCCTTCGGCCAGCCCGCCGAGCCCGAGGTCGAAGCGATCCGCACCGCCCTGGGCAAGCGGATCGACGAGGCCGAGGCCTACGCGGTGGTCACCCCCGAGTACAACCACACCTTCCCGGCGTCGCTGAAGAACGCCATCGACTGGTTCCTCAACGAGTGGAAGGGCAAGCCGGTCGGCCTGATCTCCTACGGCGGCATGGGCGGCGGCCTGCGCGCGGCCGGGCACCTGCGCCAGGTGTTCGCCGAGGTGCACGCCACCACCGTGCGCAACATGATCAGCTTCCACAACGCCTGGGGCGACTTCGACGGCGACGGCACCGCGGTCAGCCCCGCGGGCAGCGACCAGGCCGCCAAGGACCTCATCGACCAGATCGTCTGGTGGGGCGAGGCGCTGCGCGAGGCGCGGACGAAGAACCCGTACCCGTTCTGACCGGGAGGCACGAGCGATGTCCACAGCGCACACCCCCCCGGCGGAGCAGACCGGAACCGAACTGCTGACGAGCATGTGGGAGCGCAACTACCTCCCGCTCACCGGGGAGATCATCTCCGGTTTCTCCCTGGCCGACGACGCGCGCTGCCTCGACCTGGGCGCGGGCGGCGGCGGCATGTCCCACTGGCTGGCCGAGCGCGTCCCGCGCGGGTCGGTCACCGCCCTCGACACCGACGTGTCGCAGATCGACCCCACCCGCTCGCCCAACCTGACCGTCGTGCGCGGCGACCTCACCGAGGCCGACTTCGCACCGGGCTCGTTCGACCTGGTGCTGGCCAGGGCGGTGCTGGCGTCGGTGCCCGACCCGGACGCCGCGGTCGCCGCCGCGGCCCGCTGGCTGGCCCCGGGCGGCACGCTGCTGGTCGAGGACTTCTACTTCCTGCCCGCCGAGGACGCCCCGTCGGAGGCCGCCAGGTCGGTCGTGCGGGCGTACCTGGAGGGGTTCCGGACCGGCGGGGTCGACGTGCGGTGGGCGCGTCGGCTGCCCGCCACCCTGGCCAGGGTCGGGTTGGCTGACATCGGTGCCCGGGTCACGCCGCTCGGCCCTGGCCAGTCCCCGCAGGAGAGCGAACTCATCGCCACCCGCCTGCGGTTGCAGGGCAGGCCGCTGGTCGACAGCGGCCTGGCCACCGAAGACGACATCGCCGAGTTCACCGCCGGTCTCGACCGACCGGAGGACCGCGACGTCACCACACTGCTGTTCTCGACATGGGGGAAGAGGAGAGGATGAGGACCACGAACACGACGGTCCGGCTGCTGGTCGGCCTGACCGCCACGGCCGCGGCGGCCCTGGGCGCCGCGCCCGCCACCGCCGCACCCGCGGCGTCTGCACCCGCCGCGGCGCACACCGCGCCCGCCGGGGCGGCATCCGCCGCGTCCGCTGGGTCTGGTGGGACGGCGTCCGCCGCGTCCGCTGGGCCTAGTGGGACGGCGTCCGCTGGGCCTGGTGGGGCGGCGTCCGCCGCGTCCGCTGGGGCGGGCACCGCGGTGGACGGCACCCGGGGCCGCACCGTGCCCGTCACCGCGGTCCCGGGCGACCTGCTCGTGCAGCCGTCGGTGGGCGCCGGGGCGGTCACGTTCCAGGTGTCCACCACCGACAGCAAGTCCGGCTGGGTCGGCCTGGTCAAGCTGCACCAGGGGGTCACCTGGGAGTCGTTCCGCGACACCTACCGCAAACTGGCCTCCACCGACCCCGCCGCCATCCTCGACGGCAGCACCCGGGTCCAGGCCGACGCGACCCTGCTCGGCGGGGTGCAGACCAAGGTGGGCCAACCCGGCACGTTCGTCCAGGTGCTCGCCCCGGGCCAGTACACCCTGTTCGACCACATGGACTTCCGCTACGGCGTGGCCCAGCCCCGGCACGAGGTCCTGACGGTCTCGGGAACCCCGTCCGGCACCACCCCCACCGCCTCGGGCACCCTGACCGCCAAGGACGTCCCCGGCGAAGGCCCCCGCTTCGTCGTCACCGGCACCCCGACGGTGGGGCAGCCGCTGCGGTTCGTCAACGCCATGCCCGGCCAGGCCAACGAGGCCATCCTGTTCCCCCTGCTCCCGGACGTCACCGACGCCGACCTCGCCGCCTGGGTCGCCAAGTTCACCGACCACGGCGTCTGGCCCACCGATCCGCCCCCGTTCGCCGAGCCGGAACCCGCGGGCCTGCTCCCCATCTCCCCGGGCCAATCGGTCACCGCCACACCCCCACTGCACCCGGGCCGCTACATCGCCATCTGCTGGATGAAGGACGCCGACGACGCGATCATGCTGCTGAAGAAGGGCATGTACGAGGTCTTCGAGGTCCACTGACCACCACTGCCCCACACCGAGGCCCCGCCCCCGTCCCGGGAGCGGGGCCTCGGCCGTCGTGGCTCGCCCCGGCCACCGTGGAGCGCGCTTGTCGGGGGGGGGCTCCCGTCCCGACGAGGAACTGGCTCACGACCAGCATCACCAGTGCCAGGATGGTCACCGCGATCGCGAGCACAAGACCGCGCAGCCGGAGGTCGGACACCGGCGCGGTTGATCCGGCGCCGGGGCGCTCGGTGGGGAATCCTGGAGGGGATGATCTTCGCCGAAGCGACCGTGGGGGTTGACCGTGGACGACGGGGACAGGTTGCGGCAGGCGTTGTGGTCCGCCCGTGGCCTGATGTTCATCCAGGGCCTGCTGGCGACCGCGACCGCCGTCGTCGAAGTGGTCGAAGCGGTCGGGCACGCGCGCGACGGCTCGGCGGAGACCTCGGTTTCGTGGTTCTCCGTCGGGGGCAGCGTGGTCGTCGCCGCGGGGCTGGTGGTTTCGGCGGTGCTGCTGTTCCGCCGCGCGTGGGCGCGGGTGCTCGCGCTCGTCATCGAGGCCGTCGGCGTGGTGTTCGCGGTGGTGACCCTCGTCGGGGGTGACGTCCTGTCGGGCTTGAGTCGACTCGCGTTGGCCGCCCTGGTCATCCTCGGGATCGTCCAGTACGAGCTGGGGAGCGGGCGCGGCACCGCGTCCCCGCCCGGGGAGCCGCGACCCGGGCGGGGGTGAGCTCAGCGCGACGGCTGGGCGGTGGGCCGTTCGCGGAGCAGCAGCTCGACCACGACGAGGTTGGGGACCCAGGCGAGGAACGGCACGATCCGGTACGCGGTGGGGAAGTCGCCGGTCAGCGGCACCAGCGCGACCAGCCAGAGCCGCAGGGTCACCGCGGCGTAGGTGAGTGCGAACGCCCGCAGCATCCACCGCCGGTGCGTGGTGACCGCGCCACGGCGGATCGCCCGCAACCCCAGGGCGGCGAAGGTCAGCCACAGCAGGGCCAGCAGCCCGAACCCGGCCGTGCCGACCGGGCCCGCGAGGTTGTGGGGCGCGAGTAGGAGCCCGGTGAGGGCGCCGACCGCGATGGCCACCAGCACCACCCGCCCGGCCGACCGGTGCAGGCGCGGGGTGCGGGCCCGGACGCGGGTGGAGAGCTGGATCGGTGAGAGCAGCAGCGCGAGCCCACCACCGGTCATGTGGGCGTAGAGGCACAACCGCAGCCACGCGGGCCGGTCGGCGTAGTTGGCGGCGAGTTCGTTGTCGGCCGCGGCGAGGTCGCCCAGCGACTGCGCGGTGTAGGGCAGCAGGGCGAACACCGAGATCGCCACGGCTGTCAACGCGAGCCACCACACCCCCGCCAACCGCCACGGGGTCGGGCCTGTCGTCGTTGCCATTCGCGGCTTCCTCTCCTCGGTGCCGCAACGGTAGGAGTTCGGCGGCCCCGGCTCGCCCCTCGCGCTGGGGCAGTTGCCTCCCTCCTGCGAGGGAGGCCGCGGCCGGTGTGCCGAGTGCACAATGGACCGTGCGGAAATCCCAGCTCTGGCAGACCCTCGGGTTCGTGGTCGCCGCCGCCGTGGCGAGCGTGCTCACCTCCGCCGGGCCGCCCTACCGGGCCACCGACGCGTTCGGGGTGGGTCTCGCGGTCCTGGCCGCCGGGTGCCTCCTGCGGCGGCAGGCCGCGCCGATCCCCGTCCTGGTGGCGACGGCGCTGGTGGTGGTGGCCAACGCGGCGGCCGGGTACCCGCCGACGGTGGTGCCGTGGGCGACGTGGGTGGCGCTGTTCACCTGCTTCTCGGTGTGCACCCGGCGGTACCGGGCGGTGGCGGTGGCCGTCACCCTGGCCGCCGTGGCGGGCCACTTCGCGTTCGACCGGGGGGCGGTCCAGGTGGAGGCGGTGTTCGGGGTGACCATGACCTTCCTGATCGCCGTGGTCGCGGGCGACGCCGTGCGCAGCCGCGGTGCCGCCGCCGCTGCCGAGCAGGCCCGGCAGCGCGCGGAGGAGCGCACCGAGCTGGCCCGCGAGCTGCACGACTCCCTCGGCCACGCGGTGAACGTGGTGGTCATGCAGGCCGGGGTCGCGCGCCGGGTCTTCGACGAGAACCCCCGGTTCGCCCGGGAAGCGTTGGGGCACATCGAGACCGTCGGCCGGGACGCGCTCGGCGAGCTGGACCGCCTGGTCCGGGTCGTGCGGACCGAGCAGCCACCGCCGGAACTGGCAGCGCTGGCCGAGCACGTCCGGGCCGCGGGCCGGGAGCTGCGGCTGCGGGCGGAGCAGGTGGAACTGGGTGCGGGGACCGCCCACGCGCTGCACCGGATCGCGCAGGAGGCGATCACCAACGCGTTGCGGCACACCGATTCCGGCCGGATCGACGTCCGCCTGCGGCAGGTCGGCGACACCGCCGTGCTGGAGGTGGTCAACGAGGGCGGCCACCTCCCCGGGGGTAGACCCGGCCGTGACCGGGCCGAGCCCGGGGGCGGGCCAGACCGGGGTGAGGCCGTGCCCAGGGTCTGGCCGGACCGCGGCGAGGCCGTGCTCTGGGGCGGGCTCGACCGGGGTGGGGCCGTGCCCGGGGGCAGGCCCGGTCACGGCCTGGCCAACATGCGCGAGCGCGCCCGACTGGCGGGCGGTGAACTGGAGGCGGGCCCGTTCGAGGGCGGCTTCCGGGTGCGGGCCACCCTCCCGACCGGGGCCCACCGGTGATCCGGGTCCTGCTCGCCGACGACGACGCCCTGGTGCGCAAGGGTTTGCGCGCCCTGCTCGACGCCGAGGAGGGCATCACCGTCGTCGGCGAGGCCGCCAACGGCCAGGAGGTGATCCGCGCGGCCGCCACCCACCACCCCGACGTCGTGGTGATGGACGTGCGGATGCCGGTCCGCGACGGCGTCTCCGCCACCAGGGAACTGCGCACCACCCACCCGCGCCCCCGCGTCCTGGTCCTCACCACGTTCGACCTCGACGAGGTGGTCGACGACGCGATCGCCGCGGGCGCCGACGGCTTCCTGCTCAAGCGCGCCACCCCCGAGGAACTCGTCGCGGGCATCCGCGCGGTCGCCGCGGGCGACGCGGTGGTGGCCCCCGCGGTCACCCGCAGGCTGTTCGACGCCCACACCGCCCGCACCGGCCCCGACCCCCGGCGAACCACCCCCCTCACCGACCGCGAGGCCGACGTGCTCCGCGCGATGGCCACCGGCCAGTCCAACACCGAAATCGCCCGATCCCTGCACCTGTCAGTGGAAACGGTCAAGTCCCACGTCAAGCACATCCTCGCCAAGCTGGACGCCCGCGACCGCACCCAAGCCGTCGTGTGGGCTTACCGAACGGGCTTCGCCTACCGGGCAGGCGGCTCGTGACCCCACCAAGCGGAACTGCGTCCGACGATCAGCACCTCCATCACCTAAAACCCCCACCGATCAGCACATCCAGACCAGGATGAAAAGGGCTCGCCATCCGGGTATTCGAAGGGAGTGGCAGTAGGACAGTCCGTCAGCGGAGTGCCGGTACTCCAGGGCGGCGGTGTTCAGGACCACGCCTTCGGCCTTCGTCTCCTCCCCGCGACGAGACAGAACTGCTCGTTCTCAACCGTGATCGACGCGCCGGAAGTGGAAACAGCATCGGGTGATGTGACGATCTCGGGGCAGGTTTCTCGAAAACTCGACAGGTCGACAATGGGTTGGTAACCCACCGACCCGGTCGTGGGAATGTGACCGGGGCGGTATCGGTCATGTCGCGATTCCGCCATTTGGCGCTTGGCAGACCTCCGTCGCAACCTGCACGATTTGGACGTTTGTACTCGACTGCGCGGGCCTCAACGGACGTGCGCGGTTTCTGGGGAGCTCTGTCGATGGCGCACAAGCGCTCTATTCGCCATGCCCGAAAGTTGGTGGCCCTGGGTGTTTCCGGGGTCTTGACGGCTTCGCTCGCGGTGGCCCTGACCCTGCCGACGGGCGCTCCGGCGCCTGCGGCGCCACAACGGGTGACAGCCGCACCCGACGAGTCGAGCGCCCTGATGCTCGCCCAAACCCAAGGCACCCCCGTCGAGGTCACCGGTCTGCGCACGGGCGACACCGAGGTCTTCGCCCAGCCCAACGGGTCCTTCGAGATGACCCAGACCGCCCTGCCCACCCGGGTCCGGCAGGCGGGCCGCTGGGTTCCGATCGACACCACCCTGACCAAGGCGGGCGCGGCTCTGCGCAGCACCGCCACCGAGGCGGAACTGCGGTTCTCGACGGGCGGTGCCGACCCGGTGGCCCGCATGTCGGCAGGTGGGGCCAGCCTCACCCTGACCTGGCCCACCGCCCTGCCCGAACCCTCGGTCGCGGGCGACACCGCCACCTACCCCGAGGTCCTGCCCGGCGTCGACCTGCGGGTCCGCGCTCAGCGTTCCGGCTTCAGCCACGATCTCGTGGTCAAGACCCCCGAGGCCGCTGCCAACCCGGCCCTGCGCCGCATCACCTACGGCATCACCGCCGAGGGCGTCTCCCTGGCTCAGCAGGACGGCAACCTCACGGCCACCGACCCGGGCGGTCGCGTCCTCTTCCACGCCCCCGCGCCGTCCATGTGGGACACGCCGGTCAGCGACGACGACGAGCCCGTCGAGCGCGCAGTGGGCCTGGAGCTCGGTGAGCACACCCTCACCCTGGTCCCGGACACCGCTCTGCTGTCCGACCCGACCGCCCGTTTTCCGCTGGTCATCGACCCGGCCTACAGCTATGCCGGGCACGGGGTTACGCAGGCGGCGTGGGCGTTGGCCCGCGCGTCCTGGCCCACCCAGGCCAACGTCAACATCGGCCCGCGAGACAACGACGAGCGCACCAAGGGCGTGGCCCGGGCGGGCAAGTCCCCGGACGGCATCCTCGACCGCTCCTACTTCCACTTCAACGCGGCACCGCTCAAGGGCGCCCAGATCGCCTCGGCGACCTTCCAGGTCTACCAGACCTGGAAGTACTCCCACAGCTGCAACCCCAACGACGCGGCGGTGGGCGAGGTCAGCCTCTACCACACCACCGACGTGCAGTGGAACACCAGTTGGAACAACCAGCCGAACTGGGGTGCGAAGCAGGCGGGAATCCGCTCGGTGCCCAAGCTCGGCTACTGCGACCCGAGTTGGATCGGCATGTCGTTCCACGGCGCGGCGCAGTTCGTGGCCGACAACCAGTCGAACACCATCGGCCTGGGGTTGATCGGTTCGGATGAGTCCGGTTCGAATAGCTGGCGCCGGTTCTTCGTGCAGGACAACATCATCCCGAAGATCGAGGTCACCTACAACCGGCGCCCCGACGTGCCCACCGGTGCCCGGCTGGAGCCCAGCCCGACGGTCTGCGGCCACTGCGCGGGCACGGCCTACCTCAACAGCGCCAGCGTCGACATGGTGGCCGAGGTGACCGACCCGGACGGCGGCCAGGTCACCGCCCACTACGAGGTCTACACGCCGGGCGGCCGGGTTGAGCGGGTCACCCACGCCCCCGGGCGCTTCGCCTACCGGGACAACCTGAACGCCTACGCCGACGGCACCACCGTGCTGTGGAACGTCAGGGGCGACGACGGCGCGCTCCAGAGCACGCACCTGACCGGACCCACCTTCAAGGTCGACCGGACACCGCCGACGGCGCCGCAGGTCTCCAGCGTGCTCTACCCCGCCGACAACGCCTGGCACGGTGGCACGGGGGTGGCGGGTGAGTTCACCTTCACCACCCCGGCGACGGCAACCGCGGGCACCGACCGCTCCGACGTCGACCGGTACGTGTGGGGCTTCACGGACCCACCGACGAACTACGTTTCCCCTTCCACCCTCAGCGGGCAGTTCACCGCCACCATCGCTCCGCCCCGTGACGGGCCCGTCGACCTGTACGTGCAGTCCGTCGACCGGGCGGGCACCCGCTCGGCCAAGACCGTGCACCACTTCTACTCCCGCCCCGGCAACGGCCCGGCATCGCTGTGGTCGCTCGACGGCAACACCGACGACAGCGCCCACGTGGGCGGTCGCAACGCCACCACCCACGGTGGCGTCATCTATGGCACCGGCGCGATCGGCGCGGCCGCCGTGCTCGACGGCGCGGGCGGGCACCTGCGCGCCCCCAACACCGTCCGCACCACCATCGGCTACACCGCCGCGGCGTGGGTCAAACTCGACCGCACCGACACCACGCAGGCGGTGGTCAGCCAGGACAGCGCGACCGGCACGGGCTTCGCCCTGCGCGCCAAGGGCGGCAAGTGGGTGTTCTCCGCCCCGCGCACCACCGCTGCCAACGCGCCCCTGGACGAGGTCGTCTCCGTCGAGAACGCCACCGCGGGCACCTGGACCCACGTGGTCGGGGTGTACGAGCCCGGCACGGGCAACGGCGTGCTCCACATCTTCGTCAACGGCCTGCTCTCGGCCACGGCGGCGCGCACCACGGCCCCGGTGGACTCCACCGGTGAGGTGCGCTTCGGCCAGGCCCGGTGGAACGGGGTGGACCCCGCCGACGTCCTCGACGGCGCGGTGGACGAGGTCCGCCTCTACGACCGCGCGCTCAACCCGACCTCCGTGCGTTCCCTGGTGACGCAGGACAACGTGCAAGCCGCGTACTGGAAACTCGACGAGGGCACCGAGCCCGAGGCCGTGGGGAGCAGCAGCCGCAACTCCGTCGACGGCGGTGCGGCGCTGGTTCTCAAAGGTGACGCCCACTTCGACCCCGAGGGGGCGCTCTCCGGCTCGGTACGGGTCAACGGCAACGGAACGGCGGGCACCGACGGGCCGGTCCTGGCGACCGACCAGAGCTTCACCGCCAGCGCCTGGGTCAAGCCCGCCGAGCTGCTCGCCACGGGGACCACTCGCACAGTGCTGTCCCAGGACGGCAGCACCAACAGCGGGTTCACCCTGGGCGCACGCAACATCACCGGCCAGCCCGAGTGGTACTTCCGGCTCACCTCCGCGGACAGCGCCACCCGCCCGGCCGACGCGGTCGCCGCGGTCGCCGACCCGGCCGACCCGGCTGACCCGGCCGACCCGGAGCCCGGGTGGAAGCACCTGACCGCGGTCTACGACAAGCCCGCGCAGCAGGTCCGGCTCTACGTGGCGGGCCTGCTCGTCGACACCGAGCCCGCCACCGCCTCTTTCGCCGCGACCAGCGCGTTCGTGCTCGGCCGCGCGAAGTGGGGCGGCGCGCACGCGGAGCAGTGGAAGGGCGGGGTGGACGAGGTCCGGTTGTACAACCGCGTCCTCGGCGCCGAGGAGATCATCGGCCTGGTGGGCCAGGACTCGGTTGCCGCGGCCACCTGGCCGCTGGACGGCAACGCCAAGAACACCGGCACCCCGGACCGCCACGGCACCGCGTTCGGCAACCCCGGTTGGGCCGCCGGACAGGTGTCCGACCCGGACCCGGCCGACCTCGCGGTCTTCCTCGACGGCACCGACGACCACGTCCGCGCCGACGCGGTCATCGACACCTCAGCCACCTTCTCCATGTCGACCTGGGTCAAGCTCAACACCCGGACCCCCGGCTGGGGCTCGGTGCTCAGCCAGAACGGCGCCGCCGCCGCGTCGGTCAACCTCGGGTACACCGGGTCGGCCACCAACCGGTGGGCGGTGTCGATGAGCGGACCCGCCGACGTGGCCAACCCGACGAGCACCGTCACGGTGACCTCGGCGCAGAGCGCCCAGGACGGGGTGTGGACCCACCTGGTCGTCGTCTACGAGGCCATAAGCGACCAGCTCAAGCTCTACGTCAACGGCCAGCTCTCAGCCAGTGGCACCTTCGGCGCGGCCTGGAAGGCCACCGGCGACTTCGAGATCGGCCGCGCACGCACCCCGAGCGGCTGGGGCCAGTACGCGGCGGTGACGGTGGACGACGTCAAGCTCTACAGCCGCCCGCTGTTCGACGGTGAGATCCGCAAGATGTCCGGCCGCGACCTGACCCTGCAGCACAACCTGACCTTCGACGACGCCCCCGGCTCCCCGGTGGCGGCGGACTCGGTGGGCGGGCGCAGCGGCACCCCCTCCGGTGGGGCGTCCTTCGGCCCCGGCCGCACCGGTGGCGCGGTGGCGCTCGACGGCGTCGACGACGCGGTCACCACCGACGCGGTCGACGTGGACACCGACGGCAGCTTCACCGTCGCCGCCTGGGTCCGCTTGAACAAGATCCCCGACCCCGACGCCAACGGGGCCCCGGTCGACGCCACCGCCGTGAGCATGGGCGGCGGCACCAAGGGCAAGTTCCGCGTCGGCCTCGAGGTCGACGACGACAACAACCCCGAGGGCAAGTGGGTCTTCGAGCTGCCGGAGTCCTCCGGCGCCGTCACGCAGGCGTCGTTGGCCTTCCGCGGCGACGACGACATCGACAGCTGGGTGCACCTGGTCGGCGTGTACGACGCGCCCTCCAAGCGGCTCTGGATCTACCGCAACAAGGTGCGCGGCACCGACGGCCAGCTCATCACCGCGTGGGCGGGCACCGGCGGCCTGCGGGTCGGTCGGGGCCAGGGCGGCGATTTCTGGCCGGGCCGCGTCGACGACGTCCGGGTGTACGCGGGCGCCCTCGACGCCGAGCGGATCACGTCCCTGCACGAGTCCTACCCCGAGCAGGTGACCCCGGCGACCCTGCCGTCAGCCGAGCACCAGTGGACGATGAACGAGGGGTCCGGGACCAACCTGGCCGACACCGGCACGGCCGCGGTCGGCCCCGCTGCCAGGCCCGCGACCGTGACCGCGGGCCAGGCGTGGATCGGCGGGCGCACCGGCGGCGGCCTGTGGCTCAACGGGACCTCCGGGGCAGCGCAGACCGGCGCTCCCGTCCTCGACACCGCGGCGGGCTTCACCGTTTCGGCGTGGGCCTACGCCGAGAACCCCGGCAGCACCGACCGCACCGTCGTCGGGCAGGACGGGAACCGGGTCAGCGCCTTCTCGCTGCAATACCAGGCGAGCTCGGGCAAGTGGGCGGTCGTGGTCCCCAAGGCCGACCAGGACAACCCCGAGCAGTTCGTGCTGACCTCGGCGCACGCCGCGGCGCTGTCGGAGTGGACCCACCTGGTTTTGACCCGCGAGGCCGGTTCGGGCGAGCTGCGGCTCTACGTCAACGGCGTGCTCTCGGCGAGCCAGCAGAACGTGCCGGTGCTGGCCTCGTCCGGACCGCTGAGCATCGGCCGGGCCCGGCGCAACGGGGTCGCCGCGGAGTACTTCGCCCGCGGCCTCGACGACCTGCGCACCTACTCCCGGGCGCTGACCGACGGTGAGGTCCGGGCGGTGCACGACGACGTGTACAGCAACGTCATCGGGCGCTACCGGTTCGACGGGGGGACCACCCAGGACACGTCGTGGCGGGCCAACCACGCGGTCGTGTCCGGTGGGGCGCTGACCTACACCGCGGGAGTCAGCGGCCAGGCCGCCGTCTTCCCCGGTGCGGCCGCGGCGGTCACCCCGTTCCCCGGGGTGTCGATGCGCGACAGCTTCACCGTCGGCGGCTGGGCGCGGTTGTCCAGCCGGGCCACCACCCAGACCGTGCTGGCCCAGGACGGCAGCCGCGGCAGCGGGGTCGTGCTGCAGTACCGGCACGACCTGGACCGGTGGGTCTTCGGCGGGGCCACCGCGGACGAGGACGGGGCACCACTGGTCGCGGCGACCGCGCCCGCCCAGCCCGCCCTCGACGAGTGGACCCACCTGGTCGGCGTCTACGACTACCCCGATCAGCAACTGCGCATCTACGTCAACGGCACCCTGGCCGCCACCCGCGACAACGTCGTGCTCTGGCGCGCCGCGGGCGGGTTGACCATCGGGCGGGCCAAGGCCCAGGGCAGCGGCACCGCGTTCTTCGCGGGTGCGCTGGACGAGGTGCGGGTCGAGCAGGGCGCCATGTCCGACGCCGACATCGCCAAGCGCGGTGCCGACCACCCGGCTCCCCGGGCGGGCCAGCTCGGCGGGTACGTCAACTCCGCGGGTGACCGGCTCACCGCCTCGACCGACCAGCCGGTGCCCACGGGTTACCGGTTCGAACGGTCGCTGGGCGCGCTGGTGCACTCCACCGACGACAACACCGCGCCGCTGTACTCGTGCAGGCAGGGGACGGACTCGTTCACCTCGCTGGCCGCGGACTGCGGCGGTGCCACGGTGGTGGCCCAGCCGGGCCGGGTGTTCACCGTCGCGCCGACCAACATCCCCACCACCGCCCTGCGCGCCTGCCAGCGCACCGGTGACCGCTTCGCCTCGCTCGACGCGGCGTGCGAGGGGGGAACGGTCCTGTCGGTGCTGGGGCACGTGCCGACGTACGCGGTCCTGGCGCGCGCCCTCAACTGGGAGACCTCGCAGCACGAGGACTCCTCGGGCGGCTTCGGCAAGGGGTTCCGGATCGAGGGGTCCCTCGGCGTCCTGTTGATGGTGGCGGGCACGGGCACCCAGCCGGTGTACTCCTGCGCCGACGGCCTCGACCAGTTCCTGTCGACCAGCGCCACCTGCGACGGCAAGACCGCACTGGGCGTCGCGGGCCACACCTGGACCGCCGCGCCGACCGAGCCGCACCGGGTGGTCAACCGCTGCCGGACCGAGGGCGGGGAGCTGTTCACCTCCACCTCGCCGACCTGCGAGGGCACCACGTTCGTCGCCGCACTCGGCTACGTGCTGGTCTCGGTCCCGGTCGCCATCCCCGCCTTCTGAGCCAACTCCCTCCCACACTGGAGTCCCGTTGAGTTCCACAGGACCCGGCGCCAAGTGGCGCCGCGGAGCGATCAGATCGCTCATCGTGCTGGTGACAGCGGCGCTGATCCCCGTCGTCACCGTCCCCACCCGGGCCGCGGCGACCGGGGGGCCGTCGTACTCGCCCGCCGACCTGCCCTCCGTCCCCGCCACCCAGCAGGGGGTGGGGCCCGGAACGACCGGCGACGAGGTCGGCCCCAACGCCCTGCACGGCAACCAGTCGGGCGGCACCTCGCTGCCCGGCACCGGCAACTACACCACCACCGCCCCGCAGCGGTCGGCGTCCTGGAACGTCACCGCGCAGACCGGTGACTTCTCCTGGAACTACCCGCTGCGGCTGCCGCCCGCCCCCGGCGGGCAGCAGCCCGAACTCGCGCTGTCCTACAACTCCAGCGCGGTCGACGGCCTGACCAGCACCACCAACAACCAGGCGTCGTGGATCGGCGACGGGTGGAGCCTGTGGCCGGGCTACGTCGAGCGCTCCTACGGCTCGTGCCCGGACGACATCGACGGCACCGACCCGGATGAGCCGCGCGACCAGTGCTGGCGCACCGACAACGCCACCCTGTCCTTCAGCGGGGGCGGCGGGCCGCTGGTCATGGACGCCGATCAGCGGTGGCGGACCAGGGCCGACGACGGGTCGCGCATCGAGCGCCTCGGCAACCCCGACGGCGGCTACGCCGACGACGAGAGCTGGAAGGTCACCACCACCGACGGCACGCAGTACTTCTTCGGCAGCAGGCCCGCGTCGAAGTCGGTGTGGACGGTCCCGGTCTTCGGCGACGACGCCCTCGAACCCTGCCACGGGAGCACCTTCGCCACCTCGTCGTGCACCCAGCCCTACCGGTGGAACCTGGACAAGGTCGTCGACCGGTTCGGCAACGCGATGCTCTACGAGTACGAAACCGAGAAGAACTTCTACGGCATCAACAACAACAGCTCGGCCGCGGAGTACGTGCGCGGCGGTTGGTTGAAGAGCGTGGACTACGGGCTGCGCGAGGGGGACCCGGCCGTGCAGGCCACCGCCCGGGTCGGCTTCACCGTCGCCGACCGCTGCGTCGACGGCTCGACCTGCGCGTTCACCTCACCGAACAACTACCCGGACGTGCCGCTCAACCTCAAGTGCGACGGCACCACGTGCCCGGACCGGCTCTCGCCGACGTTCTGGACCGCCAAGAAGCTCACCAAGATCACCGCGGAGGTGCGCACCCCCGGCACCTCCACCTTCGACCCGGTCGACTCCTGGACCCTGCGGCACGAGCTGCCGGACGCGGGCGACAACGAGAAGCCCGCGCTGTGGCTGCGCGGCATCACGCACACCGGGCACCTGGCCGCCGCGGCGGACACCACGCTGCCGGAGACGGTGTTCGACGGCGTCCGCCTGCCCAACCGCGTGCAGTCCGGGGACGGGTTCGCCGCACTGGCCCGGTTCCGGATGAACGCGATCACCTCCGAGTCCGGCGGCACCACCTCGATCGCCTACCACCCACCGGATTGCACGCCGACGTCACTGCCCGCCAACCCCGAGACCAACACCCTGCGCTGCTTCCCGGTCAAGTGGTCCCCGCCCGGGTCGCCCCTGCGGACCGACCACTTCCACAAGTACGTCGTGTCGCAGGTGTCGCAGTACGACCGGGTGGCGGGCTCGCTGGCCACGGAGAGCTCCTACGAGTACCACGAGGGCGCCGCCTGGCACTACGACGAGTCGGAGCTGACCAAGCCCGAGGACAAGACCTGGAACGTCTTCCGCGGCTACGGCCGGGTCGTGCTGCGCCAGGGCTCCGGCCAGGACGGTCCACGCACCCGGATCGAGCAGCGCTACTACCGCGGCATGCACGGCGACAAGCTGCCCACGGGCACCAAGGTCGTCAACGTCACCGACTCCGAGGGCGGCAGCGCGCCGGACGAGAACTGGCTCAGCGGCAGGCTCCGCGAGACGGTCACCCACGACGGCGACACCGGCCCGGCCGTGTCCAAGAGCATCAGCGAACCGACCTGGCAGGGCCCCACGGCCACCCGCGGCGACCTCAAGTCCTACATCGTCCGCGAGGGCGCGGTCCGCCAGTTGACCGCGCTGACCGCGGGCGGCTGGCGGACCACCCGCAAGCAGTACACCTACGACGACCGCGGCTTGGTCACCACCATCGACGACCAGGGCGACACCACCACCGCGGCCGACGACCGCTGCAGCCGCACGACCTACGCCCGCAACACCGCGGCCTGGCTGCTGTCGTTCGCCGTGCGGGAGGAGGTCGTCGCCAAGTCCTGTGCGGCGACCCCGGTGTTCCCCGCCGACGCCGTCAGCGACACGCTCACCCACTACGACAACCAAGCCGAGGGGGTCGCACCCACGAGGGGGGCGGCAACCAGGGTCGAGGTGCTCTCCGAGCGGCCTGCCGGCGGCCCGGTCCGCGCCCTGGCCACCACCGTCGTCTACGACACCACCGGGCGGCGCCTGGAAGTCGCCGACGCGCTCGGCAACACCACCAAGACCGCGTTCACCCCGGCGGTGGGCGGTCCGGTCACCCAGACGACGGCCACCGACGCCAAGGGCTTCACCACCACGTCCCTGCTGGAGCCGGGCACCGGACAGCCCCGCAAGGTGACCGACCCCAACAACCGGGTCACCGAGTCCGAGTTCGACTCCCTGGGCAGGCTCACCGCCGTGTGGCTGGCCAACCGCAACCGGGCCGCCACGCCGTCGGAGTCGCCGAACGCCAGCTTCACCTACCTCACGCGCAACGACGGCCCCAACGCCGTCACCAGTTCGTGGCTGGGTCCCAACGGGGTCCACACCAGCTCCACCGACCTCTACGACGGCCTGCTGCGCAAGCGGCAGAGCCAGAGCCCGGCACCGGGCGGCACCGGCAGGCTGCTGTCGGACTACCAGTACGACTCGCACGGCCGGGCCTACAAGGGCTCGATGCCCTACTACAACGACGGCGCGGTCGACAACAACATCTGGCTGGCCGCCGACGGGCAGGTCCCGGGCCAGGTCCGCCGGGAGTACGACGGCGCGGGCAGGCAGATCGCCGAGATCTTCTCCGGCCACAACGTGGAGAAGTGGCGCACGACCACCGCCTACACCGGTGACACCGTCAGCACCACCCCGCCGGAGGGTGGCACGGCCACCACCGCGGTGCAGGACGCCCGCGGCCGGATGGTCGAGCAGCGCCAGCACACCGCGTCGGCCACCCCGACGGGCCCCTACCAGTCCACCACCTACACCTACGACGCGTCCGACCAGATCACCCAGGTCAAGGACCCGCAGAACAACACCTGGTCCTACACCTACGACCTGCGCGGGCGCGTGGTCTCCAGCACCACCCCGGACCAGGGCACGACCACGTCCACCTACGACGAGGCCAGCCGCCCGGTCACCACCACCGACAGCCGGGGCCAGACCCTGGCGACGACCTACGACGTGCTGGGCAGGCGCACCGCGCTGCACAAGGATTCGCCGACCGGCGCCAAGCTCGCCGAGTGGACCTACGACACGGTCACCAGGGGCAAGGGGCAGCCCGCCTCGGCCACCCGGTACGTCGGCGCCAACGCCTACACGGCCAAGGTGTTCTCCTACAACGCCCGCTACCAGCCGCTGCGCACCGACGTGGTGATCCCGGCCGCCGAGGGCGCCCTGGCGGGCACCTACACCGACCTGGCGACCTACAACGTCGACGGCAGCGTCGCCGCCGTGCAGTACCCGGCGGTGGCGAACCTGGCGCAGGAGATGTTCAGCACCTCCTACACCGACGACGGCCGGGCCAAGCGGTCGTGGGGCGGCTCCGGCGGCACCACCGAGTACGTGGCCGACACCGAGTTCACCCGCTACGGCGAGGTGCAGCACCTCCAACTCGGCCAGGGCGGCAAGCGGGCCTGGCTCACCTACGTCTACGAGGACAACACCCGCAGGCTCAGCCGCACCATCGTCGACGCCGAGGTCCCCCAGCCGATGGTGGCCGACCTGAACTACACCTACGACGACGTCGGCAACATCCTCTCGATCGCCGACACCCCGGTCGGCAAGCCCGCCGACGTCCAGTGCTTCACCTACGACCGGTTGCGCCGGATGACCGAGGCGTGGACCCCGTCGGGCACCTGCGCCGCCGCCCCGTCCACCGCCGGTCTCAGTGGCCCCGCCCCGTACTGGAACAGCTACGCCTACGACGAAGTGGGCAACCGCACCGCCGAGGTCGAGCACGCCACCGCGGGCGACACCACCCGCACCTACGCCTACGAGCCCACCGGCCACGGCCTGGCCTCGGTCACCACGGTCAAGCCGGGCGGCACCACCGCCCTCGACCAGTACTCCTACGACGCGGCGGGCAACGCCGTCACCCGCAACCTGGCGAGCGCCGGGCAGGTCCTGGAGTGGGACGCCGAGGGCAACCTCGCCAAGGTCACCGAGGGCACCAAGATCACCTCGTTCCTGTACGACGCCGACGGCAACCGGCTGATCCGCCGCGAACCCGGCGCGGTGACGCTCTACCTGGGCAGCCAGGAGGTCCGCCTCGACACCACCACCGGCACCAAGACGGCGACCCGCTACTACTCCCACGGCGGCCAGGTCGTGGCCATGCGCCAGGGCGGCGGCGTCACCTGGCTGGCCTCTGACCACCAGGGCACCAACCAGATCGCCATCAACGCCACCACCCTGTCGGTCACCCAGCGCAGGCAGAAGCCCTTCGGTGAGACCCGAGGCGCCCCGGTCACCTTCCCCGGCGAGAAGGGCTTCGTCGGCGGCACCCAGGACAGCTCCATCAACCTGGTGTCCCTCGGCGCCCGCCACTACGACCCCACCCTCGGCCGCTTCATCTCCGTGGACCCCTTCTTCGACGCGGGCGACCCCCAGGAGATGCACGGCTACACCTACGCCAAGAACAACCCCACCACCTACAGCGACCCCTCCGGCATGCGGGCCGACGGCTGCGGCTGGTGGTGCTCGATCTGGCAGGTCGTCCAGCAGGTCATCCAGCAGGTCATCCAGATCCTCGAAGACCACATCAACAACCAGTCCAACGCCCGCGACGAACGGCGCAGGCAGGCCGCGGAGGAACGCCAAACCGAAGACGAGGCGATCAAACGCAGCGGCATGACGAGGGAGGACTACGAGAAGAAGAAGCAACTGGCCACGAGCAACAAATCGTGGATGGACGTGGCCCTGGAGAGCGCCCCAGAAATCCTCGGCGACCTCATCGGCTACAACGACGTCCGCGACTGCTTCGGTGACGTGGACATCCTCGCCTGCGCCAGCCTCATCCCGTGGGGCAAGATCCTCAAGGCCGCAGAGATCCTCGACAAGATCCGCTCCGTATGGAAGCGCGCGGACAACGTCATGGCCAGTATCGACGCGGCCCGCGAGGACATGCGCCGCGTCAACAACCTGAAGGACGAGATCCGCGCGAGCAAGCCCCCGGGTTGCAAGAACAGCTTCACCCCGGACACGCCGGTGCTCTTGGCGGACGGGTCACGTGAACCACTGGGCGACATCAGGGTCGGCGACGAGGTCCTCGCGACCGACCCGGTGTCCGGTCGAACAGCGGCGGGCACGGTCGTCGCGACCATCGTCGGCACGGGCGTCAAGGACCTCATCGACATCACGGTCACCACCGGCGGTGCCGACTCCACCCTGACGGCCACCGATGACCACCCGTTCTGGCTCCCGGAGCGGCAGGACTGGCTCCCCGCTGCCGCGCTGCGCACGGGTGACTGGCTGCTGACACCGACGGGCGACCGGGTCCGCATCACCGGACTGACCCCGCGCACGACCTCGACCACCGTCCACAACCTCTCGGTCGAGGGCATCCACACCTATTACGCCTTCGCGGGCGAGGCCCCTGTCCTGGTGCACAACTGCGGTGGATGGTCTTCGCGCACCGAACGAGCTGGCGATCTCGCTGACAAGTACACCCCAGGCCAGTCGACCAGGGACCCGGCCTCCCAGTGGTATCATGAGTATTTGAGCAACGATGAGCTCCTGGCCAGCATCAATGATGCGGGAAAGGGAGACGGGATTGTCGTTTCGCGTGGAGGGGTGATTTTGGGAGGGCATCACCGGTGGGATGAAATCCGGGCCAGGATCATGGACGGGCGTCTGCCGTCGGACACGCAGATTCGCATCGATGTCTATGATGGGGAGTAGTGGCATCTGATGTCGATGGTAAACCCGACCGATCTCGACTTTCGTTTGTGTCAAATCAGCTTCGACGCGCTGCTTGAAATTCAATTGGAGGCAGAGGGTCGAAATTGGGCGACACGATGGAGCTCGGTGGACGCGCTCCGCAGCCAGGTCAAGGAGGGTTCTGTCGTCATCCAGACATGGATGCGCGAGAAGCGCGAGGGGGTTGTACGGGCGTACCGGTGCCTTGTGTTGTTTTCGACCGTGGACGGCGGAAATGCGGGTGCGATCGCGACGATCGATATCGATCCCGCCAGGTTCGGGTCGCTGGAACAAATTGATTGCGGCCTGGCCGCCCGAATTGTGTTCGCTCGTCTGTTCGCTCTGGCGACGGGCGGGATTGCAATGGTCTCGAAGCGGTAGTGAAGGATCGGGAAGAGTGGTCCGGGAAGGTTGAGGCCCTGTGTCAACGGCGGTGGGACTTTGGGCTGAGAACCCTGGACAACTCGCTTGGTTGATGAGTTCGCAGATTCTGGGGGGTTTGACTCTCCTCGGGCATCACTGTTGACCACGCAAAAGAGGCCGTCACTTCGACGGCCTCTTTTGCGTGGTCGCACCGCGGGGCAAGTCGTGGTTCCTCGTGTAGCCGGGGCAGCGGTGCGGTGTCGAGGCTGGCTGCGAGGTCCTGACTGCTCTCACAACGCTTCGCTGTACGCATGAACCGCGGCCTTCGACGCCGCGTGCGTCGGCAGCATCGGGAAGGGGGGAACCGATGCTTGAGCCGATTGGGAACAGTCGGGCGAGGAGTGACGGCCAGAATCGGGAGTGGGAGCGCTGCCTCGGCTCCCGGGAGGGGAGGGTGGGAGCGGACCCTCGACTCCCGGACAGTCCTGGCAGGACGCCGGGAAGGCTCCGGTCGTCCACCACGATGTGTTCGTGGACACCTCCAGCGGATACGTCCTCATGCAGAAAGAGCGAAGGGCGGGCCGATCATCCCGACCTACCACCACAAGGACTGGGGTCCTGGATGACACGGCAGGAACCCCCGCCGCGGCGGGTCGAATTCAACGCGTCCGGCCCCGCGGACGTCCCGGGGCTCACCCCCAGGCTGGAGGCACTCGGCTTTCACCGGTCGGACCTCACCCCGCGGTCGACCTGGCTGGACCAGGATGTCCGGGTGGCGTACGAGTTCAGCGTCTCGGGGGACTCCGGGACCGACGTGTCCGCGCTGCTGATCGAGGCCTGCGATCGCGTAGCACGGGCCGAGCCGGAACTGCTCGTCCTCGCGGGCGCGGGGTTCGGCATCCTGTTCAGCGTGGTGCTGGGAGTGACCGGGGAGGACGAGGTCAATTCCAGCTTCGTCCTGGAAGCAGCCCACCTGGCGCTGCTGAGCCGCATCGGCGCCGACCTGGAAACGGCGTTGTACGTGTTCTGAACGACGGCCAGACGTGCCTCAGGATCGGGACGATGAACTCAGAGACCTCCTCGAGCCCTGACGGGGCCGCGACGACAACTCGGGACGCCTGTGGGCCGTCGGCGTTCCGCCGGGGTCGACTATGCCTCGTTGCGGGCTGTGCTGCTCCGCGCCTGGGAACAGGGCAGGGTCGACTTCGAGGCAGGCGCGCTGGCGAAAGCCCATCGCGCCTGCCTCTGCTGACCCTCCGACCGGAGTCCATCGCCTGGCCGGTCGGAGGCTTGTGAGTCCAAGGTGGTTTCGGGGCTGGAGCAGCTGCATGATCAGTGACCCGCTCCTCCGGGTGGAGGAGCGGGTCACCGCGATCTTCATGTTGGGCGCGGAGGACGACGAGGAAACCGTCGACGTTGACGCGGAGCTCCTCCTCCAGGATGGGACGCAGTGGAGTGCCACGTTCATGACACCGCGTGCGATCGAACGAGTGATGAATCGGTGGGGGAGACCGGGAGTGCTCTGGCGGGGCGTACTTCCAGTGCCCCGATCTCGTGATCATCCCGGAGGGTGGGCTGACCGCGATGTCGGATTGCCTCAGTGGGATCGTCGATTCAGGCGGACCTGACGGGGTCTTGCGGTTCCTGGATGGGAGTTGACCCACCCGCGGTCGCTGTCCTCGCCCGGGACAGCACGCCCCTTGGCCAGTCGCGAGGACGGGAGCCGGAGCGTTACCCCGGCTCCCCGGAGGGAAAGGGTCCCGACTCCCGGTCAGCCCTGGCGGGACGCCTTGAGCATCTCCGGCCGGTCCACGACCTTGATGCGCTCGCGGCCGTGGGGTGCGCCGAGGGCCCGTTCGTAGGCGTCGAGGTTCTTCCAGCCCTGCCAGGTGGTGAACTCGATCCCGCGTTCGCGCAGGAACGCCACCACCGCGCCGGGTTCGGGTTGGGGCGCCGGGCGCAGCGTCGGGGCGTCGGCCAGGAGGGAGGTCACGGTCTCCGAGGAGCAGCCCTTGGTGTGGCCGATGAGGCCGATCGGGCCGCGCTTGATCCAGCCGGACACGTAGGCGCCGGGCACCAGGTCGTCGTCCAGGTCCAGGACGCGGCCCCTGCTGTGCGGGACGGTGTCGGAGACGTGGTCGAACGGGAGGTCCGCCAGGTGGGTGGAGCGGTAGCCCACCGCCCGGTACACCGCCTGCACGTCCCAGTCGTGGAAGGTGCCGGTGCCGCGCACGGTGCCGTCGCCGGTCAGTTCGGTGCGTTCGGTGCGCAGGCCGGTGACGTGGCCGTCGGTGCCCAGGATGGCGGTCGGGGCGTGGAAGAAGTGCAGGTGCAGGCGGCGCGGGCGGGTGCCGACGTCGCGGATGGCCCACTCCTGCAACGTCTTGACCACCATGTCGACCTGCTTGGAGGCCCGGATGGCGGTGAGGGAACCCTCGTCGAACTCGATGTCCTCCGGGTCGACGACGACCTCCACCGTCGGGGAGTGGTCCAGTTCCCGCAGTTCCAGCGGGGTGAACTTGGCCTGGGCGGGGCCGCGCCTGCCGAACACGTGCACGTCGGTCACGGCGCTGGCGGCCAGCCCGGCGTGGACGTTGTCCGGGATCTCGGTGCTCAGCATCTCCTCGGCGGACTTGGCCAGGACGCGGGCCACGTCGATGGCCACGTTGCCCGCCCCCAGGACGGCGACCGAGCGGGCGGTCAGCGGCCAGGTGCGCGCGACGTCGGGGTGCCCGTCGTACCAGGAGACGAAGTCGGCCGCCCCGTGGCTGCCCACCAGGTCGACGCCGGGGACGTCGAGGGGCCGGTCGTCCACGGCGCCGGTGGCGAAGACGACGGCGTCGTAGAACTGGCGCAGCTCCTCGAGCTTGAGGTCGGTGCCGTAGTCGACGTTGCCGAACAGGCGCACGCCCGGCTTCTCCAGCACCCGGTGCAGGGCGTCCACGATGCCCTTGATCCGCGGGTGGTCGGGGGCGACGCCGTAGCGGATGAGGCCGAACGGCGCGGGCATCCGCTCGAAGATGTCCACCCCGACGTCGGCCCCGGACTTGATGAGCGCGTCAACGGTGTAGATGCCGGCGGGACCCGCGCCGACCACGGCGACTCGCAGGGGACGGCTCAACGGACTCTCCCAGGGTTGTCGAGGATGATTCACTTATTTTAAGGTAAGGCTAGCCTTAGAAAATTGTGATCCTGACTACTCTCGGTACTCGGCGCGGTCGAGCCCGCGATCGCGTGGCCCACCGCGGTGGGCGCTGGTCTCCTGGTCGAAGGCGGGATCACGAGGGCACCCTCCGATGCCCGGGGCCAACCGGCGGTGGCCTCGCCCCACCTTTGTCCTCAGCAGACCAGGTGAATCTCCGCCCGGTTGTCGGTCGATCTCCCCGAACCGCGCACGTCCCCCGCGACGCGCCGCTACGATCGCCGCGCACCGCGTCGAATGTCCACTTCGAGCTGCCCGCGATCCGGAAGGGGGCACTGTGCCTCTGGGCCACATCGAGCTGGCCGGTCTGAACGTTCCCGACGACCCGCAGACGAGAGCCCGCTTCGCCGAGCTCACCCGTCCGGGTGGTGTTGAACTGCGGCCCGCGGAAACCTACGAAGCCAGCGACCCGGCTGGGCTGATCACCGTCACAGTGGACAGGGCGCAGATGGTGACGAACGTCCACATCCGCCCGCGGTGGTACGAGCGGCTGCGGCCGGAGGCGTTCCCGGCCGCGCTCTACAACACGTACATCACCGCGGTCCAGCGCGCGTTCGCCGTGGAGTTCGCCCACCGGCCCCAGAGCCCGGGGAGCCAGCCGGGACCGCCCGCGCCGGAGGAGTCCTCTGTGCACCTCGCCGAACTGCCCATCGAGGAGTTCATCGCGAGGACCAGGTCCCGGCTCGACGCCATCGACGCCGAGTACGACGCGATCCGGCGCCGGGAGCAGGCACCGCCGGTCGCCACGACCGAGGTCCGGAGTCCACTCGGGTACCTCACGATGCACGTGCGCGACGGCGGCCCGATCGCGATCCACGGCAACCCGCAGGCGCTCGACAACCCGTCCGGCACCGCGCTCGCCGAGGACGTCGCGCACCTGTTCGCCCGCGCGGGCTTCGGCGTCGAACCGGACGCGCGACCACGTCCGGCCGCGCGGCCGCGCACCGGCGGCGACGTGGCGGACGACGACTACTTCGACGGCTTCAAGGTGCTGGGCAAGAGGGGCGAGAATGGCTGACTACAAGGTCGTCACATCGGAGTTGCGCAAAGAGGCCAAGCTCTGGCAGGAGAAGGCGGACAAGGCGGAGCCGATCGTGCAGGCGGTGGCGGCGACCTACCTGACGGCTCCCGCCTTCTTCGTCGGCGACCTCATGACCCTCGCCGCGGGGGTCGTCAACGCCGAACTCGAGGCCGGTCAGTACGAGGACTTCCGCGCTTTCATCGAGAACGTCCTCCGGGGAGCGGTCACCGAGTTCAACCAGATCGACGTGGCGCTGCGCAGGATCGCGGACGAGTACGACCGCACGGAAAGCGTCAACGAGATCGATCTCGCGAAGTTCTACAGCGTGTAGGAGTTGAAGACCCGATGTCCGGTTCCGGTGAGATGCTCGACCTGTTCGAGCGGGGGTTCCAGGGGCTCGAGGACAAGGCCCGGGAGTGCGGCGACAAGTTCAACGCCGGTGTGCACCACATCAACGACTGGCGCTTCGTGCTCGGTCCGGCGATGCTCGCGATCCGCCCCGCCCTCGACACCATCCGCGACGGCCTGGAGAAGTTGTTCCGGCTGATCAGGACCGCTGTGGAACACCACATGCCCGTCGTGTCGCTGATCGTGCAGTCCTTCAACTGGATCGAGGACGTCCAGGCCCCGGTGAACGGGCTGACCCACCAGAAGACCACGACGTTCCTGGCCAACTACTGGGAGGGTCCCGCGGCCAGTGCGTACGCGGAGCGGGTCACGGCGCAGAACGACGCGATCAGCGCCGTCTCGACGAAGGCGGACGGCGTCAGCAAGTGGCTGATGGACATCGCCAAGTACAACATCGAGTACATGACCGAGCTGGCCAAGATGGCGACGGGCTTCATCGGCGCGCTGGTCACCGCCGCGATCGAGGGAGCGACCGTCGTCGGCATCCCGTTCGCGGTCAAGGACCTCGCGGGCGCCATCGGCACCCTGGTGACCCAGTCCCTGGACAACCTGGTGGGCATCGCGAAGAGGTTCGCGGAGGCGCTCAGCAAGGTGCGGGACATCATGAGCATGATGACCGACGGCAAGCTCCCCGAACGCGGGTGGCCGCAGGCGGTCAGCGGCTGAGGCCGCGCCCCATCACGAGACAGGGACCATGAGCAGAAACCCCTTGAACGCGTGGCGACCGGTCGTCGGTGTGGTGGCCGCGGCGGTGGCGCTCGTCAGCGGCTGCGGTGTCGAGCCGATCCAGCCGCCCGCGTTCAGCCCGACCACGACCTCGACCACGCCACCTCCGACGCCGGTCAAGTACTCCCCAGCGGGTTGGAAGGGGTGCCCGGAGATCGAGCGGGAGCTCGGTGGGGACCTGCCGCCCCCGCGGCCGGAAGACGAGCAGGAGGGCCCCGGCTGGTCCCTGCGGATCTGCCCCTTCCAGTCGGATGCCGCGCTCGTCGTCCTCAGCGTCCAGTACTGGGAGACCACGGAGGACGTCACCGGCGTCCACCCCGGAGCGGAACGGGCCGAGGAGGACTTCCTCGGCCGCGGGCAGGCGCGCGAGGAGGACAGCGGCTCCGACCTCGGCTCGGCTGCCCGTTGGAAGCGGGACGACACCACGGGCTGCACCCTGGAGGTCCTCGACGAGAACGCGGTGGTGAGCGTGGCGGGCAGCAACCCGGAGGACCCCGCCGAGGGGAAGACCGAGCAGTGCCGGGGACCCGTGCGCGAACTGGCGAAGCGGTTCTACGCCGCCGTGCAGCCGCAGTGACCCGCCAGGCGTGGGCCTGAGCACTCCCGTGCACGTCGTCGATCTGCTCAAGCGGAACGCGGCCGGCTCCGCCGACTTCCGGGCCGGGCTGCCCGGCGGAGGTTCCGCCCTCGCCCAACACCACTCCCGCAGCGGCGCCGTGACCCGCTGACGGGTGTCCGCGCGGGCGCTGCGGGGGCGACGTGCCCGCTGCGGGGCCGCTGTGGCGATACTGCCCGGCATGGCGCTCACCCCCCGCAGGCTCAACCGCAGCACGCTGGCCCGGCAGATGCTGCTGACCCGGGAATCCCTCGACCCGGCCGAGGCCGTGCGCAGGCTCGTCGGCCTCCAGTCGCAGCAGCCGGGGTCGCCCTACCTGGCCCTGTGGAACCGGCTGGAAGGGGTCACCGCCGAGCAGGTCGACGCGGCCTACCGCGACTTCGACCTGGTCAAGTGCACCCTGCTGCGCGGCACCCTGCACACGGTCCACCGCGCCGACCACCCGCCGTTGCGCGCCGCCGTGCAGCCAACGCTGCGCGCCCACCTGGGCGATGACCGCTTCGCCGCGGAGCCGGACGAGGCCGGGCCGCTGGCGGCAGCGCTGGCAGGCCGGGCCGCCGAGCCCGCGACGAAGGCGGAGCTGGAATCCTGGCTCACCGAGCAGGGGTGGCCGGGCACGTGGTGGGGCATGCGCTTCTACGCGCCGCTCTGGCACGCGCCGACCGGGGCGGCGTGGTCGTTCGGCGACCGGCCGAGCTTCGTCGCCGCACCCGCCCCGGACCTGTCGGAAGAGGCGGTCGCGGCGGGGCTGGCCGAGCTGGTCCGCCGGTACCTGGCCGCCTACGGGCCCGCCACGGTGGCCGACGTGGCCCAATTCGCCGGGGTGCGGCGCGGGCGGGTGCGGGCGGTGCTGGGGTCGCTCGACCTGGTCGAGCACCCGGCGCAGACGGGCCCACCGCTGCTGGACGTGCCCGACGCGCCGCTGCCGGACGAGGACGTGCCCGCCCCGCCGCGGCTGCTGCCCATGTGGGACAACGTCCTGCTGGCCCACCACGACCGCACGCGCCTCATCCCCGCCGAGCACCGCGGGCACCTCACCAGGGTCAACGGCGACTTCCTCCCCGCACTGCTGGTGGACGGCAGGGTCGCGGGCGTGTGGCGCCCGGCGGACCCCGGGGTGGAGGTGACGGCGTTCGAGGCGCTGCCGGGACCGGTGTGGGAGCAGTTGGAGGACGAAGCCGTGTCGCTGACGGGGTTCCTGGGCGACCGGCCGAGTCCGATCCACACCAGACACCTCGCCTGGTGGAAGTCCCTGCCCGGGGGTGAGACGCGCGTGCTGGGCGCGTGACCGGTTCCGGTCGCGCCGCTGTCAGGTCGTGCCCGGTCTTTTGTTGGTGTGCCCGGGTGGATGTGCTCAGCCGTCTCCTGCAAAGCCCGGTTGTTTTTTGGTGGTGCCCGGCTGGGTGGATGTGTTTGGCCGGGGCCCCTACGGCGATCATGTGCTCCAGTGCGTCAGGTGGGGCTGAAAAGATGCCCCACCGCCC
>NZ_AYXG01000062.1 GCF_000564855.1 Actinokineospora spheciospongiae
ATGATCGCCATAGGGGCCCCGGCCAAACACATCCACCCAGCCGGGCACCCCAACGACAAGACCGGGCTTTGCAGGCCGAGCCAGGCCAGGCCCCGACCGGGACGGCGAGTCAGACGGGGTACGTAGATCGAATGCCGCGAGACCGATAGGTGGGGTCAGGGCCAGCGGGCCAGAACCGTGACCGTGCCCGGGGCGACCTCGGTGAAACCCGCGTCCCGGACAGCGACCACGCCGTGATCGCGCCAAGCCGCCTCGGGATCGGCGCCGGGGTGCGCAGCGGCCCAGGCGGCGGGGGTCGGCGTGCGGACGGCGGTGCGGTGGTCGAGGGCCGCCCAGTTCTCAAGTGCGTCATGCTGGCCGGAGGCGTGCATCAGTGCGGCGAGGAGCATGGTGGCGTGGCCGACCTGGGCGGCGGCCTTCCCCGCGGTCATCGGCACGTCCGGGTTCAGCCACAGCACGGGGGCGCCCGCCGGAACGGGACCGGGGGCGGAGGCGGGCAGTTCGCTGCCGGAGATCTGGAGGCGGGAGACCTCCTTGGGCGTCTGGCTGACCCGCATCGGCACCAGGGCGCGGGCTTCGGCGCCGTCGACCTCGACGGTGACGCCCGGCAGGTCGTGGACCGCCGCCCAGTGGGCGCCGCGGGCGCGGCGGGAGACCTTGCGGATGCGGCCGTTGACCCAGGCGCGCAGTTCGGGGTGCCACTCGCCCTCGGCCTCGGGGGCCAGGCAGACCGCGAGCGCGGCCGCCGCGGCCGCCTCCAGCAGGGCCGTGCGGTCGGGCTGGGGGTCGCGCTCGATGCGCAGGATGACCGGCATGGCGCGGACCTCGGCCGGGTCCTCGTCGGAGGTGTCGGCGGCGGAGGCGGCCGGGCGGGTGAGCCAGGAGGCGTAGCGGTCGACCAGCGGGGTGAGGATGGCGGTCACAGGCGGTCGAACTCCAGGCCGTCGGCGGCGTCGGCGGCCTCGACCTCCGCGCGGGTGACCCCGAGTACGAACAGCACGACGTCGAGGTACGGGTGGGACAGGGCGGTGTCGGCGACCTCGCGCAGCGCGGGCTTGGCGTTGAAGGCGACGCCGAGGCCCGCGGTGGCGAGCATGTCGATGTCGTTGGCGCCGTCGCCGACGGCCACGCACTGCGCGAGCGGGACCCCGTACTGCTGGGCGAAGCGGCGCAGGGCGACGGCCTTGCCCGCGCGGTCGACGACCTCGCCGATGACCCGGCCGGTGAGGACGCCGCGGGAGATCTCCAGTTCGTTGGCGGCGTGGAAGTCGAGGCCGAGGTCGTCGACCAGGCTCTCGATGATGTAGTCGAACCCGCCGGAGACCACACCGCAGCGGAAGCCGAGGCGCTTGAGGGTGCGGATGGTGGTGCGGGCGCCGGGGGTGAGCTGGATGGCGGCGGCGACCTCGTCGAGGACCGTGGCGGGCAGGCCCTCCAGCAGCGCCACCCGCTGGTGCAGCGATTCGGTGAAGTCGATCTCGCCGCGCATGGCCGCGTCGGTGATCTCCTTGACCTTGTCCTCGCACCCGGCCTTGGCGGCGAGCATCTCGATGACCTCCCCCTGCACCAGGGTGGAGTCCACGTCGAACACGATGAGCCGCTTGGCCCGCCGGGAGAGCAGGTCGCGCTCCACGGCGATGTCGAGGCCCACCCGGCCCGACAGCGCGGCCAGCGCGCCGCGCAGCTCGGCGTCGGCGGCGTCGGTGTCCTCGGCGACCGAGACCCGCAGCTCCAGGCCGGTCACCGGGTAGTCGGCGACCCGGCGGATCGAGTCGATGTTGGCCCCGAGCCCGGCCAGGTGGCGGGCGACCTCGCTGAACGCGCGGGCGGTGACCGGCCTGCCCAGCACCACCAGCACGTGCGTGGAGCCGGTGGCCGACGACGGGTCCACCCCCACCTCGACCTCGACGTGCATCGCCACCGACGCCATCGCCTGCTCGACGTACTCCTGCAACCCCTCGGCGTCGTGGTCGGCGCTGACCAGCACCCCGAGCACCAGTTGCCCGCGGATGACGACCTGCTCCACGTCGAGGATCTCCACCCCGTGCCGCACCAGCACGGCGAACAGCACGGAGGACACACCCGGCTTGTCCGGCCCGGTGACGGTGATCAGGACCGGGGTCCCCGGGGCGGGGTTGGCGGTGGGATTCAGGGCGGTGGGATTCAGGGTGGCGGGGTTCTGGGCGGCGGTCACGATCGCGGTCTCCCGGGGCTCGCGGGACCGTCCGGCCCCGGACATGGGACTGCGGGTGGACCCGGCACGTCGCGCGTACCTGGTTCCACCCGCAGCTCCACTGGATCTACTGGATGTTCGGGTTCACCTGCTGGTGACCCGGGTCAGTTCGACAGGGTGGGGTCACCCTTGGAGATGTCGTCGGGGTTCATCTTCTCGGCGAGGATTTCCGACGGGGCCGGCTTGTGCTTGGCCGACCCGACACCGACGTACTTGTCGTGGTGCCCCTGCTCGACCATGTGCGGGTAGTGCAGGTCGAACGCCGGGCGCTCCGAGCGGATGCGCGGCAGCTCGGTGAAGTTGTGCCGCGGCGGCGGGGAGCTGGTGGCCCACTCCAGGGAGTTGCCGTAGCCCCACGGGTCGTCGGCGTCGACCAGCTCGCCGTACCGGTAGGACTTGAGCACGTTCCAGATGAACGGCAGCGTCGAGGCGCCGAGGATGTACGCGCCGATCGTGGAGATCGTGTTCAGCGTGGTGAAGCCGTCGCTGGCCAGGTAGTCGGCGTAGCGGCGCGGCATGCCCTCGTTGCCCAGCCAGTGCTGGACCAGGAAGGTGCCGTGGAAGCCGATGAACGTGGTCCAGAAGTGCAGCTTGCCCAGCGGCTCGTCGAGGAACCGCCCGGTGATCTTCGGGAACCAGAAGTAGATGCCCGCGAAGGTGGCGAACACGATCGTGCCGTAGAGCACGTAGTGGAAGTGCGCGACGACGAAGTACGTGTCGGACACGTGGAAGTCGATGGCCGGGGCCGCGAGCAGCACACCGGTCAGACCGCCGAAGAGGAACGTGACCAGGAAGCCGACGCTGAACAGCATCGGGGTCTCGAAGGTCAGCGACCCCTTCCACATCGTGCCGATCCAGTTGAAGAACTTCACCCCGGTCGGGACCGCGATCAGGAAGGTCATGAAGGAGAAGAACGGCAGCAGCACGGCGCCGGTGGCGTACATGTGGTGCGCCCACACCGTCACCGACAGCGCGGCGATGGCCAGGGTCGCGTACACCAGGCCGCGGTAGCCGAACAGCGGCTTGCGGCTGAACACCGGGAAGATCTCCGACACGATGCCGAAGAACGGCAAGGCGACGATGTAGACCTCCGGATGGCCGAAGAACCAGAACAGGTGTTGCCAGAGGATCACGCCGCCGTTGGCCGGGTCGAACACGTGCGCCCCGAGTTGCCGGTCGGCGAGCAGGCCGAACAGCGCGGCGGTGAGGATCGGAAACGCCAGCAGCACCAGGATGCTGGTGATGAGGATGTTCCAGGTGAAGATCGGCATCCGGAACATGGTCATGCCGGGCGCCCGCAGGCAGACCACGGTGGTGAGCATGTTGACCGCGCCGAGGATGGTGCCGAGACCACCGACCGCCAGGCCGGTGATCCACAGGTCGGCACCGACACCCGGCGAGTGGATCTTGTCCGACAGCGGGGTGTAGGCGAACCAGCCGAAGTCGGCGGCGCCACCCGGGGTCAGGAAGCCGGTCATCACGATGATGCCGCCGAACAGGTACAGCCAGTACGAGAACGCGTTCAGCCGCGGGAACGCGACGTCCGGCGAACCGATCTGCAGCGGCAGGATGAAGTTCGCGAACCCGAACAGGATGGGCGTCGCGTACAGCAGCAGCATGACCGTGCCGTGCATGGTGAAGAGCTGGTTGTACTGCTCCTGCGACAGGAACTGCTGACCCGGGACGGCCAGCTCGCTTCGGATGAGCATCGCCATCGCGCCGCCCACCATGAAGAAGGCGAACGACGTGACCAGGTACATGATGCCGATTTGCTTGTGGTCCGTCGTGCGGAACAGCCGCAGCAGGTACGAACCCTTGGCCGTCTCGCGGGCCGGGTAGGGCCGCGTGGCGATCGGCCGTGGGGCTACTGCCGTCACTCCTGCCTCCTGCAACTGATGGTGGTGGGCGTCCATCTCGTGAGTCGCGGCCGGCCACGCCGGTGCGGCTCGGGAAGGATCGTAGCCCGGTGGACTGTGGTGGGCTCGTGTGGGCTTGGTGTGCTGTGCATAACTAACCGATCGCACAAAAACGGTCGGTTGCCCAGGTCACACCGGTACCACCGCGTACTGCCGCAGGGTGAGGTCGGTGTAGGTGACCGGTCCGCGGGGGCCGGGGACCCGGTCGATGTTGATGCCCGTCTCCGGCACGCCGAGCAGCTTGAAGCCGTCGAGCAGCCGGGTCGGGGCGTTCCAGAACACCCCGGTGCCGGTGTAGGCGGCCATGAACTCCTCGGCGGTCGCCCTGTCCTCGGTGACGATGCCCGCGGCCAGGCCGGAGGTCTCCTCGTTGGCGATCCGCGCGGCCTCGCGCAGGTCGTCGACGGGGGCGACGGTGACGGTGGCCTCGTGGTCGCCGTCGAGCGCCCACTCGTACCCGATCGCGTGGGTGTGCGGCGGCAGCGAGGGCGTGACCCGCACGTCGTCGAGGGCGGCCCGGATGCCCGGCAGGGCGGAGTCGTAGACGTCGCGGTGCACCAGCAGCAGGTTGAGCCGGTTGCAGACGCCGAGCCGGTCCAGGCTGCGCCGGATGAGGTCGGTGGCGAAGGCGGGGTCGGCCTTGCTGTCGTAGTAGAGGACACCGCCGCCGTCGGCGTGCGCGAGGGTCCGCACCCCCACCTGAGCGGCGCGCCTGCCCAGCTCGCGGGTGCTCTCACCGCTGCCGCGGAGGATGACCAGCGGCACCAGCCCGGGCAGCTCGACCAGCGCACCGGCCGCCTCCCGGTCGGCGGTGGGCACCAACTGCACGGCGTCCGGGTCGAGCCCGGCCTCGTCGAGCGCGGGCGCGATCACGTGCTTGAGCAGCG
This sequence comes from Actinokineospora spheciospongiae, assembly GCF_000564855.1. Lineage (GTDB taxonomy): Bacteria > Actinomycetota > Actinomycetes > Mycobacteriales > Pseudonocardiaceae > Actinokineospora > Actinokineospora spheciospongiae. The sequence goes on from NZ_AYXG01000062.1 coordinate 5,037, forward strand.
CGGTGGCCGACCGCAGCGCCGCCGAACCGGTGCGCAGCACCCCGGCGTTGCGTGACTTGACAAGCTGGGAGGCCACGTCCACGGTGACGTTGGGCCGGGCCTCGTAGTTGGCCCCGATGACCCCGACCGGCCTGCGCAGCTCGACCAGCTTCAACCCACCGTCCAGCTCCCGCACCGGGGTCTCCCGCGGCGGGTGCGGGACACCGGCCAGCAGCCGGAGCTGCTCGGCCATGTCGGCGAGCCGGTCCTCGGTGATCCGCAGCCGGTCGAGCAACCCCCCGCTCATCCCGGCGGCTTCCGCGGCGGCCACGTCCTCGGCGTTGGCGGCGAGCACCTTCGCCCTGGCCGAGGACAGCCGCGCGGCCATCTCCCCGATGGCGTTGTCGATCGCCTCGTCGGACGCGGCCGCGAGCGCCGGGGCGGCGGCCTTGGCCCGCGCCGCGCACTCCGCCACGACCGTGTGCTGGTCGGTCACCTTCGTGTGTCCCTTCGTAGCCCGGGTCCGTCCGGGAGAGTCTGCCTCAGCCGGGGAGGTGGCCCTCGAAGGTCACCCCGGTGATGTGCCCGTCCTTCGCGGTCACCGCCCGGAAGACCACGTCGAGCTTCGCCCCGCCCACGGTCACGCCCCCGGCCCGGTACTCCTTGCCGTCGGCCAGCACCGCATCGAGCCCCGGCCGGTGCCCCTGGACCGGCAGCGGCTTGCCCACCAGGTCCGCCCCCACCGCCGCCCGCCCGGCCGCGTTGACCGTCCGAACCACCAGCTCGGGCCCGTCGCACAGCGCCAGCACCACGGTCGCCTGCTCGAAGCACACCAGCGCCTCGAGCACCCCACCCCCGGAGAACCCCGTCGTCATAGCCCCACCCGTCCTCTCGCCGTGCGTCCCGTGCCCCGACGAGGTCGAGCTTGTCAGGATTCGCCGCCGAGCGCTCCCCTCTGTCCACAGCCCCGGCGATTCCCCCGAAAGTTGTCCACAGCCCGCAACCGACCACTTACCCACCGCCCCATGCACGACTAGAATTGTGGACGGTGGTCTGGTCTCGACCGCCGAGAGTGGTTGGGTCGGGGTGGACTGACTGACCAGGTTCGGCAGCAATGGGAACGTCCGGTCCGGTGGGACGGGATGGGGCCGGGCAGGTCCCGGAGCAGTCGAGCTCGGGCAGGTCCGCGGAGTCGGGGTCAGTCCCGGGCGGCTGGGGTCTGGTAGAGGGCGGCGACGATTTCCAGGCGTTTGTCGTCGAGGTGGGGGCTGGGGTGGACGGCGTTGACGAAGGTTTCGCCGTCGAACATGTGGAGGGCGGCGGAGACCGCTGCCTGGCGGGTTTCGACCGGTTGGGCGGCGATGGCGGGGACGCGCAGGGCGGTGAGGTAGATGTCCTTGGCGAAGCTGTCCATGGTCGGGCCCAGCCGGGTGCGCAGGGCGGTGTCGGTGCGGGCGGCGACGAGGATTTCGAACCAGACCAGGTTCAGCGGGGAGCGGGACGCGGCGCGGATGGCTCGGAGGACGTCGTGCAGGCCCGCTTCGTGTTCGGCGACGGGGCCGACCTGTTCCCAGAAGTTCGCGATCAGCCTGCGGCCGACCTCCTCGGCCGCGGTGACGACCAGGTCCAGCCGGGTCTCGAAGTGCCGGAACAGCCCGCCGTGCGACACACCGGCCCGTTTGCAGATCTCCTGCACCGAGGCGCGGGCGTAGCCGACCTCGGAGATCGCGGCGATGGTCGCGTCGACGAGCTTGCCCACGGTCGCCTCGCGGCGCTCGCGCTGGGTGCGCCGCCGCGGCGGGGTGGCCTCGGCCGGGTCGGTCACTGGGGTCCCTCTCGATCTCGGGTTGTCGATACTCGCGACTGTCCATGATCGTGATGGGACTTCGCTTGCGCCACAGCGGGTCCGCTGGGACACGAACAGGTGTCGACATTGTGACCAGTCGCATTCGTACTGGCCACTTCGGATCGGAGGCAACGTGAAGTCCTATTCGGACTTCGGCCTGCCCAGCAGTGAGCGCAGGGTGTCGGTGAGGGTGCCGATCGGGACGCCGGGGTCGATGACGCGCTGGATGGCGAGCCCGATGCCGAGGCTCAGCAGGACGGTGGCCATGTCCTCGGCGGGCAGCGGGGCCGGGTGGGCGGAGGTGTCGAAGGTGCGGGCCAGGCTGGTGATGGCGTCGCGCACGGCCCGGTCGCGCACGGCCAGTTCGGCGCGCAGCGCCGGGTCGCGGCGGGCCTGGAGGCCGAACTCGACCTCGAGCACGGTCCAGCCCTCGTCGCCGATCATGCGCTCGGCCCACTCGGAGAACAGGGCGACCGCGTCGTCGAACGGCCTGCCGGAGACGGCTTCGGCGACGGCCTTGATGTGCTCGGCGTGGATGTCGTCCAGGACGACCAGGCACAGCTCGTCCTTGTTGCGGAAGTTCGAGTAGACCGCGCCCTTGGAGAAGCCCGCGGCCTCGGCGACCTTCTCCAGCGAGGTGGCGTGGTAGCCGTCGCGGAGGAAGAGGTCCTTGGCGGTGGCGATGAGCAGCTCGCGGGTGCGGGCTTGGCTCTCGACCCTGCTCAGTCGGGGCATGCGGGCAGCCTAACGCCCGAATACCGCCGGTACTCGGTCACGGGAGGAGCAGCCACGCCGCGGCGACCAGGAGCGCGCCCAGATCGATGATCAGGAAGGAGCCGACCCAGAAGAACCCGGGCGCCCCGGTGAGCCGGGCGAGCTGGTCGGCGTCGGAGTCGCGGGCCCGCCCGCGGCGGCGCTTGCGCTGGAGCTCGAACACCGGTCGCACGCCGCCGAACAGCAGAAACCACGCGATCAGGTACGCGAACGCGGCCTGGACGCCGTCCGGCGCGAACCACGAGACGGCGAACAGGAGCAGCCCGGTGACGACGACCGAGAGCACTCCGTACAGGTTGCGCACCATCACCAGGACGCCGAAAAGCAATATCGCGCAGATCACGATAACAACGTTCGTCCGATTGGCCGCCAGCAGCGCCGCGAAGCCCAGCCCGAGCAGCGACGGCGCCACGTAGCCCGCGAGCGACGTGAGGACCATGCCCGGCCCCTCCGGCTTGCCGCGGGAGACGGTGACGCCGGAGGTGTCCGAGTGCAGGCGGATGCCGGACAGCCGCCTGCCGACCAGCACGGCGACCAGCCCGTGGCCCGCCTCGTGCACGATGGTGATCACGTTGCGGGCAGGCCGCCAGAGGGGGCGCAGCAGCACCACCAGCAGGGCCGCCCCCGCGGTGAGCAGCACCATCGTCGCGGGCGGCTGCCAGTTGCCGCCGAAGATCTGCTGCCAGAGGTCGGGGGTGGTCGAGGTCGCCTGCACCCCACGATCTTGCCCGTCCGCTCGCCGGGTGCGTCGGGCGCGGGCTGGGTAGCCTCCGTCCATGGCTCAGTCGACGTGGATTCCGAGGGCCCTCGGGGCCGCCACCGCGGTGTACGGCGCGGCGATCACGATTCGCCCGCTGCTGATGGCCAAGCCCACCGGGCTGGTCGACCCGAGCGGCACCCCCGAGCCCGGCGTGGCGGCGCTGACCAGGAGCCTCGGCGTCCGCGACGTGGCCACCGGGCTGGCCATGGCGTTCGCCCCCGCGGGTGCGCCGCTGCGGGCGGCCATCGCCGTCCGGGTCGCCTCCGACACCGCCGACGCGATCACCTTCGGCACCGGCCTGCCCGACGCGGGCAGCCGCCGCAACTCCGCCAAGGTGGCAGGTGCCTGGGCGGTCCTGTGCGCTTTGTCCGCCTTCGCCGCGGGCCGCTGAGACGTTCGCTGTCAAGGCCCTACCTCTGCGCCGCGAGGTGTGTTTGACTGCCTGTGGTCGTCCGGACCGCCAGCGTGACCGGACGTCCCGGGCGTCGCAACCAGCGGACGCCGGGAGGCAGCACAGCTAGGAGAGCGGTATGGCTGAGGGCACCGTCAAGTGGTTCAACTCGGAGAAGGGCTACGGCTTCATCGCCCCCGACGACGGCAGTTCCGACGTGTTCGTGCACTACTCGGAGATCCAGACGAGCGGCTTCCGCACGCTGGAGGAGAACCAGAAGGTGACCTACGAGGTCGGTCAGGGCAACAAGGGACCGCAGGCCACCGGGGTCGTCCCCGTCTGAGTCTCGACGCTGAGACTTTCCGCTGGGCCCCGCTCCTCCCCCGGAGCGGGGCCCAGCAGGCTTTCCGGGCTCCCTCGAACCGGGCGGTTCCCGCAGGAGGGGTCGCGGACCCGGGCGGCCGGGCCGTGCGACGAGCAGCTCTGTCCTCATTGGATGATCAATCCGATGTGCAACCCGTTCGGGTGACCGACTGGTCGTGGCGCCTCGTGGTCGGCAGGCGCCGCCTGCTTCACCCGGATGGGGTACGCGGTGTCGTGCGGGACCGCGTGCGGTCGACGGCTTGCGGGCGTGGGGTGCGCTTTCCTGGGGGAACACGGGCTTCTCCTCGTGCGGACGGTGGTGTGCCTGATGCCTTTGTCGCACATCCCGTCGACGCGGGCGATGCGTTGTCCACAGGCCCGACCCGGCCGCCCGGAGTTGTCCACAGGTCGCCACCCATGCGCCCGTTCGACCGCCGGGTCCGCCAGAATGGCCTGCGACAGTGAAGTTGAACCGCAGTGGAAGCAGGAGCCATGACCGCGCCAGCGCAGGGGATTCATCAGCGCATCGCCGAAGAGCTCGGGGTGCGCGAGGGGCAGGTCACCTCAGCCGTCGAGCTGCTCGACGGCGGGGCGACGGTGCCGTTCATCGCCCGCTACCGCAAGGAGGTCACCGGCACCCTCGACGACGCGCAGTTGCGCGCGCTCGAGGAGCGGCTGCGGTACCTGCGCGAGCTGGAGGACCGGCGCACCGCGGTGCTCGACTCGATCCGCGAGCAGGGCAAGCTCGACGACGCGCTCACCGCCCAGATCATGGCCGCGGAGACCAAGTCGCGGCTGGAGGACCTCTACCTGCCGTTCAAGCCCAAGCGGCGCACCAAGGCGCAGATCGCGCGGGAGGCGGGGCTGCAACCGCTGGCCGACGCGCTGATCGGCGACCCGGCGCACGACCCGCGCGAGGTGGCCGCGGGCTACGTCGACGCGGAGCGGGGCGTGGCCGACGCGACCGCGGCGCTGGACGGCGCGCGGTCGATCCTGGTGGAGCGCTTCGCCGAGGACGGCGACCTGATCGGCGAGCTGCGCGAGCGGATGTGGGCCAAGGGAGTGCTGGCGTCGAAGGTGCGCGGGGGCAAGGAGGAGGACGGCGCCAAGTTCGCCGACTACTTCGACTTCGCCGAACCGTTCGGCAAGCTGCCCTCGCACCGAATCCTGGCCATGTTCCGCGGTGAGAAGGAGGAGGTCCTCGAACTCACCCTGGAACCGGACCCCGAGGTCGACCAGACCGCGGTGCCGCCGGTGCGCACCGACTACGAGGTGCGGATCGCGCAGCGCTTCGGCGTGGCCGACCGGGGCCGCCCCGGCGACAAGTGGCTGCTGGACACCGTGCGCTGGGCGTGGCGGACGCGGATTCTGGTGCACCTGGGCATCGACCTGCGCACCCGACTGCGCCAGGAGGCCGAGGACGAGGCGGTCCGGGTCTTCGCGGCGAACCTGCGCGACCTGCTGCTCGCCGCACCGGCGGGCACCCGCGCCACCATGGGCCTGGACCCGGGTTTCCGCACCGGGGTGAAGGTCGCCGTGGTCGACGGGACCGGCAAGGTGGTGGCCACCGACACCATCTACCCGCACGTGCCGCAGCAGCGGTGGGACGAGGCGCTGGCCAAGCTGGGCAGGCTCGCGGCCGCGCACCGGGTCGACCTGATCGCCATCGGCAACGGCACCGCCTCGCGGGAGACCGACAAGCTGGCCATCGAGCTGATCAAGCGGCTGCCCGAGCTGAAGTTGACCAAGATCGTGGTGTCGGAGGCGGGCGCGTCGGTGTACTCGGCGTCGGCCTACGCCTCGCAGGAGCTGCCGGGCCTGGACGTGTCGCTGCGCGGCGCGGTGTCGATCGCCCGGCGGTTGCAGGACCCCTTGGCCGAACTGGTGAAGATCGACCCGAAGTCCATCGGCGTCGGGCAGTACCAGCACGACCTGTCCGAGGTGAAGCTGTCGCGCTCGCTGGACGCGGTGGTCGAGGACTGCGTGAACGGTGTGGGCGTGGACGTGAACACCGCGTCGGCGCCGCTGCTGACCCGGGTGTCGGGCATCAGCGCGGGCCTGGCGGAGAACATCGTGGCGCACCGCGACGCGCACGGGCCGTTCCGCAGCCGCACCGGCCTCAAGGACGTCCCCCGGCTGGGGGCGAAGGCGTTCGAGCAGTGCGCGGGCTTCCTCCGCATCCCCTCCGGCGACGACCCGCTGGACTCCTCCAGCGTGCACCCCGAGGCGTACCCGGTCGTGCGCCGAATCCTCGCGGCGACCGGCGGCGAGGTGGTCGGCCTGATCGGCAACTCGACCAAGCTGCGCGCGCTGCGCCCGGCGGACTTCGTGGACGAGAAGTTCGGCGTGCCGACGGTGACCGACATCCTGGCGGAACTGGAGAAGCCGGGCCGGGACCCGCGGCCGGAGTTCAAGACCGCCACCTTCGCCGACGGCGTGGAGAAGCTCAGCGACCTCACGCCGGGGATGACCCTGGAGGGGGTGGTCACGAACGTGGCGGCCTTCGGCGCGTTCGTGGACATCGGCGTGCACCAGGACGGCCTCGTGCACGTCTCGGCGCTGTCGCACACGTTCGTGAAGGACCCGCGCGACGTGGTCAAGTCCGGTGACGTGGTGAAGGTGAAGGTGCTGGAGGTCGACATCCCGCGCAAGCGGATCTCGTTGACCCTGCGCCTGGACGACGAACTGCCGGCGCCCGGTGCGCCTTCGGGTGGCGGGCGGCGGGAGCCGAACCGCGGGCGGGGGCCGGGGCAGCAGCAGCGTGGTGGTGGCGGCGGGGGTGGGAAGCGGCGGGAGGCTTCGCCGCCGCCTGCCAACAGCGCGTTGGCCGAGGCGTTGCGCAAGGCGGGGTACAAGGGGTGAGTGCTCCGGCTCCCGGGTCAGTGGTCCGGGAGCCGGACGCATCTTGCTGGGGCGCTTGGAGTTTGGCGGTGCCTGACTGGCGCTGTTCAAGGGCGCGGTTTTTCGCTGGGGTGCCCGGGTGGGTGGATCTGCTCAGCCGTGGCTGGGTTTTGGAGCCCGGTCGT
>NZ_AYXG01000063.1 GCF_000564855.1 Actinokineospora spheciospongiae
CCAGGCAGGCTGTCACATGATCGCCACCCCCGGCCAAACACATCCACCCACCCGAGCAGTTGCTTGGTCGGGCCGCCGGTTCTCGGGGCGGTCGGCTGGCCGAGCGCATCCATCCACCCCGGCATTCGCTCGCTGGGCCGGCGGCTTTCGGGGTGGCCGGTTGGTGACTGCGCCAGTGGCGTTCGGGGGGCTGGTAGCCGGGCCGGTGGTTCCTGGGGTGGTCGGCTGGGCAAGCACATCCACCCAGCCTGGTATTCGCTCGCCAGGCCGCCGGTTTCTTGGATGGCTGGCTGGTTGTTGTTGCTGCGCCAGTGGGAGTGGCGGGTGGCCGCGCGGGCGGTTTTGGGGTGGGCGATCTTGTCCTAGCGGGTTGCCAGGCGCAGCAGGGCCCAGAGTTGGGCCACCGCGTCCATGTCGCCCTGGCGGTGCAGGCCCTGGTCGAAGACCGCTGAGCGGCCCCAGAGCCACAGGTAGAGCGCGGTGGGTTCGGCGGTGACCACGGCGTCGGCGGGCTTGGCGGCTTCGGGTGGGGCCGGGGCGGCGCAGGTTCGGTCCACGCCCATCTCGGCGAGCCAGGAGCGGCCCGCCGCGCGGACCACCACGGTGGCCGCCCGGGTGCCGACGACCCCCAGTTCGGCCAGGCGGCGGGTGAACCAGACGGTGAGCACCTCGTCGATGCCGTCGAGGGCCACCGGCTCGGGGATCGGGTCGTGGCCGCCGCCGTTGGCCGCGCTCTGCACGTCGACGCGGTGGACGGTGGACTCGTGGGCCATCCGGCGTCTCCAGAACAGGTAGTTGTGCTGGTCCGGGTGCCAGGTGGGGCAGGGTTCGCCGGGGGCGTGGGCGGCGAGTTCGCCGAGCAGCGCCCGCAGGCCGTCGCGCAGCCAGTCCTCGACCGCTTCGCCCTGGGCGGGTTCGCGGTCCCAGTTCACCGGGCGTTCCCCGGTGCGGACCCAGGTCAGGACCATCCGCTGGACGCTGCCCAGGTGGCGGGCGGTTTCGCCGACGGTCAGGCCGGGGCAGGCGGGTACCGGCCGGTCGTGGTCGGCCGCGGCGGCGGATGCCGCCAGCAGCAGGGTTTCGGTCTCCAGCACGTCGAGCAGTCGGTCCGCGTCGATCGGTTCCGTCATCGACCGGTGCCGTGCACGGCGCGGTGGACGAGGGCGACGAACTGCCGGGTCTGGCGGAACAGGTCGTCCGCGGCGCGCGGGCCGACCCGGTTGGTGATGCCCGCCTGCACCTCGGCCCGGGTGGCCGAGCAGGAGGCGAAGAACGCCGCCCACTCGCGGAACTCCGGGGCGACCGAGGAGGTCAGCGTCCACACGCTGGTCGGCTTGGCCCGGCCGCGGTGCGGGCGGCCGCGCACGGCCAGCAGCGCCGCGGCGGCGCGCAGCGCGCACAGGTAGGCGTCGGCGAAGCGGTGCGCCGGGTCGGTTTCGGCGGCCACCGCGAGCAGGCCCTGCTCGGCCTGCTTGAGCAGGGCGATCGCCGAGGGCGGGACGGGGGCGGGTGGGGTGGGCGTGACGGGGAAGTCCAGCGTGCTGGTCATCGTGGCCTCCTCGCGGTCGTGCCGACGGGGCGTGGCGCTGCGCCGAGGGGAGCCGGCGGTGTCCGGTGGTGAGGCGCTTCCCCCGCCCCACCACCGAACCGCCTCGAACACGTGTTCGAGTAAGACCAGGATAGCCCCTGGGTGCCGGTGCTTCAAGCGGATCACGGTGTGACCCGCCCACCGGTTGCCCGGCAGGTCACCCGGGGTGGTGGGATGGAGCGGTGAGCACACTCGAACACCCCGCGGTGGCGCGGGTGGTGGCCGCGCTGCGCGCGGCCGGGATGGACGCTGCCGCCGACGGGGTCCGCGTCCTGGACGACGAGGTCCGCACCGCCGCGCTCGCGGCGGCCGCGCTGGGCGTACCGGTGGGGGCCATCGCCAACAGCCTGGTCTTCGCCGCCGCGCACGGCGGTGAGCGGCGGCCGCTGCTGGCGCTGACCTCCGGGGCGCACCGGGCCGACACCGCCCTGCTGGCCGGGCTGGTGGGCGCGGACTCCGTCGGCCGGGCCGACCCCGCGTTCGTGCGCGAGCACACCGGGCAGGCCATCGGCGGCGTCGCCCCGGTCGGGCACCCCGCGGCGCTGACCACCGTCGTCGACACCCACCTGCGGCGGTACCCGGTCGTCTGGGCTGCGGCGGGGCACGCCAAGTCGGTCTTCCCGACCACGTACGACGATCTGGTGACACTCACCGGGGGTGTGGCTGCGGATGTGTCCGGCCAGGAGGATGATCCCTCTTCGTGACCGCCGCTCCGTCCCCCCGTGTCGCCCGGTTCGTGGAGCTGTCCGCCGACGAGCTGCGCGGACGGCTGCGCGAGGCACTCGCGCTCTACGTCGCCGCCATGGACTACCCGAAGGGCACCGCCGAGCAGCGGGCGCCGATGTGGCTGGCGCACATGCTGCGCTCGGGCTGGCGCTGCGTGGCCGCCTTCGACGACGGCGGCGCCATGGCGGGCATCGCCTACGGCTACCTCGGCGCGCCCGGTCAGTGGTGGCACGAGCAGGTGCGCCGCGGGGTCACCGAGCGGCGCGGGGCGGAGGTCGCCGACTCCTGGTTGGACGACTACTTCGAACTGACCGAGCTGCACGTGCGGCCGGACAGACAGGGGCAGGGCACCGGCGCGGAACTGGTGCGGCTGCTGGTGGCGGGGACGGGGAGCGCGCACGTGCTGCTGTCGACGCCGGAGGGGCCGTCGCGGGCGTGGCGGCTCTACCGGCGGCTCGCGTTCACGGACGTGCTGCGCAACTACCAGTTCGCCGGCGATCCGCGGCCGTTCGGGGTGCTGGGCAGGTCGCTCCCGATCGAGTGAACTTGCCCGACCCCTCCCGCCGCTCCGCCTGATTCCTCCCGCCACCCACCCCCTCGTCCCCACCCGGCATCGTCCCCGACTCGGTGGGGCGCGCGCGGCAGGATCGAGGTCGGCGTTCCCCGGAGCGACCCGAGTCGGAAGCGGCCCGCTCCGTGTCGGGGGCGGGCCGCTTCCGGGGTCACGGCGCGGCGGTCACAGGGCGGCGAGGCGCTCGGTGAGGGTGTCCAGGCCCATCGCGCCCATCTCCAGGACTTCCTGGTGGAAGCGCTTGAGGTCGAACTCAGCACCCCGGCGGGCCTTCGCCTCGTCGCGGGCGCGCAGCCAGAGGCGTTCGCCGAGCTTGTAGGTGGGGGCCTGGCCCGGCCAGCCCAGGTAGCGGTCGATCTCGTCGTGGACGTGGGCGGGGTCGGTGATGGTGCGGGTGAGCATGAACTCCAGGCCCAGGTCCGGGGTCCAGCGCTCGCCCTCGTGGAAGCCGGTGCCGCGGGGGATCTCCAGCTTCAGGTGCATGCCGATGTCGACGACCACCCTGGCGGCGCGGAACAGGTGGGCGTCGAGCATCCCCAGCAGGTCGCCGTCATCGTCGAGGTAGCCGAACTCGCGCATGAGGCGTTCGGCGTAGAGGGCCCAGCCCTCGCCGTAGCCGGGGACCCAGGCCAGCAGGCGCTGGAACTTGTTCAGGCTCGCGGCCTGGTTGACCGCGGTGGCGATCTGCAGGTGGTGGCCGGGGGCGCCCTCGTGGTAAACGGTCGTGACCTCGCGCCAGGTGGAGAACTCGGTCCGGTCGGCGGGGACCGACCACCACATCCGGCCCGGCCGCGACCAGTCCTCGGTGGGGCCGTTGTAGTAGGCGCCGACCGGGCCGCCGGGTGGGCTGATCCGGCACTCCAACCGCATCAGCCGGTCCGGGATGTCGAAGTGCACGCCGCGCAGGTCCGACAGCGCCTGGTCGGACAGGCGCTGCATCCACTCCCGCAGCGCGTCCTGGCCGACGACCCGGTAGCGCGGGTCGGCGTCGAGGTGCGCGGCGGCCTCGGCGACCGTGGCACCGGGCTTGATCCGGTTCGCCACCTGTTTCATCTCGGTCTCGATCCGGGTGAACTCCGCCCAGCCCCACTCGTAGGCCTCGGCGAGGTCGATCCGGGCGCCGGTGTAGAGCCGCGACCACAGCCGGTAGCGCTCCTCCCCCACCGCGTCCTCGGTGGGTGCGGCGGCGGCCAGTTCGCCGGTGAGGAAGTCGGCCAGGTCCGCGTACGCCTGCTCGGCGGCGGCCACCCCGGCAGCCAGGTCGGGGCCCGCGTGCTCGCCCGCCCCCTCGGCGAGGGTGCTGAAGTACGACGGTGCGCCGGAACGGCCCGCCCAGCCCCGGCACTGCTCGGCGACCTTGGTGACCTGGCGCAGCGCGGCGACGTCACCGCGGGCGGCGGCGGCGCGCAGCGCGAGCCGGTAGCCCGCGAGGCACTCGGGGACGGCGGCGAGCCGGGTGGCGATGGTGGCCCAGTCCTCGGCGGAGTCGGTGGGCATCAGGTCGAAGACCTCGCGCACGTCCTGGGCCGGGCTGGAGATGACGTTGAGCTGCCAGTCGACGAGGCGGGCCCCGTGCAGTTCGGCGGTGAGGCCGACGCGTTCGGTGAACACCGCCTTCGCGTTGGCCGCGGCCGGGTCGTCGGCGTCGGCGGCCTCCATCTCGGCCAGCGCGGCGGTGGCCAGCGCGCCGAGCGCGGCGACCCCGTCCGGGGAGTAGTCGGGCAGCCGGTGGTCGTGGCCGGGCTGGCCCAGGTAGGTCGCGAGGATCGGGTCCAGCGCGGCCAGCGAGGCGACGTAGGAGTCACTGATCCGGTGCACGTCGTGTGAAGGGGACACCATGCGGCGAACGCTATCCGACCCGCCGCCCGGTGGCCGGGAGGTGGCCGCCGGGGTGGATGCCGGGGCGCGCGGGGGTGGACGGGTACGGCAGGATGGCCCGGTGCCGCACGCCACTTCCCCGTCCCGTGTCCGCCTGCGCAGGTGGGCGGCGCTGATCCCGTTGACCGTGGTGGCGGTGCTGGCGCTGTCGGGGTGCCTGCGGGTGCAGGCGGAGTTCGCGGTGTCGGAGGACGACACGGTCTCCGGTCAGCTCGTGGTGGCCTCGGTGGCGGGCAGGCAGGACGACACGGGCCCGCAGCTCACCGTCGCCCCGGAGCTCAAGGGCAAGGTGCGGACGCAGGTCTACACGCAGGACGGCTACGTCGGGCAGACGGTGCTGTTCCAGGACCTGACCTTCGCCGAGGTGTCCCTGCTGGGCGACACGATCACGGTGGGCAAGCAGTACCGGCTGACGTTCCGCCGGGCCGGGGACCTGGTGACGCTGGCCGGGTCGGTCGACCTGACCGAGGTGCCCGAGGACCGGGCGGACATCCAGCTCAAGATCACCTTCCCGGGCACGGTGGGCCGCACGAACGGCGTCAACGACAACGGCACCGTGAGCTGGAAGCCCAAGCCGGGGGCGGTGTCGGAGTTCAGCGCCACGGCGCAGTACAGCGACTCGTCCGGGGTGTCGTGGACGCAGTGGGTGGTGATGGTGGGCGCGGGCGGCGTGGCGGTGTCGATGATCGTGCTGGGGCTGGCGCTGTTCAGCCACCGCCGCACCCAGCGGCAGCTTGGCACCCCAGCCCAGACCTGAGCGGCCGGGTCAGGCGCGGGTGGGCACCAGTCCCAGTCGGCCGACCACCTCGCGGGTGGCCTTGGACTGGTTGAAGGTGTAGAAGTGCAGGTCGTTCACGCCCTCGGCGAGCAGGCGCTGGCAGGTCTCGGTGATCAGGTCGATGCCCTCGGCGCGGAAGGCCTTGGCGTCCTCGGCGAGCGGTTCCAGCCGGGCCGCGAAGTGCGGGGGCAGCGGCGCGCCGGACAGCTCGACGGTCTTGTAGAGCATCTTCGGCGTGGTCAGCGGCATGATGCCGGGCACGACGATCTTGTCGGTGCCGCGGGCGGCGACCCGGTCGCGCAGCCGCAGGAAGTCCTCCGGCTGGAAGAACAACTGGGCGATGGCGAAGTCCGCGCCCGCGGCGAACTTGCGCATCAGGTTGTCGGTGTCGGCGTCGAGGTCGGTGCAGCCGGGGTGGCCGTAGGGGAAGGCGGCCACGCCGACGCAGAAGTCGCCCAGCTCGCGGACGAGGGCGACCAGCTCGTCGGCGTAGTTGAGGCCGCCGGGGGTGGACACCCAGGGGCCGTTCGGGTCGCCGGGCGGGTCGCCGCGCAGGGCCAGGACGTTGCGGATGCCGTGGGCGGCGTACCAGCCGATGACGTTGCGCAGCTCGGCGACCGTGTGGTCGACGGCGGTCAGGTGCGCCATCGGGACCAGCGTGGTCTCGGTGGCCATCCGGCCGGTGGTGCGGATGGTGCGGTCGCGGCTGGAGCCGCCCGCGCCGTAGGTGACGGAGACGAAGGCGGGGTCCAGGCCCTCCAGTTCGCGGACCGCCTTCCACAGCCGCCGCTCGTCGGCCTCGTCCCTCGGGGGCATGAACTCCACCGAGAAGACCGGCCGGTCGGTGCGCAGCCGCTCCGTCACTGTCGTCATGCGCCAAGGGTAGCGACAGCGCGATCTTCCGGACAGACCTCCTCGGGGGCGTGCGCGCACGAAGCGGACGTCACATCGGGACCCCCCGGTCCGGCGGGACGCGGCCGGGCACCGCACGATAGGGGCGTGCAGGCGGCAGGCAGGACCCCGGTGATCCACGAGCCCATCGACCGGCCCATCGACGAGCCCATCGACGCGGCGGTGGCCGCGCACGTGGAGCGCGCGCTGGCCGACTACCTGGCGGTGCGGCACGCGGGCATGGCAGACCAGGCCCCGTCCTTCGGGTCGGCGGTGGCCTCGCTGGCCGACTTCGTGCTCGGCGGCGGCAAGCGGCTGCGGCCGACCTTCGCCTGGTGGGGGTGGCGCGGGGCGGGCGGTGCGGGCACCGGGGTGGAGGCCGAGGCGGTGCTGCGGGCGGTGAGCGCACTGGAGCTGATCCAGGCGTGCGCGCTGGTCCACGACGACCTGATGGACGCCTCGGCGGTGCGACGCGGCAAGCCGACGGTGCACGTGGAGTTCGCCGCCCGGCACCGCGAGCGCGGCTGGGCCGGTGCGCCGGAGCGGTTCGGCGCGGCCGCGGCGATCCTGCTCGGCGACTTGGCGCTGGCCTGGGCGGACGACATGTTCACCGGGGCCGGGCTGCCCGCGCACCGGCAGGTGGCGGCGCTGCCGCCGTGGCAGGCGATGCGCGCGGAGATGCTGGCCGGGCAGTACCTCGACGTGCTGACCCAGGCGACCGGCGACGAGTCCGGGGAGGCCGCGCTGAGCGTGGCGCGGATGAAGACCGCCGCCTACACCGTGGAGCGCCCGCTGCACCTCGGCGCCGCGCTGGCGGGCGCCCCGGAGCACGTGGTGGCCGGGCTGCGCGCCTTCGGCACCGACATCGGCGTGGCCTTCCAGTTGCGCGACGACCTGCTGGGCATGTTCGGCGACACCGAGGTCACCGGCAAGCCCGCCGGGGACGACCTGCGCGAGGGCAAGCGGACGCTGCTGATGTCCGCGGGCCTGCGCCGGGCGGTGGCCGCGGGCCGCGACGCCGACGCCGAGGCCATGCGGGCCGCCCTGGGCGACGACGCGCTCGACGCCGACGGGGTGGAGCGGGTCCGCGGGCTGCTGCTGGACGTGGGCGCGGTCACCGAGGTGGAGACCAGGATGGCGGAGCTGACCGAGACCGCGCTGACCGCGTTGGAGGCCGTGGAGTTGGCCGACCCGGCGGGCCGGGTGCTGCGGGAGTTGGCCGTGACGGCGACCAGGAGGACCAGCTAGCCATGCGCGGGCGGCGAACGATCCCGGGGCGGACCGACCACGTGGTGGTGGTCGGGGCGGGCCTGTCCGGCCTGTCGGCCGCGCTGCACCTGGCCTCGGCCGGGCGCTCGGTCACGGTGCTGGAGGCGGCGGACGGCCCGGGCGGGCGGGCCCGCCGCGACCGGCTGGGCGGGTACACCGTCGACACCGGGGCCACCGTGCTGACCATGCCGGAGCTGGTGGACGAGGCGCTGGCCGCGGTGGGCACCTCGCTGGCCGCCGAGGTGGACCTGGTGGAGCTGGACCCGGCCTACCGGGCGCACTTCGCCGACGGCAGCACGATCGCGGTGCACACCGACGGCGCCGCGATGGAGGAGGAGGTCCGCCGGGTCGCCGGCCCCGCCGAGGCCGACGGCTACCGGCGGCTGCGGGCGTGGCTGACCCGGATGCACCAGGTGCAGCGCGACCGGTTCATCGGCGCCAACTTCGACTCCCCGTTCGACCTGCTCGGCCTGGACCTGGCGCGGTTGGCCGCGCTGGGCGGCTTCGGGCGGCTGGGTCCGGCGGTGGGGCGCTTCCTGTCCGACGAGCGGCTGCGCAGGCTCTTCACGTTCCAGTCCCTCTACGCCGGGGTGCCGCCCAGCCGGGCGCTGGCGGCGTACGCGGTGATCGCCTACATGGACACCGTCGCGGGCGTGTACTTCCCGCGCGGCGGGGTCGGCGCGGTGGCCGAGGCGATGGCCGCCGCCGCGGGCCGGGCCGGGGTGGCGTTCCGCTACGGCACCGGCGCGGCCTGGCTGGAGCGGGTCGGCGGCCGGGTGGGCGCGGTCCGCACGACCGCCGGTGAGCGCGTGCCGTGCGACGCGGTGGTGGTCACCACCGACCTGCCGGTGGCCTACCGGCTGCTCGGGGTGGCGCCGCGCAGGCCGCTGCCGCTGCGGCACTCGCCGTCGGCGGTGGTCCTGCACACCGGGGTCACCCGGTCCTGGGACATGCTCGACCACCACACGATCCTCTTCGGCGGCGCCTGGGAGCGGACGTTCGAGGAGATCACCCGGCGCGGGGAGCTGATGGCCGACCCGTCGCTGCTGGTGACCCGCCCGACCGCGACCGACCCGGCGATGGCGCCCGAGGGCAGGCAGCAGGTGTCGGTGCTGGCGCCGTGCCCGAACCTGCGGGTGGGCCCGGTCGACTGGGACCGGATCGGCCCGATCTACCGCGACGAGCTGGTGGCCACGCTCCAAGCGCGCGGCCTGACCGGGTTCGGCGACGCGGTGGAGGTGCAGCGGCTGGTGACGCCTGCGGACTGGGCGGCGGCCGGACTGGCCGAGGGCACGCCGTTCTCGCTGGCGCACACGTTCACCCAGACCGGTCCGTTCCGGCCGCGCAACCTGGTGCCGGGGGTGGAGAACGTGGTGCTGGCGGGCAGCGGCACCACCCCGGGGGTGGGCATCCCGCCGGTGTTGATCTCCGGACGACTGGCCGCGCAGCGGGTGGTGGGTAGGCTCCCGGTCGTCGGGCGCGCGGGCGGTCGAGGTGAATCCGTGAGCGGATTGTGAGGCCCGCGGCGGCCTTCGGTGGATAATCCCCGCAAGGGACGGGCAGCAGCAGGGGGTGACCGGTTGTCGAGGCGTGCAGTCGCGGTCTGGGCGGTCTCGGCGGCGGTCGTCGCCTCGGCGTGCTCTCCCGGGGTGAGTGGGACGCCGGTGGCCGCGACCATCGAGCCGCCGACGGCCACCGAGTCGGTGCGCCAGTCGCTGACCGACCTCGGTGAGGCGGCGGTGCTGCGCTACCAGGGCACCATGCAGGCCGCGGGCAACCACAAGGCCACCTTCGACATCACCGCCGCGGGCAGCGGCGAGATGACCGGCACGCTCGGCCTCGACGGGAAGTCGGCGACCGTGCTGGTGGTCGACCGGTCCACCTTCCTCAGGGCCGCGGCCGACTTCTGGGCCACGCTGCCCGGGATCGCCGACGGGCCGAGCAAGGGCGCGGCGGTGGCCGACCGGTGGGTGAAGGTCCCGGCCGGGCTGATCGGCGTGGAACTGGCCGACGTGTTCACCCCGCAGACCCTCGGGCAGAACCTCGCCGAGGGCGTGGAGACCGCGGGCGACCGGCCGCTGACCGACGGCGCCCGGACCAAGGTCGGCGACGTCGAGGTGGTGCGGTCGAAGACCGGCCGGGGCGCGGTGAGCACCACCGCGAAGGCGCCGTACGGGGTGGTCAAGGTCGAGCTGGACAAGGCCGGTGACTCCGACTCCACCAGCGTGCGCGACCTGGTCGCCACGGTGACCGACGGGTCGGCGGGGGTGGCGAAGTTCTACCAGGACTTCGCCGCGGCGGCCCAGCAGGTCACCGCCCCGGTGGACGTGCTGACCACGGTCCAGGAGAGTTCGCACAGCTTCGAGGGGTGCGGGGCGCAGAGCTGCTCGATCGTCGTGCGGTTCACCAACAACAGCAAGCTCGCGGTGAAGGTGTCGGTGCGCGGCACCTGGCAGGGCGACGGCGCGGCGCTGGGCGCGTGCGACGCGGTGACCGGCCCGGTGGCCCCCGGCCAGGGCGGCGGGGCGACCTGCACGCTGGCCACCCCGGAGTGGGTGGGCTTCTTCCAGCGGGCGAACTCGGTGCCGGGCAACCACCCGTACAGCGTGCAGTGGTCCACCCTGGTGCTGGCGGACCCGCCGGACCTGAGCAAGGTCGGCGCGCGAGCCGCGGCCGCGCCCGCCGACCCGCGGGTGCGCAAGACCGAGGGCAGCAACTTCGTCTACTCGATCGGCTACGCCGAGGGCGGCCGGGAGGTCGTCTGGAAGTACGGGGCGGTCGCCACGAAGTTCTGGGCCGAGCACGCCGAGCAGCAGCTCCTGGTGTGCCTGGGCACCACGGGCAAGGTGTGCCTGTCGCGGCTGGTCACCGCGACCGACGACGCGGCGGCGGCGCAGGGCCTGGTCAAGCAGCTCGTCGACGGCTACCGGAACACCGCCAAGGCGTGCCCGGCGGGCCAGTGGGTCGGCTGCGCGGGCTGACGGCGCGGGCCGGGATCAGAAGGCGAGGGCCTGGGCCCGGCGCTTGACCTCCCGGCCGCGGTTGTCCCGCAGCGCCTGGATCGGGCTGCCGGGCAGCGACTCGTCCTCGGTGAACAGCCAGCGCAGCGACTCGTCGGAGTCGTAGCCGGAGTCGTGCAGCACGGTGATGGTGCTGGTCAGGTGCTTGACCACGCCGGTCTCGTCGAGGAAGGCGGCGGGCACCATCAGCACGCCCTTGCGGCGCACCGCGATCAGGTGCCGGTCGCGCAGGGCCTGGTGGACGCGGGTGATCGGCAGGTCGAGGGCTTCGGCGACGTCGGGCAGGGGCAGCAGCTCCACCTCGGCGCCGAGCGCGTCGGCGGAGGCCGCGGGAATCGAACTCACGGGCGCAACGATGCCACACGGCCGCGGCGGCCCGCCGTTGGTCACAGATTCGCGGGCCTGGGCACGCGCCGCCGCGCCCGTCCGTACGATCGGTTCCCGTGGAGGACAAGGGGCCGGGAGTGATCGGTTCGCTGCTGGAGCAGCGCTACCGCGTGGACGCGCTGCTCGCGCGCGGGGGCATGTCCGCGGTCTACCGCGGCCTGGACACCCGGCTGGACCGCCCGGTGGCGATCAAGGTGATGGACCCGCGGTTCGCCGCCGACCCGGCGTTCGTCGAGCGGTTCGAGCGCGAGGCCCGGTCCGCCGCCAAGATCCACCACCCGAACGTGGTGGCCGTGCACGACCAGGGCCTCGACGGCGACAACGTCTACCTGGTGATGGAGCTGGTCACCGGCGCCACCCTGCGCGACCTGCTGGCCGAGCGCGGCGCGCTGCCCGCGCCGCTGGCCGTGGCGATCATGGAGCCGGTGCTGTCCGCGCTGGGCGCGGCGCACCGGGCGGGCCTGATCCACCGGGACGTGAAGCCGGAGAACGTGCTGATCGGCACCGGCGGGGTGGTCAAGGTCGCCGACTTCGGCCTGGTCCGGGCGATCTCCAGCGTGGGCACCACCAAGAGCAGCGTCATCCTCGGCACGGTGTCCTACCTGTCCCCCGAGCAGGTCACGACCGGGGCGGCGACCGCGCGCGGCGACGTGTACTCGGCGGGCATCGTGCTCTACGAGACCCTGACCGGCAACGCCCCGTACCGGGGGGACAACGCGCTGTCGGTGGCCTACCGGCACGTCAACGACGACGTGCCGCCGCCGAGCGCGACCGTGCCGGGCATCCCGCCGATGCTCGACGACCTGGTGGTGCGCTGCACCCGGCGCGAGGCGGGGGCGCGACCGGCGGACGGCGCGGCGTTCCTGATGGAGTTGCAGCACGTGCGCACGGCGCTGAACCTGCCCAGGATGCGGGTGCCGGTCCCGACGCCGATGCCGGACGAGACGATCGCGGTGCCGGACGTGGGCACCACCTCCGGGGTGCTGCCGGTGCCGCCGCGCGGGGCGCCCCCCGAGGTGCACGACGGGCAGGACGTGCTGGAGACGGCCGTGGTGGCGCACGCACCCGGGAGCACAGCGGCGCACGCACCCGGGAGCCCGGTGGCGCCCGTGCCCGGGGGCATGGCGGCACAGGCACCCGGCGGCGCGGTGAACACGCCCGGGCACGGGGTGGCGAGCGCGCCCGGGGGGACCCCGGTCCAGGACCTGGACCCGGAGGCGACGGTGCGGGTGCGGCCGGTGGAGTCACCGGTGGCGAGCGCGCAGGCGATGGCCCCGGGGCAGTCGGCGACCGTGGTGCGGCACGTGCCGAACGGGTTCAGCGCGGCGGGCCCGCAGGGGACCCGGGCGATGCTGCGCTCGGACCTGGAGAAGGTCGTCGAGCACGCCCGGCAGTACCCGCCGGTGGAGTACCCGCCGAGCGGGCCGTTGCCGTACGCCACCGGCCACCCGCCGACCGGGCCGCAGGCGGTTCCCCGGGCGCCCGTGCGCAAGCGGCCGAGGTGGCTGGTCCCGTCGATCGTCGGCGTGGTCGTGCTGGCGCTGGTGGCGACCGGGATCTGGTGGTTCTCCGACGGCCGCTACTCCGAGGTGCCGTCGCTGGTGGGGCAGCAGACCGCGGCGGCGGAACAGGCGGTGCGCGACGCCGGGCTGACCCCGAAGATCGTCACCGTCCGGGACAACCGGGTGGCCGCGGGCCAGGTGATCAGCACGGACCCGGGGGCGGGGGCGCAGGCGCTGCGCGGCGACCAGGTGGAGCTGACGGTGTCGGCGGGCCGCCCGGTGGTGCCGGACGTGCCCGCCGGGTCGACCCCGGAGGCGGCCGAGGCGGCGCTGCGCGACGCCGAGCTGCAACCGCAGCGAGACGACGGCAAGAACGTCTACGACGACAAGGCCCCCAAGGGCACCCTGGTGCGCCTGGAACCCGCGTCGGGCACCGAGGTGGACCTCGGCCAGCGGGTGGTGCTGGTGCTGAGCCGGGGTCCGCAGCCCAAGCAGGTCCCGGACGTGCGCGGCAAAACCCGCGACGAGGCCTTCCAGGCGCTGACCTCGGCGGGCTTCCAGCCCTTCGACGGCCCCGCCGAGTTCAACGGCGACGTGGACAGCGGCCGGGTGATCCGCACCGACCCGGGCCCCGGCACGCAGGTCGAGGCGGACGGGAACAAGCGGGTGTCGGTGGTGGTGTCGAACGCGGTCACCGTCCCGGACCTGAACCAGAAGACGGTCGACGAGGCCACCGCGCTCCTGCGGCCGCTGGGGTTGACCCTGGCGCTGCGCTTCCCGGCGGGCGGTGGCGGGCGGATCTTCACCCAGGAGCCGAACGCGGGCGCGAAGGTCCAGGCGGGCACGACCATCACGGTCTTCGCCTTCGGCTGACGGATCGCGGCGCGGCCCGCTGCGGTGCCCGGCATGGCGCGGCGGTGCTCTGGGTTCAAGCGCCGGTCGTTTGTCGGTGGTGCCCGGCTGGGTGGATGTGTTTGGCCGTGCCTTCGCGAGCCCGGTTGTTTGTGGGGGTGCC
>NZ_AYXG01000064.1 GCF_000564855.1 Actinokineospora spheciospongiae
CCCGGCCAAACACATCCACCCACCCGGGCAGGGGCGTAGCCGGGCCGCCGGTTTCCGGGGCGGTCGGCCGGGCAAGCACCTCCACCCACCCGAGCATTCGCTCGCCGGGCCGGCGGTTTGTGGGGTGATCGGCCTGCGTTCAGGACCTCCACCCACCTGGGCAGTTCGCTCGCCGGGCCGGCGGTTCTCGGGGCGGTCGGCTGGCCAAGCACCTCCACCCACCCGGGCCGGGGCGTAGCCGGGCCGCCGGTTGCGGGGGTGGCTGGCTGACCAAGCGCATCCACCCACCCGGGCAGTCGCTCGTCGGGCTGGCGGTTTCGGGGGGGCTGGGTGGCAAGCGCATCCACCCATCCGGCGTTTGCTCGCCGGGCGGCGGTTCGGGGTCAGCCTGCTTTCCCGCTTCCCTGCTTCCGGCTTTGCGGCAGGTCCTAGTCGGCGGCGAGTGCCCGGGGGCCGCGGATGGGGGTCAGGCTTCCCACCATGGCGAGCAGGCGGGCGTGTGCGCGGCGGTGCAGCAGCCGTCGGAAGGACTCGGGCAGGTGGGCGTGCGCGGCCAGTTCCCAGGCTGCCTGGAACACCACGGCCTGCACGGTCGGGGGGGCCACCTCCGGGTGGCGCTCGGTCAGCGCGGAGACGGTGGCCTCGGTGATGTCGCGGGCCGCGGAGAACTCGGCCCGTGGGGCGGGGATGTGGTCGGGGCTGGACATCGGTCAATGATCCCTTTTCACGTGTCGCCTTCGGTTTCCGGGACGTGAACAAGGGTACGTCCGATGTGGACTCTCAGCCCGGCCTGCGGTGGGCGCTCGGCGTGTGTCCCGTCCATCGGGTGAACGCGTGGATGAAGCTGGCCGATTCCGCGTAGCCCAACCGGGTGGCGATGTCGGCCACCGGCAGCACCCCGTCGGCGAGCAGTTCCTCGGCGAGGGCGAACCGCACCTCGTCGCGCAGTTCGCGGAACGACGTGCCCGCCTCCGCCAGCCGCCGCCGCAGGGTCCGCTCCCCCACCAGCAGCCGAGCGGCGACCTCGCCCGCGCCGAGCCGGATGCCGCCGACCGCCGCGAGCTGGGCCCGCACCGCCCCGGTCGTCCCGTGCCGCTGCCTGCGCGCCTGCACCAGGACCCGGCAGCGCTCCTCGCAGTCGGCCACGGTCACCGGGTCGGCCTGCGGCAGCGGCCGGTCCAGCTCGGCGGCCGGGAACGCGGCGGAGGTCACCGCGGCCCCGAAGACCGGTTCGACGCCGAACGCGGCGCGGTGCGCGGACGGGTCGGCGGGCGCGGGGAACCCGAAGGCCACCTCGGTGAGCGGGAGGCCGCCGGGCAGCAGCTCGCCGGTGACGGTGTGGATGGCGGCGAGGTCGCGCTCCAGGAGGAACCTGGTCGCGTCCTGCGGCAGCGCGGAAGCGTCCAGCTCGAACCGCAGCAGCGCGCCGTCGAGGCGCAGGCGCGGGACGCAGAAGATGAAGCTCAGGTCCAGGTACCGCAGGGTCACGTCGACGGCGGCGCCGAGGGTGGGGCTGCTGAGCACGGCGTAGCCGAGCATCCCGAACGTCGTCACGTGGTAGCGGCGGCCCAACTCCAACCCGGCGTCGGGCAGTCGTGCGGCGAGGGCGCGCACGGCTGCCAGCTCGACCGCCGCGTCCACCCGGGCCGCGGGGTCGGTGAGGACGTCCTCGGGGACCTCGGGCAGGGGGACGTCCCGTTCCCGCGCGAAGGCGGAGACCAGTCGGAGGCCCGCCGTGCCGCGCGGGTAGTCCCAGTGCCGGACGGCGGCCTCGGCGAACACCCGCATACCGGGAGTCTGCCCGGTGGGGGCGGGGGTTGGCCGCGAGGGCCGGGATTCGGTGGGCTTCACCGTGGCTGCGCCTCCGGGGCCGGGGAGTTCGTTGTGGGAGCCCGGGTGGTGGTGTGCTCGGCCGGGGCCCCGGCGAGGTGGTGGGCCGGGAGCGCCCGCGGGGGCGGTTCCCCTACGCTGGGGTTCCAGCGTGACCGATGTGGCCAGGTGGGGGATGCCGCGGAACCGACGCCCGCAGGACCGGGAAGAGAAGCGCGGTGAGATCGTCGCCGCGGCCACGCGGTTGTTCGTGGAGGAGGGCTACGACTCCACGACGGTGGTGCGGATCGGGCGCGAGGCGGGGGTGGCCTCCAACACCGTCTACTGGTACTTCAAGCACAAGGACGAGGTGCTGGTCGCCGTCCTGGACGCGTTGTTCGCGGAATTCCTGGCCGGTGCGGCGCAGCGGTTGGCCGAATCTCCGGTCGAGCAGTTGCTGTGGGCGGTCGGGCAGTTGCGGCGGGTTGACCGGTTGATCACGACGGTGCACGCCAGGGTCGGGGCCTCGGAGGCGTTGCGGGTGTGGCACGACGGGTTCCACGCGCAGGTGGAGGGGATGCTGCGGTGGCACCTGGCCGGGTTGGGCGTGCCGGAGGCCGAACAGGGCGCGATGACGCGGATCGGGGTGTTCGCGGTCGAGGGGATGCTCACGCACGTGGGCGACGCCGCGGGTGATCGCGCCATCGTCGAGACGTTGGTGCGCAGCGCCCGCGGCATCGCCGCTGTGCCGGGTCCCCACCAGGACCCGGGCGGGTCGACTACCGGTTCGCCGGGGCGGTGAGCCGCGCCGCGAGGAACCGGACCTGGTCCCGCACGGCGCGCTCGAAGAGGTCGTCGACGTAGATGTCGAAGTGGTCGCCGTCGTAGTGGTTGACCTGGATGTGGTCGTGCCGGGCCGCGAGGCGGGCCGTGGTGCGGGCGGGGGCCGCGCGGTCGTCGTCGCACACGCACAGCAGGGTCGGCGCGGTGATCTTGCCCATGTCCTTGCCCGGGCGGTACAGCGGCAGCCACAGCGCGAGCCGGGCCGCGATCGCGTTGGCGCTGTCGCTCGCACCGTCCGGGCCCTTCATGACACCCCAGATCGTGTCGCGGCCGACAGCGGTCTCGGAGGGGCGGAACGGGCGCCCGCCGGTCTCGACCGTCGGGGACAGACCCCTGCCCACCGCGGAGATCCGGGCGGCGACCCCGGCGGTGCGCGGTGAGAGCCGGGACCCCGCGGGCATGAGCTTCGACGCCTCGGCGATCGCGGTCGGGGACACCAGGAAGGCGGGCATCCACCACACCCCGACCACCGGGGCCAGCACCGGCTTCGCGCCGAACAGCGACCCCACCACGTCGAGCACGGCGGCGGCGATGAGCCACAGCACGCTCAACGGGCTGGAGCGGAACCGGGAGAGCAGTGACGCCGGGCCGTCGGTGAACGGGCACTGGGCCACCACCGCCGCCACGGCGCGGTCCTCGCTCGCGATCCGCAGCGCGTGCCCGCCGCCGAACGAGGTCCCCCACACCGCGACCCGCTCCGGGTCGACCCCGGGCAGCGACCGCCCGTAGGACAGCGCCGCCCGCCAGTCGTCGAGCTGGTCGCCGATGTCGAGCAACTGCCGCGGCGCGCCCCCGCTGGCCCCCAGGTACCGGTAGTCGAACACCAGCACCACCCACCCCTGCGCGGCGAACCGCTCGGCGAAGGCGTCCAGCCGCCACTCCCGCACCGCCCCCAACCCGTGCGCCATGACCACCAGCGGCCGGGGCCCCTCGCCTGCGGTCGGGGTGTACAGCCACGCCGCGCACCGCACACCGCCGGACTCGAACCACACATCGCGCCGCACCGCCCCGGCGGGGCCGTCCTCCGTCGCCGACGTTCCCATCGCCCACCCTTCCTCACCACACCGCTCTTGACTCACGGTCAAGAGATGGACGGCGCGAACGCTAGATCGCTCTTGACTTGCAGTCAAGAGCGGCGCCGCCCCGGTACCCGCCCGGCGCCGGTCCGCGCGTTGATCGCGTGCCGACGGGGTGGCGGTCCGGGGGTGGGCGTCCTCGACCGGAGGTGTGGCCGGAAATGTCAATCGGGAGGCCGCCGGAGGGCTGGTTCCCGAGGGTGGGCGGTTCTAGCGTCGGGGGCATGACAGGGCTGTCGGTGGTTGTGATCGGGGCGGGCTTCGGGGGCCTGGGGGCCGCCGCCGCGCTTCGGCGGGCGGGGTTCGCGGTGACCGTGTTGGAGCGGGAATCCCGGCTGGGCGGGGTGTGGCGGGACAACGTGTACCCGGGGGCCGCCTGTGACGTGCCCTCGTCGCTGTACTCGTGGTCGTGGGCGCCGAACCCGGGGTGGCCCCGGCGGTACTCGGGGCAGGCGGACATCCTGCGGTACCTGGAGCGGACCGCCGCCGAGCAGGGGTTGACCGACGTGGTGCGGTTCGGGTGCGACGTGGTGGGGGCGGCGTACCGGGACGGGAAGTGGCGGGTGGAGATCGCCGGCGGGGAGGTCGTCACGGCCGACGTGCTGGTGCCCGCGGTGGGGCAGTTGTCGCGGCCCGCGGTGCCCGACATCCCCGGGGCCGACACCTTCGGGGGGCGGATCTTCCACTCTGCGCGGTGGGACCACTCCGTGGACCTCGCGGGCAAGCGGGTGGCGGTGATCGGGACGGGGGCCAGCGCGGTGCAGTTCGTGCCGCGCATCCAACCGCTGGTGGGGCACCTCGACCTGTTCCAGCGGACACCGCCGTGGGTGGTGCCGAAGCCGGACCGGCGGTACACCGCCGCGCACCACGCCCTGTTCCGGCGGGTGCCCGGGGCGCGGTTGGCCGGGCGGGCGTCGGTGTGGTTGAGCGGGGAGCTGCTGACCACGGCCTTCACCTCGGCCAAGCCGCTGGGCAGGGCCATCGAGGCCGTGGCCCGGCTGCACCTCAGGGCGCGGGTGCAGGACCCGGTGCTGCGGGCCAAGCTCACGCCCGACTACGCGATCGGCTGCAAGCGCCTGCTGTTCTCCAACGACTACCTGCCCGCCCTCACCCGGCCCAACGTCGACGTGGTCACCGAATCGATCACGGGCATCACCCGCGACGGCGTGGTGACCACCGACGGGCGGGAGCACCCGGCCGACGTGATCGTCTACGGCACCGGTTTCCGGTCCACCGACTTCCTCGCGCCGCTGACCATCACCGGGACCGGCGGGGTGGACCTGCGGGCGACGGCCTGGGCGGGTGGGGCCCGGGCGCACCTGGGGATGACCGTGCCGGGATTCCCGAACATGTTCCTGGTCTACGGGCCGAACACGAACCTGGGCGGGAACTCGATCATCTTCATGCTGGAGCGGCAGGCCGCCTACCTGGTGCGCACCCTGCGGGCCATGCGCGCGCACGGCGTGGCCGCCGTGGACGTGCGGGCCGAGGTGGCCGAGCGGTCCGACCGGGAGGTGCAGTCGCGGCTGCGGTCGAGCGTGTGGACCGGCTGCGAGAGCTGGTACCGGGGGGACGGCGGGCGGATCACCACGAACTGGCCGGGGCTGGTCGCGGAGTACCGGCGGCGCACCCGGCGGCCCGATCCCGGCGACTTCCACCTGATCGCAGGCGACCACCCGGAGGAGCGGTCCACGTGGACCGCGTAGCGGCGAACCCGGACGTGCCGCACTATGACGTCCTGGTCATCGGATCGGGGTTCGGCGGCAGCGTGTCCGCGCTGCGGCTGACCGAGAAGGGCTACCGGGTCGGCGTGCTGGAGGCGGGGAGGCGGTTCGCGGATGACGAGTTCGCCGAGAACTCCTGGCACGTGCGCGACTACCTGT
The DNA here is from genome assembly GCF_000564855.1 of Actinokineospora spheciospongiae. GTDB lineage: Bacteria > Actinomycetota > Actinomycetes > Mycobacteriales > Pseudonocardiaceae > Actinokineospora > Actinokineospora spheciospongiae. Next base: position 5,612 of record NZ_AYXG01000064.1, read on the forward strand.
TCGCCCCGCGCCTGGGCTGCACCGGGATCTTCCGGATGACCCCGCTGCGCGACGTGCTGGTGCTGTCCGGCAGCGGGGTCGGCGGCGGGTCCCTCGGCTACGCGAACACCCTCTACGAGCCGCCCGAGGCGTTCTTCCGCGACCGGCAGTGGGCGCACATCACCGACTGGCGGGCCGAGCTGGCCCCGCACTACGCCCAGGCGAAGCGGATGCTCGGGGTGACCACGAACCCGGCGACCACCGCCGCCGACCGGGTGCTGCGCGAGGTCGCCGACGACCTCGGCGTCGGCCACACCCACACCAGCACCCCGGTGGGCGTGCTGTTCGGCGGCAAACCCGGCGAGGAGGTCCCCGACCCGTTCTTCGGCGGCGCGGGGCCGACCCGGCGCACCTGCACCCACTGCGGGGAGTGCATGACCGGGTGTCGGCACAACGCGAAGAACACGCTGGTCAAGAACTACCTGTACCTGGCGGAGAAGGCGGGCGCGGAGGTCCACCCGCTGACCACGGCGGTCGGCGTGCGCGAGGTCGACGGCGGGTACGCCGTCGACACCCGCCGCACCGGCGGGCTGCGGAAGCGGACCTTCACCGCCGACCAGGTGATCTTCTCCGCCGCCGCGCTGGGCACCCAGAAGCTGCTGCACAGGCTGCGCGCGACCACCCTGCCCCGGATCTCCCCGAGGGTCGGCTACCTCAGCCGCACCAACTCCGAGGCGATCCTCGCCGCCAGGGCGCGGGACTCGACCGTGGACTACTCGCGCGGGGTGGCGATCACCTCCTCGATCCACCCGGACCCGGTGACCCACGTCGAACCGGTGCGCTACGGCAAGGGCAGCAACGCGCTGGCGCTGCTGGGCACCGTGCTGGTCGACGGCGGCCGGTCGCGGTGGGCGCGCGGGCTGCGCGAGCTGTGGCGCAGGCGGCGGGACCTGGCCCGCCAGCACGACCCCCGGCACTGGTCGGAGCAGACGATCGTGCTGCTGGTGATGCAGTCGCTGGACAACTCGGTGACGACCTTCCGCCGGTTCGGCAGGCTGAGCAGCCGCCAGGGCGAGGGCGAACCGAACCCGTCGTGGATACCGGCGGGCCACGACGTGGCCCGCCGGGTCGCCGAGAAGATCGACGGCATCGCGGGCGGCACCTGGGCGGACTGGATCGACATGCCGGTGACCGGCCACTTCATCGGCGGCTGCGCCATCGGGGAGACCCCGCAGACCGGTGTGGTGGACCCGTACCAGCGGCTGCACGGCTACCCCGGGCTGCACGTGGTGGACGGGTCGGCGGTCTCGGCGAACCTGGGGGTGAACCCGTCGCTGACGATCACCGCCCAGGCCGAGCGGGCGATGGCCCTGTGGCCGAACAGGGGCGAGGCCGATCCCCGGCCCGAACCCGGCGCCCCCTACCGGCGGCTGGACCCGGTGGCACCGCGCTCACCGGTCGTCCCCGCCTCGGCGCCCGGCGCCCTGATCCCGATCACCCCGAAGGAGCGCAGGTGACCCACCCCCCGGAACCGTGGAAGCTGCGCGGCGACCTGCACCTGTCGGTGTGGTTCCTGCGCGAGCGCGACTGGGAGGTCCCGGAGGAGACCTCGGTGGTCCGCCTCGGGCCGTGGTGCGTGGTCGGCACCGCGTGGGTGGACTACCGCCCCGGCAGCGTGCTCACCTACCGGGAGCTGATGTCGACCCTCCTGGTGCGCAAGGGTTTGCGCCTGTACCCGACCATCACCCGCATCTGGGTCGACAGCCCCCGCTCCCGCGACGGCGGGCGGGCGCTGTGGGGAATCCCGAAGGAGCTGGCCGAGTTCACCGTGGACGGTCCGGAGTGGACAGCAACCTCGATCGCCCGGGCCAGGGTGCGCCCGGGGGCGCGCCTGCCCGGCCGGTGGCCGGTGGCCTTCCGGGTCGCGCAGACGCTCGCGGGCAAGCTCAAGCTGAGCCGGGTGCGGTCGACCTCGGGCCTCCGCTTCGCCCGGGTCGACTGGGACGCGGGCGCACCACTGCCCTTCCTCACGGCCCACTCCCCCGCCCTGAGCCTGACCCTCACCGACTTCGACATGACCTTCGGCGAAGCCCGGACCCACTGACACGAACAAGCCCCACCGGCGCAGCAACCAGCCACCCCGCCACCGCTGCCCCGGCTACGGAAATGCCCGGGCGGGTGGAGGTGCTGCTTGCCCAGCCAACCACCCCCGAAACCGCCGGCCCGGCGAGCAACTGCCCGGGCGGGTAGGTGTCGTCAACGCAGGCCGACCACCCCACAAACCGGCGGCCCGGCCAAGCAAATCCCCGGGTGGGTGGAGGTGCTTGTCCAGCCGACCACCCACCAAACCGCCGGCCCGGCGAGCGAACTGCCCGGGTGGGTGGATGTGTTTGGCCGGG
>NZ_AYXG01000065.1 GCF_000564855.1 Actinokineospora spheciospongiae
AGCAGATCCACCCACCCGGGCACGCCCAACAAACGACCGGGCTTTGAACCCACGCCAAGCGGACCCACTCAGGCACCACCGAGCGAAGTCCGGGCTTCAGGGCTGAGCAGCGCCTCGGGAGTGTTCGTCCCACCAGGCGGCGAACAGCGGGTTCGTGTCCGTGAGCTGCGCATAGGCAGCCAGCAGCGCGGCCGGGGCGGCCTCGCCGAAGGTGTTGTCGGCGTGCCAGACCAGGACGATCTCCTGGCGCATCGGGGTGTTGCGCAAACCGCGGATGACCAGCCCGGTGCCCTCCCTGGCGACCGGTTTGGCCAGGGTCACCGCGCCCGCCTGCACCAGTGCCCGGGTGGTGGTCGAGTCGGACAGCTCGTGGCGGATGCGCGGGGTGAAGCCGTGGGCGGTGCAGGCGCGGACGAACGCGGCCTGCTCCGGGCCCTCGGCCGCCGAGGGCAGCACCCACGCGTCCTGGGCCAGGTCGGCGAGGTCGATCTCGGGGGCACCGGCCAGCGGGTGGGTCTCGGCGAGGGCGACGAACAGCGGGGCGCAGAACATCACGCGGCTGCGCAGCACCGGGGGCAGCGGGGTGCGGAAGCCGGGGTTGTCCTCCAGCACCGCCAGGTCCACCGTCCGGTCGACCACGCGGCGGATCAGCTCGGCGGGCTGGTTCTCGATGTCGATGGCGGCTTCCACGCCGTCGAGGCGGTCGGCGAGGGCGGTGGCGAACAGCGGCACGATGAGGCCGGGCGGGCCGCCGACCCGGACCCGGCCCGCCGCCGCGGGGGCCAGGGTGCGGCTGCGGATGCCCGCCATCAGCTCGTCCACCTCGGCGAGCAGGACGCGGGCGCCGGTCAGCACGTAGGCGCCGAGGTCGGTGGGGACCACGCCGGTGGCGGTGCGGGCGAACAGGAGGCCGCCCAGCCTGCGCTCCAGGCGCTGGAGCTGGGCGGTCAGCGCGGGCTGGGACACGCCGAGGCGCACCGCCGCCTTCGACAGGCTGCCCGCGTCGGCCACCGCGCGGATCACCCGCAGGTGGCGCAGTTCCAGCTCACTCATTCGGAAGTTATATGCCTTGACCGGGTGTGCGTGACAACCCAGGACCCGTCCGTGGGAAGAACGGCACAATTTGCCGCACCCGGCGTGTGAAAACCGCGGCGGACCCGTCTACGGGTGAGGGCTCCCGACCTGGAGCCGTCCGGCGGTGGCCGCGACGAGGCGCAGCCGCTCGGCCAGGTCGAGAGTGGACGTGGTCACGGCAGACTCGGCCAGGAGGCGGGCGGGTGCGCCTTCGTGGGAGCCGGTCGCGCCGTACCGGGTCCGAGCCGCACCGAGCCCCGAGGTCGCCCCGGTGATCAGGACGACCTCGGTGAACGGCTGCGGTGCGGTCACTCGGCCGGGTTCTCCGGCGGCAGTTCGACGTCCTCGATCGGCTTGGCCGGGGACTCGTCCTCGGCGGCCGGTTCGACGGGCAGCAGCGCGGTCAGCGCCGCCCCCTCGATCCGGCGGAAGGCGCGGCGCGGGCGGGTGCGGTCGAGGATCGCCACCTCCAGCTTGCCCGGCTGCGACTCACCGCCGTTGCCCGCGCCCGCGGCCAGCGCGGTGAGGGCGGTCCGGATGGCCGCGGCGAGGTCCTGGCCCTCGGCGTAGCCCTCCTTGAGGGAGGTGACGATCGGGTCGGTCACCCCGCCCATGACCAGGAACTGCGGCTCGTCGACGATGGAGCCGTCGTAGGTGAGCCGGTAGAGCTGGTCCTTGTCCGCGGTGACGCCGACCTCGGCCACGCACAGCTCGACCTCCATCGGCTTCACCTGCTCGGTGAAGACGGTGCCGAGGGTCTGCGCGTACACGTTGGCGAGCTGCCGGGCGGAGACGTCGCGCCGGTCGTAGGAGTAGCCCCACAGGTCGACGTGCCGGATGCCGCCGCGGCGCAGGCTCTCGTACTCGCTGTAGCGGCCCGCGCCCGCGAACCCGATGCGGTCGTAGATCTCGGAGACCTTGTGCAGGGTCGACGACGGGTTCTCGGCCACGAAGACCACCCCGTCGACGTACTTGAGCGCGATGACGCTGCGACCCCGGGCGATGCCCTTGCGGGCGTACTCCGAGCGGTCGCGCATCAACTGCTCGGGCGAGGCGTACAACGGCATCGTCACGGGGCAGGCTCCTTCGTGCGGCTGGTGGTGCTGGTGCTGGTCATCGGGCTCAGCCGCGCGGCCGCTCGAAGCGGTCGCGGACCACGGCCTCGGCGACCGCGCCGATCTCCTCGTCGGTCAGGCGCACCGCGCCGTCCTCGGCGGTGATCGTCACGATGCTCGGGTAGATCCGCCGGGCGAGGTCGGGCCCGCCGGTGGCCGAGTCGTCGTCCGCGGCGTCCCACAGGGCCTCCACGGCCGTGCGGACGGCCGCGTCGCGGTCGCTGTCGGGGTTGTAGAGCTTCTTGAGCGCCGACTTGGCGTACGTGGAGCCGGAGCCGATCGCGTAGAAGCCCGCGCGCTCCTCGTAGCGGCCACCGGTGACGTCGAAGGAGACGATCCGCCCGCCCCGGGCCGGGTCGTCGGCCTCCACGTCGTAGCCGACGAACAGCGGCAGCACCGCCAGGCCCGCCAGGGCCGCGTCGAGGTTGCCGCGCACCATGCTGGCCAGCTTGTTCGCCTTGCCGTCCAGCGACAGCGAGACGCCTTCGATCTTCTCGTAGTGCTGCAACTCCACCGCGTAGAGCCGGACCATCTCCACGGCCAGGCCCGCGGTGCCCGCGATGCCGACCGAGGAGTGGTCGTCGGTGATGAAGACCTTCTCGATGTCCCGCTGCGCGATGACGTTGCCCTGGGTGGCCCGCCGGTCGCCCGCGACGAGGACGCCACCGGCGAAGGTGACGGCCACGATCGTGGTGCCGTGCGGGACGTCCTGGCGGGGTTCGCCGCCGCGGATGTCGGCGGTGCGCCCGCGGCCGGTGCCCCCGGGCAGCAGCTCGGGGGCCTGGGCGCGCAGGAAGTCGGTGAACGACGACGTTCCGGCCGACAGGTGGGCGGGCGAGAGCGAGGAGCCGAGCCCGCTTCGGGACGAGGTGTGTTCCATGCCTTCTTTCGTTCCTGTCGCGCGGAGGTGGAGGGAGCCCGGACTACCCGGACGACCTACTCGCCGCCCTTTTGCACGTACGCCCGGACGAAGTCCTCGGCGTTCTCCTCCAGGACGTCGTCGATCTCGTCGAGGATGGCGTCGGTGTCGTCACCGAGCTTCTCCCGGCGCTCCTGGCCGGCGGCGGTGGTGTCGTCGACACCCTCGTCGCCGTCCCCGCCGCCCTGCCGCTGCGTCTGCTCCTGGGACATGTCGCCTCCCGGTCGTGGCTGGCCTACTCCGAACCCTACCGATACCCACCGACATTCGTCGCGGTCCGCGCCGGGTCCGATTTCGGCTCCCGGCGAAATCCCCCGGCGGTCAGCGCTTGGCCGCGCCGGTCAGCGCGTCGACGAGCTCCTCGGCGGTGTTCGCGGCGTCGAGCAGGGCCCCGACGTGCTGCTTCGTGCCGCGCAGCGGCTCCAGGGTGGGGATGCGCACCAGCGACTCGCGGCCGAGGTCGAAGATCACCGAGTCCCAGGACGCGGCGGCGATCGCGGTCGGGTAGCGCTCCAGGCAGCGGCCGCGGAAGTAGGCGCGGGTGTCCAGCGGCGGGGCGGTCACGGCCGCGCGCACCTCCTCCTCGCTGACCAGGCGCTTCATCGAGCCGCGGGCGACCAGCCGGTTGTAGAGGCCCTTGTCCAGCCGCACGTCGGAGTACTGCAGGTCGACCAGTTGCAGGCGCGGGGAGTTCCAGTTGAGGCCGTCGCGGGCGCGGAAGCCCTCCAGCAGCCGCAGCTTCGCGGTCCAGTCGAGCCGGTCGGCGGTCTCCATCGGGTCGCGGCGCAGCTCGTCGAGGATCTTGCCCCAGGTGTCGAGCACGTCGAGGGCGACGCGGTCCACGTCGGCGCGGTCGAGGTGCTCGGCGACCATCTCGTGGTAGGCGTGCTGGATGTCCAGGCCGGTGAACTTGCGGCCGTTGGCCAGGTCGACGGTGGCCTTGAGCGTGGGGTCGTGGCTGATCACGTGCACCGCGCGGACCGGGTCGGCCAGCTTGAGGTGGTCGAAGCGGACACCGGTCTCGATCATGTCCAGCACCAGCGCGGCGGTGCCCACCTTGAGGTAGGTGGACGTCTCGGCCAGGTTGGCGTCGCCGATGATCACGTGCAGCCGCCGGTACTTGTCCGCGTCGGCGTGCGGCTCGTCGCGGGTGTTGATGATGCCGCGCTTGAGCGTGGTCTCCAGGCCGACCTCGACCTCGATGTAGTCGGCGCGCTGGGAGAGCTGGAAGCCCGCCTCGTCGCCGGAGGCGCCCAGGCCGACCCGGCCGGAGCCGCAGACGACCTGGCGGGAGGCGAAGAACGGGGTGAGCCCGGCGATCACCGAGGTGAACGGGGTGCTGCGGGACATCAGGTAGTTCTCGTGGGTGCCGTAGCTGGCGCCCTTGTTGTCGATGTTGTTCTTGTAGAGCTGCAGCCGGGGCTGGCCGGGGACGCTGGCCGCGCGGATCGCGGCCTCCTCCATCACCCGCTCCCCCGCCTTGTCCCAGATCACCGCGTCGCGGGCGTTGGTGACCTCGGGCGCGGAGTACTCCGGGTGCGCGTGGTCGACGTAGAGCCGGGCGCCGTTGGTGAGGATGACGTTCGCCGCGCCCAGGTCCTCCACGTCGGGGTCGGTGGGCGCCATGCCGGGGACCCCGAGGTCGAAGCCGCGGGCGTCCCGCAGCGGCGACTCCACCTCGTAGTCCCAGCGCGCGCGCCGGGCCCGGGGGATGTCCGCCGCCGCGGCGTAGGCCAGCACGACCTGGGTCGATGTCAACACCGGGTTCGCCGTGGGGTCGCCCGGCACGGAGATGCCGTACTCGACCTCGGTTCCCATGATCCGCCGCATGGGCCCAGCCTACGGGTCCGGACCGACACCACCGCCGTGAGCCGCGATGCAGTTCGCGCGGCCCGGCCGATGTTCACCCGAATTCCGAATACTCCCGGCATTCGACGCCCCTGCCACCTCCCGAGAAGATCCCCGGGAGCGCAGAGGAGTCCTGATCGGTCTTCTGGTCGGTGGCTACGCCGGGTCGCGGGAGAGGGCCTCGGCCGCGACCGGGGCGAGGCGGGTGATCGCGTCGCGCGCGGCCTTGGCCGTCCCCGCCTCCACGGTGACGGCGGTGAGCAGTCGCCCCTGGCTCAGGACGACCGTGCAGCTCACCCGGGCGGTGCCGCTGGCGCACCAGGTAAGCTGGCTGTCCGCGCCGGGCACGGTGGCGAGCTTGGGCCCCTCGTCGATGAGGTACCTGGCGCCCCGCACGGTGAACGAGGTGCAGTCCAGGGCGGCCCTGGCGGCGTCGAGCACCTCGGTGGCCTCGGCCTCGGTCGGGGTGTGCACGACGACCTGGCGCAGCGTGGAGCCCTTGCTGTAGCGCCAACTCGCCTTCCCGCCCGCGTCGGCCCGGGCACCGAGGTTGATGGCGCAGTCGGGCAGCGTGATCGCCACCGACGCGGTGGGGGCCTCGACGGGGGTGACGTTCTCCTCGGTCAGGTCCCGCGCGGTCAGGTACGCCGCCGTGACCGCCTCGGCGGGCGTGGGCCCGGGCGGGGTGGTCGGGGTCGGGGCGGGCGGCGGGGTGGTCACCGGGGCCGCCGCGGCGGACTCGGTGGTCGGGTCCGCGTAGTAGGTGTCGAGGTCGTTCGGCCGGTTCGAGCACCCGGCCAGCAGGGTGGCGGGCAGGGCCGCGGCGCAGGCCGCGGCCAGCGCGTGCACACGACGCACAGTCGTCCTCTGGGGGGTTCGGCGGCGGGGAGCACCGGCAACTTACCGCCAGCGATCACCGCCCACCCGATCGGGGGATTCAGTTCCAGGCGAGGGACGCCCGGAGTGACCAGTACTCCCCCGGTTCCTGGGCGAGGTCGGGCAGCTCAGGGGCGGTGAGGTCGGCCGCGGCGAGGTTGGAGCGCAACTGGGCGGTGCCCGCGGGCCCGAGCAGGACGACGTCGGCCCACGGGTTGGCCAGCGCCGCGGCCAGCGCGACGGCGTCGGGGGTGGTCCCCGAGCGCTCGGCGGCCTCGGCGACGGCGGCGGGCGGGTCGACGGCCAGCCTGCCGTTGGCCAGCGCCTCCTTGACCGTCACCTCGACGCCCGCGGCGTGGGCCTCGGCCAGGGCGGCACCCGCGGAGGTCTCCAGCGGGTTCCAGGTGGACTGCACGGCGTCGAACAGCCGCACCCCGTCGCGCTCCAGCTCCAAGCCCCGCCGCACGGTGTCGGCCTGGGCCGGTCCGGAGGTGGAGAACCCGAGGCGCTGCCCGGAGCCCGCCAGCTCGGCCAGCGCGCCCAGCAGCGCGTCGTCGGTGAACAGTGGACTGTCCACGGTCAGCGAGTGCACCTGGTACAGCGCCACCCGGTCCCCCAGCAGGGCACGGGTTTCGGCGAGCTGGGACCGGAAGCGGTCGAGGGTGTGCTCCTTGACCTCGTGCACCGGCGCGTCCACCCGCCAGTCGCCGACGTAGGCGTAGCCCCACTTCGAGGTGACGGTGACGTCCGGGCGGTCCCGGGCGGCCAGCCAGCCCGCGAGGAACTCCTCCGCGCGGCCGTAGGAGCGGGCGGTGTCGACCCGGCGCAGCCCGGCGGCGTACGCGGCGTCGAGCACGTCCCAGGTGGCGGCGCGCAACTCCGCCACGCCCCGGGAGGCCGGGAGGGCGCCGTCGCGGCCGAGGTTGATGTAGGCGGGCCTGCCGAGGGCGGCCAGACCGAGGGCGAGCCTGCTGAGCGTGGACACGCCCCCGATTGTGCCCCGGACAGGCCGACAGGCCCCGCACGCGGTGCGCGGGGCCTGTCGGGAACCGCTGTCGCTACAGGTACTGACCGGTGTTGTTGGCGGTGTCGATCGCCCGCCCGGTCTCGGTGTTCTTGCCGGTGACCAGGGTCCGGATGTAGACGATGCGCTCGCCCTTCTTGCCGGAGATGCGCGCCCAGTCGTCGGGGTTGGTGGTGTTGGGCAGGTCCTCGTTCTCGGCAAACTCGTCGACGATCGCGTCCAGCAGGTGCTGCACGCGCAGGCCGGGCTGCTGGGTCTCCAGCACGGACTTGATCGCGGACTTCTTCGCCCGGTCGACGATGTTCTGGATCATCGCCCCGGAGTTGAAGTCCCGGAAGTACAGGACCTCCTTGTCACCGTTGGCGTAGGTGACCTCCAGGAACCGGTTCTCGTCGGTCTCCTCGTACATCCGCTCGACGGTGTGCTGGATCATCGCGTCGATGCAGGTGGAGCGGGAGCCGCCGAACTCGGCCAGGTCGTCGGCGTGGATCGGCAGGTTGGCGGTGAGGTACTTGGAGAAGATGTCCTTCGCCGCCTCGGCGTCCGGCCGCTCGATCTTGATCTTCACGTCGAGCCTGCCGGGTCGCAGGATCGCCGGGTCGATCATGTCCTCGCGGTTGGAGGCGCCGATGACGATGACGTTCTCCAGGCCCTCGACGCCGTCGATCTCGCTGAGGAGCTGGGGGACGATGGTCGTCTCCACGTCCGAGGACACACCCGAGCCGCGGGTCCGGAAGATCGAGTCCATCTCGTCGAAGAACACGATCACCGGGGTGCCCTCGGAGGCCTTCTCCCGCGCGCGCTGGAAGATGAGCCGGATGTGGCGCTCGGTCTCGCCCACAAACTTGTTGAGCAGCTCGGGGCCCTTGATGTTGAGGAAGTAGGACTTGGCGTCCTTCGGGGCGCTGTCGCCCCGGGCCGCCGCGACCTTCTTGGCCAGCGAGTTCGCCACCGCCTTGGCGATGAGCGTCTTGCCGCACCCGGGGGGGCCGTAGAGCAGCACGCCCTTGGGCGGGCGCAGCTCGTACTCGGCGAAGAGGTCCTTGTGCAGGAAGGGCAGCTCCACGGCGTCGCGGATCTGCTCGATCTGCCGGAACAGGCCGCCGATGTCGTGGTAGTCCACGTCCGGGACCTCCTCCAGCACGAGGTCCTCGACCTCGGCCTTGGGGACCCGCTCGTAGGCGTACCCGGACTTGGCGTCGACCAGCAGGGAGTCGCCCGCCTTCAGCGGCGAGTCGGCCAGCGGGTCGGCCAGCCACACGACGCGCTCCTCGTCGGCGTGGCCGACCACGAGCGCGCGGGTGGGGCCTTCCTCGTCGTCCGAGGTGAGCAGCTCCCGCAGTGTGGACACTTCGCCGGTGCGCTCGAACCCGCCGCCCTCGACCACGGTGAGGGCTTCGTTGAGGCGCACCGACTGGCCACGTCGGAGTGTCCCGGATTCGACCGCGGGCGAGACCGAGACCCGCATCCGGCGCCCGGCGGTGAAGACGTCGACCGTGCCGTCCTCGAACTGCTCGAGGAACACGCCGTAGCCGCTGGGCGGCTGGGCGAGGCGGTCCACTTCTTCCCGCAGGGCCAGCAGTTGGCTTCGCGCCTCGCGCAGCGTGTCGACCAGCTTGGAGTTCCGCTCGGTGAGCTGACTCACCCGCTCGGAGGCCTCCGCCAGTCGCTGCTCGAGGAGCCGCGAATGCCGTGGGGATTCCGTCAGTTTCCGGCGCAGCAGAGCGACTTCCTCTTCGAGGAAACGGATCTGCGCTGCTTCCGACCCACCGGGGCGCTCGGCCCCCAGGTCAGGCGCGTCTCCGTGCTCACCATCGGCGTTCTCTGGCCGACTGCCGGGACGATCGTGCTGCATGTCGGCACCTCCTCCCGAACTCGTACCCCCACGGTACCGGCGATCACCGACAAGGACAGGGCATCCGGAGGTCGGAACTTGCGTGTCACCCCGTCGCAACACCCGCCGGACGGCCGACCGGATGCCGCCGCGCGGCCCCCGACCGCTACCGTGCGTCGGTGCACTAGGCCAACCGCGCGCGCTCGCCCGGGCACGCAGCGCGAGAGGTGACCCGGCCACGACTACCCAGGGGACGACCCGATGACCAACCCTCCGCAGCAGCCGGGACCGCACGGCGAAGAGCCGGGCCGGTTCCCCCCGTCCGGTTCGTTCCCGCAGCAGCAACCGGGCCCGTACGGGCAGCCGTCCGGTCCGTTCCCGCAGCAGCCGGGCCAGTTCGGACAGTTCCCCGGGCAGGCGCCCGCGCAGCCGGGGCAACCGGGTCAGCCCGGCGGGCCGCTCCCCCAGATCGATCCCACGACCGGTCAGCCCTACGGCTGGCAGCAGCCCCAGCAGGCGGGTTACCCGGCTGTTGGCGGCTACGCAACGCAATCGAACCCCTACGGCCTTCCGAGTGACGCTTTTTCACCCCGCCCGAAGCGCTCCGCACTGCCCTGGGTTCTCGGCATCGGCGGCATCGCTGTGATCGGCATCACAGTCACTTTGGTCCTCGTCCTGACCGGTGGGACGGACCTGACCACCCCGCGCGGCACCGCCGAGGCCGCGCTGGCCGCCACGGCGGACGCGGACCACGAGGCCTACAACAAGCTCCTGTGCGACCCCGACGACGCCGTGGGCGCCACCGAGATCGGCCGGTTCGAGGAACCCAGGATCATCGGCGACGTCACCGAGGACGGCGACCGGGCGACGGTGAACTTCTCGGTGGAGTACGAGGGCGAGCCGCGCAACGGCCGCGTCCGGATGGAGCGCAAGGCCGACGGCACCTGGTGCGTCGACCGGTTCTCCGCCGTGCGCTGAGCTGGGCATTCCCGTTCCGTCACCCGTTCGGGGCCGCCCCGTGCCCGCCCCAGCTCCCGGCAAATACGATGTGGTTGCATCCCGAAACCCATTCGGGTGACCTCCGGAGGGAACGCGACGGCCCGCGGGCCCGTCCATCCGACACGGCCACACACCGTCGCCGCACGCGGCACGAGCACTACGAGTCAGGGGCGAGCATGACCTATCCTCCGCAGCAGCCGGGACCCTACGGCCAGCAGCCGGACCAACCCGGCGGTTGGGGATACGGCCAGCAACCGGGCGGACAGGGCGGGTACGGCCAGGGCCAGGGTCAAGGCGGCTACGGCCAGGGCGGTGGGTACGGCCAGCCGAACACCGGCGGCTTCGCCCAGCAGGACCCGTACGCCGCACCGGACCCGTACTCCCAGCAGACCGCCTACCAGGGCGTCGGCGGCTTCCCCGGCGGACCCGGCGGGCAGCCGCCGAAGAAGTCCAACACCGGGATGATCGTGGCCATCGTCGCCGCCGTGGTGGTGCTGCTCGGCGGCGCGGGCGTGGGCATCTTCTTCCTCACCCGCGACGACGACCCCGTCACCGCGCAACCGGGCACCAGCACCAGCGCGGAGCCGACGTCGGAGGACGACGGCCCGACCTCGACCAAGAAGAGCAGCGCGCCCAGGACCACCAAGCCCGCGGACACCTCCGGCCCCGCCGAGGTGGTCGAGGAGTACATGAAGGCCTACGAGTCCAAGTCCTTCTCCGCCGTGGTCGGCAAGGCCTGCGAGGCCTACAAGAAGAAGTACGGGACCGACACGACCTCGCTCGAGGACGAGCTCAAGCCGTACAAGATCGAGGCCACGCCGGGCGACGAGCCCACGGTGACCGGGAGCATCGCCTCCGGCGGCTTCAAGCTCAACCTCACGACCGACACCGGCACGACGTCGGAAGTGAAGATCGAGATCAAGATCGTCAAGGAATCCGGCACCTGGAAGTTCTGCGGCGAGAAGACCTGACAGCTCGGCGGCGCGACGGTGACCAGCCCGTTCGCCGAGTCCAGGCGGGTCTCCGGCACGGGGTGCCGGATGATCCGCGAAGCCCGCGGGCCCGCGTATCCTCCGGGTACGTCCGCCCCGGGGACCTCCCCGGCACCTGTCGCGACACGTGGCGCAACCGGTGACCGTGACCGGTGATCAACGAGGAGTCTGGGTTCGATGACCTACCCACCGCAGCAGCCCGGGCCCTACGGCCAGGACCCGTACGGGCAGCAGAACAACCCCTATGGCCAGCAGCAGCCGCAGCCCTACGGCCAGCAGCAACCGGGCGGCTACGACCCCACCCAGCAGTACCCGCAGCAGGGCGGCGGTTACGACCAGACCCAGCAGCAGTACGGCGCGCAGGACCCCTACGGCCAGCAGCAGGACCCGTACGGCCAGCAGGGCCAGTACGGGCAGCAGCCCGGCCAGTACGGGCAGGACCCCTACGGCGGCCCTGGCGGGCAGCCGCCGAAGAAGTCGAGCACCGGCAAGATCATCGCCATCGTCGCGGCCGTGGTCGTGGTGCTCGCGGGCATCGGCACCGGCATCTTCTTCCTCACCAGGGACAGCGACGACAACGGCGGCACGGCGGCCCCCCCGGCCGCCAGCAGCTCCGAGGCGCCCACGACGACGACCAAGAAGTCCACGCGGACCACCGCCTCGGACGAGGAGATCACCACCACCAAGAGGACGACCACCACCACCGCGGGCGGCGGCGGGGGCGGCGGCGAGGCCGGTGGCGGCGGCGAGGACATCAAGGCCACCGGCGCGAAGTACGCCCAGGCGGTCAACGACAAGGACGAGGCGACCGCCAAGTCGCTGACCTGCGACGGCTCCCCCGGCATCATGTACACCAGCGTGGCCCCCAACGGCGGCGAGGTGACCGTGGTGGGCGAGCCCACCACCTTCGGCGACTCCGACGGCAAGGTCGACACCAAGGTGGTGGTCGCGTCCAGTTCGCCGATCGACTTCCCGATCGTGCTCAAGAAGGGCGCGAAGGGCTGGTGCGTGTCGATCTGACGCGCTGACCCGGGCAGACGAGGAGGGGCGGACCGGACTCGGTCCGCCCCTCCGGCGTCTTCCGCCACCGCCCCCGGCCGCCTACCGTATGGGCTACGCCGAACCGGGAGGGCCGGATGACCGAGCAGGCACCGCACCGCCGCGGCGTCGCCACCGCGGTGCTCGCCGGTGGGCTGCTGGCCGCGGTGGCCGTGGCCATCGCCTCCACCTCGGGCGAGGACGCCCCCGCTCCCCCGGTCGACTCCACCGGCGCGACGCGCACCCTCGCCCCGACCGACGACCCGGCGCTGCGCGCCCTCACCGACCGGGCCCTCGCGGCGATCAACGACCGGGACCCCGACGCCATGCGCGCCGTGAGCTGCGACCCGGCCAGGGTCGGCGCCGCCGACGGCGCCCCGCCGGACGCGCACGCGGACCTGGTGTCCTACCCGGCCGTCGACGGCGCCACCGCGGTCGCCCAGGTGGCGGTCACCGCCGGGGGCAAGACCTCGACGGTGCCGCTGACCCTGGAGCTGCGCTCCGGGACCTGGTGCGTCCGCTAGGCCGTGTTTCGGAAGTCTCGTTCGATGAGAGTCGTGATCGGGGTGGTTCCTGGCGGTGCGGGAGGAGGGCGCCGATACCGGGGTTGTATCGGTGTCCTCCTCCCGTGCCGCCAGGGGCCGCATCCGGCGCGACTATCGCGAACACGGGCTTTCGAAACACGGCCTAGCCCTTGCTGGGGCGGCGCTGCGGCTTGGGGGCCACGACACCGTCGGCCAGCTTGCGACTGGTGATGAGGAACGCGGTGTGCCCGATCATCCGGTGCTCCGGCCGGACCGCCAGGCCCACCGAGTGCCACGGGCGGATCAGCGTCTCCCAGGCGTGCGGCTCGGTCCAGCAGGTCTGCTCGCGCAGCGCCTCGGTCACCCGCGAAAGCTGGGTCGTGGTGGCCACGTAGGTCACCAGGACCCCGCCGGGGATGAGGTGCTCGGCGACGGTGGGCAGCATGTCCCACGGGGCCAGCATGTCGAGGATGACCCGGTCGACCTCACCGGTGTGCGTGGCCAGGTCGCCCAGCTTCAGCTCCCAGTTCGGCGGGTGCTCGCCGTAGAACTGGACCACGTTGCGCTCGGCGTGCACGAGGTGGTCCTCGCGGATCTCGTAGGAGGTCACCGTGCCGGTCGGGCCGACCGCGCGCAGCAGCGAGCAGGTCAGCGCGCCGGACCCGGCACCGGCCTCCAGCACCCGCGCGCCGGGGAAGATGTCGCCCTGCATCACGATCTGCGCGGCGTCCTTCGGGTAGATCACCTGGGCGCCGCGCGGCATGGACAGCACGTAGTCGCTCAGCAGCGGGCGCAGCGCCAGGTAGGAGGTGCCCGCCGCGGAGCTGACCACCGACCCCTCCGGCTGCCCGATCACGTCGTCGTGGGCCAGCGCCCCCCGGTGCGTGTGGTACTTCTCCCCCGCCTCCAGGACCAGGGTGTAGTGCCTGCCCTTGGGATCGGTGAGCTGAACCCGGTCCCCCACCTCGAACGGGCCACTGACCTTCCGCACCGCCACCACGCCTCACCTTCGCCAACACCTGAACGACAAGAGATGGTGGCAGACGCGCCCGGGGCACCCGGGTACCGGTCCTCCGCAGCCGGTCGCGGAGCCGGTCTCAGGGGCGGTTCTCGAGGGCGGCGCGCAGGTCGTCGCGGTGCAGCACCCCGGAGGGGCGGCCGTCGTCGTCGACCACGACGAACTGCCAGGCCGCGGTGGTGTGCACGCGCTCGGCGATGTCCTCGCCGGGTTCGGAGGCGAGCAGGACCGACTCGGGGCGGATCGGCTGCGCGGCTTGCTCGGCCGGGCTGAACGGGGACACCTCGGCGAGCGCGCGGGCGGCGGTCTCGTCGAGCAGCCCGGCGGCCACGCCGTCGGCGCGGACCAGGACCACCCCGCGCCCGGCGGCGGCGGCCAGCGCGTCGGCCACCGGGCTCTCCGCGGGCAGTTGCAGGACCGGCCGCACCAGGTCGACCAGCCGCAGGCCCGCGGGCCACTCGCGGTGCTGCTCGGAGGCCAGCTCACCCCCGGCCCCGGCGACGACGAACCACGCGGTCAGCAGGCACACGCCCAGCCGCAGCCACCGGTCCTGGCTCCCCTCGGCCAGACCCCACAGCGCCCACAGCACCAGCAGCGCGGCGACGACCCAGCCACCCAGCACGGCCGCCCTGGTCCCGAGGCCGCGGCGGCCGGTCAGCGCCCACACGCCCGCGCGCAGCATCCGCCCCCCGTCCAGCGGCAGGCCGGGCAGCAGGTTGAACACGGCGACGGCGGTGTTGGCGAAGGCGCACTCCAGCACCAGCAGCCACACCGGTCCCCCCGGGGGCATCACCAGCAGACCGAGCCCGCAGGCGGCGGCCAGCAGGATGGACACCGCGGGCCCCGCCGCCGCGACCACGCCCTCGTGCGCGGGCCTGCGCGGCGTCCGGGAGATCTCGGACAGCCCACCGAGCAGGAACAGCCGCAGCCTGCGGACCGGCAGCCCCAGGCGCAGCGCCACGACGCAGTGCCCAAGCTCGTGGGCCAGGACGGAGACGCCGAGCAGGACGGCGAAAGCCGCGGCGAGCAGGATCGAGGTGAGCGCGGACGCCCCGGGCATCAGCGTGCGCACCAGCGGGGCGTAGAAGACGACGACGGCCAGCGAACCCAGCCACCACGAGGGCGCGAGCACCACCGGCACGCCGCTGTAGCGGAACAGCAGCAGACCACCATCGCGCTCGCGGGCGGTCGGGTGGGCGGCGCTGGACACCTGCCACAGCCTAGGGCCGCTGGTGTGGGGCGGCAGTGATCCACGAGAAGTCCCCCGTTCAGGGTGGACCGCGTGCCGCGAACGGGTGGCCGTTCACCTCCCGGCGGCAGCCCACCACGCCACCACCACCGAGGGTGGCGGTGGCCGGAACTGTCGGTGGCCGTCGCTAGGGTTCACCCCATGGCAGTCGGCACGGAGAGCACCAGCGGCACGAACGGCACCGACAGCACGAGCGCGGGCGGCACGGCGACGACCAGGCGCGCCCGGCGCAGGCCCGCCCTGTCACCGTCCCGGGCGAGCGACTTCAAGCAGTGCCCGCTGCTCTACCGGTTCCGCGCGGTCGACCGGCTGCCCGAGCAGCCCACCAAGGCGCAGGTGCGCGGCACGGTGGTGCACGCGGTCCTGGAGCGCCTCTACGCCCTGCCCGCCGAGGACCGCCTCCCCGCCGCCGCCCACGACCTGCTCACCCCCACCTGGACCGACCTCCTCGCCGAACGCCCCGAACTCGCCACGATCTTCGACGACGCGGGGTCCACCGAGGAGACCGCGGCCTGGCTCGCCACCGCCGACGGCCTGATCGACGGCTACTTCGAACTGGAGGACCCCCGCAGGCTCCAGCCCGACGCGTGCGAGCTGATGGTGGAGACCGAACTGGAGTCCGGCGTCCTGCTGCGCGGTTTCATCGACCGCGTGGACGTGGCCCCCACCGGCCAGATCAGGGTGGTCGACTACAAGACGGGCGCGGCGCCGAGGGAGATCGGCGAGGCCAAGGCCCTCTTCCAGATGAAGTTCTACGCCCTGGCCCTCTGGCGCCTGCGCGGCGTGGTGCCCAGCAGGCTGCAACTGATGTACCTGGCCGACCGCCAGAACCTCGCCTACGCCCCGGACGAGGCGGAGCTGTCCCGGTTCGAGCGCACCCTCGACGCCATCTGGGAGGCCATCCTCCGCGCGGGCAAGACCGGCGACTTCCGCCCCAACCAGAGCAAGCTCTGCGGCTGGTGCTCCTACCAGGCCGTCTGCCCCGCCTTCGGCGGCACCCCACCGCCCTACCCCGGCTGGCCCGAACCCGACCCCGGCGAGGAAACCCCCCTCGACCGAGCGGACTAGGACCAAGACCAGAACCAGGACCCGCCCTCAAAGCCAGCCACCCCGAAACCGCAGGCCCGGCTACGGACGTGCCCCGGTGGGTGGGTGCGCTTGCCCAGCCAACCACCCGGCGACCCGGCGACCCGGCGACCCGGCGACCCGGCGACCCGGCGACCCGGCGACCCGGCGACCCGGCGACCCGGCGACCGAATGCTCGGGCGGGTGGATGCGGTTGGCCAGCCGACCACCCCGAAAACCGCTGGCCCGGCTCCAGACAGGCCCGGGTGGGTAGATCTCCTAACGCAGGCCGACCACCCCACCAACCGGCGGCCCGGCTAAGCAAACGCCCGGGTGGGTGGATGTGTTTGGCCGGGG
>NZ_AYXG01000066.1 GCF_000564855.1 Actinokineospora spheciospongiae
TCGTTCCGGTTGTTTTCCCGGCCCGTGTCGCTCTGACTTGGATAAAGTTACACGGCGCCAAACCGGGGATCAAATCGGGGGTCCCCCAAAGCCTCCGGTCGGCCCGTTTGGGCGCGGAAACCGTTGTGGCCCAATGGTTCTCCACGCGGCCCATCCGCCCGCGAGCCTGTGCGCACCGCTCCGGGCGCCGAACCCCTCCGACGGCCCCGGACGGCCTGTTTCCGCTGATCAACCGGCATGTACCGACACCTGCCGTTCACTTATGACCCCTGGACACCCTGGGAAAGTCAATGTTTGTGATCGCGGTCACTTCTGCCCCGGAATCGGACTACTCCCCGAGTAGAGGTAGTCACGGTGCGCACTCGCGCCAGGTCGCAGCCGGTCGGTCCGCCCACGAGGTGGGCCGCACACGAGGAGGACCCCCATGTTCAGACGCACGTTCGCCCTGGTGACCACCGCCCTGGCCGTGGGAGCCGGGGTGATCGCCGGAGCCGCCCCCGCCTCGGCGGCCCCCGCGCCCGCCCCCGCCGCGGTCGTCACCCTCACCTACGACGACAGCCTGGCGGCCGAGTTCAAGTCCGCCGTGGCCCAGGGCGCCGCCAACTGGAACGCGTCGGTCACCAACGTCCGCCTCGTCAAGGCGGCCTCCGGCCAGCGGGTCAACATCCGGGTGATCGCCGACAACGGCTGGCCCCGCGCCACCCTCGGTCCGGTCCGCCCCACCGGCTCGGGCACGGTCTGGTTCGGCCGGGAGGCGGTGAACGACGGCTACAACGTCGTCCGGATCATCACCCACGAGTTCGGCCACAGCCTCGGGCTCCCCGACCGCCGCACCGGTCTGTGCTCGGACCTGATGTCCGGCAGCTCGGCCCCGGTCAGTTGCGCCAACGCCCTGCCCAACGCCACCGAGCGCGCCCAGGTCCAGCGCAACTACGCCTCGGCCCTCGTCGCACAGCCCGCGCGGACGACGATCCTGGTCGACGCCGCCTGACCCGGCACCACCCCGACGGCCGCGCCCCGCCCGGGGCGCGGCCGTCGTCGTTCGCGGGTGGTGGGCGCTGTGGATGACTGGGAACGAGTGGTCCTTGCGGGCTCCCGGATTGCGGTGAAATGGTGGAGGGGCGTTCGGCCGGTCGTCCCACCGGTCGGCGCATTCCCGATTCCACCCTGCGCGGTTCCGACCGCAGAATCGAGAACTCCCCTCATGAAGCGTTTGTTGGTCGCTGCCCTCTCGCTGGCCGCGCTGGTCGTCGGCGCCCCCGCCGCGCTGGCCGCCCCCGCCCCGCCGTCCGACCCGGTGCTGACCCCGACGATCATCGGCGGCGGCACCGCCTCCAACGCCCCGTGGGCGGCCCGGCTGTTCTCCAACGGGCAGCAGTCGTGCTCGGCGACGATCATCGCCCCGCGCTACGTGCTCACCGCGAAGCACTGCGTGGCCAGCGGGACGATCAGCTTCCGGATCGGCAGCCTGGACCAGACCAGCGGCGGCACCCTGGCCAACGCGGCCACGATCTACCGCCACTCGGCCTCGGACCTGGCGATCGCCTACCTCGACCGCAGCGTCTCGGCCACCTACGCGCCGCTGGGCACCTCGACCGACGTGCGGGTGGGGCAGAACGTGCAGGTCTACGGCTGGGGTGCCACCTGCACCAACCAGCCGGAGATCAACTGCCAGTCGCGCTACCTGAAGGTGGCCACGGTCAGCGTGCGCAGCACCAACGCCCGGGACGCCTACAACGGCGTCGCGGTGCAGGCGACCCGGGTCAACGGCATCACCGCGGGCGGTGACTCCGGTGGTCCGATGTTCGGCAACGGCCGCCAGGTCGGCGTGGCCTCCACCAGTGACCGCGCCACGGTCACGAACTACACCAACGTGACCACCTACCGCTCGTGGATTCGGTCGATCGCGGGCGTCTGATCCCGCGGCTCGCACTGATCCGTCGCGGGAGCGGGGGTCCGGTTCGCCGGGCCCCCGCTCTTCGTCTTCCCGGTCAGCGCGGGCAGGTGTTGAGCATGGCGTTGAGGGCCGCGATTTCGCGGTCGTCCGCCGTGAGGTGGTACTTGACCTTGACGGTGGTGTAGGCGGTCGCGTACTCGCAGGAGTAGGCGTCGGTGGGGCGCCATTGCGCCGGGTCGCTGTCGCTCTTCTGGCCGTTCGACCTGGCGGAGACGGCGACCAGGTTGGTCATGTCGTTGTAGTAGGCGTTGCGCTGCTCGGCGCTCCAGCCGCGGGCGCCGGAGCGGTTGGCCTCGGCGATGGGGACGATGTGGTCGATCTGGAGGTCGGCGGCGTCCTTGGCCTGGACCCCGTCGTAGCGGCTGGTCCAGCAGGCGGTGGTCGGGCAGGTGGGTCGGCACTGGGAGTCCACGGCCACGCCCTGGCCGTCGCGGGCGAGGACCTGTTCGCGGGTGTTGCACTTGGTCTTGGGGTCGTAGGCCCAGTCGCCCCAGTCATCGCGGTTGTAGTGGGCGCCGGTGTCCTCGGGCTTGGCCGCGCCGAGTTGCGCCATCAGGGCCGCGCGGTCGCCGGAGGCGGCGGGGGCGGCCGGGGGTGCGGAGGTGGGAGATGCAGGGGCCGCGTCCTCGGTGCCGATGGGCACCTTGCACCCGGCCAGGGTGAGCAGCGCCAGCAGGACCACGGGAATGCATCTATGCACGTTCACCTGCATAGCGTCCCGTGGTCGGGGCACCCCCGCCGGACAAGCGAACGGGCTTCCGCCGACCGGCGGAAGCCCGTTGCCGCTGCTCGACCAGCGGTGGCCTAGTGCGCCACGGCCTTCTCCGCGCCGACCCCGGTCAGGGCGCGCACCTCCATCTCGGCCTGCTTGCCCGGGTCGCGCTCCTTGGACAGGACCGTGCCCAGCCAGCCGAGCAGGAAGCCCGCCGGGATCGAGATGATGCCCGGGTTCTGCAGCGGGAACCAGTGGAAGTCCACGCTGGTGATCATCGACTTGGCGGTGCCGGAGACCGCCGGGGAGAACACGATGAGCACGATCGAGGAGATCAGCCCGCCGTAGATGCTCCACAGCGCGCCGCGGGTGTTGAACCGCTTCCAGAACAGCGAGTACAGGATCGTCGGCAGGTTCGCCGAGGCCGCCACGGCGAAGGCGAGCGCCACCAGGAAGGCGACGTTCTGCCCGTTGGCGAGGATGCCGCCCGCGATGGCGACCGCGCCGATGACGACCGCGGTGATCCGGGCGACCCGCACCTCCGCGGCCGGGGTGGTCTTGCCGCGGCGGATGACGTTGGCGTAGACGTCGTGGGCGAAGGAGGCCGACGCGGTGATCGTCAGCCCGGCGACCACGGCCAGGATGGTGGCGAAGGCGATCGCGGCGATCAGCCCGAGCAGCACCGGCCCGCCGAGGGCCTGGGCCAGCAGCGGCGCGGCCGAGTTGACCCCGCCGGGTGCCTTGCTGATCGTGTCCGGGCCCACCAGGGCGCCCGCGCCGTAGCCGAGGACCAGCGTGAACAGGTAGAACACGCCGATCAGCCCGATCGCCCAGACCACCGAGCGGCGGGCCTCGCGGGCGGTGGGCACGGTGTAGAAGCGCATCAGCACGTGCGGCAGGCCCGCGGTGCCCAGGACCAGCGCGATGCCCAGGGACAGGAAGTCGAGCTTGCTGGTGCCGGTGGCGCCGTACTGCTTGCCGGGGCTGAGCAGCTTCTCGCCGACCGCGCCCGCCTTGTCGACCGCGCCCTGCAGCAGCGAGGAGAGGTTGAAGCCGTACTTGGCGAGCACCCACAGGGTCATCACCAGGGCGCCCGCGATGAGCAGCGCGGCCTTGATGATCTGCACCCACGTGGTGCCCTTCATGCCGCCGACCAGCACGTACACGATCATGATCACGCCGACGACGGCGATGACCAGTGCCTGGGCGCCGGTGCCGGTGACGCCGAGCAGCAGCGCGACCAGACCGCCCGCCCCCGCCATCTGCGCCAGCAGGTAGAAGAAGGACACGATGAGCGTGGACGTGGCCGCCGCGGCCCGGACCGGGCGCTGCTTCATCCGGAACGCGAGGACGTCGCCCATGGTGAACTTGCCGGTGTTGCGCAGCAGTTCGGCGACCAGCAGCAGCGCCACCAGCCAGGCGACGAGGAAGCCGATCGAGTAGAGGAAGCCGTCGTAGCCGTTGACCGCGATGGCGCCCGCGATGCCGAGGAACGACGCGGCGGACAGGTAGTCGCCCGCGATGGCGATGCCGTTCTGCGGGCCGGTGAACGCCCGGCCCGCGGCGTAGTAGTCCGAGGCGGACTTGGTGTTGCGGCTGGCCCGGAACACGACGACCAGGGTGATGACCACGAACGCGGCGAAGATGCCGATGTTGAGCGCGGGGTTGTTGCCCTCCACGCTTTGGGCGAGGGTCATCCGGCACCTCCGGCGGGGGTCGCGCCCTCGATGTCCTCGCGCAGCTTGGTGGCCAGCGGGTCGAGCTTGCGGTTGGCGTAGCGGACGTAGACGCCGGTGATGACGAAGGTGGAGGCGAACTGGAGCAGGCCGAGGATGAGCCCGACGTTGACGTTGCCGAAGACCTTGGTCGCCATGAAGCCGTGGGCGTAGTCGGCGAGCAGCACGTAGACCAGGTACCAGAGCAGGAAGAACCCGGTCATCGGGAACACGAAGACGCGTAGTCGCCTGCGCAGCTCCACGAACTCCGCGCTGGACTGGACCTCCGACCAGTCCCGCTCGTCCGGTGGCCGTTCGGTCGAACTCATGGTGCCTCCTCGCACAGGGTTTCGCCGGAGAGGCTAGGGAGGGACGCACGGACGGTGAACGGTCAGCGGCTCAACCGTCGTGTCACACGACGAACGGCTGACGAGCGGCGGGTGGCCCACGACGAGTGGCCCAGGTCACGTCCGTCAAGCTCTCGTTCGGGTGATGGTGTGCTGGTGGTCCGGCTGCCGCGCTCGACCAGGTGCAGGCGCAGCATGGCCGCGGCGGCCCAGGGCGGCGGCCTGCCCAGCAGCGACACCCCGATCATGGTGGCGAAGGCCAGCGGCACCGCCCACGGCGCGGGCTGGGCGATCAGGATGGCCAACCACCCGTGCGCGGGCGGTCCGAACAGGGACGCCACGATGCCCCCGGAGGTGGCCAGCAGCCCGGCGGTGACCCCGGCGATGGCGCCCGCGGCGGTGAGCCGCGACCACCACACCCCGAGCACGAGCAGCGGGCAGAAGGTGGCCGCGGCGACGGTGAACCCCCAGGTGACCAGGACGCCGACGTCGATCCGGGCGGACGGCAGGGCGAGCAGCACCACGACCGCGGCGGCGGCCACCACGGTGAACCGCAGCCTGCCCACGCCCCCGGGCACCAGGTCGTGCGAGATGGCCCCGGCGACGACGAGGAGCAGCCCGAGCGAGGTGGCCAGGAACGCGGCGAAGGCGCCCGCGGTGAGCAGCGTGGTGAACACCGCCCCGGTGGTGCCCGCGTCGACCTGCGCGGGCAGCGCGACGACGGCGGTGTCGGTGGCGCCGCTGAGGTGCAGTTGCGGGACGAGCACCGCGCCGAGCAGCCCGTAGACCCCGGGGAAGAGGTAGAAGACGCTGAGCAGCCCGACGGTGATGGCCGCGGTGCGGCGGGCGGCGCGGCCGTCGGGGCTGGTGTGGAAGCGCATGAGCACGTGCGGCAGGCCCATCGTGCCGAGCACCGTGGCGAGCAGGATGGCCCAGGTGGTCAGCAGCGGGTACCCCTCCTCGCCCAGGTGCAGCAGCGGTCGCCGCCAGTCCGCGCCCCCGGGCGCCGCGCCGCCGCGCACCCCCGGCACCGCCGCCCCCTCCGGGAACACCAGGGTCTGCCCGGCGGTGACCCGCAGGTCTCCCGGCGGGTAGGTGCGCGACCCATCCGGCGTGCCGACGGTGAGGGGTTCGCGGACCTCCAGGGTGACTTCGAGTCCGAAGGAGACAGTGGTGTCGCGGGTGAAGTGGGTGAACTCCACCGGGTGCACCGCGTCGTGGCGCACCTGCGGTCCGACGGAGAGCAGCAGCCAGATCGCCGGGACGATGAACAGCACCAGCTTGAAGCAGAACTGGAACGCCTGTACGTAGGTGGCCGCGCGCATGCCGCCCACGGCGAGGGTGACGCTGACGACGGCGGCGGCGATCACCACCCCCACCCAGTACGGGGTGCCGCTGACGACGCTGAGCACCAACCCCGCGGTGCGGAACTGGGGCACCAGGTAGAGCCCGGCGATGACCAGCACCACCACGGCGCTGAGCACCCGCAGCGGCCGCGACGCCAGCCGCGCCTCGGCGAAGTCCGGCACGGTCACCGCCCCCGACCGGCGCATCGGCGCGGCCACCAGCACCAGCATCGCCACGTACCCGGCGGTGAACCCGACCGGGTACCACAGCGACCCGACGCCGTCCTTGACCACCAGCCCGGCCACCCCGAGGAACGACGCCGCCGACAGGTACTCCCCCGACACCGCGGCCGAGTTCACCAGCGGCGAGACCCGGCGCGAGGCGACCAGGAAGTCCGACGTGGTCCGCATCGCCGCCACCCCGCGCAACCCCACCAGCAGCGTGACGAGCACGACCGGTGCCACGGCGAAGACCGCGATCACCGCACCGCCCGGCGCTGGTCCCGGCGCCCCGGCGTCACGGCCGGTCCTCGACCCGTTCGGCGTGGCGCAGGTGCCAGCGGGCCAACCACACCATCGCCGGGAACGGCACCAGGACCAGCGCGGGCCACGCCACCGGGATGCCCAGCAGGCGGACCTCCGCGAGCACCGGCAGCGCGCCCAGCAGCACCGGCAGGCCGAACACCAGCGCGCCCAGCGCCGCCACGGCCACCGCGGCCCGACGCCGCTGGGCGGCGAACACGCGCAGCGCCCGCTCGGCGTCCGCCGGGTCGAGCGCGGACGGCCGCCACGCGGTGTGCGCGCGGCGGCGGGCGTGGGCGAGGCGGGTCTGCGGGCTGGTCACCGCCACGCGGCGCTGCTGGGTCACCCGCTCAGGCCCGCCTGCCGAGTTCACCCCGGCGGGCGGCGAGCAGCAGGCGCTCGCGCAGCGGGCGGACGCAGCGGCGGCTGACCGGGACGTCGCCGACGTCGGTGTGGGCGAGCATCCCGCCCACGGAGTCGCTGCGCAGCTCGCGGACGGCGTCGAGGGCCAGCAGGTAGCCGCGGTGGACCCGGGAGAAGCCGAAGTCCTCCCAGTACTCCTGCAGGCGGGAGATGGGGATGCGGACCGGGTGGGCGCCGGTGGGGGTGTGCAGGCGGACGTAGTCGCCGTGGGCCTCGGCGAAGCGGACCTCGCCGCGGCGGACGTAGCGGGTGCGGCCCTCGGCCTCGACCGGGAGGGCGGGCATGGTGTCGGGGGTGCTCGGCTCGGTGCGCGGGGCCGGGACGGCGGTGCGGGTGGCGACCATGCGCCCGACCCTGGCCAGGGCGTCGGCCAGGCGCTCGGCGCGGACGGGTTTGAGCAGGTAGTCGACGGCGCCGATGCCGAAGGCGGACACGGCGTGGCCCTCGTGGGCGGTGACGAAGACGATCACCGGGGGTTCGCTGAGCCTGGCCAGCAGCGACGCCAGCTCCAGGCCGCTGAGGCCGGGCATGGAGATGTCGAGGAACACCGCGTCCGGCGGGTCGGCCTGGATGCTGCGCAGCGCGCCCAGCGCGTCGCCCGCCGCGCGGACCTCGGCCACCTCCGGCGCGGCCCGCAGCAGCCTGCACAGCTCGTCGAGCGCGGCCCGCACGTCGTCGACGGCGAGCACCCGCAGCCCGGCACCCATCACGGCATCACCCCCGGGGAGAACATCGGCATCCGCACCAGGACGCGGGTGCCCGCGCCCTCGGCGGTCTCGACCACCAGCCCGTACCACGGGCCGTAGACCTCGCGCAGCCGCCGGTCCACGTTGGCCAGCCCGACGCTGCCGGACGGGCCGCGCCCGGCGAGGACGGCCTCGGCGTGCGCGGGCGCCATCCCCGCGCCGTCGTCCTCGATCGAGATCAGGCAGTCGGCGCCCTCGGCCTCACCGCGCACCTGCACCAGCCCGCCGACCCCGCGCGGTTCGACGCCGTGGCGCACGGCGTTCTCCACCAGCGGTTGCAGCACCAGGTACGGGATCGCCACGGCCAGCACCTCGGGGGCGACGCGCACCTGCACCCGCAGCCGGTCGCCGAGCACGGCGCGCTGCAGGGCCAGGTAGGTCTCGATGGCGTGGAACTCGTCGGCGACGGTGGTGTACTCGCCGTGCCCGGAGAGGCTGTAGCGGTTGAAGTCGGCGAAGTCGAGGATCAGCTCGTGCGCCCGGTCGGGGTCGGAGTGCACCAGCGAGGAGATGACGGTGAGCGCGTTGTAGACGAAGTGCGGGGAGATCTCCGCCCGCAGCGCCCGCAGCTCCGCCTGCGCGGCCTGCTCGGCGGAGGCCTCCAGCCGCGCCCGCTCCACGGCGGCGGCGACCCAGTCGGCCACCTCGCGGACCGCCCCCACCCGGACCGCACCGGCCACCACCAGCGCCCCGGCGACCTCGTCGTGCACGTGCAGCGGCACCGCGACCAGCGGCGGGCGCCCGGCCCTCGCCTCCCCCTGCCGGGCCGCCTCGACCAGCTCCGCCCAGCGGGAACCGTCCGGGGTGCGGCCGGACCAGACCGGTTCGCCGGACAGGTCGGCCAGCCCGACGGCGTCGGCGTCGAGGAGCCTGCGCACGGCCCTGGCCGCCGCCCGCACCCCGGCCCCGGACAGGCCGTCGGCCAGGTCGTCGGCGATGCGGCGGGCCGTGCCGAGCACCGAGGCGGGGTCGGTCCGCACCCACGGCAGCCGCGACCGCGCGGCGGCGCGCTGCTCGGGCACGGTCACGATGGGCTCCCCCGGGGTCGGTTCCGTAGATGTTAAGACCCGAGTGGGGGTGCGAACAGGTGACAATCCGGCACGCTCGGTGCTGCGGCGGCGCGGGTGCCCTTTGTGGATGGTGGTGTTGTGCCAGGTCGCGAGCAATGGCGAGGCAGATCGGTACCCGATCGGGGCGTGTCGGCCGCTCACCGTTTCGAGTGATCATCAGCGGGGTACGCAGCCGGGGATGGCAGAGATCAGGATCGGCACCTCCGGCTGGACCTACCCCGAGTGGCGCGGCGGCTTCTACCCGTCGACGCTGCGCCGGGGCAAGGAACTCGAACACCTCGCGGCCCGCCTCAACTCGGTTGAGGTGAACGGCACCTTCTACGGCCTGCGCGGCCCGCACGTGTTCCGCTCCTGGCGCGACCGCACCCCGGCGGACTTCGTCCTCGCCGTCAAGGGCCCCAAGGTCGTCACGCACACCCTGCGGCTGCGCGACCCCGGCGAAGCCCTCACCGCCTTCCTGGACTCCGGCGTCGCGGAACTGGGCGACAAGCTCGGGCCGCTGCTGTGGCAACTCCCACCCACCCTGGCCTTCGACCGCGACACCGTCGCCGCCTTCCTGGACCTGCTGCCCCCGGTGCGGCACGCGATCGAGGCCCGCCACCCCAGCTTCCAGGACGACCGCTACTTCGACTTGCTCCGCGACCACGGGGTGGCCTCGGTGGTGGCCGACTCGGCGGGCCGCTTCCCGCTGCTCACGGAGCTGACGGCCGACTTCGCCTACGCCCGCCTGCACGGCCCGAAGACCCTTTACACCGGCGACTACCCCCCGGAGACCCTGCGCAAGTGGGCGGCGGCCATCCACACCTGGTCGGCCGACCTCGACGTGTACGTCTACCTCGACAACACGATGAGCGGGCACGCCCCGACCAACGCCGTGGAACTGAGCCGCCTGGTCAAGGGCGAACCGGACCCGGTGTGACCGGGGTTGTGTCCCGGTCGCGCTGGGACTTGTCTCAGAGCCTGGGGGTTTGGTGGGGGTGCCGGGTGGGTGGGGGTGCTCGGCCGTGCTTGTGTCCCGCAAAGCCCGGTCGTTTGTCGTGGGTGCCCGGCTGGGTGGATGTGT
>NZ_AYXG01000067.1 GCF_000564855.1 Actinokineospora spheciospongiae
TGATCGCCACCCCCGGCCAAACACATCCACCCACCCGGGCCTCTGCGTAGCCGGCCGGCGGCTTCTTGGGTGGTCGGCTGGCCAAGCACATCCCGACCGGCGGGTGGTGAGGTGGCTTTGTTCGAGGTGTGTTCTCGCTGCCTGCTGCCTGCCTGCCCCTACTCCACCAGATTCCCCAGGGTGGTCATGGCCGCGCGGAGTTGGTCGTCGCGGAGGTAGGGGGCGGGGCCGAAGCGGAGGTGTTCGCCCCGGCTGTCGGTGGCGACCCCGGCTCCGGCCAGGGCGGTGTGCAGGCGGGCGGCGTCGGGGGTGCGCAGGGACAGGAAGCCGCCGAAAGCCGTGCGCGGGGTCGTGCGGTCGCGGGTGACCACGTGCTCGGGGAGGTCGAGGGCGTCGAACTCCTCGGCCAGGATCGTGTTCTGGCGCAGGGAGATCGTGCGCAGGACCTGCGGGGTGAGGCCCCGGCTGTCGAAGAAGTCCAGGACGGCGCAGGCGCGGTAGTGGCTGACCGGGTCGTAGGTGGCGCCCGCGAACCTGGCCGCGCCGGTGCCGTAGGGGACCAGGTCCGGGTTGCGCTCGTCGGCCAGGGCGTCGAACTCGGCGTACCAACCCGTGATCACCGGGCGGAGGGTGTCGGCGTGCGGGGGCAGGCGCAGGAAGCAGTTGCCCTCGCCGAGTTGAAGGTACTTGTAGCCGCCGCCGACCACCCACGCCGCTTCGAGGCCGGTGGCGTCGAAGGGGAGGGCGCCCAGGGCGTGGTAGGCGTCGACGAGGAGTTCCGCGCCGGTGCGGGCGCAGGCGGCGGCGAGGGTGTCCAGGCCGGGGACCACGTGCGCGGTCTCGAACAGGACGGCGGAGACCAGGACCGCCGCGGTTCGGTCGTCCACTTCGGACGCCAGGCGCGCGGCCAGGTCGGCCACCGGGTGCGCGGGGACGCGGACCAGGTCCACCAGGCCCTCGCCGAGGCGGCCCAGTTGGCGGCGCAGGGTGTGGAACTCGCCGTCGGTGGTGACCAGGCGGGGGCGGGTGCGCAGCGGCAGGGCGGAGAGGAACCGCACCACCAGTTCGTGGGTGTTGGCGCCGAGGGCGACCTCGCCGCCGCCGACCAGGGTGGCGTAGTGGGCGCGGAGGCGGTCGGCCTTGGCGAAGGCGCGGGGCCACTTGCCGTCGACCCGCTCGGCGGCGTCGGTGAACGCCTCGACCTGGCCGTCCAGGGCCGCGTCCGGCCACGCCTGGTGCGAGTGGCCGGTCAGCAGCAGCCGCTCGGCCACCCGGAACCGGGCGTAGTGCGGGGCCAGGTCCTCCGGGCGCGGCGTTCCCGCCTCGGCCGTCACAGCTCGCTCCGGACGGCCCACAGGTCGGGGAAGACCGGGGTGAACAGGGTGCCGCGCAGGTAGGCGGCTCCGGGTGAGCCACCGGTGCCGGACTTGGTGCCGATGGTGCGCTCGACCATCTTCACGTGCCGGTACCGCCACTCCTGCAAGCCCTCGTCCAGGTCGACCAGGTGCTCCGCCACGGTCGACGGGCCGCTGTCGTCGGCGTAGACGCGCAGCAGCACCTCCTGCAACTCCGCCGATTCTTCCCACGAACGGGTGAAATCCCGGGTGAGCAGAGACGGGGGCACGGGGTAGTCGTGCGCCGCCAGGTAGGCCAGGAACGAGTCGAACACCGAGGGCCGCGACATCGCCGCGGCCAGCGCCGGGGCCTCGGAGTGGTGCGCCAGGACGCGGGGGTCGCGGCGGCCCAGAACCGCCTCCAGCTCCCGGAACTGGGCCGACTGGAAGCCGCTGGAGGCGTCCAGCCGGGCCCGGAAGCTGGTGAACTGCCTCGGTGTCATCGTCTCCAGCACGTCGACCTGGGCCACGATCACCTTGAACACCGACAACACCCGGCGCAACGTCCTGGTGGCGTGCGCGGTGTCGCCCTTGACCAGCACGTCCTGGAGGTGTCGCAGCTCGTGCAGCATCTGCTTGAACCACAGCTCGTAGACCTGGTGGATCGTGATGAACAGCGGCTCGTCGTGCTCGTCGGAGCGCGGGCGCTGGGCGCCGAGGACCTCGTCGAGGGCCAGGTAGGAGGTGTAGGTCAACGTCGCGTCGTGCGCCACGGTCGTCCTCGCTTCCATCGGGTGCGGTGCCCACAGCCTCACACGTGTCCACGAGTCGTGGAGTGTCGGTCCCGGCTGCCAGAATCGGGCCATGACGGACGAGGCGTTCTGGCAGCTCATCGGTCGGGCGGTGGAGCAGCCCGGGGACCGCGACGAGCACGCCGAGTGGCTGACCGAGGAGCTGACCAGGCTCCCGCTCGCCCAGGTGGTGGACTTCGCGGTGCGGCTGGCCGCGGTGCGCGCCCGCGCCGACACCCCGGAGCTGCTCGCCGCCGCCCACCTCATCCACGCCGGGTCCTGCTCGGAGTACTCGTTCCGGTCGTTCCGGCTGTGGCTGCTCACCCTGGGCAGGGAGACCTTCGACGCGGTCGTGGCCGACCCGGACGGGCTGGCCGGGGTGGAGCGGGTGCGCGCGCTCGCCGCCCGGCCGATGCGCGAGTGGTCGGCGCAGGACTGGCCGGAGTGGGAGAGCCTCGACTTCGCCGCGCACGAGGCGTTCGACGAGTCCACCGGCCGCGACTGCGCCCTGGCCGAGGAACTGGCCAGGCTCGGCGTGGCCGACTCGACCGGCCCGGTCCCGCCCGGCGATCCGGTGCGGCTGCCCCGGCTGGCGGAGCTGTTCGAGGGCGCGACCGTCCGGGGCTGAGCGGTGCCCCGGGTGAACAGGGGGAACGAATCGGGCGCCGGGCTTGTTACCGTGGTGTGGTGAACGTCGAGGTGACCCCGCTGCCCGGGATAGGCACACGCCAGGACTTCGTCGCGCGTTCCGGTCGCCGGATCGGGGTGATCACCTACCGGGACGGGCACTTCGACCTGATCGTGTCCAAGCACGACGACCCGGACTCGTGCGTGGCGTCGATCCCGCTGACCGTCGAGGAGTCCGGCGCGCTGGCCAACCTGCTCGGCGCCCCGCAGCTCGTCGCGCTGCTGGAGGAGCAGAACCGGGAGGTCGCCGGGGTGAGCACCCGGCAGCTCCCGCTGGCCCCGAACTCCCCGTACGACGGCCGCACCCTGGGCGACACGGCGCTGCGCACCCGCACGGCGGTCTCCGTCGTCGCGGTGGTGCGGGCGGGCACCGTGCACCCCTCGCCGCGGCCGGACTTCGTGTTCCGCGGCAGCGACCTGCTGATCACCGTCGGCACCGCGGAGGGGTTGGCCAAGGCCGTCGACGTCCTCGAAAACGGCTGAGCACGAGGAAGAACCCGAGAACTTGCACAACACCGCCATCTCCCTGATCGAGCTGGGAGCGGTCTTCTTCGGCCTGGGCATCCTCGGACGGCTCGCCTGGAAGATCGGCATCTCACCCATCCCGCTCTACCTGGTCGGCGGCCTCGCCTTCGGCGCGGGTGGGCTGGTCCCGCTGGAGGGCATCGAGGGTTTCACCGAACTCGCGGGCGAGATCGGGGTGGTGCTGCTGCTGTTGCTGCTGGGCCTGGAGTACTCCGCCGCCGAGCTGGTCACCGGCCTGCGCCGCTCCTGGCTGGCCGGGGTCGTCGACCTGGTGCTCAACGCCGCCCCCGGCGCGGTCGTGGCGTTCCTGCTGGGCTGGGGCCCGGTCGGGGCGCTGGCCATGGCCGGGGTCACTTACATCTCCTCCTCCGGCATCGTCGCCAAGGTCCTCGGCGACCTGGGCAGGCTCGGCAACCGGGAGACCCCGGTGGTGCTGTCGATCCTGGTGTTCGAGGACCTGGCGATGGCCCTCTACCTGCCGATCCTCACCGCGGTCCTGGCCGGCACGACGCTGCTGGGCGGGTTCACCGCCGTCGGCATCTCGCTGGTGGTGATCACGGTCGTGCTGGTCATCGCGCTGCGCTTCGGCAGGTACGTGTCGATGGTGGTCGACAGCCCCGAGCCGGAGGTCTTCCTGCTCCGGGTGCTCGGCGCGGCCCTGCTGGTGGCGGGGATCGCCTCGCAGTTGCAGGTCTCCGCCGCGGTGGGCGCCTTCCTGCTGGGCATCGCCATCTCCGGCTCGACCGCCGAGAACGCCACCAAGCTGCTGGAGCCGCTGCGCGACCTGTTCGCGGCGATCTTCTTCGTGGTGTTCGGCCTCAACACCGACCCCCGGTCGATCCCCCCGGTGCTCGCCTACGCGGTCGGGCTGGCGGTGCTGACCACGCTCACCAAGCTCGTCACCGGCTGGTACGCCGCCAAGCGCCAGGGCATCGCCAGGATGGGCCGGGCCCGCGCCGGGGCGGCGCTGGTGGCCCGAGGGGAGTTCTCCATCGTCATCGCGGGCTTGGCGGTCGCGGCGGGGGCCGTGGACGAGCAGCTCGCGGCGCTGGCCACGGCCTACGTGCTGCTGATGGCGATCCTGGGCCCGGTCGCGGCCCGCGTGGTCGAACCGGTCGCCAGGGCCGTGCAGCGCAAGGTGGGCACCCCGGCCACAACCTGAGGCGCATTCACGTGCTCACCCGGTCGGCCGATTGGCCCACGCGGGGCTGCGGCATACGGTTCCTCGATGGAGTTGACCTTCCGGCAAGACCCGCGGGACCTCGGCACGACCCCCACCGCGCACCCCTGGGTGGCCGAACTGGCCGCGTCGACCGACCTGTCCGGCGCCCGGGTCCTGGTCCCGCTGCGCGGCGGGTCGGCGGACCTGCTCTTCCTCGCCGAGCACGCGGCGGAGGTCGTCGGCGTCGAGGCCACCCCCCGAGCGGTCACCGAGCTCTTCGACTCAGCGGGCCTCACCCCGACGGTCACCGACGGCGTGCACCGGGCGGGCAACGTGACCGTGTGGTGCCGCGACCTGCTCGACCTGGGCGCGGCGGCCCTCGGCCCGGTCGACCTGGTCCACGACCGCAACGCCCTCACCGCCTTCCCGGACGACGCGCGCGACCGGTACGCCGCGCACCTGACCTCGCTGTGCGCCCCGGGGACCCGGTACTTCCTCACCACGCTGGAATACCGCCCCACCGCGTCGGAACCCCCGTTCAGCGTGGGCGCCGACCAGGTCCACGGCCACTTCGCCGAGGCGTTCTCCATCGACCACGCCCACGCCGAACCCCGCCCGGAGCACCGGCTCATGACGGAGTTCGGGCTGGACTACCTGGTGGAGCACGGGTTCCTGATGACCCGGCGGTGAGCGCTCAGAGGTCCACGGCGGCGAAGAGGGAACCGACCTCGGGGCGGCTCAGGGCGCGCAGGGAGCCGGGGCGCTGGTTGCCCAGGCGGACGTCGCCGATCTGGGTGCGGACCAGCTTGAGGACGGGGTGGCCGACCTCCTCCAGGAGCCTGCGGACGATGTGCTTGCGACCCTCGTGCAGCACGACCTCCACCAGCGCCTTGCCCGCGTAGTTGTCGACCATGCGGAACGAGTCGACCCGGGCGGGGCCGTCCTCCAGGGTCACCCCGTCGCGCAGGCGCTTGCCGATGTCCCTGGCGACCGGGCCGGGCACCTCCGCCAGGTAGGTCTTGGCGACCTCGAACGACGGGTGCATGAGCCGGTGGGCCAGGTCGCCGTCGTTGGTGAGCAGCAGCAGGCCCTCGGTCTCGGCGTCGAGGCGGCCGACGTGGAAGAGCTTGTCCACCCGCTCGCGCAGGTAGTCGCCGACGCAGGGGCGCCCGCGGTCGTCGTCCATCGTGCTGTGGACGCCTCGGGGCTTGTTCAGGGCCAGGTACACGCGGTCCTCGCGGACGATGACCCGGACACCGTCGACGTGGATGACCACGTTGTCCGGGTCCACGCGCTTGCCCTGCTCGCGGACGACCTCACCGTCGACGCTCACCCGCCCCTGGTCGATGAGGTCCTCGGCGGCGCGGCGCGAGGCCACCCCCGCACCGGAGAGGACCTTCTGCAGGCGCACACCGTCGGCGGCGGGGTTGGGCTGGGACCTAGGAGACATCGTCGATCGCTTCCACTTCCGGCAACAGAGGGGCGATCGGGGGGAGGTCCTCCAACGAGGACAGGCCCAACCGCTCCAGGAACAACTCGGTAGTCACGTACAGGATGCCACCCGTTTCCGAGTCGGTCCCGCTCTCCTCGATGAGGCCGCGCACCACGAGGGTACGGATGACGCCGTCGACGTTCACACCCCGCACCGCCGCGACCCGCGCCCGGGACACCGGCTGGCGGTAGGCGATGACCGCCAGGGTCTCCAGGGCGGCCCTGGTCAGCTTGGCCCGCTGCCCGTCGAGCAGCAGTTTCTCCACCACCGGGGCGAACCGGTCGCGGGTGAACAACCGCCACCCCGCCCCGACCCGGCGCAGGTCGATGCCGCTGCCCGCCTCGGTGTAGCGGGCCTGCACCCGC
Source organism: Actinokineospora spheciospongiae (assembly GCF_000564855.1). GTDB lineage: Bacteria > Actinomycetota > Actinomycetes > Mycobacteriales > Pseudonocardiaceae > Actinokineospora > Actinokineospora spheciospongiae. Next base: position 6,357 of record NZ_AYXG01000067.1, read on the forward strand.
CGCAGCGCCTGCCGGGTGCGGCCGACCGGCTGGTCGACGGCGGCGGCCAGCACCTCGGTCTCCACCGGGGCGTCGACCACCAGCAGCACCGCCTCCAGGGCGGAGTCGAGGTCGGCGTCGGCGCGCAGGTCGGGGAAGCGCTGCCCGCTGGTCGCGGACTCCCCGTCCACCGCCTCCTCCGGCGGCAGGTCGGCGGCGAGGGTGGCCACGGCCTCCTCGGTCACCCCGTCCACCAGGTCCGCCGCGGACTCGTCCAGGACGCCCCCGACCGGGGCGGGCTCGACCTCGTCCGGCTCGTCCGGCCACAGCACCGGCGGCACCCCGCCCCCGGAACGGCCCACCCCGGCGGGCCCCGGACCCGCGGGCGCCCCCGCCGCGTCGGCGCCCGCCTCGTCCGGCCACAGCACCGGCGGAACGCCCGACTTCTTCGCCTTGCGACGACCCGCCCGGGCAGGCGCCGGATCGGCGGGCGCAGACGCCTCCGCATCAGCGCCCGCTGCCTCCGACCGCAGCACCGGCGGCACGCTCGGCTTCTTCGTCCCGGAGCGGCCTGCCTGGGCGGGCCCCGGACCTGCGGGCGCAGACGCCTCCACGTCAGTGCCCGCTCCACCCGGCCCCACCGGCGGAACGCTCGACCTCCCCGACTCGGAG
>NZ_AYXG01000068.1 GCF_000564855.1 Actinokineospora spheciospongiae
GAGTGCCCCACTGCCCAGGCAGGCTCGCACATGATCGCTTCCCCCACCCAAGCAAATCCACCCACCCGGGCAGAGCCGTAGCCGGGCCAGCGGTTGGCGGGGTGGTCGCCGGCTGCGCCCGGTGAGGTTGCGGGTGGCTGGCCGCCAGGCCGCCAGGCCGGCGGTTGGCGGGGTGGCTGGCTTTCGCTGCGCCCGGTGGGGGTTCGTGTGGCCGGCCGCCGGGCCGGCGGTTGGTGGGGTGTTTGGCGGCTGCGCCCGGTGGTGTTCGGAGTGGCCGGCCGCCGGGCCGGTGGTTGGCGTTGCGGCGGCTGGTTCGGAGTGGAGACCGGGGCGGGTGGCTTGGGGGCTGGAGCGGTTGGTGGGGTGGTGGTGCGTGCGGAAGTTTCCGGGTGGCGGGTTGGTGGGGGTGCGGGTCACCGATGTGGCCGGGGTGAGTCGATCCGGTGGTTCCGGGGCCGGTTCCTGTCATCGTGCGCGTGGATTCGATCGGGTGAAGGAGGTGGCGCTCCGTGGTTCGGGGTGCCACCCGATCAGGTGGGTGTTTCACCGAGAAACCCGCCCCGACCGGCGGTAACGTCGGGCCGGTCGCGCGCTATACCGCTGACGAAGGTCGGTGTGGGCGGAAGGAAGGGGTGCGGTGGTGAACACCCTGGTTCCGTTGCCCGCGCCGTGCCCGCCCGGCCGGGTGCCCGAGGTTTGCCTGGTGGTGGGGGACGCGGGGGCGGCCGTGCGGATCGCGCCGCTCGCGGGGGCCATGGCGGCCGGGGGGCGGGTGCGGCCGGTGGTGCTGGTGTGCGGGCACGGGGCGGGGGCGGCGACGGCGGCGCTGGCGGAGTTCCGGGTGGGGACCGACGTGACCGTGGCGCTGGCCGCCGACGGGCAGCCCACCACCGCCGCTGCCGCGCAGTTGCTCGCGGGGCTCGACCGGGCCTTCGCCGACCGGTTGCCGGACGCGGTGGTGGTGCAGGGGGACTCGGCGACGGCGTTCAGTGCGGCGATGGCCGCTTTCTGGCGGCGGGTGCCGGTGGTGCACCTGGACGCGGGGGTGCGGTCGTTCGACCTGACCGCGCCGTTCCCGCAGGAGGGGCACCGGCGGTTGATCGCCCAGGTGTCCTCGCTGCACCTGGCGGCGACGCCGGAGGCGACGGCGAACCTGGCCCAGGAAGCGCACACCGGGCCCAAGGTGGTCACCGTGGGCAGCACCGCCGTCGACGCGGCGCTCGACGCCGTCGAGCGGCGGGTGGCGCACGCCGATCCCAGGGTGCGGCAACTGGCCGACGCGGTGGCCGCCGGGTACAGCCGATTGGTGCCGGTGGTGCTGGAGGCGGCGAACTGGTCCGCCTCGGCGGTGGACGCGGTGCTGCACGGGATCTGCGACCTGGTGCTGGCCACGCCGGACCTGGAGGTCGTGCTGCCCGCGACCGGTGGGCTGCGGGCGCGGGCCGAGGAGGCGCTGGGCAGGCTGGTGCGGGTCACGATCACCGACCCGCTGCCGCAGCCGTGCCTGCTCGGGCTGCTGTCGACGGCCGCGGCGGTGGTGACCGACTCGGTGACCCTCGCCGAGCAGTCGCCCAGCTTCGGGGTGTCGGCGCTCGTGGTGGGCGGGGAGTCCGGCACCTGGACCGAGCCGAGCCGCCCCGGCTACCCGTGGGCGGCGGGCGCCGACCGCGCCGTGGTCGCCCGGATCACCGAGAAGCTCGTGCTCAGCCGCCGCCCGGCCATCCCGGAGCAGCGGGTGGCGGACGGCAACCCGTTCGGGGACGGGTTGGCCGCGGCGCGCTGCGCGCAGGCGGTGCAGTGGCTGCTCGGCCTGCGCGAACGACCGGGGGAGTTCGTCCCCGCCCGCCCTTGACTGGATTCCCGATGCCGACCCATCCTGATGCGTCCTGCCCCGCCGAGCCGCTGACCGTCCCCACCGGAGGCCGCATGACCGCGAACGCGCGCCCGGGCTCCGCGCCCGCCGCAGCGCCGACGCTGCCGCCGCCCAAGCGGTGGACGGCGGCGCTGGCGTTCGCCGCGCTGGCGGTGAACGTCGGGTTCTTCGGACCGATCCAGATCCTGCTGGCCCGGCAGGCCGAACTGGTCTCCGCCGAGTCGAAGGCGTCGGTGCTGGCGCTGGTGGCGGGGGTCGGCGCGCTGTGCTCGATGGTGGCGAACCCGCTGTGGGGGGCGCTGTCGGACCGCACGACCGGGCGCTGGGGCAGGCGGCTGCCGTGGGTGCTCGGCGGGGCCGTCGGCGGGGCGGGCGGGCTGGTGCTGCTGGCCACCGCGGAGTCGGTCGGCGGGATGATCCTCGGCTGGTCGGTGGTGCAGGTGGCGCTGAACGCCGAGTTCGCCGCGCTGGCCGCGGCCATCCCCGACCAGGTGCCGGTGGACCGGCGGGGCGCGGCGGGCGGTTGGTTCGGGCTGGCGCAGACCGTGGGCGTGCTCATCGGCACCGGTCTGGCGGTGAGCGGCGGCGCGGCGACCGGTGGCGTGCTCGGCGGGTACCTGGCGTGCGCGGTGTTCGTGGTGCTGGCGACGGTGCCGTTCGTGCTGCTGCGCCGCGACGTGCGGCTGACGCGGGACGAGCGGCCCCCGTGGGACGCCGCCGCGTTCGCCCGCGGCTTCTGGCCGCGCGGGTTCGGCGCCGACTTCGGCTGGGCGTGGCTGACCCGGTTCCTGATGAACCTGGGCAACGCCCTGGCCCTGCTCTACCTGCTGTACTACCTCAAGGACGAGGTCGGCCTGGTCGACGCCGAGAGCGGGGTGCTGGTCCTGACCTCGGTGTACGCGGTGGCCCTGCTGTCCACGGTGGTCGTCGGCGGCGTGTGGTCCGACCGCACCGGCAGGCGGCGGATCTTCGTGATGGGCTCCGGGGTGATCATGGCGGTGGCCTCGGCGATGATGGTGGCCTGGCCGACCTGGCCGGGCGCGGTGCTGGCCGCCGGGGTCCTCGGCATCGGCTTCGGCACCTACACCTCGGTCGACTTCGCCCTGGTCACCCAGGTGCTGCCCGCCGCGGCCGACCGGGGCAAGGACCTCGGGGTGATCAACATCGCCAACACGCTGCCGCAGGTGCTCTCCCCGGTGGTGGCCGCGCCGATCGTGGCGCACCTGGGCGGCTACCCGACGCTCTACCTGGTGGCGGCGGCGGTGGGGTTGCTGGGCGCCACGCTGGTCTACAGGATCAGGGGTGTCCGCTAGTCCGAGGAGGCCCCCGTGACCGAGCCGTTCCCCGCGTTCCCGCCCGACTTCCTCTGGGGTGTCGCCTCGGCGGCGTACCAGGTGGAGGGCGCGGTCGACGAGGACGGGCGCGGGCGCTCGGTGTGGGACACCTTCTGCGCCGAACCCGGCCGGGTCGAGGGCGGTGACACCGGCGCCGTCGCGGCCGACCACTACCACCGCTTCCCCGAGGACGTCGCCCTGCTGCGGGACCTCGGGGTGGGCGCGTACCGGTTCTCCATCGCCTGGCCGCGGGTCGTGCCGGACGGCGCGGGCGCGGTCAACCCGGCGGGGCTGGACTTCTACGACCGCCTGGTCGACGAGCTGTGCGCGGCGGGCATCGCCCCGGCCGCCACCCTGTTCCACTGGGACACCCCGCAGGCCCTGGAGGACGCGGGCGGCTGGCTGTCGCGCGACACCGCGGCCCGCTTCGCCGAGTACGCCGCCGTCGTGGGCGACCGGCTGCACGACCGGGTGCGGATGTGGATGCCGCTGAACGAACCCGTCGTCGTCACCATGTTCGGCTACGCGCTGGGGCAGCACGCGCCGGGCCGGGAGCTGGGTTTCGAGGCGCTGCCCACCGCGCACCACCAGTTGCTCGGTCACGGTTTGGCGGTGCAGGCGCTGCGGGCCGCGGGTTGCTCGAACATCGGTATCGCCAGCAACCACAGCCCGGTGTGGGCAGCCTCGGACGCCGAGGAGGACGTGTCCGCCGCCGACGCCTACAGCACGCTGGTCAACTGGTTGTTCGCCGACCCGGTGCTGCGCGGGCGGTACCCGGCCCCGGAGCTGGCGGCGCTGATGCCGGGTCCGGTCGTCGAGGATCTCAAGGTCATCTCGACGCCGCTGGACTGGTTCGGCATCAACTACTACCAGCCCGCGCTGGTGGGTGCGGCGACCGAGGGCAGCACGCCGGTGGTCGAGGGCGCGATGCTGCCGCCCGGCCTGCCGTTCGAACCCCGGCCCATCGAGGGGTACCCGAGGACCGACTTCGGCTGGCCGGTGGTCCCCGACGGCCTCCGCGAGACGGTCGCGATGTTCACCGACCGCTACGGCGAGGCGCTGCCGCCGTTGTACATCACCGAATCCGGTTGCTCCTACCACGACCCGGACCCGGTCGACGGTCGCGTGCCCGACCCGGACCGCGTCGCCTACCACGACGGGCACCTGCGCGCGCTGGCCCGGGCCGTGGCCGACGGCGCGGACGTGCGCGGCTACTTCGCCTGGGCCGCCACCGACAACTTCGAGTGGGCGGCCGGGTACCGCGAGCGCTTCGGACTGGTCCACGTGGACTACGCGACGCAGACCCGCACCCCGAAGGACTCCTACCACTGGTACCGCGACGTGATCGGCCGAGCGCGCTGAACCCGGCGCTCAGGCCTCCAGCGGCAGCGAGTCGGGGATGCGCACGACCTGGGCGGCGTAGGCCAGGCCCGCGCCGAAGCCGATCAGCAGGGCCAGACCGCCGGGCTTGACCTCGCCCTCGGCCAGCAGGCGGTCCAGGGCCAGCGGGATGGAGGCGGCGGAGGTGTTGCCCGCGTCCACCACGTCCCTGGCGATCACCGCGTCCGGGGCGTCGATCTTGCGGGCCAGGGCTTCCACGATGCGCAGGTTGGCCTGGTGCGGCACGATCGCGTCGAGGCGGCGGGGGTCGACCCCGGCGAGTTCGCAGGCCCGCAGCGCCACCGGGTGGATGTTGTTGGTGGCCCAGCGGAACACCGCCTGCCCCTGCATCCGCAGGGTCGAGGCGCCCTCCGGGACGTCGATCAGCTCCGACTGGCTGCCGTCGCTGCCCCAGGCGACGGGGCCGATGTCCGGGTCGTCGGAGGCGGCGACCACCGCCGCGCCCGCGCCGTCGCCGAAGATGATGGAGGTGCCCAGGTCGGCCTCGTCGACCAGGTCGGTCATCTTCTCCGTGCCGACCACCAGCACCCGCCGCGCCGAGCCCGCGCGGATCGCGCTCGCGGCGACGGCCAGGGCGTAGCAGAAGCCCGCGCAGGCGGCGTTGAGGTCGTACCCGGCGGCCCCGTTCGCGCCGATGCCCGCGGCGACCCCGGCGGCCACCCCGACCAGCGGCGAATCCGCCGAGCAGCTCGCCACCACGACCAGGTCCACCCCCGCGGCGTCCACTTCGGACCGCTCCAGCGCCCGCAGGGCCGCGGCGACGGCCATCGACTCCCGGGTCTCGGTGGTGGCGAAGCGGCGGGAGACGATGCCGGTCCGTTCCCGGACCCAGTCGCCGGTGCGGCCGAACCGCTCGGCGATCTCCGCGCTGCCGACCGCGGTCGCGGGGCGGAAGCCGCCGAACCCGAGGATTCGCGCACCGGGCGAACCGGTCGATTGCAGGAGCTGGCGGGGTGCGGTGAGAGTCACCCCGCCACTGTGCGGAATTACCATTCGGTACGACCAACCCTGAGGCTTAAGACACACCTAAAGTGTCAGCTCCGGAAACCTACTCAAAAGTCGATTCACAATTTTCCGCCGATCGGGGACCCCCTGAACGTCGGAATTGAATGATAACCCTGTGCCCATTCACTTCGAATCGGCGGGCGCGCCGGGCGTTGCCGGGAGGTGGCCCCCGGGAGTCCGGCGCGGTGGTCCCCGGTGAACACGGCGGGGGTTCCGCGCCGCACGTGCCCACCCGCCACCCCGGTCCGGGACGATGTGGGCCGTGGAGAACTCGGGCCCCAGGCGGGGGCGTGCGGTCGGATGGGTCCGGGGGCTGCTCGGGCGTGCGGACGGGCCAGCGGAGCCGGGCGGCCTGGTCCGGCGGCTGGGCCTGGGGGACGCGGTGGTGCTCGGGCTCGGGTCGATGATCGGCGCCGGGGTGTTCAGCGTGTTCGGACCCGCCGCGGCGGCGGCCGGGCGGTGGCTGGTCCTCGGGCTGCTCCTCGCCGCGCTGGTGGCGTTCTGCAACGCGATGGCCTCCGCGCAGCTCGCCGCCGCCAACCCGACCTCCGGCGGCGCCTACGCGCACGGCCGCCGGTGGCTCGGCCCGGGGTGGGGGTTCGCCGCCGGGTGGGGGTTCGTGGTGGGCAAGACCGCGTCCTGCGCGGCCATGGCGCTGACCTTCGCCACCTACGCCCTCCCCGGGCCGTGGTGGGCGCAGCGCGGGCTGGCGGTGCTCGCGGTCCTCGCGCTGGCGGCGCTCAACTACCGCGGCATCACCCGCACCGCCGCGCTGACCCGGGTGCTCGTCTGCCTCAGCCTGGCGGCGTTGGCGGTCATCGTGATCGGGATGCACCTCGGGCCGGGTGCCGAGGCCGCGGGCGGCGTCGACACCAGTGCGTACGGGGTTCTGCAATCGGCCGGTTTGCTGTTCTTCGCCTTCGCCGGTTATGCGCGGGTGGCGACATTGGGCGAAGAGGTGGTCGAACCGCAGAAGACCATTCCGCGCGCCATCACCATCGCCCTCGGGATCACCGTGGTGATCTACCTGGTGGTCGGGGTCAGCGCCTTGGCGGCGGTGGGGGCCGAGCGGCTGGCGGGCAGCAGCGCCCCGCTGGCCACCGCGACCGCGGGGGTGGCCGGGCTCGACGTCGTGGTGCGGGTCGGGGCGGCCGTGGCGAGCCTGGGGGCGCTGCTCGCCCTGGTGGCCGGGGTGGGGCGCACGACGATGGCGATGGCCAGGGAGCGAGACCTGCCGCCGTGGCTGGCCGCCGTGCACCCGCGCCACCGGGTGCCGCACCACGCGGAGGTCGCCGTCGCCGTGGTGGTGAGCGCGCTGGTCCTGGTCGCGGACCTGCGGCAGGTGATCGGGTTCTCGTCGTTCGGCGTGCTCGTCTACTACGCGATCGCCAACCTGGCGGCGTTGCGCCAACCCGAGGACGAACGGCGGTGGCCCCGAGCGCTGTTCGTGCTCGGGGCCACCGCGTGCGCCGTGCTGGTCGTGACCCTGCCGGTGGGCGCGGTGCTGACCGGCGTGGGCGTCTACGCCGTCGGGTTCGCCGTCAGACGTTTCGCCGGTACTGGCCGCCGACCTCGAAGAACGCCGTCGTGATCTGACCGAGGGTGCAGACCCTGGCCGCGTCCATCAGCACCTCGAAGACGTTGCCGTCGGTGCCCGCGACCTCGCGCAGCCGGGCCAGCGCCTCCTCCGCCTCGTCGCGGTGCTCGGCCTGGTAGGCGCGGACGCGGTCCACCTGGGACTTCTTCTCCGCCTCCGTGGCGCGGGCCAGCTCGATCTCCACCACCTCGTCCTCCTCGCCCCTGGCGGGCAGGAAGGTGTTGACGCCGACCAGGGGCAGCGACCCGTCGTGCTTGCGGTGCTCGTAGAGCATCGACTCGTCCTGGATGCGACCGCGCTGGTAGCCGGTCTCCATGGCGCCGAGGACGCCGCCGCGGTCGGAGATGCGGTCGAACTCGGTCAGCACCGCCTCCTCGACCAGGTCGGTCAGCTCGTCGATGACGAAGGAACCCTGCAGCGGGTTCTCGTTCATCGACAGGCCCCACTCCTTGTTGATGATGAGCTGGATCGCCATGGCCCGGCGGACCGAGGACTCGGTGGGGGTGGTGATCGCCTCGTCGAAGGCGTTGGTGTGCAGGGAGTTCGCGTTGTCGTACAGCGCGCACAGCGCCTGCAGGGTGGTGCGGATGTCGTTGAAGTTCATCTCCTGCGCGTGCAGGGAGCGGCCCGAGGTCTGCACGTGGTACTTGAGCTTCTGCGAGCGCTCCGCGGCGCCGTAGCGGTCGCGCATGGCCACCGCCCAGATGCGGCGGGCGACCCGGCCGATGACCGAGTACTCGGCGTCCATGCCGTTGGAGAAGAAGAACGACAGGTTCGGCGCGAAGTCGTCGATGTCCATGCCGCGGGCCAGGTACGACTCGACGTAGGTGAAGCCGTTGGCCAGGGTGAAGGCGAGCTGGCTGATCGGGTTCGCCCCGGCCTCGGCGATGTGGTAGCCGGAGATGGACACCGAGTAGAAGTTGCGCACCCGGTTGCGGATGAACCACTCCTGGATGTCGGCCATCATCCGGAGGCTGAACTCGGTGGAGAAGATGCAGGTGTTCTGGCCCTGGTCCTCCTTGAGGATGTCGGCCTGCACCGTGCCGCGCACGTTCGCCAGCGCCCACGCGGTGATCTCGCGCCGCTCCTCTTCGGACGGTTCGCGGTCGTGCTCGACCACGAACGCGTCCACGCGCTGGTCGATGGCGGTGTTGAGGAAGTAGGCCAGGATGGTCGGGGCCGGGCCGTTGATCGTCATCGACACCGACGTGGTGGGCGAGGTCAGGTCGAAGCCCGCGTAGAGGGCCTTCATGTCGTCCAGGGACGCGATCGACACCCCGGAGGTGCCGATCTTGCCGTAGACGTCCGGCGGGGTGTCGGGGTCGCGGCCGTAGAGGGTCACCGAGTCGAACGCGGTGGACAGGCGGGTCGCCGGGTTGCCCTCGGAGAGCAGCTTGAAGCGGCGGTTCGTGCGGAACGCGTCGCCCTCCCCGGCGAACATGCGGGCCGGGTCCTCGCCCTCGCGCTTGAACGGGAAGACGCCCGCGGTGAACGGGAAGGCGCCGGGCAGGTTCTCCTTGCGCAGGAAGCGCACCAGCGTGGCGTCGTCGTCGAACCGGGGCAGGGCGACGCGCGGGACCTTGTTGCCGGACAGCGTCTCGCGCCAGAGCTGGGTGTGCAGCTCCTTGTCGCGGATCTTCACCACCAGTTCCTCCGCGCGGTACCGCTCGACCGTCGCGGGCCACTGGGCCAGCAGGTCCTCGGTGTCGCGGTCGACGCGGCGGGCGACCTCGGCGGCGAGGCGGTCCACGTCGTCGGTCGGGGCGCCCGCGCGGGCCAGGGCGTCGCGGGTGAAGGTGAGCGCGGCGCGCTCGCGGACGGCGTCGACCTGGGCGTCGGTGCGGCGGTGGTGGCCGCGGACGGTCTCGGCGATGTCGGAGAGGTACCGGGCGCGCTGCGGCGGCACGACGGTGGCCGCGGAGGTCGAGGTGCGCCCCTCGACGTGCGGGAGCGCGCCCTCGCCGAACGCGACGCCCTTCTCCCCCAGCAGGGTGCGCAGCTCCTGGTAGAGGGCGGTGACGCCGTCGTCGTTGAAGGTGGCGGCGCTGGTGCCGAAGACCGGCATGTCCTCCCAGGACCGGCCGAACGCCTCCCGGTTGCGCACGAGCTGGCGGGCGACGTCGCGGCGGGCGTCCTCGGCGCCGCGGCGCTCGAACTTGTTGATCGCCACCACGTCGGCGAAGTCCAGCATGTCGATCTTCTCGAGCTGCGAGGCGGCGCCGAACTCGGGGGTCATCACGTACAGCGAGGTGTCGACGAACGGCACGATCGCGGCGTCGCCCTGGCCGATGCCGGGGGTTTCCACGACGACCAGGTCGTGACCGGCGGCCTGGCAGGCGGCGATGGTGTCGGCCAGCCCGTCGGGCACCTCCGAGCCCGCGCTGCGGGTGGCCAGCGACCGGAAGAACACCCGATCCCCGTCCAGGGAGTTCATCCGGATGCGGTCGCCGAGCAGCGCGCCGCCGCCCTTGCGCCGGGTCGGGTCCACGGCGATGACCGCGACCCGCAGCTTGTCCTGCTGGTCCAGGCGCAGTCGGCGGACCAGTTCATCGGTCAGCGAGGACTTGCCGGAGCCGCCGGTGCCGGTGATGCCCAGGACCGGCACCCGCCGGTGCGGCCGGTCGAGGGCGGCGCGCAGGTCCGCGGGCACGGTGCCCGCCTCGATGGCGCTGATGGTCCTGGCCAGGGCGGCGTGGTCCCCGGCGAGCAGGGCGTCCGGGGCGGGAGCGGGCAGGGTGGCCGGGTCGGTGTCGCAGGCGGCGATCATCGAGTTGATCATCCCGGGCAGGCCGAGGGTCTGGCCGTCCTCCGGGGAGAAGATGCGGGCCACCCCGCGCGAGTGCAGCAGCCTGATCTCCTCGGGCACGATGACGCCGCCACCGCCGCCGAAGACCTTGATGTGGCCCGCGCCGTTCTCCTCCAGCAGCTCGACGAGGTAGCTGAAGTACTCGACGTGCCCGCCCTGGTAGGCGCTGATGGCCACGCCGTGCGCGTCCTCCTGGATGGCGGCGGTCACCACCTCGCGCACCGACCGGTTGTGTCCGAGGTGGACCACCTCGGCCCCCTGCGACTGCAGGATTCGGCGCATGATGTTGATCGCCGCGTCGTGCCCGTCGAACAGGCTGGCCGCGGTGACGAACCGCACCGGGTGGGCCGGGCGGTGCAGGTCGGCGGGCATGGAGACCTCCGGGTTGGCACTGGTGGACCGACGACGTCGACGGACCGGTATTAGTTTGACGTCCTACTATCGGACGGGCAAGTACCGCGAAACCGGCCGCCCGGTGTACCGATCGGTAGGATGACCACTTCCCGACCGTAGCGAGGTGGGCGATGACCCCGGAATCGGTGTCCAGGACAACGGCAGGCGAACAGAGCGCCACGGCCCTGCTCACGGCGGGTCCGGCACCCGGGGAGGCGGCGGTGACCGTGACCGACGCCATGGCCGACGGGCCTTGCGGGTCACCGCGGTGAGCGCCCCGGACGACTGGCTCCGCCAGGCGGTGGCCCTCGCCGAGCGCAACGTCGCCGACGGCGGCGGCCCGTTCGGCGCCCTGGTGGTCCGCCCGGGCGAGGGCGAGGTCATCGCGAGCGGCGTCAACCGCGTCACCACCGACCTCGACCCCACCGCGCACGCCGAGGTGGTGGCGATCCGGGCCGCCTGCCGGACCGTCGGCGACTTCAAGCTGACCGGCTGCGTCCTGGTCAGCTCGTGCGAGCCCTGCCCGCTGTGCCTGTCGGCCGCCCTCTGGGCCCGGGTGGACGCGGTCCTCTACGCCGCCGACCGCCACGACGCCGAACGGGCGGGCTTCGACGACCGCGTGTTCTACGACGTGTTCGCCCTGCCCCGGTCCGAGTGGCCGCTGCGGGTCACCCACCGGCGCACCGGCACCGAGCGGTCCCCGTTCACCGCCTGGGACACCAAGGCGGACCGCACGGACTACTAGGGCTGTCCTCAAGCAGGCGACCACCCGCCAACCGTCGGCCTGACAGCCCCGTCACGCCGAACCCCACCGTGCGCAGCCGCCGACCACCCGACAAACCGCCGGCCCGGCTACGGATATGCCCGGGTGGGTGGATCTGCTTGGGTGGGG
>NZ_AYXG01000069.1 GCF_000564855.1 Actinokineospora spheciospongiae
TCGCGACCCTCACCTTGGCAAGGTGATGCGCTACCAGCTGCGCTACATCCGCGTGCCCCGGTTTCCCGGTGCGGCGTGAACTGTACCCGATGCCGTTCACCGGGTCGCAACCCGGGGGGTGCCTTCCCCGTCGGGGGATGGTCGTGACTGTGCGTGATGTGGAACTCGGACGGACTAGGACATCCGTAGGGCTCCGCTTAACGTTATTCACGGATATCAACCGGAAGACCAGCGCATGTGGCAATCTGTTCACTATTGTCACGACGGCCAGGAGGAGGTACCGGGCCGGATGACCGGGGACGACCGGCCTGCCGCGGGCGGGTGCCGCGACGGTGCGCACGACGAGGCCGAGCCGTCCGCCGCCACCTGCGAAGACCGTGCTCTGCTCCGCCGCCTGCGGGCCGGTGAGGACGCCGCCTTCGGTGAGCTGTTCTCCCGCCACTGCGACGCCGTGCGCAGGTTGGCGCGCGGCATGGTCACCGACCGTGCCGAAGCCGAGGACCTGACCGCCGAAGCCTTCTTCCGCGTGTTGCAGGCCATCCGCCGCGGTTCCGGGCCCGTCGACAACGTGCGCGGGTACCTGCTGATCGTCGTCCGCCGGGTGGCCTGGGAGTGGGCCGGGCGCAGGCGGGACGTGCCGGTGACCGACGAGGAGCTGGACTACCGGGCCGGTCCCGAGCTGGACGACCCGGGGCGGTCCACCGAGCGGTCCCTGATCACCCGTGCGTTCACCAGCCTGCCCGAGCGCTGGCGCAGCGTGCTGTGGAAGGTCGAGGTCGAGGGGGAGCGGCCCGCCGTGGTCGCGGGCAAGTTCGGGTTGAGCCCCAACGCCACCGCCGCGCTGGCCCGCCGCGCCCGGCAGGGGCTGCGGGCGGCGTACCTGCAGGCGCACCTGGCCACCGAGCGCGGTTCCGTGGGGTGCCGGGCCGCGCTGGAGAAGCTGGGCGCCTACACCGCGGGCAGCATCAAGGGCACCGAGCGGCGCAAGGTCCGGGCGCACCTGCAGGTCTGCCCGTCGTGCACCGACATGCAGGCCGAGTTGCAGGACGTCTGCGCCGGGCTGCGCGCGCACGCCGCGTTCCTCACCGTCCCGGTCGCCGGGCTCGCGCTGGCGCAGCAGGCCGCCGCGCCCGCCGGGTTGCTGGCCGGGGCCAAGGCGGTGCTGACCGGCGTCAAGTTCCAGGTGGCCGCCGCCGCCGCGTCGGCCGCCGCGGTCGGGGCGTTCACGCTGCTGCCGCTGGGGCACGTCGACGGGCAGCCGGACGCCTTCGCCGACCTCGACGGCACCGCGCCGACGCTGGTGGTCACCTCCGGCAGCCCCGCTCCGGTGGGCACCACCGGCGCCACGGACCCGCCGACGGCCGCCTCCAGCGCGATCAGGATCGAGGCCGGGCACGACCCGTCCGCCGGACAGCCGCCCCCCGGGGTCGGGCGGGAGCCCGAGCGCGAGCGGACCCCCGCGCCGCCGGTGCCGCCGGTGACCGACCCGGCGCCGACCAGCACGACGACGCGCACCCCCGAGGGCCGCGACGAGGGGCCCACGGTGCTCGACGCCCCGGTCGACGACTACGACGACACGCTGCCGGTGGTGTCGCGGCAGGTGTCCCAGCAGCGCAAGTGGTGGGTCTACGACCAGTACGACGTCATCTCCGAGGTCAGCACCACGACGCTGGTCAACGCCGCCGACCAGACCACGGTGTCGACCAGCACCAGCGAGTACACCCGCTACCGCGCCCCCGGTGGCACCACCGCGCCCACCCCGATGTCGGGCGGCGCGGGCCGCGAAGCCCCCGAGGCGCCCACGGTGACGCGCACGCCATCCGGTTGATCAAGTTCCCGGCCGGTGCGACAATCGGCCACGATGAGCGCATTTCACCCATTGGGCGGAGAGCTGAGGCGGTACCGTTGTCTCTCGGTGTCCTACGCACTGCCGACTCTGATCAGCGTGACTCCCGATCAGCAGCGCCACACCGAGAGGGCTGAGAGATGACGCGCCAGGTACGCGACGTGAACGGCCGCCTGTGGACCGTGCACGGCACGCTCGAGTGGCGCACCCCGGCCACCGAGGACGACTTCGAGCACGACGTCGCCGCCGGGTACGTGCCCGGCGTGGTGATGCTGTCGGTGGTCGTGCTGCTGGCCGTGGTGCTGGTCTACTGGACCCCCGCCGACGTGTACGTGCCGAGCTGGCTCGTCGTGCTGCTGGTCCTGCTTGCCCTGTTCTTCCCGGTCCGCTGGGCGATGCGCAGGCCGTGGACGCTGATCGCCGAGACCGGTGACGACGGCGACGGCGAGCCCACCGAGCGCTGGGTCGGCAAGGTCCGCGGCTACTTCGCCGCGCGCGGGGAGATCGCCCGGATCGCCAAGAGCCTCAGCATGGACGCCCAACCCAGCTACGAGGGCATCCTCAAACCGATCAACTAGGGCATGACAGGTGGGCGGTTCCGGGTGAGACTGGTCCGGTGCCGGAACTGCCCGAGGTCGAAGCCCTGGCCCACCACCTGCGCGAACACGCCGTCGGCCGCACCGTCGCGCGCGTCGACGTCGCTTCCATGAGCGCGTTGAAGACGGCCAGCCCGCCGTGGACGGCGCTGCACGGCCGGGAGGTGACCGGCGCGGGCCGCTTCGGCAAGTACCTCGACCTGGACTGCGACGGCCTGCACCTGGTCACCCACCTGGCCAGGGCCGGGTGGCTGCGCTGGGCGGACACCATGTCGGCCGCGCCGCCGAAGCCGGGCAAGGGGCCGCTGGCGCTGCGGGTGCACCTGGGCCCGCCGGGGGAGGGGCCCGGGTTCGACCTCACCGAGGCGGGCACCAAGAAGGGCCTCGCGGTGTGGGTCGTGGAGGACCCGACGTCGATCGAGCAGGTGGCAACCCTGGGGCCGGACGCGCTGGCGCTGACCCGCGACGAGTTCGGCGAACTGCTCGCCGGGCGCGGTGAGCGGCTCAAGACCGCCCTGACCGGGCAGCGGGTCATCGCGGGCATCGGCAACGCCTACTCCGACGAGATCATGCACGTGGCGAAGCTCTCCCCGTACGCCACCGCGGGCCGCCTGGACGACGACGCCCTGGACCGGCTGTACGCGGCGATGCGGGAGGTGCTGCTCGGCGCGGTCGACCGCTCGGTGGGGCAGTCCGCGGCCCGGCTCAAGGGCGAGAAGCGCTCCGGGCTGCGGGTGCACGCGCGCACCGGGCTGCCCTGCCCGGTCTGCGGGGACGCGGTCCGGGAGGTGTCGTTCGCCGACAAGGCCTTCCAGTACTGCCCGACCTGCCAGACCGGCGGCAAACCGCTCGCCGACCGGCGGCTGTCCAGGCTGCTCAAGTAGGTACTACCGTTGTCAGCCGACCCTGTGACAGGCGGGAGCTTCCCTGGTGGGCCAACTGCTGACCGAGCGCGCGGTGGTGGGTGTCATCGCCACGCTGCTGGTGCTGGGTCTGTTCGTGGCGCTGTGCCGCCCGCGCAAGGCCGGGTCGGTCGACGACGCCGTGCTCGACGCGGTCCAGCGGCTGTCGCGGGCGGCACCGGAGCTGCGCGGCGGGCTGACCGAGAAGGCGGCCGACCAGGCCACCAAGGAACTGGTCGAGCTGCTCAAGTGCGTCGCGGTGGGCATCTCCGACGGCGAGGGCAGGCTGCTGTCCTGGGCCGGTGACGCCAACGAGCACTACGTGGACCTGGAAGTGCCCATCGTGGAGGTCGTCCGCCGGGGCCACCGCGAGCACATCCAGCACGAGAACCTGCAGTGCGGCCGCCGCGGTAGCTGCCCGATGCGCACGGCGGTGATCGTCCCCCTGATCATCGACGGGCAGATCGAGGGCACCCTGGTCCTGGTCGGCGGGGTGGACAGCAAGCGGCTGATCCGCGCGGCCGACGAGCTGGCGGGCTTCCTGGTGATCCAGTTGGAGCTGGCCAAGCTCGACGAGTCCAAGCAGGCCCTGGCCAGGGCGGAGATCCGGGCGCTGCGGGCGCAGATCTCCCCGCACTTCATCTACAACACGCTCAACACCATCTCCTCGCTGATCCGCACCGACCCGGAGCAGTCGCGCGAGCTGCTGCAGGACTTCGCCGACTTCACCCGCTACTCGTTCCGCTCCTCGGGCCTGTTCGCCACCCTCGCCGACGAGCTGGGCAACATCGACCGCTACCTGACCATCGAGTGCGCCCGGTACCGCGAGCGGCTCAACGTGCGGCTGCGCATCGCCCCGGAGGTCCAGTCGGTCGTGGTGCCGTTCCTGGTGCTGCAACCGCTGGTGGAGAACGCGGTCCGGCACGGCATCGCCAAGAAGCCGGGCGGCGGCACGGTCAGCGTCTTCGCCCACGACAACGGCTCCGAGGCGCTGATCGTGATCGAGGACGACGGCGTCGGCATGGACGCCGACCGCCTCTTCGAGGACCTGCGCGACGCGCACAAGACCGGCTCGCACGTCGGCGTCGGCAACATCAACCAGCGGATGCGCCAGGTCTTCGGCGACGAGTACGCGCTGATGGTCGAGACCGCCCCCGGCGCCGGGATGAAGATCACGCTGCGGGTGCCCAAGTTCTTCCCCGGCGTGCGCCCCGACCTGCCGGACTTCTCCGAGGACCAGGACCCCGACACCGCCGTCGCCCGCCCGGTGGGCTGACCCGGCCGCGGCACCCGGTGCGCCCGGGCCGCGCGCCGTAGGGTCGGGGGCATGAGTGTGGCCGAGAAGCTCGTGGCGCGGTTGCCCGGTGTCGGGGACCGCGGGGAGAAGTCGTCCGTGGTGGCCGTGGTGCGCCTGCACGGGGTGATCAGCCCGTCGGCGACGCCGCTGGCCCGCGGGGCGATCAACGTGTCGTCCGTGGAGTCCGCGCTGAGCCGGGCGTTCGACCGGGAGCGGCTGGTGGCGGTGGCGCTGGTCGTCAACTCCCCCGGGGGTGCGCCGACGCAGTCCGCCCTGGTCGCGGAGCGGGTGCGGGAGCTGGCGGCGAAGAGGGGCGTCCCGGTGCTGGCGTTCTGCGAGGACGTCGCCGCCTCCGGGGGCTACTGGCTGGCCTGCGCGGGCGACGAGATCTACGCGCACCCCACCTCGCAGGTCGGGTCGATCGGCGTGGTCTCGGCGACCTTCGGGCTCAACGGGCTGCTGGAGCGGTTCGGCGTGGAGCGGCGGGTGCACACGGCGGGCGCGCGCAAGGTGCGCCTCGACCCGTTCCTGCCCGAGGACCAGGAGGACGTCGAGTGGCTCAAGGGGTTGCAGCGCGAGCTGCACGACCAGTTCGTCGAGTGGGTGTTGCAGCGGCGCGGCGACAAGCTCACCGGCACCCCCGAGCAGCTCTTCTCCGGTGAGGTGTGGACCGGGGTGAAGGCGGCCGAGCTGGGGCTGGTGGACGGGCTGGGCAGCGTGCGCTCGGTGCTCGCCGAGCGGTTCCCGGACGCGGAGCTGGTGGTGGCCGAACCCCGCCGGGCGCTGCTGGCGCGGCTCGGCGTGCCGGGGGCCTCCGCGGCCGACCGTGTACTGGCCGCGCTCGACGCGATCGAGAACCGGGTGACGTGGTCGCGCTTCGGCCTGTGAAGGCAGTCCAATCTCGACATTGAGTCACAATCGTCTCGGTTCGCTACTTCGGACGGGTGACACTGGGATTGGTCATGGACAGGCCATGGGGGTACTGGGCAAGATTGCGCTCACCGTGAGTACCGCCACCAAAACCCCGGGTCTCGTCGTTCTCGCCGTCGACGACGAGCAAGCAGGCATGGACGAGCTCGTCATCCTCCTGAACGGGAACCGACAGGTTCGGCGCGTCCTGAAGGCCTTCGACGCCACCGAGGCACTGCGCCTGCTCTCCGGCGACGACGAGGAACTGGCCGCCCGCAAGGCGGCCGGGATGCCGGTCGTCGACGTCGTCTTCGCCGACCTCGACATGCCCGGGCTGACCGGGATGGAGCTGGCCAAGGTGGTGGCCGGGTTCAAGCCCGCCCCGGTGCTGGTCTTCGTCACCGCGCACAGCCACGAGGCCGTCGCCGCGTTCGAGCTGGGCGCGGTCGACTACATCCTCAAGCCCGCCAAGCAGCCGCGGATGGACAAGGCCATGGAGCGGGTGCTGACCAAAATCAACTCCGATGGCGGCGGCGGTTCGACCGCGGTCCCCGAGCAGCGCGACGACGAGGTCATCCCGGTCGAGCTGGCGGGCACCACCAAGCTGGTCTCCCGGGCGGCCGTGCGCTGGGTCGAGGCCCAGGGCGACTACGCCCGCCTCTACACCTCCGACGGCTCGCACCTGGTGCGCATCCCGCTCGCCCAGCTCGAGGAGCGCTGGGAGAAGGCCGGGTTCGTGCGCATCCACCGCTCCTACCTGGTGCCGCTGTCGCTGATCACCGAACTGCGGATGGGCGGCTCCGGCTACTCGGTGGTCATCGGCCACGAGGAGAAGGTCCTGCCGGTCAGCCGCAGGCACACCCGCGAACTCAAGGACCGCCTGGTCCGCGGCGCGGGCCCGTGACCGACGGGACCACCCAGCCCAAGCCGCCGCGCCCGCCGCGGCGCAAGCGGGTCGTGCTCGCCGACTCCCGCGCCCCGGTCACCGTGCTGCGGACCGTGCTGGAACTCGAGGAGCAGACGAGCTGGGCCGAGGAGGTCGTGCGCGGCTTCATCCGCACCCAGTTCTGGACGGCGGTGAAGCTGGCGCTGCTGGTCATCGGCACGCTCGGGGCGCTGCCGCTGGTGTTCTTCCTGGCGCCCGGTTTGTCCGGGGTGACCGTGGTGGGCGTCCCGCTGCCGTGGATACTGCTCGGGATCGTGCCCTTCCCCCTGTTGTTCGGCCTGGCGTATTGGTACAACGTGCTGGCCGAACGGCACGAGCGCGACTTCGTGGACATGGTCGAGAAGTAGTGCCCAGATCGAGGGACACGGGGATTCGGGAGCCTTGGAACTGAACCTGTGGGCGGTGGCGGGCATCGTCGCAGTCGGGCTCGCCACCTTCACCATCGGCTTCCGCAGCGCCCGGCAGGCGAGCACCACCCAGGACTTCCTCGTCGCCCGGCGCACCGTGCGGTCGCGGCGCAACGCGGCGGCGGTGTCCGGGGAGTACCTGTCGGCCGCGTCGTTCCTCGGCGTCGCCGGGCTCGTGCTCAAGGACGGCGCCGACGCGCTGTGGTACCCGATCGGCTTCACCGCGGGCTACCTGGCGCTGATGCTGTTCGTCGCCGCGCCGCTGCGCCGGTCCGGGGCCTACTCGCTGCCCGACTTCGCCGAGGCGCGGCTGGGGTCGCGGCAACTGCGCGGGCTCTCCACCGTGTTCGTGGTCTTCATCGGCATGCTCTACCTGGTCCCGCAGTTGCAGGGGGCCGGGCTGACGCTGAGCCAGATCGTGCCCGGGGTGCCGCTGTGGGCGGGCGCGGTGGTGGTGGCCGTGCTGGTGATGGTCAACGTGCTGGGCGGCGGGATGCGCGCCATCACCGTCGTCCAGGCGTTCCAGTACTGGCTCAAGCTGTTCGCCCTCGCCGCGCCGACGTTCGTGCTGTGCGTGCTGTTCCTGCGCGACGGCGGGGCGGGCGGGGTGGGCGGCACCGGGCTCGCCGCGCCGCTGCCGCCCCGGTTCACCAGCGCCGCCGAGATCGACGTCAGCACCGACGTGGTGCTCCAGGTCCGCGAGGCGGTGCTGCTGTGGGCCGACGGCGCGGTCGACGGCGGGCGCACCACCGGGGTGGTCTACTGGGGCCCCGGCGAGCACACCGTGCTCGCGGGCACCCGGCTGCGCTTCGCCGCGGACACCGCGGTGCCGGTGGTCGAGGGCGCACCCGTGGACAACGCCACCTGGTTGCGGCCGGGGTCGGGCGTCGGCGACCTGTTCACCACGTACTCGCTGGTCTTCGCCACGTTCCTGGGCACCATGGGCCTGCCGCACGTGCTCACCCGGTTCTACACCAACCCCGACGGACGGGCCGCGCGCCGCACGACGCTGCACGTGATGATGCTGCTGAGCCTGTTCTACCTGTTCCCGATCGTGCTGGGCGCGCTGGCGCGGATCTACACACCGGAGCTGCTGGTCACCGGCGGCACGGACGCGGCGGTGCTGATCCTGCCGCTGAAGGTCGTGCCGGGCACGCTCGGGCAGGTCCTGGGCGCGGTGACGGCGGCGGGCGCGTTCGCGGCGTTCCTGTCGACGTCGTCCGGGCTGGTGGTCAGCGTCGCCGGGGTGCTGTCGACGTCGAACGGCGGGCGCGGCCGGGTGCGCGACTTCCGCTGGGCGTCGGTGATCGCCGGGTCGGTGCCGCTGGGGATCGCGCTGGTGCTGCCCCACGGGGACGTCTCGATCAGCGTGGGCCTGTCGTTCGCGCTGGCCGCCTCCACCTTCTGCCCGGTCCTGCTGCTGGGCATCTGGTGGCCCCGGATCACCTGGGTCGGCGCCGCGGCGGGCATGTGCGTCGGCGGCGGGCTGGTGCTGCTGTCGCTGGCCATCACCACCGTCAGCGGGTTCACCGGCGGCTGGGCGCCCGCGTTCTTCCAGCAACCGGCGCTGGTCACCGTGCCGGTGGCGTTCCTCTGCGTGTTCCTGCTGAGCAAGGCCACCGCGAGCAAGGTCCCACCGGAGACCAACCGCATCCGGATGCGCATGCACGCCCCCGACCGGCTCGGCTTCATCCGCGACCGCGACACCGCCCGCTGGGGCACCGCGGAGGAGCGCAGCCGACTCGCCAACGGCCGCCACCGGCGGTAGCTCACCCGCAGGCAACGACCGCGCGTGGCAGCATTGACCCCGTGACGACCCCCGACGTGCCCACCACCACCGTGGCCGACATCCCGGCCGAGCTGCCCGAGGGCACCACCCTGCTCGACGTGCGCGAGCGGGACGAGTGGGACGCCGGGCACGCGCCGGGCGCCGCGCACATCCCGATGAGCGAGCTGGCCGGGCGCCTCGGCGACCTCACCGACACCACCTACCTGGTGATCTGCCGCTCCGGTGGCCGCTCCGCCCGGGTCACCGCCTACCTCAACGCCAACGGCTGGGAGGCGGCGAACGTCGATGGCGGCATGCAGGTCTGGGAGGCCCAGGGCAGGCCGGTCGTCAGCGACACCGACCCGACCCCGAGGGTCATCTGACCGTGCAGCCGCACCGGCCCCGGTTCGACTGGGTGGCGACCCCGCCGCCCGGGGCGGGCGCGCCCCCGGCCCGCCCGCGCCGCGGCCCGTACACCGGTCCCCCCGCCTACCGCACCCCGCCGCGCTGGGGCTTCCCCGCGCTGGCCTGGCGCTGGCCCACCGCGGTCTCCGGCCTCGACGCCGACGAACCCGCCCCGGTCGACCGGCTGCGCCGCCGGGGCAGGCTGGCGTCCTCGGCGCTGTGGATGCTCGCCGCGGTGGCGCTGCTGGCCGCCGGTGCCGAGGCCTGGCGCTACGTGCTCCTGCTGCTCAGCCGCGATGGCGCGCTGTCGCGCGGGGTGGTCGAGGTGTCGGACAGCCTGGTCGTGACCGGTGCCGTGCTGGCGCTGGTGGCCGGGCTGCTCGCGCTGCTCGGCGCGGTCTGGTGGCTGTTCACCGCCCGCCGGGTCGCCGCCGACGTCGCGGGCTACGACCCGCCGCGACCGGACTGGCAGGTGCTGCCCGCCCTGGTCGTCCCGCTGGTCAACCTGGTCGTGCCGGGTTCGCTCCTGGCCGAGCTGGAGCACGCGGTGCTGCGCCGCCCGGAGGCCGAACGGCCCCGGCCGTCGCCGCTGGTGCGCTGGTGGTGGGCGGCTTGGGCGGCGAGCGTGGTCCTGTTCACCGTCACGGTGGTCTGGCGCTTCCGCTCCGGCGTGCAGGCCGAAGCCGACGGGGTGCTGCTGAACGTGCTGACCGACCTGGCCGCCGCCGCGCTCGCGATCGCCACCGAGGTGGTCGTCGCCCGCTTCTCCGCCCTGCTCGCCCCGGTCGACGCGAACGAGGTGCGCCGGGTCCGGGTGGTCCGGGTCAACGGCGCCCCGGAACTGGGCCTGCGCCCCCGCCCGGCCACCTCCCGGCGCTAGACGCCCACCGGCAGTTCCTCCAACCCCCGGATCACGAACTCCGGCCTGCGCTCCGGCGCACCCGCGCCGACCAGGCCGGGCAGGCGCGCGGTGAGGGCCTTGAGCGCCGCCGAGACCTCCACCCTGGCCAGCGGGGCGCCGACGCAGTAGTGGATGCCCGCGCCGAAGCCCAGGTGCGGGTTGGGGGAGCGGGTGATGTCGAGGCGGTCCGGGTCGGTGAACACCGCCGGGTCGCGGGCGGCGGCGCCGAGCAGGGCGGCGACCTTGGCACCGGGCTCGACCCGGTGGCCCGCGATGGTCACCGGGGCCGTGGCGGTGCGCTCGAAGAGCTGCAGCGGGGCGTCGAAGCGGATCAGCTCCTCGACCGCCGACGGCAGCAGCGCCGGGTCGGCGAGCAGCAGCTCCCACTGGTCGCGGTAGGTCAGCAGGGCGTGCACGCCGTTGCCGACGACGTTGACCGTGGCCTCGTGGCCCGCCATCAGCAGCAGCACGGCGGTGGCGACCAGCTCGTCCTCCGACAGCCGGTCGGTGCCGTCGCGGACCGCCACCAGGTCGGAGACCAGGTCGTCGCCCGGGTGCGCGCGGCGGTGCGCGACCAGGGTGCGCAGGTAGGCCGCGAACTCGCCCGCCGCCCGCTCCGCCGCGGCGGCCAGGTCGGGGGCGAGGTCGTACTCGTACATCTTCACGATCGCGTTCGACCACGGTTGCAGCAGCCCGCGCTCGGACTCCGGCACGCCCAGCAGCTCACCGATCACCTGGATCGGCAGCGGCGCGGCCAGCACCGCCAGCAGGTCGGCCGACCCGTCGGCGTCGACCCGCTCGGCCAGCTCCTCGACCAGGCCCGCCGCCAGCGCCTCCACCCGGGGCCGCAGCCGCTCGGTGTGGCCGCGGCCGAACGCCGCCGCGACCAGCCGCCGCAGCCGGGTGTGCGTCGGAGGTTCGCTCTCCAGCAGCGAGTTGCGGTGCAGCAGGTTGAACTCGGCGAAGGCGGCCACCGGTGCCGCGTCCGTCCACAGTCGACCGAGCGACCGCTCCCGCAGCACCGCGCTGGAGGCGGCGTGCGAGACGGCCACCGCCAGCCCCAGGCCCGGGTGGTCGTGCACCTCGGCCTCGGCGCGCAGCGCGGCGAAGACCGGGTACGGGTCGGCGAGGAAGGCCGGGTCAGCGGGGTCGAAGCTCACCCGGCCACGGTAACCCCGCCTGCGGCGCGACCGTGGTCCGCGCGCCGCCGACCCACCCGCACCGACCCCGGCGCGGCCGGATTGGGTAGCGTCCCACGCATCAATCCCGGTCTCGGTCTCGACGAGGAGTCGTAGATGTCCAGGCGATCCGCCGTGAAGAACGCGCGCAAGGCGACCCCCCAGGACTCCTCGGGAGTGAACCCGCGCCAGCCGTGCCCCTGCGGCTCCGGCAAGCGCTACAAGGCCTGCCACGGCTCGGCCGGTGGCGTCGTCGACGTCCCCGTGGCCAGGCCGTTCGAGGGGCTGGCCGGTGAGTGCGAGCTGATCGCGCTGCGCGAGTTCGTCCCCTCCGGCACCGCCGTGCTGCCCGGGGCGGGCGCGGACGAGATCACCCTCGCCACCGTGCTGCCGATGGCCGCCGCCGGACTGGTTCGCGCCGACGGGGTCAAGTTCGTCGGCCTGCAGGTGCAGACCCGGTCCAACGACATCAGCCGCGACCTGGCCCGCGCCGTGCTGTGGGCGCGCGACGCCGAACCGGGCGACGTGCTCGCCGTCGTCGGCCCGGACACCGACGCGGGGGAGAACCCGGAGCGGTTGCAGGACCTCATCGACGCCACCGCGCCGCTGGAGCCGGTCGTGCACGCCGACTTCACCTGGTGGATGCCCGAGGGCAGCGAGCCCACCGGCGAGGTCGCCCTGTCGCTGGAGCGGGCCAACGGCGCCATCCTGCCCACCGAGCGCATCGGCCCGGCCGCGTACTGGGTCGACGCGGGGGAGAAGGCGCACCTGCGCTGGGTCCGCCCGGAACCGGAGGAGCAGCTCCTCGCCGCCCTGTCCCGGCTGCACGCCGCCGGTGAGCTGGCGCTGGGCGAGGGCTCCCGCTACGCCGGTTCGTTCCGCGCGCACGGCCTGCTGGTGCCGGTGTGGGACCTCGACCGCGAACTCCACGCCCGCGAGTGGACCGACGGCGCCACCGCCCTCGGCGAGCGCCTCGACGCCGCGCTGGCGTCGGTGGAGTCCACCCCGCTCACCCCGGCCGAGCGCCGCGCCCGCGACGGCCTGCTGGGCCGCCAGATCACCATCCGGTGATCGTCTACATCACCGCCCGCGCGGACTGGCCCGCGGCGGAGATCGAGCCCGACCCGGCCGTGGGCTTCGTGCACTGCTCGGACCCCGGCTCGGTGCTGGTCCCGGCCCGCAGGCTGTTCGCGGGTCGGGACGACCTGCTGCTGCTGGAGATCGACCCGGCGCTCATCGGCGCCCCGGTCCGCTGGGAGGTCGGGTCGCCCCCGGAGCCCGGCGGACCGTGGTTCCCGCACGTCTACGGCCCCATCCCGGCCTCGGCCGTGGTGGGCGTGCACGAGTTCCCACCCGGCCCGGACGGGGAGTTCGAACTGCCCGCGTCGCTGGCCCACCGCTGACAGCGCAGTGGGGTGGTCCCGGTCGCCCGGAACCACCCCACTCGTGCGTCGGATCAGATGGCGCCACCCGCGACGCGCGGCGCCGTCGGGTCGGAACCGGTGTCGCCCACGGTCTCGCGGGCCAGGTAGGTCTCCACGTCGAACAGGTTCCCGCCCGCCCGCTTGACGACGTTGAGCAGCGTCGTCATCGAGGCCACCTCTTCGACCTGCTCCTTGAGGAACCACTGCATGAACTGCTCGCCGGTGTAGTCGTCCTCGTCCCGCGCGGTCTTCGCCAGCGCCACCACCTCGTCGGTGACGGTCCGCTCCTGCTGCAACGCCAACGCGATCAACTCGACCGGGTCCGCGAAGTCGTTGCGCGGCTCGTCCACCCCCGTCACCGCGGGCGAGATGTCGTTGTCCAGCAGGTACTGCACGATCATCATCCCGTGGTTCCGCTCCTCCAGCGACTGGCGGTAGAAGTGCTTCGCCAACTGCGGGAGGTCTTGCCCGTCGAACCAGACGGCGAGCGCGACGTACTGCTGGGAGGCGCTGAACTCGTTGCGGATCTGGGACTGGAGCAACTGGTGGAACTTCGTGGTCATGGCACCGACGATACGTCCCGAATAGCGATTATGCAGGTTTTTGATGCGCTATTCTCGTCACGTTAGGCAAGGCTATTGCACAGTTAGGCAAGCCTATCGAGTGGCAATTCAGGTTAGGCATTCCTATCTTTTGGCCTGATGTCACAAAATGTGACTGACTACGCCTGTCCAGGTAAGCCCCGATCGAGCGACTACGCGGCGGGTGTCGAATGGGGTAGAGTCATCGTTGCTGAGGCCACTAGGCCGCAGAAGTGGACCCGGGCAGGACCCGCCGGACGACGGGAGCCCGGGTTTCGCGCTGTCCGGGGTCAATTCTCGACCTGGATCACCTGGTTGATGACCCCCTGGATTCGTCGCCGCCAGTCACCGCCCGCGCCGTAGGCCCACGCCGTGGCGTCGGCGATGCCGAGCAGTGGGTCCTCGTGGGATTGGACGTGCTCGTAGAACGGCCCGTCGAACGTCCCCACGCCGATCGCGCGCAGCGTCGAGGAGATGGTCAACCGGTCGGCGCGGTCACCCGTCTCCCCTCGCGACTCGATGGCGACGCGGTGCGCGCCCCGCTTGCAGGCGTCAATGGTCATGGCGCGCACGCACGCCGCCCGCGCTTGTCCCGCCGGGCCCTGGGCCAGGTAGAGGTCCGCCGAGATCCCCCCGGCCACCAGTTCGGAGATCAGCGCGCGCCTTCTGGTGTTGCTCTCGGCTTGGAAGTGCACCCGTCGCTCGCCCGGGAGGCAGAGCGCGCGCAGCAGGGTGCGAGCGGCGGCCAGTCGGTTGACCGGGACGACGGCGACACCCAGCAGGTAGGTGCGTCCCCGGATCGACTCGTCGATGAACAGGTGGGGCGATTTCACCCGCTGGGCATCGGCTGTATCAGGGGGTGAACCACTGGGGGCGCGCAAATGTTCGCTCGAACGGGCGGTCCCGATCGGGCGACTGCCCGGCGAACGCCGAATGGGCTAGATTCGGCGTCAGCCAAGAACACTCGGTCTTGGAAGTGAACCCGGGCAGGCTCGTCGGACGGCGAGAGCCCGGGTTTCGCGCTGTTCGGGGCAGGTTCACCCCACCCCCCGCGCGTGGTCGGCCTTGTCCCGCTCGAACGGGTTACAGGGGGTCGCGGGTGATGGGGCAGGACATGCAGCGGGGGCCGCCCCGGCCGGTGCCGAGTTCGGAGCCGCTGATGCGCAGGACCTCGATGCCCGCGTCCTCCAGCCTGGCGTTCGTCTCCACGTTGCGCTCGTAGGCGACGACCACGCCGGGGGCCACGGCGAGGGTGTTGTTGCCGTCGTCCCACTGCTCGCGTTCGGCGGTGACCGGGTCGAGGCCGGTGTGGATGACGCGGAGGCGGTCGATGGACATGGCCGCGGCCGCTGCCTCCAGGAAGGGGGCGGGACCGTCGACGACCACGCCGTCCGACTCGGGGCGCAGGGTGTAGGCCTGGAGGGTGTCGCGGATGGCCGGGTACATGACCACGGCGTCGCGGTCGACCATGGTGCAGACCGTGTCCAGGTGCATGGTGGCGCGGTCCTGGGCGATGGGGACGGCGAGGACCGTGTGCGCGAGGCCGTCGCGGAAGGCGGAGCGGGCCAGGGACTCCGCGCCCGCGGGGGTGGTGCGCTCGCCGACGCCGATGGCCAGGACGCCGGGGGCCAGCAGGAGGACGTCGCCGCCCTCGACCGGGGCGTAGTGGGCGCCGTAGGCGCGGCCCGCGGCGCGGAAGCGGGGGTGGTAGGCGTAGATGAGGTCGAGCAGCGCCGTCTCGCGGGCGCGGGCGGGCATGGCCAGGGATGCGATGGCCACCCGGTCGCCGATCCAGACCGAGGAGTCGCGGGTGAACAGCAGGTTCGGCAGCGGGTCGACGACGAAGTCGTGCGGGTGGTGCATCCGGCGGACCAGGGAGGCGCCCTCGGCGTGCGGCAGCTCCTCGAAGGTCATGCCGCCCATCAGCACGTCCGCCAGGCCCTTGGCGTCCACAGTGGACAGGTGGGCGGCCAGGGCGTCGCCCAGTTCGTTGCCGAGCCTGCGGCGGTCGACGGCGGTGGTGGCGGCCGCGGCGTGCGCCCGCTCGTCGGCCAGGGCGGCGACCAGGGCATCGGCCAGCAGTACCACCTCCACGCCGCGACCGGTCAGGACCTCGGCGAAGCGGTCGTGCTCGTCCTGGGCCCGGTCGACCCAGGGGATGCTGTCGAACAGCAACTGGTCGTTGTTGCGCGGGGTGAGGCGCTTGAGCTCGGTGCCCGGCCGGTGCAGCAGGACCGTGCGCAGGGGGCCGACCTCGCTGTCCACCCGGGGTGCGGGCGGCGGCTGCTCGACTTCGGGGATGTCCGGGGAGGGAGCGGTCACGGATTCGAGCGTAACCACTCGGTAAGGAAAACGCCGCTCCAGAGCGGGCAGAATGGCGGAGAAAGCCACAGATCGGGCCTGTGGCACACCGGTCGTTAAGCGGAGGGCGAGGTCGATGCGCGGATCGTTGCGCCGCAGGGTGTGGTGGGGTGCGGGTACCGCGGTGCTCGCCGTTGTGATCATCGCACTCTGGGCGTTCCAGCCGTGGAAACTCTTCACGCACAGCCGCGTGGACGAGCCGCTGGCCTTCGAGGCCCCCGTGGTCAGCACCACCCCGGCGACCCCCGGGACGACCACCGCCACACCCGCACCGGCCCCCGAAGCGACCACCACGACCGCGCCCACGCCGACCGGTCCCGCGGTCCTGGCCGAGGGCCGGTTCGTCAGCCAGGAGCACCCCACCTCCGGTGCCGCCCGCCTCCTCGAACAGGGCGGTGCCCGGGTGCTGCGCCTGGAGGGCTTCTCCACCTCCGACGGCCCGGACGTGCACGTCTGGCTGAGCACGGCCACCGCGGGCGGCGACTGGCACAAGTACGACGACGGCCGCGTGGTCAAGCTGGGGAAGATCAAGGCCACCGACGGCAACCACAACTACGCCGTCCCCGCCGACGCCGACCTCGGGGGCCTGCGCAGCGTCGTCATCTGGTGCGACCGGTTCAACGTCGCCTTCGGCTCCGCCCCGCTCGCGCTCTAGCGCGGCAGCCGGGGGCCCTTCTCCAGCAGCGGCGCGAACAGGTCGCCGTGCTCGGCGACCCGGTCCAGGACGTCGTCGGCGGTGAACACCAGGTCGTCGGGGGTGCGGCAGGCGGTGACCTCGTCCCAGGTCAGCGGGGTGGAGGCGGTGGGCAGGGGGCGGGCGCGCAGCGAGTACGGGGCGACCGTGGTCTTGTGCGGGTTGTTCTGGCTCCAGTCGATGAGGACCTTGCCCGGGCGCAGCTTCTTCGCCATCCGGGAGACCACGAGCCCCGGCAGTTCCGCCTCCAGCCGCTCGGCCAATGCCCTGGCGTAGTTCGAGGTGCGGTCCGGGGAGGTGGTCGTGACCGGGGCGTAGAGCTGCATCCCCTTGGAGCCGCTGGTCTTCGCCACCGCGGTCAGCCCGTCCGCCTCCAGCGCCGAGCGCAGCGCCAGCGCGACCTCGCAGCACTCCACGACCGTCGCGGGTTCCCCCGGGTCGAGGTCGAACACCAGCCGGTCCGGTGCCCGCCGACCGCCGCGCGGGCCTACGGTCCACTGTGGAACGTGCAGTTCGATCCCGGCCCGGTTCGCCGCCCACACCAGTGCCGGGAGGTCGCACAGCAGCGCGAAGTCCAGGCTCTCCGCGCCGGTGGTGGACCCGGGGGTCTCGATGGTGACCGTGCGCAGCCAGTCCGGTGCACGCCCGGCGGCGTTCTTCTCGAAGAACCCCGGTTTCGCCACGCCGTCCGGGAAGCGGCGGAAGGTGACCGGGCGGTCGAGCAGGTGCGGGGTCAGCACCGGGGCGACCCGGCTGTAGTAGTCGATCACGTCGCCCTTGGTGAAGCCGTCCCCCGGGTAAAGCACTTTGTCCAAGTTGGACAGTTGGAGCCGCTGACCGGCCACGTCGACGAGCACCTCACCGGCCACCGGGCCACCCCTCCGCGCCGTTGACGTCCTCCGGCCCCTTGTCCGGCCGCAACCCCCGCCAGGACGGCGCGCGCAGCCGCCCGTCGGTCGTCCAGTTCCGGAACACGACCTCCCCGACCAGGGTCGGCCGCACCCAGTGCCCGCCCCGCGCCCGCGCGCGCGGCACCTCGTTGTGGAACGGCGGGGTCTTGCGCTCCAGCGGGCGCAACCGGCCCATCAGGTCGTGCAGCACCTCGTCGGTGAACCCGGTGCCGACCTGGCCGACGTAGTGCAGACCCGCGTCCGTCGGCACGCCGAGCATGAGCGAGCCGAACACGCCCCGGCGCCTGCCCTCACCCGGCCGCCACCCGCCGATGACCACCTCCGCCGTGCGCAGATCGGTGATCTTCACCCAGTCCGCCGAGCGCCGCCCCGGCAGGTAGCGCGATTCCAGCCGCTTGGCGATCACCCCCTCCAACCGCTGCTCGCGGGCGGTGGCGAGGACCGCCGGGCCCTCGCCGGGGAAGCTGGGGGAGAGGTTCCAGTGGGGGCCGCGCAGGTCCAGGTCCTCCAGCAGCGCGCGGCGGCGCTCGTGGGGCAGGTCCAGGCAGGGGCTGCCGTCGAGGTGCAGCAGGTCGAACACCACGTAGGTCACCGGGAAGTCGGCCGCGAGCCTGCGGGCCAGCCGCTCGTCGTCGACGTGCATCCGCTGTTGCAGCGCGGCGAACGACGGTGTGCCGCCGGTGAACGCGATCACCTCGCCGTCCAGCCAGACCCGCGTGCTGCCCAGGTCCTCGCCGAGCGCGCGCAGTTCCGGGTAGGTGGCGGTGATGTCGGCGCCCTTGCGGGAGAACAGCCGCAGCCGCCCGCCCTCGACCCTGGCCAGGGCGCGGACGCCGTCCCACTTGAACTCGTACGCCCACAGGTCGTCCTCGTCGGCGGGCGGGAGGGCACCGAGGGTGGCCAGCATCGGCTCCAGGAGGTCGGGCAGCGGGGTCCGGTCCGGGTGCTGCGGCGGGTCGGAGCGGCGGACCATCCAGTCCTTCTCCGAGCGGCCCTTGAAGAAGGTGTACTTGCCCCGCACCCGGCTGCCGTTGAACACGACCGCCACCTCGCGGTCGTCCCACTTGACGGTCTCGTAGGTGCCCCGGTCCCAGATGAACATCCTGCCGCCGCCGTACTCGCCCCTGGGGATGCTGCCCTCGAAGGCGGCGTACTCCACCGGGTGGTCTTCGGTGTGCACGGCCAGGCGGATGTCGCCCTTGTCCTCCGGCAGGCCCTTGGGCACGGCCCAGCTCACCAGCACGCCGCCGCGTTCCAGGCGGACGTCCCAGTGCAGGCGGGTCGCGTGGTGTTCCTGGATGACGAAGGTGTCGTCGTTGCCTGCGGGCAGCGGGCCGTCGGCGGGGACGGGCTCCGGGGTGCGGCCGGGGTTCCGCTTCCTGCGGTACTCGCCGAGGCCTGCCATGTGCCCTTACTACCTCGACCGGGGCTGTTCCGCTGGATCAGGGGAGCCAGGAGACCTTGTCGCGCAGCGCGGCGTAGCCGACGAAGGCGACCACGTCGATCAGGGCGTGCGCGATCACCAGGGGCCAGAGGCGGTTCGTCCGCTGCCAGGCGCGGCCGAAGACCAGACCCATCACCACGTTGCCCAGGAACCCGCCGAAGCCCTGGTAGAGGTGGTAGGAGCCGCGCAGGACCGCCGCCACGACCAGGGAGCGGTTCTCGCTCTGGCCGAGCTGCCGCAGCCGGGTGATCAGGTAGCCGACGACCAGCGCCTCCTCGGCCCAGGCGTTGCCGATGGCGAGCAGGATCAGCACGACCGGGCGCCACCAGGCGTCGTTGAGGGTCGTGGGCGCCACGGCGAGGTTGATGCCCAGGCCGTAGGCGAGCAGGTAGAACCCCAGGCCGGGGATGCCGATGAGGGCGGCGAGGCCCAGGCCGCCCAAGGCGTCCCGCTTCTTGCGGGACGCGTCCAACCCGATTGCCGCGAGCGCGAAGCCCGCCCGGTGCAGCAGGTACACGCCCAGCGCGCCCCACGCCGTCAGCCGGATGACGCCGACCAGTTGCTTGAGCAGGTCCAGCACACCCAGGTCGGCCTGCGGGACGTTGATCGCCACGGTCTGCCTGCTCAACGCCACCGGCTGCAAGAGCGAGTCGACCAGGGACAGCAGGCTGCTCAGGCCGGTGAGACCCAGGGTGATGGCGAAGACGATCAGCAGTTCGACGCGGATGAGGCGCCGTTCTCGCGGGTCGTCGACCAGCCACCGGTCTGGGCGCGGGGGGAAGAACCAGGCTCGCACCCGGCGAAGCTACCCGGCGGTCGGGTCAGGTGCGCTGCGCGGCCAGGAAGGGGCAGCCGACCAGCCTGCGCAGCTCGGTGCTCAGCTCGGCGGGGGTGCCGACCGGGCGGGAGAAGGCGAGCCGGACGTCGTGGTCGGCGTCGGTCGCCTCCACCCGCAGCCGCAGGCCGAAGCGGTCCAGGCCCAGCGGCCGGACGTGGCCCCCGCGCAGCTCCTCCGGCAGGTGCCGCACCAGGGCGGCCACCACGTCGGTGTGGGAGACCTCCAGGTGCCGCAGCCAGCCCGCTTCCTGGGCGGCGAACGGGTCGGGCTCGGCGGCGGCGAAGGCGTCGAGCGGCACCGGGTGGGTGCCCTCCCCGTCGGCCAGGACCAGGGAGGCCGGGACGAGCTTGAGCAGGGCGGCGCCGTGGCCGAGGTCCAGCAGCCGCGGGTCCGGCCGGTCGGCGGCCACCTCCACGGCCAAGGCGCGGGCCTCGTCGTCGGACAGGGCGCGCAGCCAGCCGGTGATCCACAGCAGACCGCGGATGGACTCGCGCAGCGGGACCGGCGCCGGGTCGGCCAGTTCCACCATGGTGGCCAGTTCCCCGCGCGGCGCCTGCCAGGCGGTGGCGACCAGCTCGTGGTCGTCGGGCAGCAGGACGCTGACCGAGGCGTCGGCGTGCACGTGGTGGACCAGCGGGGTGAAGCGGTCGGTGCGGGTGGGGTCCCCCGCGGGGACGAGGGTGGCCCGACCACCGAGGGCGGCCATGGTCCTGGCGCGCTCGGGGGGTTGTGGTGCCGGGGGCCGCGGGGCGTCTGCTCTGCTCACTGGCACACCTCCTGGGTTAGGTAACCCTAACTTGCCGGGGTGCCCCCGCGAAAGGCGGTGTCCGCACATCCCACCAACTGGTTACGCTGCCGAGACATCGCACCAGGGTGGAGGTTTGATGAGCGCGACGCAACGGGAGGCGCCCGCGGTCGAACCGCCCACGGACGTCCCGGCACTGTCCGATGGGGTCACCGGGCGGGCGCTGCGGGCGTTGCGGCTGCCGCTGTTCGCCCTGCCCGCCACCGCCCTGGTCTTCGGCGCCCCCGCCGCCTGGCTGGCCGCAGCGGGGGCGTCCTGGCTGGTCGTGGCCGTGCTGACCATCGCGGCACTGGCGTTCGTGATCGCCTTCCTGCTCACCGCCCACCTGTACGGGACGTGGTTGCGGCCCGCGGCCCGGCTGCTCGCGGCGCAGCCGTGGCGGCGGGCGGCGGTCACCGTGTTCCGACCCGCCCGGGGGAGGACGCCGCTGCTGGTGACCGAACCGGACGGCACGCGGCACGCGCTGGTGGCCGCCGCGCTGCCCTGGGCGGTGCGGCAGGTCTTCGCCCGCACGGGTCGCGTGTGGCTGGTGGGACCGGACGCGGGCGGCTGGGTCGCGCTGCGGTCCTCGGGGCTGGCGCTGCCGCTGGGCGCGGCTCGGGTGACGGCGGCGGACGTCGCCTTGGGGTACGAGGTCGAGGTGGCGCAGCCCGCCCCGGTGCGGGCACCGGTCGCCGCGGCGGACGCGGTGGTGTCGCGGCTGATCGCGGGGCCGCGGCGGCGCTCGCGCACCGAGCTGATCGCCCCGACCGTCCTGCTGGTGTTCGCCGGGGTGGTCATCGCGGACCTGCTCGGGCGGGACTTCGCCGGGGAACTGCTGGAGCTGACATTGCTCGTGCTGCTGGCGACGCTGCTGCTCGCCGGGCTGCTGGCGTGGCGGGTCCGGAAGGTCCGCTACTGGGCCAAGGTGGACCGGATGCTCGGCGTCGGCGGGTGGACCCCGGTCCCCGCGACGCTGGCGGAGTCCGCGGTCGACGGTGGGCCGCGGACGGTGACCGCGCAGGCCGTCGTGGCCGGGCGGACCGTGCCGGTGACGCTGCCGCGGGCCAGTCAGGCGCTGCGGGCGAACGTGGCCGGGACCGGCAAGCTGTGGGTGGCGGGGGTGCCCGCGCCCGGGGCGGAGGCCGTCGCCGGGCTGCCCGGGTACCCGTACCTGAACCTCGCCCGGTTCGGGTCGTGACCGGACCTGTTGCCCGGTGGGGGGTCGCTCAGCGCAGATTCCTCAGCGCGGATTTCCTCAGCGCGGATTTCTTCAGCGCAGTGCCTCGGCGATGAGCCGGGCCGCCTCCACCACGGCGGGGCCGACCGCCTCGGCGTCCATCGGATCGAGGCTGACCACGCCCACGCTGGCCCGCAGGCCCAGGACGCCGCGCACCGGGGCCGCGACGCCGTGGGCGCCCGGTTGCAGCTCGCCGGTGCTCCCCGTCCACGGGGCCTCCTCGGCGCGCAGGCCGATCGCCCGCCCGGCCGCGCCCCGGTGCAGCGCGTGGCGGGTGCCCACCCGGTAGGCCACGTGGTAGGTCGTCCACGACGGTTCGACGACCGCCACGGCCTGCGCCTCGTCCCCGTCGGCGACGGTCAGGTGCGCGGTGGCGCCCACGGCCTCGGCCAGCTCCCGCAGGGCGGGCAGGGCGGCCACCCGCAACTGGGGCGCGACCTTCGCCGCCAGTTGCAGCAGGCCCAGGCCCAGGCGCACCTTCGACCCCTCGCGCCGGACCAGGCCGCGGGCCTGCAACGGCACCAGGAGCCGGTAGACCGCGGCCCGGCTGGCGCCGATGGCCACGGCGAGGTCGCTGATGGTGGGCGCCTCGGTGTCCGCGTCCGCCACCGCCTGCAGCAGGGCCAGGCCCCGGTCCAGGGTCAGCGAGCTCTCCTTCCCCGCCGCCGGGGTCGGGCGCGGCGCGGGGCCGGTGGACCGGATGCCGGGCATCAGGGTGCTGCCACCACGGTGCCGGTGACCTCGGCGAGGCCGACGACCGAACCGTCCGGGCCGGGGGCGGTGGCGGTGATCGTCACCGTGTCGCCGTCCTCCAGGAAGGTGCGGGTGCTGCCGTCTTCGAGGGTGATCGGCTCCGCGCCGCTCCAGCTCAGCTCCAGGAACGAGCCGCGCTGGCGCTTCTCCGGGCCGGAGACGGTGCCGGAGGCGAACAGGTCGCCGGGGCGGACGGTGGCGCCGTTGACCGTCATGTGCGCGAGCTGCTGGGCGCACGAGTAGGCCATGCCCGCGAAGTCCGGGCGGGAGACGACGGTGCCGTTCCAGACCACCTCCAGGTGCAGGTCCAGACCCCAGTTCTGGTCCTCGACCAGGTAGTCCAGCCGGGGGTGGCCGGGGTCGGGCACCTTCACTCGCGCCGCGGCGAAGGCCTCCAGCGGGGTGATCCAGGCGCTGATGGAGGTGGCGAAGGACTTGCCGAGGAACGGGCCCAGCGGCACGTACTCCCAGGCCTGGATGTCGCGGGCGGACCAGTCGTTGACCACGGCCACGCCGAAGACGTGGTCCGGGGCCGACGAGGTCGACACCCGGCCCGCCACCGGGCCGCCGCAGACGAAGCCGATCTCGGCCTCGATGTCGAGCCGGGTGCTCGGGCCGAACTCCGGGCCCTCCGCCCCCCGGCGCTGCCCGTGCGGGCGGACCACGTCGGTGCCCGACACCACGACCGTGCCCGCCCGGCCGTGGTAGCCGACCGGCAGGTGCGTCCAGTTCGGCAGCAGCGGCTCCGCGTCCGGGCGGAAGATGCGGCCGACGTTCTCCGCGTGGTCCCGCGACGAGTAGAAGTCCACGTAGTCGCCCACGGTGAACGGCAACCGCGTGGTCGTCTCCGCGAGCGGCAGCAGGACCGCGCCCGCCGGGGCGGCGGGGGCCGTCACCAGCTCGCGCAGCCGGGCGCGCAGGACCGACCACGCGGGCCTGCCCGCCGCCAGCAGCGGGTCGAGCGATGCCGCGGTGACCAGCTCGCGCAGGTCGGGGGTGAACTCGGCCGCGATCGGGCGCAGCGGCAGCGCGTGGTCGCCCACCCGCACGGCCACCGAGGGCCCGTCCGGGGTCTCCACGACCCCGTAGGGCAGCGTCTGCGGTCCGAACGGGGAGGAAGCGGTGAACGCCGGGTCGTCGATCCAGCAGGCCGTCACAGCAGGCCCAGCCCTTCCAGGTCGGTCGCGGGGTCGGTCAGCGAGCAGGAGCCGTAGGAGCCGAAGACCGCGCGCACCGCGTGCGCGGCCTGGTCGCTGAGCCCGCCCGCCTCCTCGGCGAGCAGCTTGCCGTCGGTCTCCGACAGCGCCGCGCGGACGTCGCCGCCGGAGAGCAGCCGGGCCGTGGCGACCAGCAGGTTGAGGAACCCGTGGTGGGTGAAGCCGGTGGTCCCGTCGGTGTGCCGGACGGCGTTGTGCAGGCCCGCGGTGGCCTTGAACGACGCCTCGCCCGCGCTGATCACCGACAGGAAGTCGGCGACCTCGTCAACGCTGGGGAAGGCCTCGTGGCTCAGCCCGCCGGTGCGGATCTTGGGCCAGCTCCCGTGCTCGACGACCCGGCGGATGCCCTCCAGCCACTCGACCCCGCCGCGGCGGGGCTCCACGACCCGGATGACGTCCTCGGGGACGAACTCGTTGACCCGCTCCAGCCAGACGTCGTCGATGTCGGCAGGGGCGGGCATCTCGACCATCCGCAGCGCGAGCAGCTCGGCTCGCGACTCGACGATCGACAGCGCCTTCGGCACCCCGCCCAGCCCGGTGTCGATCACCAGCGAGAGCGCGACCGGTTTCGCCGGTTTCGCCTTCACCAACTCGGTGATCAGCTCGGGCAGGCGGGACGCCTGGCACAGGAACAGGCCCATCAGGCCCGCGCGCTCGCCCGCCCGCCCGGCGAGGTGCAGGCGCACCGCGTCGGGCATGGCGGCGTTCCCCGGGGGGAACAGGGCGGCGTCGTCGACAAGCCGCGCGAACAGGGGCGGAATGCCGCGAGGGCCGGGCGGAGGCAGGGGAACGGCGCTTGACACGGCTGACACGCTAGTGGCGTACCGGCAACTGAACAAAGATGTCCGACTAACGGACACCGGAGGAGCCATGCCTTACTACCGCCGAGTCGGGCAGATCCCCAGCAAGAGGCACACAACCTTCCGTTCACCGGACGGTTCCCTCTACGCCGAAGAGCTGATGGGCGTCGAGGGCTTCTCGTCGGATTCCGCGCTGCTGTACCACCGGTACCCGCCCACCGCGATCGTCGACGCGGTCGCCGTCGACGACTTCCGGACCCCGCTGGCGCCCAACCGCCCCCTCAAGCCGAGGCACCTGCGCACCCAGGAGATGCAGTGGGCCGAGGGCACCGACGCGGTCACCGGGCGGCGCACCCTGCTGGGCAACGCGGACGTGACGATCTCCTTCGTCGTGGCCGCCGCCCCGAGCCCGCTCTACCGCAACGCGGTCGGCGACGAACTGCTCTACGTCCAAGGCGGCGCCGCCACCATCGAGACCATCTACGGCGCCCTGGCGGTCACCGACGGCGACTACGTGGTGATCCCCACCTCCACCACCTACCGCGTGCTGCCCGAGGGCGACCTGCGGCTCTACACCGTGGAGGCGACCGGCCACATCGGCCCGCCCAAGCGCTACCTGTCCACCCGGGGCCAGTTCCTGGAGCACTCCCCGTACTGCGAGCGCGACCAGCGCGGCCCCACCGAGCCCCTGCTGGTCGAGGGCACCGACGTCGACGTGCTGGTGCGCCACCGCTCCGGCCTGACCCGCTACACCTACGCCCAACACCCGTTCGACGTGGTCGGCTGGGACGGCTGCCTGTACCCGTGGGCGTTCCACATCGGCGACTTCGAGCCGATCACCGGCCGCATCCACCAGCCGCCACCGGTGCACCAGACGTTCGAGGGACCGAACTTCGTGGTCTGCTCGTTCGTCCCGCGCAAGGTCGACTACCACCCGGACGCGGTCCCGGTCCCCTACAACCACGCCAACGTCGACTCCGACGAGCTGATGTTCTACGTCGGCGGCGACTACGAGGCGCGCAAGGGCTCCGGCATCGGCATCGGCTCCCTGTCGCTGCACCCGGCAGGCTTCACTCACGGCCCGCAGCCCGGCGCCGCCGAGGCATCCCTGGGCGCCGAGCGCTTCGACGAGACCGCGGTCATGGTCGACACCTTCCGCCCCCTCGACCTGGCCGACCCGGAGACCACCCACGAGGACCCCCGCTACGCCTGGTCGTGGGCCCGCCGGGGCCCGGACTGGGACTAGGGGGCGCTCGTCAGGCGGCGATGGGGTGGGCCGCCTGGAACGCCAGGCGGTGGTCGGCGTCCGCGGCGAGGGCTTCGAGGTGGTCGTCGAGGGCCAGGAAGGCCTCCCACGGCTGCTGGCCGCTCGCGGCGGCCAGCCGGTCGACGACCAGTTGCTCCAGGTCGGGGAGGCGCTTGGCCTTCCAGACCTTGTCGGCCAGGCTGACCAGCAGGTCCTCGGTGCCGGTGTCGGCCGGTGCCCACGTCGCGTGGGTGCGGGCGAAGCGGGCCAGGTCCGCCGGGACGCCGTGGGTCAGGAGGAGCCGGTAGCCCGCTTCCTCGTGCGCGGAGCCGGGGCCGGACAGCTCGGCGGGGTGCAGGGTCTTGCCGATGTCGTGCACGGCCGCGCCGAAGAGGGTCGCCTCGCGGTCGAACGGCAGGCCGGGGTGGTTCCGCTGGACCCAGCCGGTGAGCTGGTGGGCCACGTCGTGGACCGCGCGCAGGTGGGCGGCGAGCCGGGGCGGGGCGTCCAGCTCCTCCAGGAGCGCGGCGGCGCGTTCGGGCAGCGTTCGCAGCGGTGGGATGCCGGGGTCGGTGAGAGCGCGGTGCAACAGAGCGGAGGCCACCGACCACGGTAACCCGATCGGCGGTGGTCGCGGCACCGCGCGATCACCGGGGACCGGTCCTGCCCGCCACCGCGGCCGGGAGCACGTGTCGTCCGCTGATCTCGCCCCCGGTGGTGCTCCGAGCTGGCACCATCGGTCGGGTTCCGCACCGCGGGTCCCGGACCCGCGACTTCCCGGGGGGCCGACATGGGGTACGCGAAGCACCTGGTCGAGCCCTGGGGCCTGCTCGCGGCCACCGTCGCGGGCGGCGCCGCCTGGGCCGCCCACCTGCCCGCGCCCACAGCCGCCGGGATCGGCGCGGGGGTGCTGCTGCTCAAGGTCGTGCTGTTCGGGCGCTCCAAGCGCGAGCGGGAACCCGAGGAGCGGCAGCGGCCGGTGGTGGAGGTGGCGCAGTTCAGCGACGAGGCGGGCTGGTTGCGCCGCGCCGTCGACGCCGAGCGGGAGTTCGCCGACGTCGCCGGGTCGCTGCCGCCGGGGCCGTTGGCCGAGCAGGTCGCGGGCATGACCGCGACCGTCAACGGCACTGTCGACACCCTGCACCGCCTCGCGGGCCGGGTGACCGCCACGCACCGGGCGCTGGCCCGCGTCGACCTGGGCACCCTCGCCGCCGACGACCGCAGGCTGCGGGCGGCCAAGACCAACGCCCGCGCCGACGACGTGCGCGCCGAGCTGGACAAGTCCCTGGCCTCGGTGCGCGACCAGCGGGAGGTGCACGGCAGGCTCACCGCCGCCCGCGACCGGCTGCTGGCCCAGCTTGAGTCCGGGGCTATCGGCCTGGCGGGTCTGGTGGCCCGCGCGGTGGAGCTGGCGACCTCGCCGCCCGCGTTCCCCGAGGCCAACCCGGTCACCGACCTGGCCGAGCAGCTTGAGGGCATCCGGCGCGGGGTGGCCGAGACCGACGAGACCACCCGCCGCATCCTCGGGCTCAGGTGAGTTCGGTGATCGCCTCCACCAGCAGCCAGGCGCCGAAGAGGAAGAACAGGGCCGACGCGCCGTAGCGGATGGCCTTCTCCGGGAGGTTGCGGCCCAGGGCCCGGCCGATCACGATCGCCAGCGCGTCGGCGGCGACCATGCCGACCGTGGAGCCCAGCCACACGCCGAACCAGCCGTAGTCCGTGGCCAGGGTGATGGTGGCGAGCATGGTCTTGTCGCCCAGTTCGGACAGGAAGAACGCGGTGCCCACGGCGATCACCACCGACTTGGTGACCCGGCTCGCCTTGGCCTTCTCGTCCTCGGTCAGTTCGTCGCCGCGCAGCGTCCACAGGCCGAAGGCGAGGAAGGCCAGCGCGGCGGCCAGGTTGATCCACCCGGTGGGCAGCGCCGAGCCCAGGCCGTGACCGATGGCGACCGAGGCCAGGTGCACGACGGCGGTGGCGGCGGTGATGCCGACGAGGACCGGCCACACCCGGTACCGGGTGGCGAAGGTCAGTGCCATCAACTGGGACTTGTCGCCGAGTTCGGCGACGAAGATGACCCAGAACGACACGAGAGTGCTGACGACGACCGCGTCCATCGGTGCGCTTACCCCTGACCTGATTTCAGGCCGGACCTCGGACGCGCGCGACCTCGATCCGGCACATGGCTGTGCCTGGATCGAAGGTCTCGCCCGCCTCGGATCTCCCGGGGCCGCCCGACCGGACCCGGCGAGCCGGGTCAGTATGTCGATCGGGTCGTTGGGGGCTACTCCCCTTCTACCGGGCGCCAGCATAGCCGATCGGGGCGCCCGCACCAGGTGGTCCCGCTCACGGGACCTACGTCCCGGTCGAGGGGGACCCGCAGACCTGGGATCGGGGCCGGGACCGGCGGACCCTGTGTGGTGTGGACGTACTCGACCTGGCGCGGTGGCAGTTCGGCATCACCACCGTCTACCACTTCCTGATGGTGCCGCTGACCATCGGTCTGGCGGTGCTGGTCGCGGGCGTGCAGACGGCGTGGGTGCGCACCGGCGACGTGAAGTACCTGCGGATGACCAAGTTCTGGGGCAAGTTGATGCTGGTCAACTTCGCCATGGGCGTGGTCACCGGCATCGTGCAGGAGTTCCAGTTCGGGATGTCCTGGAGCGAGTACTCCCGGTTCGTCGGCGACGTGTTCGGGGCGCCGCTGGCGATGGAGGGGCTGGTCGCGTTCTTCGTCGAGTCCACGTTCCTGGGGCTGTGGATCTTCGGCTGGGACCGGTTGCCGAAGCGGGTGCACCTGGCCTGCGCGTGGGCGTTCTCACTGGCCACGGTCGCCTCGGCGTACTTCATCCTGGCGGCGAACTCGTGGATGCAGCACCCGGTGGGGGTGGAACTGGTCGACGGGCGGCCCCGGCTGACCTCGATCTGGGCGGTGCTGGGCAACAACACCGCGCTGACCGCCGTGCCGCACGCGATCGCGGGCTGCTTCGCGGTGGCCGGGGCGTTCCTGGTCGGCATCGGCACCTGGCACCTGTGCCGCCGCGAGTCCGAGGACCAGCCCGTGTGGCGGGCGTCGGTGAAGCTCGGCGGGGTGGTGGGGCTGGTCGCGTTCGCGGCGCTGGCGGTCAGCGGGGACGCGCAGGGCAAGCTGATGTTCGAGCAGCAGCCGATGAAGATGGCCGCCGCCGAGGCGCTGTGCCACACCGAGCAGCCAGCCAGCTTCTCGATCTTCGCCGTGGGCGACGTGTCGCGGCCGGACTGCGAGAGCGTCAAGTCCATCACCGTGCCCGCGCTGCTGTCCTTCCTGGCGCACAACGACTTCACCACCGAGGTGCGCGGCATCGACCAGCTCGTGGCCGAGTACCGGCAGGCGTACGGCACCAACTACCCGGTCGACGACCGGCTCGGTGAGCTGTCGGGCAAGCCGATCGACTACGTGCCGAACCTGCCGGTCACCTACTGGGCCTTCCGGTTCATGATCGGCTTCGGTGCGCTGTCGGCGCTGACCGGGGCGGCCGTGCTGTGGTTCACCCGCAAGGGCCGGGTCCCGCGCTCGAAGTGGCTGCCCCGGCTGGCCCTGGCGGGCATCGCGACACCGTTCGTGGGCAACAGCTTCGGCTGGATCTTCACCGAGATGGGCAGGCAGCCGTTCGTGGTCGCGCCCAACCCGTCCGGTGTGGACGGTGTGTGGCTGTTCACCGCGCGCGGCGTCTCCGGGGTGACCGTCGGCGAGGTGCTGACCTCGCTCATCGCGCTGACCACCGTCTACGCGGTCCTCGCCGGGGTGGAGTTCTACCTGATCAGGCGGTACGCCCGGGCGGGCGTGGCGGGCGTGATGCCGCCGAAGGACACCGACGACACCGAGCCGGGCGACAAGCTCGCGTTCGCCTACTGAGGAGGGGACATGGAACTCGCGGTCGTCTGGTTCTGCGTCATCGCCCTGCTCTGGCTGGGCTACCTGTTCCTGGAGGGCTTCGACTTCGGCGTCGGGATGCTGCTGCCGGTGCTGGCCGAGGACAACACCGAGCGCCGG
Source organism: Actinokineospora spheciospongiae (assembly GCF_000564855.1). GTDB lineage: Bacteria > Actinomycetota > Actinomycetes > Mycobacteriales > Pseudonocardiaceae > Actinokineospora > Actinokineospora spheciospongiae. Next base: position 29,482 of record NZ_AYXG01000069.1, read on the forward strand.
GTCATGGTCAACACCATCGGACCGGTGTGGGACGGCAACGAGGTGTGGCTGATCGTGGCCGTCGGCGCCACCTTCGCCGCCTTCCCCGGCTGGTACGCCTCGCTGCTCAGCGCCACCTACCTGCCGGTGCTGCTGGTCCTGCTCGGCCTGATCGGGCGCGGGGTGGCGTTCGAGTACCGCGGCAAGGTCGACTCCGACCGCTGGCGGCGCACCTGGGACCGGGTGATCTTCACCGGGTCGCTGGTCCCGGCGCTGGGGGTCGGCCTGCTGATCTCGACGACCGTGTTCGGGCTCCCGCTCGACGCCGACGGCAACCGGGTGGGCTCGGTGTTCGCCTCGGTGCGGCCGGAGACGGTGCTCGGCGCGGTCGCGCTGGTCGGCTTCGCCCTGGTGCACGGGGCGGTGTTCCTGTCGCTCAAGACCGACGGGGACATCCGGCACCGGGCGCGGAACCTGGCGCTGCGGTTCGGGCCGCTGGCGCTGGCGCCGCTGGGTGCACTGCTCGTGCTGGCGCAGCTCGAGGCGGGGGCAGGGTGGAGCTGGCTCGCGGTCGGGGTGGCCGCGGCGGCCGGGGTGGTCGCGTTCGACCGCCTGGGCCGGGGACGGGAGGGGCAGGCGTTCGCCGCGCTGGGGGTCGTCATCGCCGCCGCGGTGGTGGCGCTGTTCGGCGCGCTCTACCCGAACGTCCTGCCCTCCACCCTGGACCCGGCCTGGTCGCTGACCGTCGCCGACACCGCGTCGAGCCCCTACACCCTCCAGGTCATTAGCTGGGTCGCCCTGTTCGGCACACCCGCCGTGCTGGTCTACCAGGCCTGGACGTACTGGGTCTTCCGCAAGCGCGTGAGCACGGCGCACATCCCGCCCGTGCACGTGCCATGAGCACCCCCGGTGACGGCCGTCCCGCCAGTCGGCACACCGGGGGAGGTGGGCGGTCGGGACCACCCCCGGCCGCCCGCCGAGGGCCCCTCGGGGCCCTGCCAGGGCTGTCGCCGTCGGCACGGCGGGCGCTTCAGGGGTGCGGCGCCCTGTCCGTGCTGGCGGCGGTGGCCGTGCTCGTGCAGGCGTGGGCGCTCGCGGCGGCGGTGGCCGGGGTCGTCACCGGTTCCGGGCTCCCGCCGTGGGCGCTGCCCGTGCTGGCGGGCGCGGTGGTCGCGCGGGCCCTGCTGTCCTGGGCGACGCAGGTCGTGGCCGTGCGCGCGGCGGCCGGGGCCAAGGCCGAACTGCGCGCCCTGGTGCTCGACCGGGCGCTGGCCGCGGGTCCGGAGTGGATCGCCGAGCGGGGCGCGGGTGAGCTGACCGCGCTCGCCACGCGCGGGCTCGACGCGCTCGACGACTACTTCGCGGTGTACCTGCCCGCCCTGGTCACCGCCGTCGCGGCGCCGCTGGGCGTCGGCGCGGTGATCCTGTTCGTGGACTGGCCCTCGGCGGTGGTGGTCGCGCTGACCGTGCCGCTGATCCCGCTGTTCGCCATCGTCATCGGCCGCTACACCGAGGACCGCGTCGGACCCGCCGCGGCGGCGCTGGAACGGCTGTCGGGGTACCTGGTGGAGCTGGTCGGGGCACTGCCGGTGCTCGCGGCGTTCCGGCGCGCGGAAGCGCAGGCGCGGACCGTGCGGGAGGTGTCCGAGGCGCACCGCAAGCGCAGCCTCGGCGTGCTGCGGGTGGCGTTCTCCTCGGCGTTCGCCCTGGAACTGGTGGCCACGCTGTCGGTCGCGCTGGTCGCCGTGGTGATCGGCCTGCGGCTGGTCGCGGGGGACCTCTCGCTGGCCGTGGGGCTGTTCGTGCTGGTCGTGGTGCCGGAGTGCTACCTGCCGCTGCGGGCGGCGGGCGCGGCGCACCACGCCAGCGAGGACGGGCTGGAGGCGGTCCGCCGGATCGCGGCCGTGCCCGAGGTGCCGCGCGCGGGTGGGGTCGCCGTGGCGGACTTCGCCGAGCTGCGGGTCACCGGGCTGCGGGTGCGGCGGCGGGAGGGCTTCGCGCCGGACGGGGTGACGTTGACCGTGCGGCCGGGAGAGGTCGTGCGGCTGGACTCACCGAGCGGCAGCGGGAAGTCGACGCTGTTCGGGGTGCTGCTGGGGTTCGTCGCGCCCACGGGCGGTTCCGTCGAGGTGGACGGGGTCCCGCTGGGGGAGCTGGACGTCGAGGCGTGGCGGCGGCTGGTGGGGTGGGTGCCGCAGCGGCCGGTGTTCGCCTCGGACGTGGTGGACGTGCCCGCGGAGTGGGCGCGCGAGGTGGGGATCGCGCACGCCCTGGGCAGGCCGGTCGCCGAACTGTCCACAGGGGAGCGTCAACGGGTGGCGGTGGCGCGGGCGCTGGCCCGGCCGGGGGTGCGGCTGCTGGTGCTCGACGAACCCACGGCGCACCTGGACGCGGCTGCGGCGGCGTACGTGATGGGGGCGGTGCGGCGGGCTGCTGAACGTGGGGTGGCGGTGCTGCTGGCGACGCACCGGGTGGCGGACGGGGAGGCCGCCGCGGAGCCGGGGGCGGCGGTCGCGCCCGCCGTCGAGTCGGCGGCGGACCGGCTGCCGCTGCGGTCGCTGGTGACGCGCAGGCTCGTCGGCGGGGCGCTGCTGGGGGCGGCGGCGCTGGTGTGCGGGGTGGCGCTGACGGCGCTGTCGGGGTGGCTGATCGCGCGGGCGTCGCAGCAACCGCCGATCCTGGTGCTGTCGGTCGCGGTCGTCGGCGTGCGCTTCTTCGGGCTCGCCAGGGCCGGGTTGCGCTACCTGGAACGCCTGGTCAGCCACGACGCGGCGTTCCGGATCGCCACCGGCCTGCGGGTGCGGCTGTGGACCGACCTGGTGCGGCTCGGCCCCGCCCGCACGCTCGGCCTGCGCCGCGGCGAAGGGGTGCGGCGGCTGGTGGACGACGTCGACGCCGTGCGCGACCTGGGCCTGCGGGTGCTCGTGCCGCCGATCGTGGCGGCCTGCGTCGCGGTGGCGGCGGTCGCGGTGCAGGCGGCGGTGCTGCCCGGCGCCGGGCTGGCCCTGGCGCTGGCCGTCGCGGTGGCCGCGCTCGCCGGACCCGCGGTGGCCGTGCTCGCCGAACGGCGGGCCAGCCGGGCGCTCGCGGCGGGGAAGCGGCGGATCGCGGTGGGCACGCAGACGCTGTTCACCGCCGCGGCCGAACTGCTCGCGTTCGGCGAGGCGCAGCAGCGGCGGGCCGCGATCGCGGTGGCCGACCGGGCACTGGTCGCCGCCGCCCGGCGCCAGGCGTTCGGGGCGGGTGCGGGGCAGGCGGTGATCACGCTCGCCCTGGGGGCGGCAACCGTCGTCGGGGTCGCGCTGGCGGCGACGTCCGGGATCGACCCGGTGCTGGTGCCGATCGTGGGGCTGATCCCGCTGGCGCTCGCCGAAGCCCTGGTCCCGCTGACCACGGCGGCGGTGAACCTCGCCCCGCTCCGCGCGGCCCACGCCCGGACCGCGCTGCCCACACCCGAACCCGCCGACCGGTCGGTGACCCCCGGCCCCGGCATCCGCTTGGACGGCGTGACCGCCCGGTGGCCGGGAGCGGCCGAACCCGCGCTGGAAAATGTCGACTTGGCGATACGCGCGGGGCAGCGGGTGGCCGTCGTCGGACCGTCCGGGGCGGGCAAGTCGACGCTGGTGGCGCTGCTGCTCGGGTTCCTCGACGCGGAGCGGGGAACGGTGAGCAGGCCGGACGCGGTGGCGTGGTGCCCGCAGGAACCCATGCTGGTCTCGACGACCCTGCGCGAAAACCTCCGCCTCGCCGACCCGGGGGCCACCGACGCGCAACTGCGGGCCGCGCTGGCGAAGGTCCGGCTGCACCTGCCGCTCGACACCACCGCCACCACCCTCTCCGGCGGCGAGGCGCAGCGCGTCGCCCTGGCCCGCGCCCTGCTCACCGGGGCGGACCTGCTGCTGCTCGACGAGCCCACCGCCCACCTGGACCCGGAGAACGCCGAGCACGTCCGCGCCGCCGTCGCCGCCCACCCCGGCACCGTCGTGCACATCACCCACCACCCCGAGGAGGCCGCCGCCGCCGACGTGGTGCTGGCTGTCTCACACGGTCGGGTGCGCGTCGTGGACCCGGTGAGCGCCTAACCTGATGAAGCTCATGGACCCGACCCTGGCCGCGCGGACCCTGACCGCGTCAACCGAGATCGCCACCGCGGCGCTCGCGGGCGATGACCCCGCCGCGGTGCTGGACCGCGTCGTCCGGGCGGCGGCCGAACTGGCCGAGGCCGACCTCGGCCTGGTCATGGCGGGCAACCCGGACGGCTCGCTGACCGTGGAGGCGGCGGCGGGCGCCCGCGACCCCGACCCGGTCGGCGTCGTCCTGTCCCCCCGCTCCTCGGCGGCCCGAGTCGCCCGCGGCGGCGTCCCGATCGTGGCCGACGACGTCACGACCGACCCCCGCACCGCCCCCTACGTCCCCAGGGAGTTGAGCGTCTACGGCCCCTTCGCCGCCGCCCCCTTCGGCACCAGGGAGAGCAGGCTGGGCGCGCTCACCGTCTACCGCAAGCGCCGCGCCGAACCGTTCCAACGCGACACAGTCGACATGTTGACCGCGTTCGCCGCCCAAGCGGGCCTCGTCCTCGTCCTCGCCGAGGGCGCCACCGCCCGCAACCGCGTCGACCTCTACGAGGAACGCGAACGCATCGCCCGCGACCTGCACGACGTGATCATCCAGCGCCTCTACGCCGCGGGCATGCAACTGGACCTCCTCGCCCGCCGCCCCACCCGCAAACTCCCCCGGGCCGACGCCACCCGCCTCGCCGAAGCCGTCGACCAACTCGACACCGCCATCGCCGACGTCCGCGCGGTCGTCCGCACCCTGCGCAACCCCGAACCCGACGAACCCGCCACCGACCTGGCCGAATCAGCCCAGGCCGAGGTCGACACCGCCCGCGAACTCCTCGGCTTCACCCCGTCCTTCGACCTGACCGGCGACATCCGCGGCGTCCCGGTGCCGGTCGCCGACAACGCCAGGGCCGCCCTCCGCGAAGCCCTCTCCAACGTCGTCCGCCACGCGGGCGCCATGCGCGTCGCGGTCCACCTCCGCCGCACCCCCACCACCCTCCGCCTCACCGTCGCCGACGACGGCTGCGGCATCCCCCGGGGCATCACCAAGCGCGGGTTGCAGAACATCCGCGAACGCGCCGAGAGCGCGGGCGGCCACTGCGAAGTCCGCTCCAGCCCCCGCAGCGGCACCACCGTCACCTGGGAAGTCCCCCTCGCCTGAACACCAGCCCAACGCTCGTGCTCACCGCAACGTCCAACCCCCGCGGCGCGGTCACGGCGGCCTGGGCGCGATGGGGGAGGTGTGCCCGAGGTGGTGCGGCAGCCGGACCGGGCCGCGAACCCGGTGAGTGGCCCCGGCCATCCCGGCGCACTGCTGCTCATTCCCCGGTCCACCCAGGCTGGGCCGGTCTCAGCCGGCCGTTCGACTCGTGGATGAACCGTCGGTTCCGGCGGCGGGACCCGCGCTGAGGTCGTGATCGGCGGTTCGGCGCCGCTCGGCGCGGTGGGCGAGGGCTTCGAGGATGCGTCGCCAGGCCGGTGACGCCTCGGCGATCCGGGAGGAGATCAGCCGCAGGCTGCCCGGTCTGCTGTCCCGTTCGTGGGCGACCTCCCACGCGTCCAGGTCGTCGATGAGCCGGTCCAGGCGCGGGTCGCTCGGGTCCCAGTCGACCGATTCGTCGCAGGCGCGGTACAGGCGCATCGTCTCGGGGTCGTCGAAGTCCGCGTTCTTGTCCCGTAGGCGCTGGGGTACGGCGCCCGGGTCCAGGGCCCGCATCAAGATCCACGAGTCGCGTTCGAGGCGCACCCGCTGTTCGCTGATCCCGAGGTCGCGCATCCGGTCCAGGGTGGCGACCACCTCGGGGGGCAGGACGAGCCGTTCGCCGCTGGTCAAGTCGGCGATCCGGCGGCGGGACTCGGTGATCCGGTCGACCCTGCGCCGCAACTCGGCGTCGATGTCGGCGATGGCCGACGCGAACTCGGTGGGCTGGGCGTGCAGCAACGCGTCGACGCGGGCGAGGGGAACGCCTGCGTCGGCGAGGGTCCTGATGCGGATGAGGTCCACCGCCGCCTGCGCGCTGTAGCGGCGGTAGCCGGAGGCGTCGCGCTCGGGTTCGGGCAGCAGGCCGACGTGGTGGTAGTGGCGGACGGTGCGCACGGTCACGCCCGCGGTCGCCGCGAGTTGACCGATCGTCAGCACCGTCCGCCTTCGGTCCGGGGAACGTGGTCGTGCCGGGTCCTGGGGCGGGCCACCCGGTCGACGACGTCGCGGATCGCCTGGACCACGGCGTCGGGGCGGTCGAAGCAGAGCCGGTGGTGGAGGGTGTCGGACAGGGTGCGCTGCTCCCCGTGCGTGACCGCGCCCACCAGGGCCGCGTCCATCCTCCTGCGGCCGTCCCGCGTCTCGTCCTGGGCCAGGACGCTGAGCGCGATCACCGGTACGTCGGGGAGGTCTGGACCGGCCCGCAGTTCGGCGGCGAGTTCGACCAGCGCGCCGCGCTCGGCGCTGCCGACCCGAATCCACCCGTCGCTGTCGTGGGCGTCGATCAGCGGTTGCCGCACGTGGTCCGGGTAGTCCGCCAGCAGTTCGGCACGCATCTCGCGCAGGGCCGGGCGCATCCGTTCCAGTTGCTCCGGGCCGGGCGCTCCCCGTTCGGTCTCGGCGAGCCGCACCGCGGGCGGCATGAACTCGTCCCAGTCGCGGTGCAGGCCGTCCAGCCAGACCAGCCCGGCCACGTCCCGGGGGTACAACTGCGTGAACCGGTGCGCGTGCAGGCCGCCGAGGGAGTGCGGCACGAGCACGTACGGGGCGGCGATGTCCATGGCGCGCAACAGTTCGCGCAGTTCCACCGCGACCGCGCCCGCGGTCCGTGGCAGTGGGAGGGGATCGCTGTAGCCGGTGCCGCCCCGGTCGTACACCACCGCGGTGGTGAACCGGGAAACCTCCTGCTGGACCCCGAAGTAGTCCAGGCCGACCGCCCCCGCGCCCGCCAGGAACACGACGGCCGGTCCGCCGCCGCCCGACCGGTGCGCGAAGACCCGTCGACCGCTGATCTCCTGGAAACCCCCGACCGGCGGGGTGAGCCGGGCCGGGGGAGTGCTGCTGTTCGTCACCCGGCAATGCTCCGACCCTGACGCAGGGGCAAGGTCAACCCTTCCCGCCACCGATCACCGTGCGACCGCGCCGCTCCACCACCCGCGCTGGTCCTCAGCGGAGGCGCCGTTCGCGTGAGGCGCGCAGGTATCCCATGACCAGCGACTCCAGGTCGGGTTCGGTGCCCGCCCACCCCTCGGGTGCCCGCCCGGCCCCCCGCAGCAGCAGGGTGGACTGGCGCCCGGTGCGGGTCGCGCTGATCAGCGTTCCCCCCACGGCGGACTCGTCGGCCACCGGGCCGACCAGGACGCGGTGCTCGGCGAGGACTTCCTCGATGTCGCCGTCGACCTGGACCCGGCCCCCGTCGACCAGCAGGAGGTGGTCGCACACCTCGCGCAGGTCGCTGAGCAGGTGCGAGGACACCACCACCGTGGTCCCGCGGTCGGCGACCTCGGTCATGATGATCCGCAGCGTCTCGTCGCGGGCCAGCGGGTCCAGGTCGGACAGCGGTTCGTCCAGGAGCAGCAGCCGGGGGAGGCGCCCCAGCGCCATCGCGATGGCCACCTGGGTCCGGGCGCCCGCGGACAGGGTGTCGACCTTCGCGTCGCGGTCCACACCCGCCAGCAGCCCGAGCACCTCGCGGACCCGGTCGGCGGACCAGCGGTCATTCATGGCCGCGCAGGCGCGGGTCAGCTCGCGCACCGTGAGGTCGCGGTAGAGCGGTCGGTCCTGCGCCAGGAACGAGACGTCCGGGTGGGTGCGGCCGTCGGTGGGGGTGTCGAAGGTCCTCAGCTCGCCGGTCGTCGGGCGGACGAGGCCCGCGGCCATGCGCAGCAGGGTGCTCTTGCCCGCGCCGTTCGGGCCGACCAGGGCGACGACCTTGCCCTCGGGGACGGCGAAGCTGCACTCGCGCAGCGCCCAGCGGGTGCGGTAGCGCTTGCCCACGGCGGTGGCGGACAGGGGGTTCATGGTCGTTCCTCAGCGGGGTAGTGCTCGTCGCGGACCGCGGAGTACAGGGCGTCGACGTCCTCGACGACGAGGCCGCCCTCCCGGGCGCGGCCCATCCAGCCCGCCAGTTCCCGCCGCAGCGGCGCGTCGTCGCCGGTGGTGGCCTCGGAGGACAGCGACGTGGTGACGAAGGTGCCCAGGCCGCGGCGGGCCTCCACCAGCCCTTCCCGTTCCAGCTCGCGGTACGCCTTGAGCACGGTGTTGGGGTTGACGGTGGTCGCCTCCACCACCTCCCGCGCCGAGGGCAGCCGGTCGCCGGGGTTCAGCAGCCCCAGTCGCATGGCCTGCCTGACCTGCTGGACGATCTGCACGTAGGTGGAGACCCCGGAGCGCCGGTCGATCCGGAACTCGATCACACCGGTCAGCATAGGTGCTCCCGGGTCCCCACCGCGCTCAGCTCTGCCGTCGCAGCACCCAGGCGGTGCCCGCCAGCAGCAGGACCGCGAGCCCGCCGAAGATCGAGGCGTCGACCAGGTGCACCTGCCAGGCGTGGCCCTCCGGGACGAAGGTCGCGTACTGCTTGGCGAGACCGGACCGCGGCAGGCACGCCAGCCACTCCTCCTGGGTCCTGCGCACCCCGGCCGCCGTCGTCTTGCAGGCTTGGGCCAGGGCATCAGCCCTGTCGGTGGAGACCCGCTGCCCGGCCGCGTCGAGCCAGCCGCTCTCGACCGCCAGGTTGCCGCCCCGGCTCTCGGCCAGGCTCTCGCCCGCCGCGACTTCCAGCCGCTGGGTGGGAACCAGGCGGCCCACCACGTCGGACAGGGCGAAGCGCACGACGGTGAACGCGCTGAGCGTCACGGTCATCGCCACCAGGGTGCGGCGGGACACCACGCCGACGAAGGTGCCGAGCGCGAAGGCGAACAGCGCGTGGGCGACCGGCGAGGCGTGCTCGATCCCGAAGTTGAGGAAGTGGAACGACCCGCTGCTCCGCGGACCCAGCAGCCCGGCCGCGGACAGCCACCACGAGACCAGGGATTGCAGCGCGATCAGCACGACCAACGCCGGTGCCAGCGCGACGACCAGCTTGCTGGACATCCACCGGGTGCGGCTCACCGACTGGGTGAAGGCCAGGACGTGCGTGCCCTGTTCCAGTTCCCTGGCGAACAGGGGTGCGCCGATGAACACGCCGATCAGGGCGGGCAGGGCGAGGATCGCGGCTTGCCCCAGGTTGAGCTCGGTGGTCCACGCACCCCGGAAGTCGCCCGCCCGACTGCCCTCCAGGCACTCCGGGCCCACCCGCGTCACGCATCCGTTGAGCTGCAACGAGTTGATGGTGTCGACCATGTTCGACCGCAGCAGGACGACGGCACCCGCGCCGACGACCAGCACGGCGAGCAGGGTGATCAGTTGCGGGCGTTGTCGCCGCCAGGAGACCCAGATCATGCCGCTTCCCCCCGGGCCGCCCTGCGCATGTGGTCCAGTACCAGTTCGCCGAGCGGGGTGCCGTCGGCGCCGAGCCGGTCGACGTCGCCCGCCAGCAGGACGCGGCCCCCGTGCAGCAGCACGAGGTGGTCGCACACGCCTTCGAGTTCGGCCAGCACGTGCGAGGACAGCACCACGGTGATGCCGTGGGTCCGCGCCTCGGTGATCAGCGCGCGCAGCACGGTCTCGCGGGCCAGCGGGTCCAGGTCGGCCAGCGGCTCGTCGAGCAGCAGCAGCCTCGGGCGCTAGGGCCAGGGCGACGCGGGTGCGCTGCCCGCCGGACAGGGTGCCCACCGCCGCACCCATCGGCACCGCCGCCTGCTCGACCAGGTGCTCGGCGTGGTGCTGGTCCCAGGTCGGGTTGGTCCGCGCTCCGAACGCCAGCGTCTCGGCCACGGTGAACTCCTGGTACAGCGGCTTCTGCTGGGCCAGGTAGGACACCGCGGGGTGCAGCCCCCGGCCCGTGGGGCGGTCGCCGAAGACGGTGATCGACCCGGTCGTCGGGCGCAGCAGACCGGTGATCAGCCCCATCAGCGTGCTCTTGCCCGCGCCGTTCGGGCCGACCAGGGCCACGATCCGGTTCTCGGGGACCTCCAGGGACACCTCCCGCAGCGCCCACCCCCTGCGGTACTCCCTGCCCAGTCCTCCGGCACTGACCGGAAGCGCTTCTCGCGAGTTCACGGCCGTCCCCCTCTCCGTCGTCGACCGACGTCAAGGTAACACCTTTCACTAGTGAAGTAGTGGACTAGGTCCGCCTCAGCGCTTCTCCCGCCGGGCGATCCACGCCACCGCCTGCGTCCGCCGCTCCATCCCCAGCTTCGCCAGGACCGACGTCACGTAGTTCTTCACCGTCTTCTCCGCCAGGAACAGCCGCTCGGCGATCTCCCGGTTCGACATCCCCTCGCCGATCAGCTCCAGCACCGCCCGCTCCCGCTCGGTGAGCCCCGCCAGCTCGTCGGCCTCGGCGCTGCGCCGCATCCGCTCCAGCACCCGGGCCGTCGTCACCGGGTCCAGCAGCGACCGCCCGGCGGCCACCTCGCGCACCGCCGTCACCAGGTCCTGCCCCCGCACCTGCTTCAACAGGTACCCCGCGGCCCCCGCCATGATCGCCTCGACCAGCGCCTGCTCGTCGTCGAACGCGGTGAGCACCAGGCAGTGCGGTGCCGGGTCGAGTTCGCCGAGCCGCCTGCACAGCCCCACCCCGTCCCCGTCCGGCAGGCGCACGTCCACCACCGCCACGTCCGGGGTCGACGCCGTGGCGCGCACCAGGGCCTCGGCCACCCCGCCCGCCTGGGCGACGACCTCGATGTCGGGTTCGCCGTCGAGGAGGTCGCGCAGGCCGCGGCGGACCACCTCGTGGTCGTCGACCAGCAGCACCCGGATCACGGTTCAGAGCTTACGGAGTCGGACCCTGGTGGTGCGGTGGTCCGATCCCTTGCGCAGGACCAGGGTGGCGCGGGGGCGGGTGGGGAGGATGTTGTTGACCAGGTTGGGTTCGTTGGTCTGCTTCCACAGCTTCGCCGCCTCCGCCGAAGCCTGCTCGTCGGTCAGGGAGGCGTAGTGGTGGAAGTGCGAGGCGGGGTCGGCGAACGCGGTGCTGCGCAGGGCCAGGAACCGGTCGATGTACCAGCGCTCGATGTCGTCGGTGTGGGCGTCGACGTAGACGGAGAAGTCGAACAGGTCGGACACGGCGAGCCGGGCGCCCGGTTGCAGGACGTTGAGGCCCTCGACGATGAGGATGTCCGGGCGGCGCACCACCTGCTCCTCGCCGGGGACGATGTCGTAGGCCAGGTGCGAGTAGACCGGGGCGCGCACCTCCGCCGCCCCCGCCTTCACCTCGGAGACGAACCGCAGCAGGGCGCGGCGGTCGTAGCTCTCCGGGAAGCCCTTGCGGCTCATCAGGTCCCGGCGCAGCAGCTCGGCCTTGGGGAACAGGAAGCCGTCGGTGGTGATCAGGTCGACGTGCGGGTGGTCGGGCCAGCGGGCCAGCAGGGTGCGCAGCAGCCGGGCCGTTGTCGACTTGCCGACCGCGACGCTGCCCGCGATGCCGATGACGAACGGCACCTTGTCGCCCACCTTGGGGTCCTCGCCGAGGAACTCCCTGGTCGACTGGTACAGCCGCTGCCGGGCCGCCACCTGCAACGAGATCAGCCGCGACAGCGGCAGGTAGACGTCGACGACCTCTTCCAGGTCGACCGGGTCGCGCAGGCCGCGCAGGGCGACCAGTTCGTCGAGGGTCAGCGGGAGGGGCGTCGACCGGCGCAGTTGCCGCCACTGCTCCCGGCGGAGCTCCACGTACGGGCTCAGCTCGCGCACCCGGGTCATGACCGACTCCTCGCCGAGTTGGGTGGTGCGTACGCCGCCAACGTAGGTGTTCACCGGGTGTTTGCGCTGTGACCGATTACACCGATCGGGCGACGGTTTGGTGTGGCGCACATGACGTGGCGCCGATTTCACTCATCCCGGTGAGTGCGATCACCCGGGTACCCGTGCGCACCTGCGGGGATCGGGCTCAGACGCCCGCGAAGACCTCGTCCCACGCCGCGGCGAGCTGGCGGGCGCACACGGCGGGCGGCACCCGGCCGACCCCGGTGCCCAGGCCCGGCACCGCGATGGTGCGGACGACCTCGCGGACCGGGGTGCCGTCGTCGAGCGCGCCGTCGCGCCAGAGCCGGAAGACCGCGCGGGCCGCCAGGTAGGGGTGCACGGTGTCCGGCGGGAGCAGCACCCCGGGTTCGCGCATGGTGGGGGCGGTGATCAGCCACGCCGGGCGCACCGCGTCGGTGGGCACGATCAGCGCCTCGCCGACCGGCAGCTCGCCACCGTGGTAGGCCAGCACCGCGCTGCGCACCGACTGCTCGACCGTGGGGAAGGCGGCGGTGTAGACCGCGTCGATGCCGCCGCGCATCCACCCGAAGGAGTTGGCGGGGGAGACGACCGCGTCCGCGTCGACCTCCAGCAGGGAACCGCGGTGCACCCGGATCTCCGGCCTGCCCGCGGCGGCGGAGTCCCACGCCTCGGCGAGGTCCGCGTGCACCGCGCAGAGCACGAGCTGCGGTCCGCTGGCGAGGTGGCCGTGCGGGGACGCCGTCCCGGTCTCCGAATCCGCGGTCACGGGTCCCAGCATGGCACTCCCGACCGCCGCCGTGTAACCGCCGTTCGGTAACCAGCACCACAACCGGTGGTGGCCACCGGTGGTCGGGGGCACCCTGCGTAGGGTGAACCGCGTGCCGATCATCGCCTACTTCGGGCCCCGGGGGACGTTCACCGAGCAGGCGGCCCGCACCTTCGACGCGCGTGCCGAGCTGGTCCCCCACACCACGATCCCCGACGCGGTGGACGCGCTGCGCGCGGGCGGGGCCGACCTGGCCTGCGTGCCGGTGGAGAACTCGGTCGAGGGCGCGGTGTCGGCCACGATGGACGCGTTGGCCGTCGGCGAACCGGTGGTCGCGGTCGCCGAGCACGTGCTGCCCATCCGCTTCTCCGTGCTGACCCGCCCCGGCACCACCGCCGCCGACGTGCGCACCGTGGCCAGCCACCCGCACGCGCTGGCCCAGGTCCGCGCCTGGCTGGCGGCCACCCTGCCCGGCGCCACCCAGGTGGCCGCCACCTCCACCGCCGCCGCCGCGGTCGGGGTCGGCGAGGGCCGCTTCGACGCCGCCGTGACCGCCCCGGTGGCCGCCGACCACTACCCGCTGGCCGCGCTGGCCGAGGACGTCGCCGACGAACCCGACGCGGTCACCCGGTTCCTGCTGCTGGCCCGCCCCGGGACGCTGCCCGAGCCGACCGGCGCCGACCGCACGTCGGTGTTCGCGGTGGTCTCGCACCGGCCGGGGGAGCTGGCCGCGATGCTGTCCGAGCTGTCGCTGCGCGGGGTCAACCTGTCGCGCATCGAGTCCCGGCCGCTGCGCAACCGGTTCGGCGAGTACCGCTTCTACCTGGACTTCGACGGGCACGTCGCCGAGCAGCGGGTGGGCGACGCGCTGGCCGCGCTGCACCGGCGCAGCCAGTTGGTGCGGTTCCTCGGCTCCTACCCGAAGGCCGACCGGTCCACCGCCGCGGCGGTCCCCGCCGCCAACACCGACGCCGACTACGCGGAATCCACCGGCTGGCTGGCCGGTCTGCGGAAGGGGGAGCACGCGTGAGCCTGCGCCTGATGCTCGTCCGGCACGGCGAGACGCCGTCGAACGTGCTGCACCTGCTCGACTCGCGCCCACCCGGCCCCAGCCTCACCGAGCTGGGCAGGCAGCAGGCCGCCGCACTGGCCGAACGCCTCACCGACGAACCGGTGCTCGCCGTCTACGCCAGCACGGCCACCCGCGCGCAGGAGACCGCGGAACCGGTCGCCAAGTCGCACGGCCACACCGTCCGGGTCGTCGAGGGCCTGCACGAACTCCAGTGCGGCGACCTGGAGGGCCGGGGCGACCAGGAGGCGATCCTCGCCTTCGGGCAGGTCTACCTGAGCTGGGTGGCCGGCGACCTGGACACCCTGATGCCCGGCGGCGAAACCGGCGCCTTCATCCGAACGCGCTACCTGGCCGCCGTCGACGACATCGCCGCCCGCCACCGCCACGAGGACGGCCTGGTCGTCGCGGTCAGCCACGGCGGCGTCATCCGCCTGGCCGCCGAATGGCTCGCCGACAACGTCACCCCGGAACTGGCGGGCACCCACCTGCTGGCCAACACCGGCCACGTCCTCCTGGAAGCCCGCGACGAGGGCTGGCACTGCCTGGAGTGGACCGGCGTCGAGGTCTGAGCCACCCCCCAGGGCCCGTCCGCAAAACCACCAGCCCCCGAAACCCTACCGGCGCAGCAACAACAACCGACCGCCCCGAAAACCGCCGGCCCAGCGAGCAAATCCCGGGTGGGTGGAGGTGCTTGACCGGCCGACCACCCCGAAACCCGCCGGCCCGGCGAGCCAACTGCCCCAGTGGGTGGAGGTCCTGAACGCAGGCCGACCGCCCCGAGAACCGGCGGCCCGGCCAAGCAACTGCCCGGGTGGGTGGATGTGTTTGGCCGGGGGTGGCG
>NZ_AYXG01000070.1 GCF_000564855.1 Actinokineospora spheciospongiae
ATCCACCCACCCGGGCATTCGCTCGCCGGGCCGGCGGTTCTCGGGGTGGTCGGCCAGGCAAGCACTTCTACCCACCCGAGCATTTGCTGGCCGGGCCAGCGGTTTTCGGGGCGGTCGGTTGGGCCGCTGCGCTGGTGGGGTTCGCGGTGGCTGGTGGCCGGGTCGGCGGTTGGCGGGGTGGTTGGGTGGCTGGCCAAGCGCATCCACCCACCCGGGCGTTCGCTCGCCGGGTCGGCGGTTGGGTGGTGGCTGGTGGCTGCGCCCGGTGGGGGGCGTGGTGGCTGGTGGTCGGGTCTGCGAATGGCGTCGAGGCGGGTGGGGCCGCCGCCCCCGTGCTCGGGGGGCGGCGACCCGTTGGGGAGCCGCGTCCGGGGAAGCGAGTCGCGGCTCCGGTCCGTGCGTCAGCTCCCGGTGGTGCGGGCGGTGTCGTCGAGCACCACGCTGCCCGCGATCACGCCCGGGTTCTGACCCGTACCCCGGACCGTACGCACGACCACCGACAATTCCGCCACGATGGACCCATGCGCACCATCGACTGGCGCGGGGACCGCGTCGTGATCATCGACCAGACCCGGCTGCCGCACGACCTCGTCGTCGCCGAGTTGCGGACCGTGGACGAGCTCGTGGCCGCCATCACCTCCCTCGCCGTGCGCGGTGCCCCGGCGCTCGGGGTGGCCGGGGCGCTGGGGGTGGCGCTGGCCGTGCTGACCGCGCCCGACCGGGTCGAGGAGGAGGCGGCGAAGGTTCGCGCGGCGCGGCCGACGGCGGTCAACCTGGCCTGGGGTGTTGACCGGGCCCTCGCGCGCCTGCCCGAGGGGGGTGCCGCCGTGGTCGCCGAGGCGGTGGCCGTGCTGGAGGACGACGCGCGGTTGAACCGGGCGCTGGGTGAGCGGGGCGCGGACTGGCTGCTCGACCGGGTCGGTGGGCCGGTCGACGCGCTCACCCACTGCAACGCGGGTGCGCTGGCCTGCGTGGAGTGGGGCACCGCGCTGGGCGTGCTGCGCTCGCTGCACCTGCGCGGCGGCCTCGGCCACGTCTACGCCGACGAGACCCGGCCGCTGCTCCAGGGGGCCCGGATCACCGCCTGGGAGCTGGCGGGCCTGGGCGTGCCGCACACCGTCGTGGTCGACTCCGCCGGGCCGTCGGTGATCGCCAACGGGTTGGTGGGCGCCGTGGTGGTGGGCGCGGACCGGATCGCGGCCAACGGCGACGTGGTCAACAAGGTCGGCACGTACCCGCTGGCGCTGGCCGCGGCCAGGGCGGGCATCCCGTTCGTCGTCGCCGCGCCCGAGTCGACCGTCGACCTCGGCACCCCCGACGGCCGGTCGGTGGACATCGAGGTGCGCGACGAGGACGAGGTGCTCGGTTGGCGCGGTGAGCGGATCGCCCCGGCCGCCACCCGGGCGCTGAACTACGCCTTCGACGTGACCCCGGCCGACCTGGTCGCCGCGATCGTCACCGAGGCGCGGGTGGTCGAGCCCGCCTCGGGTTCGCTGTCGTAACCCGAATGCGCAGGCGAGAGCCTGGTCACTACCCTCTAGGGCACTGTTCCGGCCGTAGGGAGCCCCACCGTGATCACCAGGATGTCGTCGTTGTTCCTGCGCACCCTGCGCGAGGACCCGGCGGACGCCGAGGTGCCCAGCCACAAGCTGCTGGTGCGCGCCGGGTACGTCCGCCGCGTGGCGCCGGGCGGTTACACCTGGCTGCCGCTGGGGCTGCGCGTGTTCCGCAACGTCGAGCGCGTCGTCCGCGAGGAGATGGACGCCATGGGCGCGCAGGAGATCTCCTTCCCGGCGCTGCTGCCCAAGGAGCCCTACGAGGCGACGAACCGGTGGACCGAGTACGGCCCGAACCTGTTCCGGCTCAAGGACCGCAAGGGCGCGGACTACCTGCTCGGCCCCACCCACGAGGAGCTGTTCACGCTCACCGTGAAGGGCGAGTACGCCTCGTACAAGGACTACCCGGTCACGCTGTACCAGATCCAGACCAAGTACCGCGACGAGGCGCGGCCCCGGGCGGGCATCCTGCGCGGGCGCGAGTTCACCATGAAGGACTCCTACTCCTTCGACCTCACCGACGAGGGCCTGTCGGCCTCCTACCAGGCCCACCGCGACACCTACATCCGGATCTTCGACCGGCTCGGCCTGGAGTACGTGATCTGCTCGGCCACCTCGGGCGCCATGGGCGGCTCGGCGTCGGAGGAATTCCTGGCGGTGGCGCCCACCGGTGAGGACACCTTCGTCCGCAGCACCGACTCCGACTACGCCGCCAACGTCGAGGCCGTCGTCACCCCCGCCCCGCAGCCCCGGCCGCTGGAGGGCCTGCCCGAGGCGCAGGTGCACCACACGCCCGGCACCCCCACCATCGAGTCGCTGGTGGCCTTCCTCAACGGCGCGGACCTCGGCCGGGAGTTCACCGCGGCCGACACGCTCAAGAACGTCCTGCTCAAGACCCGCAAGCCCGGGGCCGAGGGCTGGGAACTGCTCGCCGTCGGCCTGCCCGGCGACCGCGAGGTGGACACCAAGCGGCTGGAGGCGGCGCTGGAGCCCGCCGAGGTCGCCATGCTCGACGACGCCGACTTCGCCCGCAACACCTTCCTGGTCAAGGGCTACATCGGCCCGAAGGCGCTGCTGGACAACGGCGTGCGCTACCTGGTCGACCCGCGCGTGGTCACCGGCACCGCCTGGGTGACCGGCGCGGACAAGGCCGAGCACCACGTGGTCGACCTGGTCGCGGGCCGCGACTTCATCCCCGACGGCACCATCGAGGCCGCCGAGGTGCGCGAGGGCGACCCGTCGCCGGACGGTCACGGCACCCTGGTCGCCGCGCGCGGCATCGAGATCGGCCACATCTTCCAGCTCGGCCGCAAGTACGCCGACGCCTTCAGCCTCGACGCCCTCGGCGCCGACTCCAAGCCCATCCGGATCACCATGGGCTCCTACGGCATCGGCGTCTCCCGGCTGGTCGCCGTGCTGGCCGAGCAGCAGCACGACGCGCAGGGCCTGTACTGGCCGCGCGAGGTCTCCCCGTACGACCTGCACCTGGTCGTGGCGGGCAAGGACGACGCGCTCAAGGCGGGCGGCGAGGACCTCGCGGCGAAGCTGGACGCCGCCGGGCTGTCGGTGCTGCTCGACGACCGCACCACCTCGCCCGGGGTGAAGTTCAAGGACGCCGAGCTGATCGGCGTCCCGACGATCGTCGTCGTCGGCCGCGGCCTGGCCAACGGCGTCGTCGAGGTCAAGGACCGCAAGTCCGGCGAGCGCGCGGAGGTCGCGGTGACCGACGTCGTCGAGCACCTCACCTCGCTGGTGCGCGGCTGACCCACAGCGCACGGGGGGGCCGGAATCCACTGTGGATTCCGGCCCCCGCGTCCGCTCAGCCCTCGTGGGGGCGGATGCTCTCGACCATCTTCGCCGCGGTCTCGGCGGGCAGCGCGTCGGACACGCCCTGGTCCTGGTACATCATGAACAGCGCGGTGTTCTCACCGTTCTTGAACGCCACGGCCGTGAACACCACGGTGGGGGAGGGGCACTCGCCGGGCTGGGTCACGGTGAGGGTCGCGGTCGCGGTGAACGCCTCGATCCTGCCCGCGTTGACCTTCGTCGGGGTCGCCTCGGTGACCGCCACCTGCGCCTTGGACCCGTCGGGGTTGAGCGCCGCGGAGTCGGCGAACAGCTTCACGCCGTTGCTCGCCGCCCTGGCGGGTTCGGTGGTCCCGGCCGTGACGAACCCGGCGCGGCCGCGGTAGGAGCCCTTCACCGACGTGCACGCGTCCGGCTTGTACGTGGTCACGCCGTGCATGACCGCGGTGGGCTTGCCGTCGTTGTCCTCGAAGCCGACGATCGTGCTCGGCGTCTCGACCTCCCAGTCCTTCGGGACGTCGTAGGCCACCTTCTCCTTGAACGACAGCACCCCCTGCCAGCCCGAGACCACCGAGTCGACCAGGATGTCCTCCACCTTCGTCGGGGTGGACGAAGTGGACGGTTGCCTCGAGGTCGTCCTCGGCGCGGAGGACGTGGTCTTCTGCCCGGAGGACGGCGGCGGGGGCGCGCTCGACGACGTGCCGGGGTCGGCGATCGGCTGCTCGTCGTCGCGGTTGACCAGGAACAGGGTCGTCACCCCGCCGATGGCCACCACCAGCACCACCACCGCCACGATGATCCACGGCGTCCGGTTCCCCCTGGGCGGCTCGGGCGGCTGGTACATGCCGAAACCCTTGTACCCACCGGGTTGCTGCGGTTGCTGTGGGTGACCCTGCTGGTGGTACGGCGAGGGTTGGCCGGTCATCGGGTCCACTTGGTACTGCGGGTGCGGCTCCTGCCAGTACGGACCCCCTGGGGTGCTCATGCCCCAGACGGTAGTTGACCGTCCCGCGTACCGGCGGGCGAACCTGCCCATCCGAGCAGCGCGGCGACCACGGCCCCGGTGTCGGACAGGTCCGCCAGCACCACGTCGGCGCCCGCCGCGGCCAGCTCCGCGGCGCTGTCGCGCCCGGTCGCCACCCCCACCGCGACCACCCCGTGGTGCCGGGCGCCCACCACGTCGTGGGTGGTGTCGCCGACGACCACCACCCGGTCCGCGGCGAACCGGGTGCCGTACTTCGCCTCCGCTGCCGCCCGCGCGGCGGCCACCAGCACGTGCCGGTCGGCCGAGAGCGCGCCGTAGCCGCCGACCTCGAGGTCCAGGTGGTGGTGCGGCAGCAGCGGGGCCAGCTTGCAGGCGGCCAGCTCCGGCAGGTTCCCGGTGACCAGCGTCTGCACCACCTCCGGCCGCCCGGCCAGGGCGGCGACGACCGCGGCGGCCCCGGGCAGCGCCCGGCCGCGCTCGGCCATGGTGGCCCGCCCCGCCTCGGCGATCGAGACCAGCTCGGCGTGCACCCGCCGCACGTGCTCCTCGGTCCAGGCGGCCCCGTGCGCCTCCAGCAGCTCCACGGTGATGCCGCGCTCGGTGCGGCCCGCGAACGCGGGCACGTGCACCAGGTCGATGCCCAGCACGGTCACCAGCGCCTCGGCGTACCAGGCGCGACCGAGCCCGCGGTAGTCCACGAGCGTCTGGTCGACGTCCCACAGGACGAGGGTGGTCGGCGGTGTCACCCGGTCATCGTGACACGGGAATCAGGGGAGCACGGCGATCAGGGGATCGGGCGCGCGCTGTCGGCGACGGCCAGCAGGGCGGCCCGGTCGACCGGCGGCGGGTCGGCGGGCCCGCCCTCGGTGTCCCCGTTGACCACGACGAACCGCAGCCCGTCGGCGACCCGCAGCACGGTGACCACCACCAGGCCCCTGGTGCTCAGGCACGCGCTGCCGGAGGTGGTGACGGTCGCCTCGACCTGCACGCCGTCGACCCCCGCACCGCCGTCCCCGGTGCGCTTGACGGCCTTGGGGGTGCCCACGGACACCTCCAGGCCGCTGGCCCCGGTGTACCCATCGGTGCCCACCGCGTGCGCGATGTCGCTGGCCACTTTGTTGATCTCCCCGGCGGGCGCGGTGCCGCTCCCGGCGAAGCCCCGGCTGTAGTCGCGGCCCTCGCAGGCGTACTCGCCCGACCCGGCCAGGGCGGAGATGCTCAACCCGGACATCGACGGCAGCGTGATCGGGTCCCCGCCCGAGGCCACCCACCCGTCGGGCACCGTGTAGGCGACGTGCGCGTCCTCGTTGGCCACCACCTCGCCCGGCGGGGCCTCGGTGGTCGGTTGCGCGGTCGTGGTCGGGCCGGTCGTCGGCCCCGGTCCGCCGCCGTCATCGCCCCGGTTCAGCAGCACCACCGCCACCACCGCACCCACGATCACGACCACGGCGGCCACCGCGACAGCCGCGATCCGCCCGGTGCGCCGCGGCGGCGGTGGCTCGTCGAACAGCCCGAGGCCCTGGTACTGCCCACCCGGATAGGTCACGGCCCGACGGTATCGCCCCGCCGGTCACCGCCCGCGCTCATCCGCGCGGTCGAACGCTGTCCGTTATCGCCCGCAGGTCCCCGGCCTCCACCGTGTCCGGCCCCAACGCCTCACCCGGCACCGTGTCCGCCCCCAGCACCACCACCGACGTCCCCACCCCGGTCGCCAGCGCCACCACGACCACCGTCCCCCGCACCCCGGCGCACGCGTCGGCGCTGTCGGTGGTGGTCTCCGCGTCCGCGCGCACCACACTCCCGCGCACCCCGTCCCGCACCACCGGGGTCGCCCGCGACAGGGTCACCCGCGCGGTCTGGTTGGCGTCGCTGTACTGGTCGGCGGCGATCGCGGCGGCCAACTCGGCGGCGGCGTCGGCGGGCACCCCCTCGGCCACCCCGCTGCCGCTGAACGCCCGCCCGTACTCCGCCCCCTGGCAGGTGTAGGTCCCGAAGTCGGCCAGGTGCCCCAACCGCACCCCGTTGGACGACTCCAGCGATTCGGTGTCCTCGGCCAGCGCCCACTCCGGGGGCAGCTCGTAGGTGAGCTGCGCCTGCCCGTCGACCACCACCTGCCACCCCGGGTTGCGCGCCTCCTCCGAGGCGGCCTCCCGCGTCCGCGTGGAGGACACGGAGGTCGCACTCGGCAGGTCCGCCGGGTCGTCGGTGGCGGACCCGAACACCCCCACGGCCACGAACGCGGAGGCGACCAGCACCAGTGCCGTCGCCCCCACCGCAAGCCGCCTGCCCACCACCGGCACGACGTTAACGCAGCCCGGCTCACCCGTTGGAACAACCTGGCCCCACTCCCGGAGCCGCCCGGCACCCCGCTCGCCTCCTCGGATGAGGGGGTTCTGAACTCGAAGGAGGAGGCGGTCGAGTGGGCCGAGCGGGTCCCCGCGGTCCGCGGGTCCAGGATCGAGGTCCGGCGGGTGCCCGGGGACGACGAGGTCCCGCAGGACAACCGGTGAGCGCCGGGGAACGGACCCGGCGCCGGGACGCGAGGCGGGTCTGATGGGTGCGGTCGACGTCGGGGCCGTGTGGCGGGTCGAGTCGGCGCGGATCGTCGCCGCGCTGACCCGGTTCACCGGCGACTTCGGGCCGGCCGAGGACGCGGCCCAGGAGGCGGTGGCCGAGGCGCTGGCGTCGTGGCCGCTCACCCCTCCGGCCAACCCGGCGGGCTGGCTGATGGCCACGGCCCGGCGGCGGGCCATCGACGCGATCCGCCGTCGCAGCGCCCTGGAGGACCGGTACGCGCTGCCGGCCCCCGACCCGGCGGTCGACGGGGAACCCGACCCCGACCGCATCGACGGCATCGACGGCATCGAGGACGACGTCCTGGCGCTGGTGTTCACCAGTTGCCACCCGGTGCTCCCCCGCGAGGCGCGGGTGGCGCTGACCCTGCGCGTGGTCGGCGGCCTGTCCAGCGAGGAGGTCGCCCGCGCGTTCCTGGTGCCCGTGCCGACCGTGCGGGCCCGCGTCACCCGGGCCAAGAAGGCGATCGCGGCGGCCGGGGTGCCGTTCGAGCTGCCGCCCGCCCGCGAGCGCCGGGAGCGGCTGGGCGGTGTGCTCAGCGTCCTCCACGCGATCTTCACCGAGGGGTCGACGGCCACCTCGGGCGACCGGCTGCTGCGCCCCGACGTCGCGCACGAGGCGATCCGGCTGGTCCGCGCGCCTGCCGCGGTGCAGCCGGACGAACCCGAGGTGCGCGGCCTGCTCGCGTTGTGCGAGCTGACGGCCGCGCGCTTGCCGGCCCGGACCGACCCGGACGGCTCGCCGGTCCTGCTGGAGCACCAGGACCGGCGGCTGTGGGACCTCCCGGCGATCCACCGCGGCCTGGCCGCCCTGGCCGCGGCCTCGGCCCCTACGGCCTCCAGGCCGCGATCGCGGCCACCCACGTGTCGGCGCCCTCGGTCGAGGCGACCGACTGGGACCGGGTCGTGCTGCTCTACCAGGCGCTCGGCCGGGTCGCGCCCTCACCGGTGGTGGATCTCAACCGGGCCGTCGCCGTGGCCATGGCCTCGGGTCCGGAGCGGGCACTGGTCATCGTGGACGAGCTGATCGCCTCGGGTGCGCTCCCCGGTTCGCACCTGGTCCCGACCGTGCGCGGGGAGCTGCTGGCCCGCCTCGGCAGGCGACCGGAAGCGCGTGCCGAACTGGAACTGGCCGCCCGGCTGTGCGCCAATCAACGCGAACGTTCAGTGTTGTTGCGCAAGGCCGCCGCGCTGGGCTGACCCCTCCGACCACGCGGTCACCGCCGACCTAACCGGCGAGGAAGCTCAACCGCACCCGCCGCACCGGGTTGTCGACGTTGGTGTCCACCAGGCAGATCGACTGCCACGTCCCCAGCGCCATCACCCCACCCAGCACCGGCACCGTCGCGTACGGCGGCACCAACCCGGGCAGCACGTGGTCGCGCCCGTGCCCCGGGGTCCCGTGCCGGTGCCGCCACCGGCTGTCGGCGGGCAGCAGTTCGCGCAGCGCGGCCAGCAGGTCCTCGTCGCTGCCCGCGCCGGTCTCGATGATCGCCAGCCCGGCCGTGGCGTGCGGCACCCACACGTGCAGCAGGCCGTCCCCGGCGTCGGCGTCGGACAGGAAGCGGGCGCAGCGGTCGGTGAGGTCGTGCACCACCTCCGCGCCGCCGGTGCGGATTTCGATCTCCTCGCTGTGCACGCGTCCACCGTAGGCTGTGGGGGTGCGCGCCGCCTTCGGAGAACACTTCGACGTCCCGTTCGGGTACCTCAACACCGCCAGCATCGGCATCCCGCCCGCCAGGGCCGCCGACGCCGTGGACAACGCCGTGCGCCGGTGGCGCTCGGGCGCGGCCAACCCGCCCGAGTTCGACGAGTCGGTGGCCGTGGCCCGCGCCGCCTGGGCCCGCCTGGTCGGGGTCGACGCCGGGTCGGTGGCGATCGGGTCCAACGTCGCGCAGTTGGTGTCGCTGGTCGCCTCGGGTGTCCCGGACGGGGCCCGCGTGCTGACCCTGCGCGGGGAGTTCACCAGCTTGACCTTCCCGTTCGCCGCCCGCGGCCTGGAGGTGGTCGAGGTCGGGCCGGAGGAGCTGGTGGCCAGGGCGCCGGAGTTCGACCTGGTGGCGGTCAGCGTCGTGCAGTCGGCGGACGGGGCCATCGCTGACCTGGAGGGGTTGCGGGCCGCGGGCACCAGGGTGCTGCTCGACGCCACGCAGGCCGTGGGCTGGCTGCCGCTGAGCCTGTCGTGGGCGGACTGGGTGGTCGGCACCTGCTACAAGTGGCTGCTCTCCCCGCGCGGGGCGGCGTGGTTGGCGGTCGGGGCGGGCGCCGCGGAGCTGACCCACCCGCTGGCGGCCAACTGGTACGCGGGGGAGGACCCGTGGCAGACCGTCTACGACCTGCCGCTGCGGCTCGCCGGGAACGCGCGCGCCTACGACCTGTCCCCGGTCTGGTTGGCCCACGTCGGCGCCGCCGAGTCGCTGACCTGGCTGGCCGGGCTGGACCTCGCCCGCGTCCGCGACCACTGCGTCGGCCTGGCCGATTCCCTGCTGACCGGTCTCGACCTGCCCCCGCGCGGTTCGGCGATCATCGCCCTGGACCTGCCCGGCGTCGCCGACCGCCTGGCCGCCGCGGGCATCCGCTGCGCCCAGCGCGCGGGCCGCTCCCGGCTGTCGTTCCACCTCTACAACACCCCCAAGGACGTCGACGCCGTGCTGGGCGCACTCTGAACTGGGGTTTTCGTCCTGTTCGTCGGCCGGTATCACACGGTCGGGGGACACCGATTACCGTGGGCAGCCGTGTCGGACCCCCAACAGCCAGGTCGCGGCCCGTGGCCAGGGCAGCACCCCCGCCAAGGCGAGACGGACTGGATTCCGCGGGTGCCCGCGGCCGAGCAGCCCGGTGACCCGTTCCGGTTCCAGCCCGAGCCCGCCCCGCCGCCCGGCAACCCGGCCCTGAACTGGGGCTTGCGCATCGCCGCCCTGGTCGCCATCGCCGTCATCTCCGGCCTGGTCTGGTCCTACGTCAGCGGCGACGACGACCCCTCCGGCACCGCGACCCCGACGACGCAGCAGACCCGCCCGAAGACGGAGGGCGTGTACCGGTTCGAGCCGTACAAGGACGTCCCCACGCCGCGCACCGACACCGACTGCGCCGCGCACGCCTACAGCAAGACCAAGACCTTCCTCGCCCAACCCGGCATCTGCACCAAGGTCGTGCAGGCCGTGTTCACCACCCGGGTCCAGGACCGCACGGTCCTGGTGGGCGTCGGCGTGCTGCACATGAGCGGCGCGGACAAGGCGGACGAACTGCGCCGCCTCACCGACCAGGACGGCACCGGCAACGTCAGCGACCTCGTGCGCGAGGGCGTGGTCAGCGCCCCGCCGCTGAAGTCGCTGAGCAACGGCCTCGGCTACGCCGCCCAGCAGAACCAGGCCGTGGTCGTCATCGTCGAAGCCGACTTCGCCCCCGTCAACGGCAAGTCCACCACCACCAAGGCCGACGAAGCCACCCTCGACAGCATCTGCGACGACGCCCTGCGCCTCGTCGAGGAGATCGACACCGGAGCCTGATCCCCACCCGCGCACGGGAAGCGGCGGCACGGGGGCACCCGAAGCCGCCCACAGCCCCGGTCAGCGCACCCCGCGCGACCTCACGGCTGGCCGGGGAACGACGGCGTGGCGGGCGAAACCCCGGCCACGATGCGCCACTTCGTCGCCCGCACCGCCTCCTCCGTCAGCGCCTGCGCCGCCGCCGCCCGCACGTCGGCGTCGTCGGTGCGGTCCAGGACGGCCCGCCACGCCACCGTCGCGTCCTGTTCGGCCGTGATCAGCAGCGCCAGCGCCGAGGCCTGGTCCGTCACCGGTTGCGGTGGCAGGTAGGCGGGTTCCGCCGCCCGGGGGGTCGCCCCGGAGGCGCCCAGCAGCCGTTCGGTCGCGTCCCGCCGGGCCCGGTGGGCCAGCGCGCCCACGTCGATGCCCGCGTCGAACGAGGCGGGCAGGAAGGCGCTGACCAGGCCGTAGACCCACACCGCCGCGTGCTCGGCGCCCAGGGCCGCCTGCACCGCGTCGAGGGTGTCGGAGGCCATCGGCGGCCGGGTGGCCGGGATGCCCGTCGGTTGGGCCGCCCCGGGCGGGACGGCGGTGGGGGCGTCGGCCCCGGGGTCTTCCTGCATCAGGCCAGCACCTCTCGCAGACTCGCGCAGGCCGCCCCGACCGAGGCGACCATCCCGGCGCGGTGGCGCGGCACCGCCGCCACGACCCCGCCCGCTTCCTTCTCCGCAGCCGTCAACCCGTCCACCAGCGCCGCCTTGGCCGCCGCCGGGTCCGCGGGTGCGGCGGGCGGGGCGGTGGCGGGGGTGGACGAGGGCGCCGTGGACGACGGCGGTCGCTCCCGGTCCACCTCAGCCTGCAACGCCGCCGCGTGCTCGCCGCGCACCCGGGCGACCTCCCCGGCGGGGGCGGCCAGCGCGGGCACCGCCGCCGCCACGGCCGTGGCCAGCGCCGCGTCGGCTCTGGCGCGGGCGGCGAGGGCGGCCAGCGGGTCCGGGGCCGGTGGGCCGTCCTCGGCGGTGCAGGCGGCGAGGACGGGGGCGGCCACCGCCCCGGCGGCGATGGCCCGGAGCACGGCGCGGCGGGTGAGTGGACTTCTCGTCACGGCCGGTCATCCTGCCAGGGGCGCCCGCGCGGCGCGGACGCCGCCGGATCATCGCCTGCGGCAACCGGCCCGGTGGGGTCGGGATACGCTAGGTGACCACGGTCGGCGCGGTACCGCCGACCGGCCGACAACCGCAGGACCGATCAGAACAGGGAGCGGCCGAGGTGGCCAACCAGGGACAGGGCGACACCCCCACGACAGGCGGGGGCGGGGGTGGCATCGATACCGCGCTGCGCCCCGTCGTCGCCGACGCCGTCGGCGCGGCGGGCTTCGAACTGGAGGAGCTCGACGTCTCCACCGCGGGCCGCAGGCGCCTGGTCCGGGTGATCATCGACAGTCTCGACGGGGACAACTCCGCCAACGCCGTCGGCCTGGACGAGGTCGCCAGGGTGAGCCGGGAGCTGGCCGCGGTGCTCGACGAGCACGACGCCGTCCTCGGCGGCCCGTACACGCTGGAGGTCACCTCCCCGGGCACCGACCGGCCGCTGACCCGCCCCCGGCACTGGAAGCGCAACCGGCTGCGGCTGGTGAAGGTCCGCCCCGTCGAGGGCGCGGAGTACCTCGGCCGGGTCGGCGACGCCGACGCCGAGGAGACCGGCGGGGTCACCCTGCTCGTGGACGGCGCCCCGCGCCGGGTCGGGTACGCCGAGGTGGCGCACGCGGTGGTCGAGGTGGAGTTCAAGCAGCCCCCCGCGGCTGAGCTGGCGATGCTCGATGGTCGGGCGTCCGAGGACGAGGAGGACGCGCGATGAACGTGGACATCGCCGCACTGCGGGCCATCGAGCGGGACAAGGAGATCCCGTTCGAGACGGTCATCGAGGCCATCGAGACCGCCCTGCTGACCGCGTACAAGCACACCGAGGGCCACCAGCCGCGCGCCCGCATCGACATCGACCGCCGCACCGGCCTGGTCCGGGTGCTGGCCTCGACCCTCGGCGAGGACGGCGAGGTCGCCGAGGAGTGGGACGACACCCCGGAGGGCTTCGGCCGGATCGCGGCCACCACCGCCCGCCAGGTCATCCTGCAGCGGCTGCGCGACGCCGAGCACGAGCGCACCTTCGGCGAGTTCGCCGCCAAGGAGGGCGAGATCATCGCCGGGGTGGTGCAGCGCGACACCCGGGCCAACTCCCGGGGCATGGTCATCGTCGGGATCGGCGACACCGAGGGCGTGATCCCGCAGGTCGAGCAGGTGCCGGGGGAGCCGTACGAGCACGGCACCCGGATCAAGTGCTTCGTCGTCGGGGTGGCGCGGGGAACACGCGGGCCGCAGATCACGTTGTCCAGGACGCACCCCAACCTCGTGCGCAGGCTCTTCGCGCTCGAGGTGCCCGAGATCGCCGACGGCACCGTCGAGATCCCGGCGGTGGCGCGTGAGGCAGGTCACCGCTCCAAGATCGCGGTCCGCTCCACCGTCGCGGGCGTCAACGCCAAGGGCGCCTGCATCGGCCCGATGGGCGCGCGGGTGCGCAACGTGATGAGCGAGCTGGCGGGCGAGAAGATCGACATCATCGACTGGTCCCCGGACCCGGCGACGTTCGTCGGCAACGCACTCTCACCTGCGAAGGTCGTCTCGGTGACGGTCGTCGACGAGAAGGCCAAGACCGCCCGGGTGGTGGTGCCGGACTTCCAGCTCTCGCTGGCCATCGGCAAGGAGGGGCAGAACGCCCGCCTGGCCGCGCGGCTGACCGGCTGGCGGATCGACATCCGCAGCGACGCGGCGGCGGAGGCGCAGGCGGCACCGGTATCCGGTTCTGCCGACTGAGCCGGACGGGATAGACTTCTGGTGGTTCATCGTCAGATGCGCGCTCCCGACGGCGTCGGCGCCGCGGAACCCGCCCCCCGGGGCGGTGACCGCCCGGTGCGGACGTGCGTCGGGTGCCGGGTCCGGGCGGCGGACACGGAACTGTTGCGAGTGGTTCTCGCGGCCGGGGAGGCGATCCCCGACCCGAGGCGCCGGATGCCGGGCCGGGGTGCGTGGCTGCACCCCGACGAGCGGTGTCTGGCCAAGGCCGAGAAGCGGCGGGCGTTCCCCAGGGCCTTGCGGTCCGCGGGCGCGGTCGGTGTCGAAGCCCTGCGCGCGGAGTTGGCGCGCCGGGGCGGGCTCGGCGGTGGAATCGGTGCGGGAGAACCCCGCCCCGTGGAAGGAAACAGGAAGCAGGTCGACCCGTCATGAGTCAGCCGTGAAGCTGAAGACATGAACGCGCGACGATAGGACGAGGTCGACGGTACTTGCCGCCGGCCTCATCAGACGAGGAGAGCAGTGGCAGGCAAGGCCCGTGTGCACGAGCTGGCTAAGGAGCTCGGAGTCACCAGCAAGGATGTACTCGCCAAGTTGAAGGACCTCGGTGAGTTCGTGAAGTCCGCGTCCTCCACCGTGGAGGCGCCGGTAGCCCGCAGGTTGCGGGATGCCTACCCCGGCAAGGGCGGGAGCGAGGCCAAGTCCGGCCCGCGCCCCGGCCCGAGGCCGGCCCCGCGCCCGCCGACACCGCGTCCCGAGCCCAGCGCTCCGGCCGCCGCGGCGAGCACCCCGACCGCACCCAGTGCCCCGGCGCAGCAGGCGACCCCGCCCGCTGCCCCCGGCTTCCGACCGGGCACGCCCGGACCCCGGCCGGGCCCCAAGCCCGCGCCGCGTCCCGAGCAGCCCGCACCGCAGCAGGAGCAGCGCCCCGCCGCCGCGGCGGCCCCCGCGCCCGCTCCGGCCCGGCCCGCGCAGTCGACCCCGTCGACCCCGCAGGCCCCGGCCCCGGGCAAGCCCGGCCCCAAGCCCGCCGAGCAGCGCCCGGCCGCCGCCCAGCAGGGTGGCGCGACGGTCCCGCCGCGGACGCAGTCCCCCAAGCCCGGTCCGCGCGCGCCGCGTCCCGGCAACAACCCCTTCGGCGTCGGCGGCGGCACTCCCGCCCCGCGCCCCGGCGCACCCCGGCCCGGCGGCCAGGGTGGTCCCGGTGGTCAGGGTGCCCCCGGCGGCGACCGCCCGGCCCGGCCCGGCGAGGGGCGCCCGGCGGGCGCTCCGCGCGGTGACCGCGCGCCCGGCGGACCCCGTCCGGCCGGTGGCCCGAACCCGGGCAACATGCCGCCCCGGCCCAACCCCGGCATGATGCCGCCCCGCCCGGCCCGCCCGGCCGGTGGCGGTCGCGGTGGACCCGGTGGTGGCCCCGGCGGCCCGCGTGGCGGCCCCGGTGGCGCGCCCCGCGGCGGTCCCGGTGGCGCGGGCGGTGGCTTCCGCGGCGGCCCCGGTGGCGGCGGCGGTGGCGGTGGCTTCCGCCCCGGTGGTGGCGGCGGTGCCGGTGCCGGTGGCGGTTTCCGCCCCGGTGGCGGTGGCGGTGCCCCGGCCGGTGGTGGTGGCTTCCGCGGTGGCGGTGGTCGCCCCGGTGGTGGCGGCGGTCGCGGCGGTGCCGCGGGCGCGTTCGGCCGCCCCGGTGGTCCTTCGCGGCGTGGGCGCAAGTCCAAGCGGCAGAAGCGCCAGGAGTACATGGACAACATGCAGGCGCCCAGCGTCGGCGGTGTCCGCCTCCCCAAGGGCAGCGGAGAGGTCATCCGGCTGGCCCGGGGCTCCTCGCTGACCGACTTCGCCGACAAGATTAACGCCAACCCGGCCTCGCTGGTGCAGGTGCTGTTCCACCTCGGTGAGATGGTCACCGCGACCCAGTCGGTCTCCGACGAGGTCCTGGAGCTGCTCGGCACGGAGATGAACTACACCGTGCAGGTCGTGTCCCCCGAGGAGGAGGACCGCGAGCTGCTCGACTCGTTCAAGATCAGCTATGGCGAGGACTCCGGCGACGAGGACGACCTGCAGGCGCGCCCGCCGGTCGTGACCGTCATGGGTCACGTCGACCACGGTAAGACCCGCCTGCTCGACACGATCCGCAAGACGACCGTGCACGAGGGCGAGGCCGGTGGCATCACCCAGCACATCGGTGCCTACCAGGTCGCGACGGCCCTCGAGGGCCGCGAGCGGCTGATCACCTTCATCGACACCCCGGGTCACGAGGCGTTCACCGCCATGCGAGCCCGTGGTGCGCAGGCCACCGACATCGCCGTGATCGTGGTCGCGGCCGACGACGGTGTCATGCCGCAGACGGTGGAGGCGATCAACCACGCGCAGGCCGCGGGTGTGCCGGTCGTGGTGGCGATCAACAAGATCGACAAGGAGGGTGCCAACCCTCAGAAGATCCGCCAGCAGCTCACCGAGTACGGGCTGGTCGCCGAGGAGTACGGCGGCGACACCATGTTCGTCGACATCTCGGCGAAGCAGGGCACCAACATCGACGGGCTGCTCGAGGCGATCCTGCTGACCGCGGACGCGGCGCTGGACCTGCGGGCCAACCCCGACATGGAGGCCCAGGGCGTGGCCATCGAGGCGCACCTCGACCGCGGTCGCGGTCCGGTCGCCACGGTGCTGGTGCAGCGCGGCACGCTGCGCGTCGGCGACTCCATCGTCGCGGGCGACGCCTACGGCCGCGTGCGCCGCATGGTCGACGAGTTCAACGAGGACATCACCGAGGCGACCCCGTCGCGCCCGGTCCAGGTCATCGGCTTCACGTCGGTGCCCGGGGCGGGCGACACGTTCCTGGTCGTCGAGGAGGACCGGACCGCCCGGCAGATCGCCGAGCGCCGGGCCGCCAGGAACCGGGCCGCGCAGAACGCGCAGAAGCGCAAGCGCATCAGCCTGGAGGACCTCGACGCCGCGCTGAAGGAGACCAGCCAGCTCAACCTGATCATCAAGGGTGACAACTCCGGTACCGTCGAGGCACTGGAGGACGCGCTCACGAAGATCGACGTCGGCGACGAGGTCGAGCTGCGGGTCATCCACCGCGGCGTCGGCGGCATCACCGAGGGCGACATCAACCTGGCGATCGCGGACAACATCATCGTGATCGGCTTCAACGTCCGCGCGGAGGGCAAGGCCACCGAACTGGCCAACCGCGAGGGCATCGATGTCCGCTACTACTCGGTGATCTACCAGGCGATCGACGAGATCGAGGCGGCCCTCAAGGGCATGCTCAAGCCGATCTACGAGGAGGTGGAGCTCGGCCGCGCCGAGGTCCGCGACATGTTCAAGTCCTCCAAGGTCGGTACGATCGCCGGTTGCATGGTGCTCTCCGGTGAGATCCGGCGGAACTCCAAGGCCCGCCTCATCCGCGACAGCGTCGTGGTGCAGGAAGGCCTGCCGATCAGCTCGCTGCGCCGGTTCAAGGACGACGCCGTCGAGGTCCGCGAGGGCTTCGAGTGCGGTCTGACGCTCGGGTCCTACAACGACCTGCGCGTCGGCGACATCATCGAGACCTACGAGATGCGCGAGAAGCCGCGCGCGTAGTCGGTCGACCCCGGGTGGCGCTCCGGCGCCACCCGGGGTCTCCTCGCCCTGTCCTCCACGAGCACACCCACGGTGATGTCACTTTGTTCGTCGGCGCCCTCGAGCTTGATGTCCTGCTCGGTGATGTCCACTCCCTCAAGGAGAAGCGCTCCGCGGTGCGGCCCGTCGTGGCCGAGCTGCGCAAGCGCTTCGACGTCGCGGTCTCCGAAGCCGGGCACCTCGACCTGCACCGCCGCGCCCTGATCGGGGTGGCGGCGGTCGCCGCCGAGTCCGGCCACGTCGGCGAGGTGCTCGACGCCTGCGAGCGGCTGGTGGCCGGTCGACCGGAACTGGAACTGCTCTCGGCCCGGCGCAGGCTGCTCGGACCGGAAGACGACTGACCCGTACGAGAAAGAAAGAAGGAGCGTCGTGGCCGACGCACCCCGCGCCCGCAAGATGGCGAAGCGCATCTCCCAGATCGTGGCCTCGGCCATCGAGCACGAGGTCAAGGACCCCCGGCTGACCGGTGTCACCATCACCGACACCCGGGTGACCGGTGACCTGCACGAGGCCACCGTGTACTACACGGTCATCGGCCCCAAGATCGACGTCGAGCCCGACCACCAGGGCGTCGCCCAGGCGCTGGAGAGCGCCAAGGGCAGGCTGCGCACCATGGTCGGCCAGGGCACCGGCGTCCGCTTCACCCCGTCGCTGACCTTCGTCCCCGACCAGGTCCCCGACGTCGCCCGCGGCATCGACGACCTGCTGGCCAAGGCCCGCGCCGCCGACGCCGAGGTCGCCGCCCGCGCCTCCGGCGCCGTCCACGCGGGCGAGCCCGACCCGTACAAGCCCCCCCGCACCACCGACGACGACGAAGACGACGAGGACGACTAGTCCCCGACCGGTGCCCGACAACGACGCGCCCGTGCCCGACGCCGAGCCGCCCCGCCCGAACCGCCGCACCGTGCTGACCGGAACGGCGGCGGCGGTCGTCGGGGTGGCGGGCATCGGCGTGTTCGGCAGGTGGCTCCTCAAGCCCAAGAGCATCGCCACTCCGGTCACCCCCACAACGGTGCCCCGAACGGCCCTCGGCGGCCCCACGCCCCCCGCGGTCCAGTCGACCCCGTTCCAGTCGGGGGCCCGTGGCCGCACGGTGAACGTGGTCGTCATCCGCCCGGAGAGCACCCCGGTCCGCGACCTCCCGGTCTGCCTCGCCCTGCACGGCCGAGGCGCCGACGCCACCATGTTCGCCAACCTGGGTGTCCCCGCCGCCCTCACCGCGGCGGTCACCGCCGGGACACCCGCCTACGCCGTCGTCTCGGTCGACGGCGGCGACCGCTACTGGACCGCCGCCGACCCCGCCGACGACCCGCGGGCGATGCTGTCGGACGAACTCCCCGGCTGGCTCGCCGAACTGGGCCTGCGCCGCGAACCCCGGGTGCTCATGGGCATCTCCATGGGCGCCTTCGGTGCCCTGGGCCACGCCCGCACCCACCACGTCGCCGCCACCGCCGCAATCAGCCCGGCCCTGTTCACCTCCTGGAACGAGGCGAGGCTCCGCTCGGTCTTCGCCTCGAAGGCCCAGTGGGAGGAAGCCGAACCCCTCCGCCACACCCAGGACCTCAACGGCACCGCCCTCGGCGTCTGGTGCGGCACCGACGACCCCTTCGCCCCCGCCGCCCGGCAGTTGGTCGAGAAGGCGAGACCCGAACGGGCGGAACTCACCGACGGCGCCCACGACGAGGCGTACTGGACGGCCGTCCTCCCGGACGTCCTGCGCTGGCTGGGCACCCACATCTGACGCACCACCCAGTCGAGTGCCATGGTGTGTACCCGGCCGGATGTGTAGTCTGAATCAGTTGGTGTAAGTTTGATTCAGCAGCTTCGGGGGAGGCGTCATGACACAGACGAGCGGTGCGGTGTTCGACCGTGCTCGGGAGGTGGCCGGGCTCAGCCAGCGCGAGCTCGCCGCCGCGACCGGCATTTCCCAGTCCACCCTGTCGAGGATCATGTCCGGCGAGCGTACGGCGAAGGTGTCCGAGGTGGTGGCGATCGCTTGGGCGACTGGTCACACTGTCGCCCAACTGACCGCCGACGCAACGGTGGCCGAGCGAGCTGAGTGCGCGGCGCGGTCGACCAATGGGTCGAACATGGAGCAGATGCGGGGATCGCTGCTGCACTTCCTGGAATTGAACGACTACCTCAACGATCAAGCCATCCCCGCCACCGTCTGATCGAGCCGAGAGACATCGTGGACCCCGAGCGCGAAGGCCGCACCGAGGCGGTGCGTTTCCGCCAAGCGAATCACCTGGGCACACAGCCATTGGGTGATCTGATCACCATCGTGGAACAGACGACCGGCATCGATGTGGCGGTTCTGGACACGGGGCCGGATGAACACGGCCTCACGATGAGAGATCCCGCCACCGAAACGGTGTTCATCGGTGTTGCGCGCACACGACACCCGATGCGACAACGGAGCACGCTCGCCCACGAGCTCGGACACGTCCTGTTCGAGGACTGGGGGGTGTGGTCGTCGGATGACAGCGGGGGAGAGACGGGGCGCAGCCCCGGCGAAGTTCGTGCCGACGCTTTCGCGCGCCACCTGCTGCTGCCGATCGAGGGCCTCGGGGAACTCGTGAAAAGACCAGGAGCGGTCAACCAGACTGTTCTCTCCAGCGTCGTGCAGCGGTTCATGGTGTCCCCCGCGATAGCCGCCATCGCTCTGCGCCAAGCCGGGTGGATCGACTACACGACGAAACAGGCGTGGATGGGACTGACGGCCCCGCAGTTGGCTGCTCGGTTCGGTTGGATCGATCTGTACCGCGCGTTGCAGGAGGAGTCCGACAGGAGGAGACCGCCGCAGCGCCTCTTGGCGCGTGCGATCAGGGGTTATGTGGAGGGCGTGGTCTCCGCCCAGACAATCGCCACGCTGCGCGGCACGCCCTTGGATGTCGCTGAGGCGGATCTGCGCGAGGCAGGCGTTCGTCCCGTGGAGGCGGTGCCGGTCTGGGCAGATCTGGATGAATTGCCTGGCGTGCGGGTCGACCTTGACGCTCTTGACGCCGATCTCGCCCGTGTTGACAACGATGTCCCTGGACAGACGGCACGAGAGCGGGAATGACGCAGCTTCCCATCATCGATGCGGGTCCTGGCCTGAACTTTCTGTCAATCGGGAAGGAGCGCATTCTCATCAAGGCGCTCGGTCCGCTCAGTACTCCGGAGGCGGTCCGGGATGAACTGCTGCGCAAGGCCGAACATGATCGCCGGTTCCGGCGCGTTCTCACGACTTGGCCCAAGTTGACCGCCAGGTGGGTTGAGGTGCTGTCCGACAGTCAGACACCGGAACTCGCCGCGGTGGTCCGGAGGATCACGCAACTCCCCATGGCCCAGCGCATGAAGACGTCCAAGACTTGGGTGAGAC
The DNA here is from genome assembly GCF_000564855.1 of Actinokineospora spheciospongiae. Taxonomy (GTDB): domain Bacteria; phylum Actinomycetota; class Actinomycetes; order Mycobacteriales; family Pseudonocardiaceae; genus Actinokineospora; species Actinokineospora spheciospongiae. The sequence goes on from NZ_AYXG01000070.1 coordinate 20,231, forward strand.
CATGGTCGTTGCGCACGCGGTCGTCGCGGCCGAGGCAGGCCAGGAGGTGATCGTCCTCATCGATGACAGCGAGGGCGCGCGAATGGCGACCAAGGAATGCGCCAGGCTGGACCGCCTCCGTGCAAGCGGTCGCTCTGTCGGAACGATCAAACTGGTGAACACGCGGACCGTCTTGGAACTCCAAGCGGGTCAGTTGATCGCTGATCGAGGAGAGATGCGCACCATCTACAACCAGATGCGCGGGCTCGACGATGGGCTGCCACCGATCGAAGGAACGGACCTCCTCACCACCAAGCGCTGGTCTCGGTGACACGGGGTGAGTGGCAGCCTCCGGAAATGAACCCGACCAGCCCTGGGGCGCGGTCATGTTGCGCGTGGTCCGGCAGCGGCGTTCGACTTGGTCGTCTCTGACTTCCAGGTGCGCGGCGTTGGTGAACGCGGTCGGGCAGGCCGGTTGAGTGGCTGGTTCCACCGCTCGACCATGTTCTCGACCACCTCGTCGGTGATCGAGGAGGCGGCCGGGTACGACGAGGAATTTCGCTACACACGGCGATCTACGGTAACTTGGAGCCACCTTTACTGTCGCCCTGCTGCAGGTGGTATAAACCAATCCAGCGGTGCGGCTGTCCGTGTGAAGGATTACCCGGACTTGTTGACAGATGTTTGCCATCTGGCCAAACTGCGCAACATCACGCAACTGGATCGGGTGGTGGCGATGCGATCGACCAGGCTGACAGCCCTTGCTGCGGCGTCCGTGCTCGTGCTCACGGCCTGTGGTGGCGGGGGGTCGGACTCGGGTTCCGGCGGTGGCGAGGCGCAGTTGACCCTCCCGGGTGTGGACGAGTACCTGAACGCGCCGTGTCCGGAGGTGGGGACCAAGCCCGCCACCGACAAGGAGTTCACCTACTGGTCGATGTGGACCGCCGACGAGCCGCAGGGGAAGGTGCTCGGGAAGGCGATCAGGTGCTTCACCGAGAAGACCGGTGTGCAGGTGAATGTGCAGTGGTTGGGGCGCAAGCTGCTGACCCAGAACGTGGCGCCCGCCCTGAACACCGACACCGTGCCGGACCTGTTCGACCAGGACGTCAGCCAGGTGAAGGCGGCGATCGTGGCGCCGGGTGGGACGCAGACGGTCGAGGACGTGCTCGACTACAAGGTCGGTGAGGGTGACAAGCGGGTGCGGGACGTCATCCCGGCGACCTCCTGGGACTTCCCGGCCAACAAGGACGCCGACGGCAAGATCTTCGAGATCCCGTACGAGCTGATCGGCAACGCCTGGTGGTACAACAAGGACCTGGTGAAGGACTTCCAGGCGCCCAAGACCGTCGACGAGCTGTTCGGGCTGTTCGACAAGGCCAAGGCCGACGGGCTCGCCGCCGTCAGCCAGGACGGTGACATCGACTTCTACAACGCCTACTTCTACACCCAGATCGCCGAGCGGTACGTGGGCGCGGGTGGCCTGGAGAAGGTGGCGTTGGACAAGTCCGGGCAGGCGTGGCTGTCGGACCCGAACCTGGCCAAGGCCGCCGAGCCGGTGGAGAAGCTGGCCAAGGGGCAGTACCTGGTCGACGGGTGGGACGCGGCGAAGTTCCCGCAGGTGCAGCAGCGGTGGGCCGACGGCGAGTCCGCGTACCTGTTCCTGGGGAGCTGGGCGCCGAGCGAGACCCGCGAGTACCTGAGCAAGCAGGGTGGGGACAAGGGCATCGCCTACGCCACCTTCCAGTTCCCGCAGCCCGACGGCGCCGAGCACAAGGTCGTGGAGCAGTTGCCGCTCGGGTTCGCGGTGACCAAGAAGGCCAAGCACCCGGAGGCGGCCAAGGCGTTCATCGCCTACACGCTGAACAAGGACATCCTGTCGGGCATCCCGGCGGTGGCCGACAACCTGACCCCGCGCGCCGACCTGGCCGTGCCGGACTCGCTCAAGGACATCAAGGCCGTGCTGGAGTCCGACGCCGAGCACACCATCTTCATGGACGGGCTCGACGCGCTCTCCGGCGGCAAGTGGGTGGAGTCGGTGTTCTACCCGCTCAACAACGACCTGCTCAAGGGCAAGCTGACCGCGAAGCAGTTCGTCGAGGGGCTGGCCGCCAAGCAGGCCGAGTTCTGGAAGACGAACAACTGATGGCGACGGTGACCGCACCCGCCGAGGGGCGCACCTCCTCGGCGGGTGCCCACCTGTCGAGGAAGAAGCGGCTGTTCTTCCCGTTCTTCCTGCCCGCCGTCACGCTGTACGTGCTGTTCCTGCTGGTGCCGACCGTGGCGACCGTGGTCCTGGGGTTCACGTCCTGGTCCGGGGCGGGGGACACGCCGCGGTTCACCGGTTTGGACAACTACGGCGAGCTGATCGCCTCGGACGCGTTCCGGTACTCGTTCCTCAACACCGTGCTCTACATCGTGGCCGGTGGGGTCGGGACGTTCCTGCTGGCGTTCCTGTTCACCATGGTGCTGCGGGAGATGCGCGGCGGGAAGGTCGTGCGGGCGGTCCTGTTCTTCCCCAACATCGTGGCGCCGGTGGCGCTGGGGATGTTCTTCGGGATCATCCTGGTCTACCGGCCCAACCGGCAGGGCCTGGCCAACTACCTGCTGGAGTCCGTGGGCATCGACGCGGTGAAGTTCCTGGCGCCGGAGAACATCACCTGGGTGGTGACCGGCTGCCTGATCTGGGCCAGCTCCGGCTTCTACATCACCATCCTGATGGCCGCCGTGGACCGCATCCCGCCGTACCTCTACGAGGACTCCGACATCGCCGGGGCCACCCCGTGGCAGAAGTTCCGGCACGTCACCCTGCCGCTGACCTGGGACGTGGTCGGGGTGGCCGGGGTGCTCTGGACGATCTCGGCGATCAAGATCTTCGAGCTGGTGTTCGTGCTCGCCGGGCCGGGCACCTACTCGCCGCCGATCCGGTCCTGGACCCTCGGCGTCTACGTGTTCGACCGCTCGTTCGGCGACCAGGGCGCCCCGCAGTACGGCATGGCCTGCGCGGCGGCGGTCGTGATGATCCTGCTGGTGTCGGTCCTGGTCGTCCTGCTGCGCAGGCTCATGCGCCGCGACACGATCCAGTATTGACGGGGAGCGCCTTGTGACTTCGACAGTGGACGAGCGGCTGGGCGGACCCGTCCGCAAGCCGCCGCGCAAGCCCAAGCCCGCGCCGACCGCGCGCGGGTTCAGCCCGCTGCGCGCGCTGGGCATGGCCGTGGTGTGGCTGTTCACCGCGCTCAACGTGCTGGTGCTGTACTGGCTGGTGATGGCGGCGTTCAAGTCGCCGATCGAGATCTTCACCAAGCCGTTCGCCCTGCCGTCGTACTGGATCGAGCGCGGGCAGGCGTTCCGGAACCTGGCCTACGCGTGGAACAACGCCGGGTTCGGTCGCGCGTTCGTCATCACCGTGGTCCTGGTGGCGGTGTCGTCGGTGGCGATCGTGCTGCTGGCCGCGCCCGCCGCCTACGCGCTGACCCGGTTGGGGGTGCGCGGGGCCAACGGGTTGACCAACTTCGTCGCGATCGGCATGGGCATCCCGTTCCAGACCGTGGTGATCCCGCTGTTCATCGGCATGGCGGAGCTGGACCTGACGAACAACCTGTTCGGGCTGTTCCTGATCTACGTGGCGCTGTCGCTGCCGTTCACCGTCTTCCTGCTCACCGGGTTCTTCCGGTCGCTGCCCGACGAGCTGGAGGAGGCCGCCGCGATCGACGGCGCCTCCCCGGCGCGGACGTTCTTCACCATCATGCTGCCGCTGGCGCGCGGTGGGCTGATCACCGCGCTGATCCTCAACGCCATCGGCCTGTGGAACGAGACGCTGCTGTCGATCGTGTTCCTCAACGAGAACGCCAACTTCACCCTGGCCCGCGCGCTGTTCGCGTTCAACAGCGCGGCGAGCTACCAGTCCGAGTACGGCGGCCTGGTCGCCGGGGTGGCGATCGTGGTGCTGCCGATGCTCGTGCTCTACGTCCTGCTGGCCCGCCGGATCATCACCGGTCTCACCCTCGGCGCGGGCAAGTAGCCCCGACCGGGAAAGGCAGTCCCCATGGCAACGGTCAGCTTCGCGGGCACCACGCGCTACTACGCGGGCAACCCCGTCCCGGCCGTCGACGGTCTGGACCTGGAGGTCGCCGACGGGGAGTTCCTGGTGCTCGTCGGCCCGTCCGGCTGCGGCAAGTCCACCACCCTGCGGATGCTCGCGGGCCTGGAGGGCGTCGACGGCGGCACGATCCACATCGGCGAGCGCGACGTCACCGACCTGCCGCCGAAGGAACGCGACATCGCCATGGTGTTCCAGAACTACGCGCTCTACCCGCACATGACGGTGGGGGAGAACATCGGCTTCCACCTCAAGATCGCCAAGATGGCGAAGTCCGAGCGCGAGAGCAGGGTGCGCGAGGCGGCGGCGCTGCTGGGCCTGACCGACTACCTCGACCGCAAGCCCGCCAAGCTCTCCGGCGGCCAGCGCCAGCGGGTGGCGATGGGCCGGGCGATCGTGCGCTCCCCGCAGGTCTTCTGCATGGACGAGCCGCTGTCCAACCTGGACGCGAAGCTGCGCGTGCAGACCCGCACGCAGATCGCCTCGTTGCAGCGGCGGCTGGGCGTCACGACGATCTACGTCACCCACGACCAGGTCGAGGCGATGACGATGGGCGACCGGGTGGCGGTGCTCAAGGACGGTCTCCTGCAACAGTGCGACACGCCGATCGGCCTGTTCGGCAAGCCCGCCAACCTCTTCGTCGCCGGGTTCATCGGCTCCCCGGCGATGAACCTGATCGTCGGGACGGTGTCCGGTGAGTCGGCGGAGGTGGACGGTTCCGCGATCCCGTTGACCCCGGCCCAGCGCGCGGCCCTGACCTCGGAGGCGGTCGTCGTCGGCGTGCGCCCCGAGGGCTGGGAGATCAAGGCCCCCGGCGACGGCATCCCGGCCACGGTCGAGGTCGTGGAGGAACTGGGCAGCGACCAGTACCTGTACTGCTCCACGTCCACCTCCCGGGTGTCGGTGGACGGCGGCGCCCCGGAGCCCATCGCGGTCCGCGCCCCCGGCATGTCCCCGTGGCAGCGCGGCGAAAAGCTCGGACTCGTCCCGGTCCCGGGCGCGGTGCACCTCTTCGACGCCGCCACCGGCGCCCGCCTGCCCGACTGACACGCGAACGGGCCGCCTCCGCGTCGGAGGCGGCCCGTTCGCGTGTCAGGGGACGTTCTTGATGCGCCGCACCAGGACCGCGCCCAGCAGCCCCAGCAGCGCCGTGACCGCGAACAGCGCCGGGTACCCGCCGAGCGAGGACACCAGCGGGGCGGCGATGACCGGGCCGAGCACGTGCGGCAGCGAGTTCGCCACGCTGATCACCCCGAGGTCCCGGCCCCGGTCGCCGTCGGTCGGCAGGACCTGGGTGATCAGCGCCTGGTCCACCGACACGTACACCCCGTACCCGAGGCCCAGCAGGACCGCCGACAGCACGGTCACCGGCCACGTCGGCCACACCGCCAGCGGCGCCGACCCGGCCGCGATCACCAGCCCCGCCGCCGTCACCAGGCCCTTGCGCCTGCCCAGCCGGTCCGACACCACCCCGCCGACGAACGCCGACACCACGATGCCGACGGTGTAGATCAGCACCAGCAGCAGCAGGCCCTGCTCGGCGCGCTTGCCGGGGAACAGCTCCGCGTACCTGATCTCGTCGCGCAGGAAGTACAGCAGGTACAGGGTTCCGGTGGCGTTGCCGAGCTGGATCAGGAACCGCGTCAGCCAGGCCCACCGGAAGTCCGCGTCCGTGCGCAGGCCGGTGGTGAACGACGCCAGGAACCCGCGCAGCCGCAGCGGGGGCAGCGCGACGGCGGCCCGGTCGTCGCGGACCCAGAACAGGAACGGCAGCACCAGCACCAGCAGCACCCCGGCGACGAGCGCGTACCCGCCCACCACCAGCGTCACCAGCGCCGTGCCCGCCAGCGTCGCCATCGGTTGAGTCGCGCCGACCCAGGCGCTCACGACCCCGCGCTGCCGCACCGGGACCTGGTCGGGGACGGTGGCGACCAGACCGGCCAGCATCGCGCTCAGCGCCACCTGCACCACGACCCAGCCCGCGGCGACCCCGGCCACCGTCGACTGGCCCAGCAGGAACAGCAGGCCCGCCGCGGCCAGGACCGCGCCACCGGCCACCCACGGCTTGCGCCTGCCGAAGCGGGAGGTGGTGCGGTCGGACAGGGCGCCCGCCAGCGGGTTGGCGACCACGGCCACCAGCGCGCCGAGCCCGGTCACGAACCCGAGCGCCGACTCCTTGTCCGCGGGCGCGATGACCGCGAGCTGCTGCGCCAGCAGCACCTGCACCGGGGTGTAGAGCGCGGTCCACAGGCCCAGGCTGGCCAGGGCCATGCCGCCGACGAACCGCCTGCCGACCCGCGGCTGCGCCGAGACCGGCGCGACCGCGGTCACGAGGCCGCCCCGAGGAACGCCGCCGCCCGCTCACCGGCCAGCAGCGCGGGCGCGTGGGTGTTGCCGGTGGTCACCGCGGGGAAGATCGAGGCGTCGGCGACGGTGAGGCCGTCCACGCCGCGCACGCGCAGCCGCGGGTCGACCACGGCGTCGGCGTCCACGCCCATCTTGCAGGTGCCGACCTGGTGGTGGTAGGTCGAGACCGTGCGGCGCACGTAGGTGTCGAGGTCTTCTGCGCCCGGGTGCGCCTCCACCGAACCCCACTCCGCGCGCAGGCCCGGGGCGGCGCCGATCTCCCGGCACAGCTCGACCGCGGCGGTGAGGGCGCGCAGGTCGGCGTCGGTGCCCAGGGTGTTCGGGTCGATGCGCAGCTCGTCGGTGGCCGCCGACCCGGACAGCCGGATGGAGCCGCGGCTGGTGGGGCGGACCAGGCCGGCCTGGAGGGTGAAGCCGCGCATGGGGCCGGTGGCGCCCTCCGGGTACATCGGGACCGGGAAGTGCAGCGGCTGCACGTCGGGCACCGCCAGGCCGGGCCTGCTGCGCCAGAACAGGTGCGTCTGGGCCGGGCCCAGGCCCGCCGACGGGCGGCCGGGGTCGCGCTCGGTGGTGAACACGACCGGCACCAGCACGTGGTCGTGCAGGTTGCGCCCGACCCCCGGCAGGTGCACCAGCGGGGCGACGCCCACCGAGCGCAGGTGCTCGGCGTCGCCGATCCCGGAGAGCATCAGCAGCTTCGGCGACTCGACCGCGCCCGCGCTGACGACGACCTCCGCCGCGGTGGCCCGGCGCACCTGCCCGTCGCGGACGTACTCCACGCCGACGCAGCGGGTGCCGTCGAACAGCAGCCTGCTCGCCCGCGCGTCGGTCTCCACGACGAGGTTCGGGTTGTCGTAGACCGGTTGCAGGTAGGCGACCGCGGAACTGGCGCGGCGACCGCCGGAGATGGTGAACTGCACGCGGGACACGCCGTCGGGGACACCGCTGTTGTAGTCCGGGTTGTACCCGATGCCGGTCTCCACCGCCGCGTCCACCAGCGCGTCGTGGATGGGGTCGGTGGCGTACTTGCTCAGCACCGGCAGCGGGCCGCCGGTGCCGTGCAGCTCGCTGGCGCCCGCGTCGAAGTCCTCGATGTCGCGGTACACCGGCAGCACGTCGTCCCACGCCCACCCGTCGTTGCCCAGGTAGGCCCAGTGGTCGTAGTCGGCCGCCGCGCCGCGGGCGTAGACCATCGCGTTGAGCGAGCCCGACCCGCCCACGACCCGCCCGCGTGGCCAGTGCAGGCGGCGGCCCGCCGCGTGCTCCTGCGGGTCGGTCCGGTAGGCCCAGTCGCGCGGGCCGAACCACAGCTCGCCGAAGCGGCGCGGGTCGTGGATGGTCTCGTCGGTGTCGCGCCCGCCCGCCTCCAGCAGCAGCACGCGCGCGCCCCGGTCGACCATCCGCCGCGCCACCACGCACCCAGCCGATCCGGCGCCCACGACGATCACGTCGTGGGAGCGGTCCTGTGCGGTCGATCCGGTCACTGTGCCGCTCCTGTCGGGGTCAGGCGGAGGTGAAGACCAGGACGGCGTTCTGGCCGCCGAAGCCGAAGGAGTTGCTCAGCGCGACCTCGGTCCGCTGCGCGCGCGGCGCCCCGGTGACGACGTCGAGTTCGACCTTCGGGTCCTGGTTGGCCAGGTTGGCCGTGGGCGGGACGGTGGAGTTCTCGATGGTCAGCACGGTCAGCGCCGCCTCGATCGCCCCGGCGGCGCCGAGGGTGTGCCCCACGACGCCCTTGGTGGAGGTGACCGCGGCCCGGTGGCCGAGCAGGTCGCGCAGCACCGCGGCCTCGGTCTGGTCGTTGAGCGGGGTCGAGGTGCCGTGCGCGTTGACGTGGTCGACGTCGTCCGGGCCGACCCCGGCGGCGGTCATCGCCATCCGGGTGGCCTGCTTGACGCCGCGGCCCTCGGGGTCGGGCTGGGTCATGTGGAAGGCGTCGGCGGAAGCGCCGTACCCGGCCACCCTGGCCCGCACCTTCGCGCCGCGGGCGCGGGCGTCGGCCTCGCGCTCGAGCACCAGGATGCCGCTGCCCTCGCCGACGACGAACCCGTCGCGGTCGACGTCGAAGGGCCGGGAGGCGGCGCCCGGGTCGTCCAGCCTGCGCGAGAGCGCGCCCATCTGGGCGAAGCCGGTGACGATGAGCGGGCTGACCCCGGCCTCGGCGCCACCGGTGATCACGACGTCGCACACGTCGTCGCGCAGCAGCGACAGCGCGGTGCCGATCGCGGTGGCCCCGGAGGCGCACGCGGTGGCGGTGACGAAGTTGGGGCCGGTCGCCTTGAGGTCCATGGCCAGGTGGCCCGCGACCATGTTGGGCACCAGCATCGGGATCAGCAGCGCCGAGACCGAGGTCGCCCCGGTCTCCACCAACTTGCGGTGCTGCTGCTCCCAGGTGCTCACCCCGCCCAGGCCGCAGCCGATCACGACACCGACCCGGGCGCCGTCCCAGGTGTCCGGGTCCAGTCCGGCGTCGGCGACGGCCTCGCGGGCGGCCACGATGGCGAGCTGCACGAACCGGTCGTGGCTGAGCGAGCTGCGCCGACCCACCAGCTTGTTCGCCGAGAAGTCCGGCACCGTGCAGGCGATGTCGACCGGGAGGCCCGCCAGGGCGGGGGCGTGCGCGGCGGTGGAGACCCCCGAGCACACCCCCGCCCAGCTCGCCTCGGCGCCGATCCCGGCCGCGGTCACCAGGCCCAGCCCGGTGACCGCGATCGACGCGTCGTTCACGAGGACTTCGCCGCCGTGGCCTCGAGGACCTGCGCGGCGATGGCCTCGGCGGCGTGGCCGATGGTGTCGCGCGGGGACGCGGTGTCCTCGCTGATCTCCACCCCGGTCTCGGTCTGGATGACGACCAGCAGCTCGACCAGGAACAGCGAGTCCATGTCCAGGTCCTCGAAGGTCACCTCGGGGGAGATCTCGGCGCGGTCGACCTCGAAGCGGGTGACCAGCAGGTCGACGAGGGTGTCGTACATGGGTGAGGTCATCGGGTGCTCTCCTCGGATCGGGATTGGGATCGGGACAGGGGTGGTGCCGTGGGTGTGCTCTGCGCGGGCCCGGCCAGGTTCGGCCAGGTCAGCACGGTGGAGCCCCAGGTGAGCCCGCCGCCGAAGGCGGTGAGCAGCAGCCGGTCGCCGGTGTGCAGGCGCCCGGCCGCCCTGGCCTGGTCCAGGGCCAGCGGGATGGAGGCCGCGGAGGTGTTGCCGACCTCGGCGATGTTGGTGATGCTGCGCTCGCGCGGGACGCCGATGTCGTCGGCGAGCCGGTTGAGGATGCGGATGTTGGCCTGGTGCCCGACCAGGTGGTCCACCTCGTCGACCCGCCACCCGGCCGAGTCGAGCACGGCGCGGGAGGACTTGGCCATGTGCCGCACGGCCTGCCAGAAGACCTGCTTGCCCGCCATGGCGAAGTAGCGATCGCCCGGCTCGGCCGGGCGACCAGACAGCCGCTGCTCGGCGCCGCCGCCGCGCACGGTGATCAGGTCCACGCCGTCGCCGTCGCTGCCCAGGTCGAACGGGCCGACGGCGCCGGGCTCGTCCGGGTCGCCCGCGCGCAGCACGACCGCGCCCGCGGCGTCGCCGAAGATGACCGAGGTGGTGCGGTCGGCCGGGTCCAGGATGCTGGAGTAGGTCTCCGCGCCCACCAGCAGCACCCGGCGCGCCGCGCCCGCGGCGATCAGCCCGGTCGCGGTGGCCAGGCCGTAGACGAAACCGGTGCACACCGCCGAGACGTCGAACGCGGCGGCGCCGGAGAGGCCGAGCTTGGCGGCCACCACCGGGGCGGTGCCGGGGCACGGGCGGTCGGGGGTGGTGGTGGCGACCACCACCGTGTCCACCGCGTCCACACCGGACGGGTCGGCGTCGGCGAGGGCGCGGGCGCCCGCCGCGGCGGCCAGGTCCGAGGTGGTGGTGCCGGGATCGGTGAAGTGCCGGGCGCCGATGCCGGTGCGGGTGCGAATCCACTCGTCGGAGGTGTCCAGGGTGGCGCTGAGCATGTCGTTGCTGACTCGGCGCGCGGGCAGGAAGCTGCCCGTGCCGCACAGGACCGCGGCCCGCGCCGGAGCTGGCGGTGCTGCCACGTCGGTCCTCCTTCGGGCAGGGTCGGGGTTTCGGGTCCAGCCTGTGCCCCGGCGCTGACGGCGCGTTGACGCGGCGGTGACGCAGTGCCGGGGCGACCTCACCGTCACCCCGCCGTCACCGTGCGGTCAGCGCCGGGGCCCTAGCATTCGGCTCGTCCGGGGGGAAACGGGCCCGCCGCGGTGGCGGCCCCCGTGCCGGACAGTCCCATGTAGACAACTCCACGAGACCGGAGCGGTGCGATGAGGATCTTCCAGGGCGTGGGCGAGCTGTCCGCCGCCGCGGGCGAGGACCTGGGGGTCAGCGCCTGGCACGAGGTCACCCAGGCCGAGGTGGACCTGTTCGCCGAGGCCACCGGGGACCGGCAGTGGATTCACACCGACCCCGAGCGCGCCGCCACCGGCCCGTTCGGGCGCACCGTCGCCCACGGGTACTACCTGCTGTCGGTGTTCCCGGCGCTGCTCGACGAGGTGTTCGCCATCCGGGGCGTCGGGTCGGTGGTCAACACCGGCGTCGACGCGCTGCGCTTCCACCGGCCGGTGCCGGTCGGCAGCCGCATCCGGGCCATGGCCCGGCTCGCCGAGGTGCGGGTGAGCAGGCGCGGGGTGGCCGAGCTGGAGGTGGAGGCGGGCATCCACGTCGAGGGGATGCCCGAGCCCGCCGCCACCGCCGTCCTGCACAGCATGGTCCGGCCGCCGCGCGGCGCGGCGGTGGCCGGTGCGGCCCCCGCCGCCGCCGCGACCGGCTGACCCGGCGGGTCAGCCCGTGGGGCTCACCTGGCGGCCAGCGACTCGCGCTGCGACCACCAGATCGCCGACGGCAGGACCAGACCCGGGTCCTGGGCCAGGACGTCGGCGTGCAGGCGCTTGAGCGCCGCCGACGGCTCCAGGCCCAGCTCGGTGTCGAGGTGGCGGCGGTTGCGCTGGAACAGCTCCAGCGCCTCGCACTGCCTGCCGGTGCGGTAGAGCGCCAGCATCAGCAGCTCGCAGAACCGCTCGCGCAGCGGGTGCTGCTCCACCAGTTGGCTCAGCTCGGCCACCGCGTCGCGCTCGCGGCCGACGAGGAGCCAGGCCGCGGCCAGGTCCTCCCAGGCGGTGAGCCTGCGCTCGTCGAACAGCGCCGCCGCGCCGCGGCAGCGCAGGCCGTCGCCCGCGTCCAGCAGGGCCGGGCCGCGCCAGAGCCGCAGCGCCGCGCGCAGCGCGGTGATGGCGCGCTCCGGGTCGGCGCGCACGTCGGCCGCGCCGCGGGCGGCGAGGTCGAGGAAGCGGTTGGCGTCCACGCTCTCGGCGGGGATGTCGAGCAGGTAGCCGTTGCGCATCGCGCGCAGCCTGCTCTCCCGCCGGTCCGGGCCGTCGACGACCTTGCGCAGCCGGGTGGCGTGGGCCTGCATCGCGTTGCGCGAGTTGCCCAGCCGGTGCCCGGACCACAGCTCGTCGGCCAGCTCGCCGTGCGAGATCGCCCGCCCCACGTCCAGGGCCAGCGTCGCCAGCAGGGCGCGCACCTTGTGCGACCCGATGCGGCGCTGCTCGCCGTCGACGGTGACCGTGACTGTGCCCAGGATTTCGATCTGCACGGCACTCCTCGTGACCATACGAATAACAATGGTGACAAACGGTGATGGAAAATGTTCTCGGCGCCGATCCGGCGACACCGACGCAATGGTTGACGTCGATATCGAACCTGTCAAGAGGAATATCATTGTCGAGCAGGTGGGGCAGCTTGGTGAGAATTCCCGAGAAGGGTGCCCGCTGCTGCGAACGCGCGGTACCCTTCGGCCGAACGACGGTAGGGAATGCCTCCCTCCTGGTGTCGGAACCTGGGGAATCCCAGGGAATCCCCGGGGGTGTGCAGGGTTATCCCCAGTGCGACCCAGGGTGTCGGGTGCGGTAATCATTCGGGGCCACAAATGCGCGCGGCGACGTCGGAAGCGATTTAAATTCTTCCGGCGCCCGGTGTTCGGGACGGGGCGCCAGGTGATTTTTCGGACATATTGTTCGTGCTCATACTGCGATCGGAGTATCGGAAGATGACGCGTGCGGCCGCGGCGGTCGACAACCGACCGGTGCCCAGGCTCGACCACGTGATGGTCCTGCTCGACGCCGAGACCCACCGGGCGATCGAGGAGACCGGTTTCCTGGCCGAGCGCCTCGGCCGGATCAAGGTGAAGAAGGCCGACAGCTCGGTGGCGGGGCAGTACTCCACCCTGGGCATCGCCGGGCGCAGCACCCTGGTCGAGCTGTTCGGCGCGGAGATGCCCGGCTCGGCCCCGCTCAGCGGCGGGCTGGTGTTCTCCTTCGAGGAGCCCGGTTCCTCGCCGGGGGCCCGCGCGCTGCTGGACGCGACCGGAACCGTGCGCCACCACCACGACCTGGTCCGCCGGGTGGTCGAGGGGCACGAGGAACCGCAGCCCTGGTACCACCTGATCAACGTCGACCTCGGCGCGGGCAACCCGCTGCTGCTGTTCCTCAACGAGGTCACCCCGGAGTACTTCGCCTCCCTCGGCGCGGTCGCCGAGCCGGACGGGGCGATGCGCCGCGCGGCCTACCTCAACGCCGTGCTGGGCCGCCCGGCCGACCCGGCGTCGCTGCTGCGCGACATCTCGGGGGTGACCCTGCTCGTCGGCGCCGACCGCGCCGCCGCGCTCGCCGCCGCCCTGGCGCCCTTCGGCTGGGTGCCGACCGAGGGCGTGGAGGGCACCGAGCTGGTCGGCCCCGGCCTGACCATCGGCCTGCGGGTCGGCGACTGGCCGCGCGAGCGGGTCGCCGAGATCCACCTCGACCTCGAACCCGGCGCCTGGACCGACGACGTGCCCGCCGAACTGGTCTTCGGCCCCACTTCGCGGCTGGTGTTCACCGGCCCCACCGCCGCCACCTGGCACTTCGCCTGACCGTCCACACCGGACCCAGCAGTCCTCGTTCCCCCGAACACCCTGCCGCCCACCGCATGGGAGCACTGACGCACATGTCTCCGTCGTCCCCGCTGTTCCAGGACGTCTTCCACCACCACGCCGCGACCACCCCGACCGCCCCCGCGGTCCGGTTCGGCGACCGCGCGCTCACCTACGCCGAACTGGCCGACCGGGCGGACCGGCTCGCCGCCGCGCTGCTGCGCCGCGGGGTGCGCCGGGGCGACCTGGTCGGCGTCGCGGCGCGGCCCTCGCTCGAACTGGCGGTGTCGATCCTCGGCATCCTGCGCGCGGGCGCGGCCTGGCTGCCGCTGGACCCGGCCTACCCCGGTGAGCGGCTGCGCTACATGGTCACCGACGCGAAGGTGGGCCTGCTGCTCGCCGACGGCCCGACCGGCGACGTGCTCTCCGGTGGCGTCGTCGACGTGCTCTCGCCTGCGGCGGGGGAGGACCCGGCGGGTGTCGAGTTCCCCGAGGTCGGCCCCGAGGACCTGGCGTACGTCATCTACACCTCGGGCTCGACCGGTCGGCCCAAGGGCGTGCAGCTCACCCACGGCGGCCTGGCCAACCTCGCCGCCGCCCAGCTCGGCCTGTTCGAGGCCGGTCCCGGGGCGCGGGTGCTCCAGTTCGCGCCGACGAGCTTCGACGCGTCGGTGTTCGAGATCGCCATGGCGCTGGGCTCGGGCGCGGAGCTGCTGCTGGCCCCGCGCGACGCCATCGCCCCCGGCCCCGGCCTGGCCGACTTCCTGCGCGCGCACCGGGTCACCCACGTGACGCTGCCGCCGTCGGTGCTGGCCACCGTCGGCCGGGCGGAGCTGCCGGAGCTGCGGGTGCTGGTGTGCGCGGGTGAGGCGCTGCCCGAGCCGCTGGCCGAGCAGTGGTCGCCCGGCCGCCGGATGTTCAACGCCTACGGCCCGACCGAGACCACGGTGTGGGCGAGCACCGCCGAGGTGGTGCCCGGAGGCGGCAAGCCCGGCATCGGCACGGTCATCCCCGGCGCCACCGCTCACGTCCTCGACGAGCAGGGGCGCCTGGTCCCCGCGGGCACCACGGGCGAGCTGGCGATCGGCGGCGCGGGTGTGGCCCGCGGCTACCTCGACCGCCCGGAGCTGACCGCGGAGAAGTTCATCGACCACCCGGTCACCGGCGAACGGCTCTACCGCACCGGCGACCGGGTGGTCCAGGCCGCCGACGGCACCCTGGACTTCCTCGGCCGCGTCGACCACCAGGTCAAGCTGCGCGGCTTCCGGATCGAGCCGGGGGAGGTCGCCGCCGAGCTGGTCGCGCACCCCGCCGTCGCCGACTCGGTCGTCGTGGTCCGCGACGACGGCGCGGGGGAGCGGCTGGTCGGCTACGCGGTGGCCGACGGCGTCACCGGCGCCGACTTGGTCGAGCACCTGCGCGGCCTGCTGCCCGCGCACATGGTCCCCTCGGCGGTGGTCGTGCTGGCGGAGATGCCGCTGAGCCCCAGCGGCAAGATCGACCGCACCGCGCTGCCCGCCCCCGAACGCGAGCCGGGCGCCGACTACGTCGAGCCGAGCACCCCCACCGAGCGCGCGCTCGCGGAGATCCTGGTCGAGCTGCTGGGCCTGCCCAGGGTCGGCGTGAACGACGACTTCTTCGACCTCGGCGGCCACTCGCTGCTCGCGGGCCGCTACGCCGCCAGGGTCCGCTCGTCGCTGGGCCGGGAGCTGCCGCTGGGCAGGCTGTACGAGACCCGCACGGTCGCCGCGACCGCCGCCCTGCTCGACGCGGGCGGTTCCGGGGAGGACGCCCCCGTGGTGCCGCCGATCACCGCGGGCGCCGTCGCCGAGGGCGAGCCGGTCGCGCTGGCGCACCCGCAGGAGCGGATCTGGTTCCTGGAGAGCCTGTCCCCGGGCAACCTCGCCTACAACGCACAGGCCACCATCCGGCTGCGCGGCCCGCTCGACGTCGGGGCGCTCCGCGCCGCGCTGGACGAGGTCGTGCGCAGGCAGGCGATCTACCGCACCGCGTTCCTGCCGATCGACGGCAGGCCGATGCAGGTCGTGCACCCGCCGATGCCGGTGCCGCTGCCGGTGCTCGACCTGACCGACCTGCCCGAGGACGCCCGCGAGGAGCGCGCCGAGGAGATCGTCCGCGAGACCGTGGCCGACCCGTTCGACCTCGTCGCGCCGCCGCTGGCCCGCTGGGTCCTGGTGCGGCTGGCCGCCGACGACCACTCGCTGATCCACGTCGAGCACCACCTGGTGCACGACGGCTGGTCCTACGGCGTGTACCTCAACGAGGTGCAGGAGCTCTACACCGCCACCGTGGAGGGCAGGCCGTCGCCGCTGCCCGAGCTGCCCGTGTCCTATGTGGACTTCGCGGCGTGGCAGCGCGACTGGATGCGCGGCGACGTCCTCGACCGCTACCTGGGGTTCTGGACCGAGGAGCTGGCCGGTGCCCCGGCCGCGCTCGACCTGCCCACCGACCGGCCGCGACCGGCGTCGCAGAGCTTCGCCGGGCGCGCGCTCAACCTCGACCTGCCCGGCGACCTGTGCCAGGCGCTGCGCGCCTACAGCCACGCCCGCGGCGTCACCCTCTACAGCACCATGCTCGCCGGGTTCGCCGCGGTCGTCTCCCGCTACGCCCAGCAGGACGACGTGGTCGTCGGCAGCGGGGTGGCCAACCGACGCCTCGCCGACGTCGAGCAGGTCATCGGCATGATCGTGAACACGCTGGCGCTGCGGGTGCGCCTCGACGGCGAACCGACCTTCGACGAGCTGGTGCGGCGCACCCACGAGACCGTCGGCCGGGCCAACGAGTGGCAGGACATGCCGCTGGACAAGCTGGTCAACGCGCTGCCGCTGCGGCACGACCCGTCGCGCAACCCGCTGTTCCAGGTCATGTTCAGCTTCCACGACTCGCAGGTGCCGAGCCTGGAGTTCGCGGGCCTGACCGGCACGGTCAAGGAGCGGCACAACAACTCCGCCAAGACCGACATCAACGTGGTGGTCATCCCGCGCGCCGAACAGCGCGCGGGCCGGGGCCTGGACGGCAGCGCGGGCGCGATCACCCTGATCTGGGAGTACGCGACCGACCTGTTCGACGAGTCCACCATGCGGTTGATGGTGGAGAGGTTCCAGACCCTGCTGCGCGCCGCGGTCGCCGCCCCGCACACCCCGGCGTCGCGGCTCCCGCTCACCACCGACGCCGACGAGGCCCGCCTGGTCGCCGCCGCCACCGGCGACCGGGTGCCGTTCCCGGACGACCGCACCATCGCCGAGCTGTTCGCCGAGCAGGTCGCCACCGACCCGACCGCGGTGGCCATCGTGGACGGCGAGGTGGAGCTGACCTACGCCGAACTCAACGACCGCGCCTGCCGCATCGCCACCCTGCTGCGCGAACGCGGGGTGGACCGCGAGACCCCGGTGGGCGTCATGCTCGAACGCGGCCACGAGCTGCTGACCGTGCTCCTCGCGGTGGCCAAGGCGGGCGGGGCGTACGTGCCGCTGGACCCGGGCTACCCGCAGCAGCGGCTGCGCTGGATGCTCGCCGACGCCGACGCCCCGGTGGTCGTCACCCGCTCCGACCTGCGCGACCGGCTCGGCGCCCGCACCGGGGTGCTCGCCATCGACGAGTGGACCGACGCGCTGGCCGAAGCCGCGCCGTGGACCGGGCCGACCGGCGCCCGCGCCGACACCATCGCCTACACCATGTTCACCTCCGGCTCCACCGGCAGGCCCAAGGGCGTGCAGGTCCCGCACCGCGCGATCGCCCGGCTGGTCAAGGGCAGCACCTTCGCCGCCTTCGGCCCGGGAGAGCGCTTCGCCCAGGTCGCCGACGCCTCCTTCGACGCGCTGACCTTCGAGCTGTGGGGCGCGCTGCTCAACGGCGGCGCGGTCTGCGTCATCCCCTCCGACGAGCTGCTGGCCCCCGGCGGCCTCGGGCGGGCGCTCAAGGCGGGCGGGGTCACCGGGATGTTCCTGACCTCGGCGCTGTTCACCGAGGTCGTGGCCGGGCACCCGGACAGCTTCTCCGGGCTGCGCACCCTCATGGTCGGCGGCGACGCGCTCAACGTCGGCCGGGTGCGCGCGCTGCTCGCCCTGGACCCGGCGCAGCGGCCGGACCGGCTGGTCAACGGCTACGGCCCGACCGAGACCACCACTTTTGCCGTGTGCCACCACATCGAGCACGTCGCCGAGGGCGCCCCCTCGGTGCCGATCGGGCGGCCGATCGCCAACACCACCGCGCACGTGCTCGACGCGCGGCTGCGCCCGGTGCCCGACGGCGTCCCCGGCGAGCTGTTCCTGGGCGGCCCCGGCGTCGCCCGCGGCTACGCCAACCGCCCGGCGCTGACCGCCGACCGGTTCCTGCCCGACCCGTTCGCCGCCGACGGCTCCCGGCTCTACCGCACCGGCGACCGGGTCCGCAGGCTCGGCGACGGCACGATCGAATTCCTCGGCCGCGTCGACGACCAGGTGAAGATCCGCGGGTTCCGGATCGAGCCCGGCGAGGTCGAGTCGGCCCTCGGCGAGCACCCCGGCCTGGCCCAGGTCGCGGTCGTGGTGGACGAGCCGCCGTCGGGCAAGCGCCTGGTCGCCTACACCGTGGCCCGGCCGGGGCAGCAGCTCGGCCCGACCGCGCTGCGGGAGTTCCTGGCCGACCGGCTGCCGCCGCACCTGGTGCCCGCGGTGTTCGTGGAGCTGCCGGAGCTGCCGCTGACCGCCAGCGGCAAGCTCGACCGCCGCGCGCTGCCCGCCGTCGGCGACGAGCGCCCCGCCTCCGGGGACTTCGTGGCACCGCGACCGGGCACCGAGACCGAGGTGGCCGACCTGGTCGCCGCGGCGCTGGGGCTGGCCAGGGTCGGCGCGCACGACGACTTCTTCGCCCTGGGCGGGCACTCGCTGCTGGCCATGCGGCTGGTCGCCCGGATCAACGAGATGTGGTCCTGCGACGTGGCCCTGCGCGACTTCCTGCACACCCCCACCGTGGCCCGGCTCGCCGAGCGGGTGGACGCCACCAGGGGCGGGGGCGGTGCCGCCGCCATCGGCGCGGGACCCGGCGCGGAGGAACTGCTGCTCGACCGGCTCGACGAACTGACCGACGAGGAAGTGGACGCACTGTTGCGCGAGACCGAGCTGAACACGGAGACCGAGCGATGACCGACGTGACCGCGGCGCCGCCCGACCGGCGCGCCCAGTTGGCGGCGAAGCTGCGCGAGCGGATGGCCAACCGCCACCACCCGCTGTCCTACCCGCAGCAGCGGCTGTGGTTCCTCGAACAGCTCGACCCGGGCAGCGCCGTCTACCTCGTGCCGCTGGTGCACCGGATCAGCGGCCCGGTCGACGTGCCCGCCCTCGAGCACGCGCTGACCGAGGTCGTGCGCCGCCACCAGGTGCTGCGCACGGTGTTCAAGGACGTCGACGGCGAGCCGCGGCAGTTCGTCGAGCCGCCGGTCCCGGTGCTGGTGCCGGTGCGCGACCTGTCCGGCGAGGACGACCCGACCGCCATGGCCGCCGAGCTGGCCGCCGCAGAGGCGCGGGCGCCGTTCGCGCTGGACTCCGGGCTCAAGCTGCGCCCGCTGCTGCTGTCCCTCGGCGCCGACGAGCACTGGTTCTGCCTGACGCTGCACCACATCGTGTGCGACGGCTGGTCGCTGGGCCTGCTCGACGCCGAGCTGTCCGAGCTGTACCGGGCCCGGCTGGCGGGCGAGGAGCCGGTGCTGCCGGAGCTGCCCACGCAGTACGCGGGCTTCGCCGAGTGGCAGGTCGGCAGGCTGACCGGGGAGCCGTTGCAGGAGGCGCTGGGCTACTGGCGGGAGAAGCTGGCGGGCGCCCCGGCGCTGGCCACCCTGCCCACCGACCTGCCCCGGCCGCCGTCGCAGACCCACGCGGGCGCGCACCTGGACTTCACCGTCGCCCCCGAGGTCGCCGCGGCGGTCGCCGAGCTGGCCAGGGCGAGCGCGGCGACCCCGTTCGCGGTGCTGCTGGCCGCGTTCTCCGCGCTGGTGCACGCCTACACCGGGTCGGCGGAGGCCATCGTCGGCTCCCCGGCCTCGGCCCGCTCGCGGGCGGAGATCCAGCACCTGGTGGGCTTCTTCGCCAACACCGTCGTGCACCGGGTCGACCTGTCCGGGAACCCCACGTTCGCCGAGCTGGTGGCCAGGGTCCGCGAGGAGTCCCGGGCCACCATGGCCAACCAGGACCTGCCGTTCGAGAAGCTGGTCGAGGAGCTGCACCCCAGCCGCGACCCCGCGCACAACCCGCTGTTCCAGCTCATGTTCAGCTACCACGACGTCGACGCGGGCGCCGGGCTGCGGCTGCCCGGCTGCGAGGTCGTCATGGTCCCCGGCGACACCGCCACGGCGAAGTTCGACCTGACGCTGAGCATGACCAACTCCGCCGACCGGCTCGGCTTCCGGCTGGAGTACTGCACCGACCTGTTCACCGAGGACACCGCCCACCAGCTCGGCGAGCACTTCCAGACCCTGCTGGCGGCAGCGGTCGCCGACCCGGAGCAGCCCGTCGGCCGCCTCCCGGTGCTGACCGAGGTGGACCTCGACCGGGTGCTGGTCGACTGGAACCCCACCGGAGCCCCGATCGGCGACGAGCTGGTCCACGAGCTGATCGCCGCGCAGGCCGCCCGCACCCCGGACGCCCCCGCGCTGCTCGGCGCCGACCAGGCGCCTACGGACGCACTGACCTACCGGCAGGTCGACGAGCGGGCCGAGGCGCTGGCCGCCCGGCTGCGCGCGCACAGCGTCGGCCCGAACGTGCCGGTCGGGGTGTACCTGGACCGCTCGCCGGACCTGGTGATCACCCTGCTGGCGATCCTCAAGGCGGGCGGCGGCTACCTGCCGCTGGACCCCGGCTACCCGCCGGACCGGGTGGCGTTCATGGTCGTGGACTCCCAGGCCCCCGTCCTGGTGACCCGCGGCGGCCTGGCCCGGCGGCTCACCGCGCTGCCCGCCACCGTGGTCCGCCTCGACGACGAGCAGACCGCGGTGGACAGCGTGCCCGCCGCCGGGCGCGGTTCGCAGCACGACATGGCGTACCTGATCTACACCTCCGGGTCGACCGGCAAGCCCAAGGGCGTCGTGCTCTCGCACCGCAACGCGCTCAACTTCTTCACCGGCATGGACCGCGTCCTCGGCGGCGACGCCCCCGGCACCTGGCTCGCGGTCACCAGCATGTCCTTCGACATCTCCGTGCTGGAGCTGCTGTGGACGCTGGCCCGCGGCTACCGCGTGGTCGTGCGCGGCGACGAGCCCACGGCGACCACCGCGGCCGACTCCGCGCCGGTGCCCGCGTCGGTGCAGACCCGCAGGATGGACTTCAGCCTGTTCTACTTCGGCGGCGACAAGGGCGGTTCCCCGGAGGACCGCTACCGCCTGCTGATGGAGGGCGCGAAGTTCGCCGACCGCAACGGGTTCACCGCCGTGTGGACCCCGGAGCGGCACTTCCACGAGTTCGGCGGGCTCTACCCGAACCCGTCGGTGACCGCCGCCGCCGTCGCGGCCGTCACCGAGAACGTGGCCGTGCGCGCCGGGTCGGTGGTGCTGCCGCTGCACGACCCGCTCCGCGTCGCCGAGGAGTGGTCGGTGGTGGACAACATCTCCGGCGGCCGGGTCGGCATGTCGATCGCCTCGGGCTGGCAGCCCAACGACTTCGTGCTCGCCCCGGACAACTACGCCGACCGCAAGAAGATCATGATGGACCGGTTGGCCGAGCTGCGCGCGCTCTGGCGCGGCGGCGAGGCCCGGCGCCGCAACGGCGTCGACGCCGAGACGTCGGTCAAGGTGTTCCCCCGCCCGGTGCAGGCCGACCTGCCGGTCTGGGTGACCAGCGCGCGCAGCCCGGAGACCTTCCAGATGGCGGGTGAGGCGGGCGCGGGCCTGCTGACCCACCTGCTCGGCCACTCCATCGAACAGCTCTCGCACAAGATCGCGCTCTACCGGCAGGCGTGGCGGGAGAGCGGGCACCCCGGCGACGGCCAGGTCACGGTCATGCTGCACTCCTACGTCGGCACCGACGTCGACGCCGTGCGCGAGATCGTCCGCGAGCCGCTGTCGGCCTACATCAAGTCCTCCTTCGACCTGCTCTCCGGCCTGGGCCAGGCGATGGGCAAGGACGTCGACCTCAAGAAGCTGCCGGAGGACGAGCTGGACGCCCTGGTGGCGCAGGCGTTCGACCGCTTCTTCGAGACCTCCGGCCTGCTCGGCACCCCCGAGCACTGCGCCGACATCGTCGACCGGCTCAAGCTGATCGGTGTCGACGAGGTGGCCTGCCTGGTGGACTTCGGCGTGGGGCACGACGCGGTGCTCGACTCCCTCGACCAGCTCGCGGTCGCCAAGGAGGTCAGCGAGGACCGGGCGCGCAAGGCCGCGGCCGACGAGCCGGTGCCCGCGCAGCTACGCCGCCACGGCGTCACCCACCTGCAGTGCACCCCGTCGCTGGCGGCGATGCTCGTCGAGGACGACGACTCCCGTTCCGCGCTGGGCGGGCTGCGCCGCATCCTGGTCGGCGGCGAGGCGCTGCCCGGACCGCTGGCGGAGAAGCTGGCAACGCTGCCGAGCGCGGGCGCGCACAACATGTACGGCCCCACCGAGGCCACCGTGTGGGCCACCACCTGGGAGGTCTCCGACACCGAGCCGGTCGTCATCGGCTCGCCGCTGGCCGGGGTCAGCGCCTACGTCGTCGACGCGCACCTGCGCCCCACCCCGATCGGCGTGCCCGGTGAGCTGCTGATCGGCGGCGAGAGCATCGCCCGCGGCTACCTCGGCCGCCCGGCGCTGACCGCCGAGCGCTTCATCCCCGACCCGTTCGGCGCGGCGCCCGGCGCCCGGCTCTACCGCACCGGCGACCTGGTGCGCAGGCGGCGCACCGGCGAGCTGGAGTTCCTGGGCAGGCTCGACCACCAGGTGAAGCTGCACGGCCACCGGATCGAACTCGGCGAGATCGAGGACGCCGTGCGCGCCCACCCCGACGTGCGCGCCGCGGTCACCACCGTGCGCGGCACCGAGGCGGCCCGGCACCTGGTGGCCTACTGCGTGCCGGTGCCCGGGGCGGCGCAGGCGCTCACCGACACCTCGGTCAAGGCGTTCCTGGCCAAGTCGCTGCCGGACTACATGATCCCGGCCGCGGTGGTGCTGCTCGACGAGCTGCCGCTCACCCCGAACGGCAAGGTCGACCGGGCCAGGCTGCCCGACCCCGAGCAGAAGCGGACGGTGGCCTACCAGGCGCCGGAGACCGACCGGGAACGGGCGACGGCCGAGGTGTTCGCCGACGTGCTGTCGGCGCCGCGGGTCGGCCTGGACGAGAACTTCTTCGACAGCGGCGGCAACTCGCTGCTCGCCGTCCAACTGCGGATGCGGCTGGTGGCCGTCCTCGGCGACCGGCTGTCGCTGGTGGACATCTTCCGGTTCCCGACCGTGCGCGCGCTGACCACGGCGCTCGCCGAGGACGCGGGACCGTCGACGGAACTGGACGAGGCACGGCAGGCGGCGGGGCGGCGCGCGGCGGCGCTCGGCCGCCGGGCCAAGGCGCGCGGGAAGCGGAGCGGTCAGTGAGCGACACCAACCAGCCCACCGGGGAACCGGACGACGGCCTGGAACCCATTGCGATCATCGGGATGGCGTGCCGGGTGCCCGGCGCCACCACCCCGCCGGACTTCTGGCGGGCGATGCGCGACGGCATCGAGTCCATCACCCGGTTCGGCCGCGACGAGCTGATCGCCGCGGGCACCGCCCCGGAGACCCTGGACGACCCCGACTACGTGCCCGCCTCCGGGCACGTCGAGGGCGCCGACCGGTTCGACGCCGCATTCTTCGGCTTCAACGCCGGTGAGGCCGAGACGATGGACCCGCAGCACCGGGTGCTGTGCGAGACCGCCTGGGCGGCGGTGGAGGACAGCGGGCACGACCCGGCCGACTTCGGCGGCACCGTCGGGGTGTTCGCGGGCACCTTCATGAACAAGTACCAGATGGCGAACCTGGCCACGAACCCGAGGT
Organism: Actinokineospora spheciospongiae; assembly: GCF_000564855.1. Classification (GTDB taxonomy): domain Bacteria; phylum Actinomycetota; class Actinomycetes; order Mycobacteriales; family Pseudonocardiaceae; genus Actinokineospora; species Actinokineospora spheciospongiae. Next base: position 43,627 of record NZ_AYXG01000070.1, read on the forward strand.
TCCAGCGCTCGCCGATGGCGCCGCTGGCCCGGATGTTCAACGACAAGGACTTCCTCGCCACCCGCATCGCGCACCTGCTGGACCTGACCGGCCCGGCGATGACCGTGCAGACCGCGTGCTCGACCTCCCTGGTCGCCACCCACCTGGCCTGCCAGTCGCTGCTCAACTACGAGTGCGACGCCGCGGTCGTCGGCGGCGTGTCGATCAACGTGCCGCTCAAGACCGGCTACCCGGTGGCCGACTCCGGGCTGTTCAGCCCGGACGGGCACTGCCGCCCGTTCGACGCCGACGCCAAGGGCACCGTCCCCGGCAACGGCGCGGTGACCCTGGTGCTGCGCAGGCTCTCCGACGCCGTGGCCGACCGCGACCACGTCTACGCGGTCATCCGCGGCAGCGCGGTCAACAACGACGGCTCGCAGCTCAAGGCCGGGTTCGCCGCGCCGAGCGTGGAGGGCCAGGCCCGGGTGATCACGGCCGCGCACGTGGTGGCCGACGTCGACCCGGGCACCATCGGCTACGTCGAGGCGCACGGCACCGCCACCCAGGTCGGCGACCCGATCGAGATCACCGCGCTGACCCAGGCGTTCGACACCGAGGCCACCGGCTACTGCGCCATCGGCTCGGTCAAGGCCAACATCGGCCACCTCGACGCGGCGGCGGGCATCGCCGGGCTGATGCGCGCCGCGCTCGCGGTGCACCACGCGCAGATCCCGCCGAACGCGGGCTTCACCGCGCCCAACCCGCTGCTGGGCCTGGAGCGCACCCCGTTCTACGTGCCCGCCGAGGCCGCCGACTGGGACAACTCCGAGCACCCCCGGCGCGCGGGCGTCAGCTCCTTCGGCGTCGGCGGCACCAACGCCCACGTGGTGCTGGAGGAGGGGCCGGAGGCACCCGCCGCCCGCCCGGCCCGGCCGTGGCAGCTCCTGCCGCTGTCGGCGCGCACCCGCACCGCGCTCGACGCCGCCACCGACCGGCTCGCCGCGCACCTCGACGGCGACGGCGCCCGGGTGCCGCTCGCCGACGTGGCGTTCACCCTCCAGGCGGGCCGCCGCGGCTTCGACACCCGGCGCTTCGCCGTGTGCGCCGACACCGCCGACGCGGTCCGCGCGCTGCGCGGCGAGGAAGCCAACCGGCTCGACACCCGGGCCGCCACCGACGGGCCGCGCGAGGCCGTGTTCGCCTTCCCCGGCGGCGGGATGCAGCACCCGGACATGGGGCTCGACATCTACCGCAGCGAAGCGGTGTTCCGCGCCGAGGTCGACGAGTGCGCCCGCCTGCTGGAACCCCGCCTGGGCTTCGACCTGCGCAGGCTGCTGTTCCCGTCGGCGTTCGCCCCGCTGGAGGGCAAGGGCGTCAGCGGCGGCGGGGTGATGATGGGCCGCGACCAGGGTGCCGGGGTGGTGTCCTCGCTGTTCGTCGTCGAGTACGCCCTGGCCAAGCAGCTCATGGCCTGGGGGATCACCCCCGCCGCGATGATCGGGCACAGCCTCGGCGAGTACGTCGCGGCCTGCCTGGCGGGCGTGTTCAGCCTGGCCGACGCGCTGGAGATCACCCTGGCCCGCGGTGAGCTGTTCGCCCGCATGGCGCCGGGGAAGATGCTGGTCATCCAGCTCCCCGAGGCCGAGGTGGAGCCGCTGCTGCCGGAGCGGATCTCGGTGTCGGCGGTCAACTCCCCGGACCTGACCGTGGTCGCCGGACCGGACGAGGACATCGCCGCGTTCACCAGGGAGCTGCGCGCCAAGGACATCGACTGCCGCAAGGTCAGCGTGCCGGTGGCCAGCCACTCGTGGATGGTGGAGCCGTTCCTCGACGAGTTCGTCGCCAAGGTCTCCGCGCTGGCGCTCAACCCGCCGCGGATTCCGTTCGTCTCCAGCGCCACCGGCACCTGGATCACCGACGAACAGGCCACCGACCCGCACTTCTGGGGCAGGCACCTGCGGCAGCCGGTGCGCTTCGCCGACGGGGTGCGCGAGGTGCTGGCCACCTCGAACCGGGTGCTGCTGGAGGTCGGCCCCGGCAAGGCGCTGACCTCGCTGGCCGCCGGGCAGCGGATCGCCCCCGCCCCGGTCGCGGTGTCCACCATGGGCCTGGCCCGCGACACCCTGCCGGACCTGGCGCACCTGGTCACCGCCGTGGGCCGCCTGTGGCAGGCCAACGTGCCGGTCGACTGGGTGGCCTTCCACGGCGAGGCCGAGCCGTCCCGCGTCCCGCTGCCGACCTACCCGTTCGAGGGCAAGCGGCACTGGGTCGAGGCCGGTCGCCTCCAGGAGAACGTCGTCGCGGCGGTCGCCGCCGCGGTCGAGGAAGTCCTGGGTGATGAAGCCCTTGGCGAGAACGGCGCAGACAACCGCCTACAACCGCGCACCGACCGTGAGCGCAAGGTCGCCGAGATCTGGTGCGACCTGCTCGGCGTGGAGTCGGTCGGGGTGGAGGACGACTTCTTCGACCTGGGCGCGCACTCGCTGATGGTCACCCAGGTCACCAAGGAGCTGCGCCGGATGGGCGCCACCTCGCTGACCGCCCGCGACGTCATGTCCGCGCCCACCGTGGCCGCCATGGCCGCGCTGGTCGACCGGGCGCTGGGCCTGGGCGACGGCAGGCCCGTGGGCACCGGCCCGGTGCTGGAGGACGAGGTGGTGCTCGACGAGTCGATCACCACCGACGGCCTCGCCCCCATGTCCACAGAGGACCCCAAGGCAATCCTGCTGACCGGGGCCACCGGCTTCGTCGGCGCTTTCCTCTGCGCGGAGCTGCTGCAGCGCACCAAGGCGACCGTGCACTGCCTGGTCCGCGCCGCCGACGAGGCCGCCGGGCTGGAGCGGGTGCGGGCCAAGCTCGACTCGTTCGGGCTCACCGGACCCTGGCAGAGCAGGCTCAAGGTCGTCGTCGGCGACCTGTCCAAGCCGCTGCTGGGCCTGGGGCAGGAGCGGTTCACCGAACTGGCGGGCCAGGTCGACGCGGTGCACCACTGCGGCGCGTGGGTCAACTTCGTCCGGCCGTACCGGGCGCTCAAGGCCTCCAACGTGCTGGGGACGCAGGAGGTGCTGCGCTTCGCCACCACCGTGCGGCTCAAGCCGGTGCACCACGTGTCCACCCTGGCGGTGCTGGCCGGGGCATTCCTCACCGACGCCAGGGTCATCTCCGAGAACGACCCGCTGCCCCCGCCCATCGGCCACGACACCTCCTACAGCCAGAGCAAGTGGGTCGCCGAGGGCCTGGTCGACATCGCCCGCTCGCGCGGCATCCCGGTGTCGGTCTACCGCGCGGGCGGGGTGCTCGCCGACAGCCGCAGCGGCGCCACCAACGCCGACGACTACGTCACCAAGGTCATCCAGGGCTGCGTGCAGCTCGGCCTGGCGCCCAGCCGCCGGTACGCGCTGTCGGTCGGCACGGTCGACCACCTGGTGCGGATGATCGTGGAGCTGTCGCTGCGACCCGGGGGCCTGGGCCGCAACTACCACGCCATCGACCCGAAGCCGCTGGAGTGGAACGTCCTGTTCGAGGAGATCCGCCGCTTCGGCCACGACGTCGAACTGGTCCCGTTCGACCGGTGGCGCACCACCCTGGTCGAGCACGTCGACCGCGACGGCGAGGACAACGCCCTCGCCCCGCTCATGGCGATGATCGGCGAGACGCCCGACCGGGACATGCCGGTCATGGACTGCGGCAACGTGCTCACCGTGCTCCCGCCCGACCTGGCCCGCCCGCCCGCGCTCGACCCCGAGTACTTCCGCAGGATGCTCGACTACTTCGTCCGGGGCAGGCTCCTGCCGCCCGTTCCCGCCACCACCACGGGGGTCTGACCCACATGTCCATGCTGCTCACCGGTGCCACGCTCATCGACGGCCTCGGCGGCGACCCGACCGCCAACAGCGCGGTCGTCGTCACCGACGACCGGATCACCGCGGTCGGCTCCACCGCCGACGCCCCCGCCGACGCCGACCTGGTCGACCTGTCCGGGCTGACCCTGCTGCCCGGCCTGATCGACGCGCACGTCCACATGGGACACGCCAGCGAGATGCGCGCGGTGCTCAACAACGAGCTGTCGGTCGCCGAGCGCGCCGCCGACATCTTCCGCACCCTGCGCCAGACCGTGGAGGCGGGGTTCACCGCCGTGCGCGACTGCGGCGGCATCGACCACGGCATCCTGCGCACCGTCGGCAAGGGCATGGTGCCAGGGCCGCGGCTGTGGGCCTCGGCCTCGCCGCTGGTGCAGTGCGGCGGGCACGGGCACCTCGGCTCGCCGTTCCAGGCCCCGGACGAGTCCTTCGCGTTCCGGGTGCGCGGCCTGACCGCGGTCGGCCGCATCTCCGACGGCCGCGACGAGGTGCGCAAGGCCGCCCGCGAGTGCTTCCGCCAGGGCGCGACCTTCCTGAAGATGGCCGTCACCGGCGGTGTGGTGTCCATCGCCGACGACCTCGACGACACCCAGTTCTCCATCGAGGAGATCGCCGTCGCGGTGGAGGAGGCCAACGCCAGGCACACCTACGTCACCGTGCACGCGCACAACAAGTACGGCATCCAGAACGCGGTCAAGGCCGGGGTGAAGTGCGTCGAGCACGGCACCGGCATCGACGAGGCCACCGCCGCGCAGATGGCCGCCGCCGGGGTCGCCCTGGTGCCCACGCTGGCCATCGCCCAGGTCCTCACCGACGACTTCGACGCCCACGGCCTGCCGCCGCAGATCCGCGAGCGCGTCTGCGGCACCATGGAGGGGATGGTCGAGGCGATCCGCCTGGCCACCGCCGCGGGCATCCCGGTCGGCTCCGGCTCCGACCTCATCGGCCCCAAGCAGGACCGCCGCGGCCTGGAACTCGCGCTCAAGGCCAAGGTGCTCGGCCCGATGGGCGCGATCCAGTCCGCCACCTCGGTCAACGCCGAGATCATGCGGGTCGCCGACAAGATCGGCTCGGTCGAGGTCGGCAAGTTCGCCGACGTCATCGCCGTCGACTTCGACCCGCTCACCGAACCCGAGCTGTTCGACGACCCCAGCCGCGTCCGGCTCGTGGTCAAGGGCGGCAAGGTCGTCAAGGACACCCGCAAGTGACCGCGCCCGAGCCGATCGAGGAGAAGAGCATGTCCACCGCGTTCCACGTGGTCGTCAACGGTGAAGAGCAGTACTCGGTGTGGGAGGACGGCCTGGCGCTGCCCGCGGGCTGGCGCGCGGAGGGCTTCACCGGTCCCCGGCAGGACTGCCTGGACCACATCGAGCGGGTGTGGACCGACATGCGCCCGGCCAGCCTGAGGAGCGGCGCGTGAGCACCACCGAGACCAGGCCCCGCCCGCTGGTGGTCGCCATCGGCGGCACCGGCCGCCCCGGCTCCAGCACCGAGCGGGCCCTGCTCACCGCGCTGAGCAGCCCCGAGGCGGCGGGCTGCGAGGTCCGCCTGTTCGGCGGGGAGTTCCTGGCCGCGCTGCCGATGTTCCGCCCCGGCGCGGCGCCCACCGACCCCGGCGTGCTGGACCTGGTGGAGACCGTCGGCCGCGCCAACGGGGTGCTGCTGGCCAGCCCCGCCTACCACGGCGGGGTGTCGGCGATGGTCAAGAACGCCCTCGACCACCTCGAACACCTCGCCGACCGGGAGCGCGCCTACCTCGACGGCCGCGCCGTGGGCTGCTTCGTCACCGCGGCTGGCTGGCAGGCGGGCGGGGCCACCCTGTCGGCGCTGCGCTCGATCGTGCACGCCCTGCGCGGCTGGCCCACCCCGCTGGGCATCACCGTCAACACCTCCCCGCCCGCCCCGGGCGACGGCGGCGAGGCGGCCCGCGCCCAGTGCGACGTGCAGTTGCGCAAGATCGGGTGGCAGGTGGCCGAGTTCGCCACCCGCGCCGCCCAGTCGCGGGTCCTGGCGGGGATGCCGACGTGACCGCGGGCGTGTCCGACCAGGAGCGGGCGGCGGTGCTCGCGCCGCCGCCCGCCCCGGCGCAGGCACCCGAACCGCCGGAACCGGTGGTGCCGAGGCGGGCGGGCACCGCGGAGCGGATCGCCGAGTTCCGCAGGCGCCGCCAGGTGGCCCGCCAGCCCGGTTCGCCGCGCGCGGCGAAGCGCCAGCACGTGCTGGGCAAGCTGACCGCCCGCGAGCGCATCGACCTGCTGCTGGACCCCGACTCGTTCGTGGAGACCGACGCGTTCGTCCGGCACCGCTCCACCAACTTCGGCATCGACGCCAACCGCCCGGCGGGCGACGGCGTGGTCACCGGTTACGGCACGGTCGACGGCCGCCAGGTGTGCGTGTACGCCCAGGACGTGACGTCGTTCAACGGCAGCGTGGGGGAGATGTTCGGCACCAAGGTCGGCAAGATCCTCGACCTCGCGGTGCAGACCGGCTGCCCGGTCATCGGCATCAACGACTCCAGCGGCGCCCGCATCCAGGAGGGCGTGCTGTCGCTGTCGGCCTACGGCCAGGTCGCCCGCCGGGTCGTGCGCGCCTCCGGGGTCATCCCGCAGATCTCGCTGATCATGGGCGTCTGCGCGGGTGGCGCGGTCTACACCCCGGCGGCCACCGACTTCGTGGTCATGGTGGACAAGACCTCGCACATGTTCGTCACCGGCCCGGAGGTCATCCGCAAGGTCACCGGCGAGCGGATCAGCCTGGAGGCCCTCGGCGGCGGCAAGGTCCACAGCGCCCAGACCGGCAACGCCCACTACCTGGCCACCGACGAGGCCGACGCGATCGCCTACGTCCGCGACCTGCTGGCGTTCCTGCCCGCCAACAACCTCGACGAGTCCCCCACCTACGCCGCCACCACCGACCTGACCACCACCGACACCGACGCCGAACTCGACGCCCTCATCCCCGACGCCCCCGAACACGGCTACGACATGCGCGAGGTCGTGGAACGCGTGGTCGACGACGGCGACTTCCTGGAGGTCCACCCCGCCTTCGCCCCCAACATCCTGTGCGGCTTCGCCAGGGTGGAGGGCACCAGCGTCGGCGTCGTGGCCAACCAGCCGCTGCACCTGGCCGGCTCGCTCGACATCGACGCCGCGGAGAAGGCGGCCAGGTTCGTCCGCTTCTGCGACGCCTTCAACATCCCCATCATCACCCTGGTCGACGTCCCCGGCTTCCTGCCGGGGGCGGTGCAGGAGCACGCGGGCATCATCCGCCGCGGCGCCAAGCTCGGCTTCGCCTACATCGAGTCCACCGTCCCCAAGGTCACCGTCATCACCCGCAAGGCCTTCGGCGGCGGCTACGCGGTCATGGGCTCGAAGGAACTCGGCGCCGACGTCTGCTTCGCCTGGCCGGTCGCCCAGATCGGCGTCATGGGCGCCCAGGGCGGCGTGGACATGCTCTTCCGCAAGGAGATCATGTCCGCCCCCGACCCCGACGACGCCCGCCGCACCTTCACCGAGGCCTACGAGGACACCCTCACCAGCCCCTACGTGGCGGCCGAACGCGGCTGCATCGACGACGTCATCGCCCCGAGCGAGACCAGGGTGGCCATCACCCGCGCGCTGCGCGCCCTGCGCACCAAGCGGGAGGCGGTCGCCCCCCGCAAGCACAGCAACATTCCACTGTAGACAAACAGGTCGCGGGCGGTCCACGGACCGCCCGCGACCCTGCGGTCACGCCGCACCCGCACAAGACGAGGCCCCCAAGCCTGTCCGCACAAGCAAGTTGACCACCCCACAAACCGCCGCCCCAGCCACCCCAAAAACCGCCTGCCCGACGACCCAACTGCCCGGGTGGGCAGATGTGCTTGGGCCGATCACCCTCGCAACCGGCGGCCCGGCTACGGCTCTGCCCGGGTGGGTGGATGTGTTTGGCCGGGGGTGGCGATCATGTGCAAGCCTGC
>NZ_AYXG01000071.1 GCF_000564855.1 Actinokineospora spheciospongiae
GGTGGGGTGTGGGTGCGGTGGGGTGTGGGTGCGGTGGGGTGTGGGTGCGGTGTCAGGCGGAGGTGGGGGCGGGGTGGGCGTCCAGCCAGCGGCGGGCCTTTTTGGCGGCTCGTTTGAGGGCGCTGCGTTCGCCGAGGTAGTCGGCGGCCATTCCCACGACCGGGAGCAGTCCCACTGCCTTGTGGTAGAAGCGGCCCTGGGGGCGTTTGTCGAGTTCGTCGCCCAGGGCGTAGAGGGTGCGGCCGAAGCGCCAGAGGGTGTTGGTGGCGGCCTTGACCGTGATCTTGCCGTGTTTGCGGGCTGATTCGTCGAGGTCGCCGGTGAGTTCGGCGGTGGTGGCGTCCTCTTGTTCCCTGGTGAGGTGGTCGTCCTTGCCCGCGGCCAGGTCGGGGTCGATGTGGCGGTCGAACAGGACCGCGGCGATGAGGCGGACCCGGTCGGCCTGGTCGGTGATGCCGTGTTCGGCTGCCATGGCCGACAGCAGGAGGCCCTGGCCCGCCGTCGCCAGGGCGTCCTGGATGGGGAGGCGGTCGGCGAGGGCGCCGCCGAGGCCCGGGATGGAGGCCAACAGCACCGTGAAGCGGCCCACCCGGTTGACCCACCAGTTGTCGCGTTCGGTGACCGTCATCTCCGACCACGCCTGGGTGCCGGGGACCTTGAGGCTCTCCAGGCCGTCCAGCAGCTTTTCGCGGCGGGACCTGTCCACTGTGGCCAGGGCTTTGGCGTCCTCGGCGTCGCCGGTGGACGCGGGGAGGGCCTTGGTCTCGGGGCGGGTCGCGGAGGGGAGGACCCGGCGGACCAGGCCCAGGGGGTCGGACTCGCGCAGGGCGGAGAGCAGCGGGGTGGTGGCCCGGACGAACGGGCGCAGGACCGTCACGACCTGCCTGTCGGTGATCGCCTCAGCCACCGCTCCCGCCTCCCTTGCCTGCCGACCTGGCCAGGACGTCGCCGATCTTGACCGTGGCCGGGAACGCTCCGCCCGCGAGCAGCAGCAGTGTCCGCCAGTCGGCGATCACCACCGTGTCGCCACCGGGGGTGACGACGATGAAGGCGAACAGGGCGACCAGCCACGCGTAGAGCGGGCCCGCCGCGACCGAGGCCTTCATCTTCAGCCTGCTGGCTCTTACCACCAGCCACGGCAGGGTAAACGCGGCGACGAGGACCGTGACCGGGAAGGGGAGGTCGCCCAGCTTCGGCAGGACCGTGCCGTCGAGGCGCAGCGGCAGGAAGAGCAGTTCGTACACGGCGAGCAAGGCGCTGAGCGCCAGCAGCCCCGCGTACCGGGCCCGCTGCGCCCCGGTCACCGGTCGGCGCCCACGTGCTCGACCGGGGCCAAGCCGCCGAACAGGTCGGTGTCGGCCCCGGTGGTGCCCCTGGCCAGGGTGTAGTACTCGTGGCCCAGGACCGGTTGGGCGATGTCGTTGGTGAGCGAGTAGCTGTGCGCGCCGTCGTCGCCGCGCCAGACGGCGATCTGGGTGGCGTGCGCGCGCAGGGCGCGCAGCTTGGCGGGCAGGTGGTCGGTGACGTCGATGGCGGTGGTGATCTCCGCGTCGTCCACGACCGGGAGTTCGCCGGGGGTGGGCAGGCGCCAGGGGAGGCCCTCGGTGCCGCTGAGGGCGGCGACGCCGTCGGCGGTGGCCCGGGCGGAGTTGACCGCGTAGTACAGGCGGGAGACGTCGGGCAGGTCGGCGAGGGCGGCGGTGGTGATGTCGTGGGCGCGGACGTGGTCGGGGTGGCCGTAGCCGCCGTCGGGGCCGTAGGTGATGACGACCTGCGGGCGGACGTCGGCCAGGACCTCGGCGAGGGCGGCGGCCTGCTCGGCCGGGTCGCCGCCGACGAAGGCGCGCGGGTGGGCGTTGGCGGCGGTGCCGACCATGCCGGAGTCGCGCCAGCGGCCCATGCCGCCGAGGTAGCGGTGGTCGGAGACGCCGAGGGCGGCGCAGGCGGCGCGCAGTTCGCCCACCCGGTAACCGCCGAGCTGGTCGGCGGCGCCCGCGGCGAGCTGGGCCAGCGAGGCGGGGATGATCTCGCCCTCCTCGCCGAGGGTGCAGGTGACCAGGGTGACCTGGACGCCCGCGGCGGCGTAGCGGGCGATCGTCCCGCCGGTCCACAGGCTCTCGTCGTCGGGGTGGGCGTGGACGAGCAGCAGTCGTGGTGGGGCTGTGAGCATGGGGAAGGTCAGCCTTAGGCACGCGTAGGGTTCGGGCGCCGGGGGTGGCACCGGCGCCCGAACCCTACTGCGTCGCTACGGCAGGACGCTGCGCTCCTCGGCGAAGTGGCAGGCCGACAGGGTGGCGCCGTGCGCGACCAGCGGCGGCTCCTCCCGCGCGCAGATGTCCTGCGCCTTCCAGCACCGGGTGCGGAAGCGGCAGCCCGAGGGCGGGTCCACCGGGCTGGGCACGTCGCCGGAGAGCACGATCCGCTGCCTGGCCCGCTCCTGGCGCGGGTCGGGCACCGGGACCGCCGAGAGCAGCGCCTGGGTGTAGGGGTGGGTGGGCCGCTCGTAGATGGCCTCCCGGTCGCCGATCTCGACGATCTTGCCCAGGTACATGACCGCCACCCGGTGCGAGATGTGCCGCACCACGGACAGGTCGTGCGCGACGAACAGGTACGCCAGGTGCAGGCGCTCCTGGAGTTCCTCCAGCAGGTTGACCACACCGGCCTGCACGGACACGTCGAGCGCGGACACCGGCTCGTCGAGCACGATCAGCTTGGGGTCCAGGGCCAGTGCCCTGGCGATGCCGATGCGCTGGCGCTGCCCGCCGGAGAACTCGTGCGGGTAGCGGTTGCGGTGCTCGGGGTTGAGCCCCACCAGTTCCAGCAGCTCGTCGACCCGGTGCTGCACGTCCTTGGCGTTGTCGCCGACCCCGTGGATGCGCAGGGGTTCGGAGACGACGTCGTTGACCTGCCAGCGCGGGTCCAGGGAGGCGTACGGGTCCTGGAAGACGATCTGCAGGTCGCGCCGCAGCGGGCGCATCTGCGCGGGCTTGAGCGTGGTCAGCTCGCGGCCCTCGAACCGCACCGAGCCCGAGGTGGGCTTGTGCAACTGGAGGATGGCGCGGCCGGTGGTGGACTTGCCGCAGCCGGATTCGCCGACCAGGCCCAGCGTCTCGCCCCTGGACAGGTCGAAGCTGACGCCGGACACGGCGTGCACCTGCCCGATGGTGCGCGGGATGATCCCGCCGCCGCGCACCGGGAACGACTTGACCAGGTCCTGGACCCGCAGCAGCGGGGTCGTCGCGTCGGCGGCGTCGGCCGGGGCGGCGGCGGTGTGCGTCTCAGTCATCGGACTTCTCCTCCTGCGCCAACCGCTGCTCGACCACGGCGAGGTCCTCGCTCACCGGCAGGTCGGGGTCGGCCTGGGTCAGCGCGGCGGGGTTCTCCACCGAGCCGATCTCCTCGTGCTCGAACAGGGCCTGCGGGCGCTCCAGCGACGCCAGGTGCTCCCACCGGTGGCAGCGGGTGGTGTGCTCCACCCGCTCGGTGGGGGCCAGCGGCGGCTCGGTGGTGGTGCACTCCTCGACGACCAGCGGGCAGCGCGGGGAGAACGCGCAGCCGGTCGGCAGGTTGATCAGCGAGGGCGGGGAGCCCTTGATCGGGGTGAGCCGCTTGCCCAGGGTGGCCGGGTTGGGCAGCGAGCCGAGCAGGCCCACGGTGTAGGGCATCCTCGGGGTGTCGAACAGCTCGTCGACCGGGCCGGACTCGACCACGGTGCCGCCGTACATGACCTGCACCCGGTCGACCATGCCCGCGACGACGCCGAGGTCGTGGGTGATCATCACGATGGCCGCGTCGGTCTCGTCGCGGATGCGCAGCAGGGTCTCCAGGATCTGCGCCTGCACGGTCACGTCGAGGGCGGTGGTGGGCTCGTCGGCGATGATCACGTCCGGATCGTTGATGATCGCCATGGCGATCACCACCCGCTGGCGCATGCCGCCGGAGAACTCGTGCGGGTACTGCGCCGCGCGCCGGTCCGGCTGCGGGATGCCGACGAGTTCGAGCGCCTCGACCGCCTTGGCCCAGGCCGCCTTCTTCGACACCGGGTGGTGCGCGCGGTAGGCCTCGGCGAGCTGCCACCCGATGGTGTAGACCGGGTTGAGCGAGGTCATCGGGTCCTGGAAGATCATGGCGATGCCGTTGTTGCGGACGCCCATCATCTCCTTGTAGCCGCGCCCCACCAGCTCCTGGTCCCGGTAGCGGATGGAGCCGGTGATCCGGGCGCTGCCCGGGAGCAGGCCCATGACCGCCATCGAGGACACCGACTTGCCGGAGCCGGACTCGCCGACGATGCCGAGCACCTCGCGCGGGCGCAGCTCGTAGGAGACGCCGCGCACCGCGTGCACGTCGCCGTCGTCGGTCGGGAAGGTGACCGAGAGGTCCTCGACCGCGAGCACCGTTTCGGTGAGCACCCGGTCGACGCCGTCGTTGATCAGACTGCTCATCAGCTCCGCACCTTCGTCTGCCTGGGGTCGAACGCGTCGCGCAGGCCGTCGCCGATGAAGTTCACCGCGAGCGAGATCAGCACGATGATCACGAACGGGCCCCAGAACAGCCAGGGGCGGTTGGTGATCTGCGAGTAGTTCTCGTTGATGATCAGGCCGAGCGAGGTGTCCGGGGACTGCACGCCGAGCCCGATGAACGACAGCGCGGCCTCGGAGAGGACCGCGGTGGCGACCGCCAGCGTGGTGTTGACGGTGATGGTGCCGACCATGTTGGGCACCAGGTGCCGGAAGATGATCCACCGGGTCTTCGCGCCCGCGGCCCTGGCGGCCTCGATGTACTCGCGCTGCGACAGCGACAGCGTCTCGCCGCGGGTGATCCGCGCGGTCTGCATCCAGGCGAACGCGGCCAGGATGAGCGCCACGACGTACCAGCTCCCGCTGAGGGCGCGGACCAGGATGGCCGCGACCGCGATCTGCGGGATGATCAGCATCAGGTCGACGAACCGGCTGATGGCGGAGTCGACGACCCCGCGCAGGTAACCGGCCAGGGTGCCCATGATGACGCCCACGATGGTCGAGCCGAGGGCGACGACCAGCGAGATGGCCAGCGACAGCCGGGTGCCCACGATGAGCTGGGCGAGCATGTCCTTGCCGGTCTGGATGGTGCCCAGCGGGTGCTCCGCGCTCGGCGGCAGGTACCCGCGGCTGGAGGTGTCCTCGATGGACACGGTCCAGAACAGCGGGCCGAGGAAGCCGAAGGCGGCGATCAGCAGGAACACGACCAGGCTGGCCATGGCCAGCCGGTGCCGCAGGAACCGCTTGACGATCAGGGTGCTCTGCTTGCGGGCCTTGGTGGTGTCGAACTCGCTGCCGGTGGCGCCGACGGTGGTCGGCACCGGACCGCCCGGGGTCGCCGGGTTCAGGACGGGGGACGGGTCACTAGGCAAGGCGAATCCTCGGGTCGAGGATGCCGTACATCACGTCGGCAACCAGGTTGAAGGTGATGACCAGGGCGGCGGTGACCATCAGCCAGCCCATCAGCATGTACGGGTCGAAGGTGCGGATGGACGACACCAGCAGGGCGCCCATCCCCCGCCAGCCGAACACCGCCTCGGTGATGATCGCCCCGGAGAACAGCACGGCCGCGTTGAGCGAGAACAGCGTCGACACCGGGATCAGCGCGTTGCGGAAGGCGTGCCGGAAGATGACCCGCCGCTGGGAGATGCCCTTGGCGCGGGCGGTGCGCACGTAGTCGGAGTTCAGCGTCTCCAGCATCGAGGCCCGCTGGAACCGGCTGTAGGCGGCGAAGCTGATCAGCGTGAGGCTCAGCGTCGGCAGCAGGTAGGTGCCCGTGTACTGGAACACCACCTCGCCGAAGCTGCCCTGGAAGCCGCCCTCGGCGGGGCTGACGGTGCTCAGCCAGCGGTCGAAGCCGAGGTCCTGGAGCACGTTGTTGAACTGGATGCCGTAGGTCTTGAGGATGATCGCCACGCAGACGATCGGCATGGAGAACATCAGGAAGGCCGCCGACGTGGCCAGGTAGTCGAAGATCGAGTACTGCTTGACGGCGGCGATGACGCCCACGGTCACGCCCAGCACGATGGCCAGGACCTCGGCTCCCACGACGAGCCGAGCGGTGATCCACAGCGCCCGCATGACCGAGTCGAACACCTCGACCTTGGCCTGGCCGAGCGCGATGCTCTGGCCCCAGTCGCCCTGCAGGAAGTCCAGCAGCCACCGCCAGTAGCGCACGATGATCGGCTGGTCGAGGCCCAGGCTGGCCTCGAGGTCGGCGATCTGCTGCGGGGTGGTGCCCGGCTTGGCCTTCAGCTCGGCCAGCGGGTTGCCCGCCCCGGCGACCATGAAGAACGCGAGGACGCTGCCGATCAGCAGGATCGGTATCGAGATCAGCACGCGTCGGATGATGTAGCGAATCACGGAAAGCTCCTCGGTGGGGCCCAGGCGGCCGGGCCGGTCGGGCCCGAACTCTGAGTGTCCCGCCTGTCCTCGGTGTACGCCGTTCGACAGGTGGGAGGGCTCAAGCGCAGGGGCCGGACGGTGTGGTCCGGCCCCTGCGCTTGTTCGACCAGAGTCAGCCGCCGCCCGGGGCGGCGGGGACGACTACGAGGTCTTGACCCACTCGTTGGCGTTCCAGAGAGCGCCGTTGTAGGACTGGAAGAACACGCGGTCGATGCCCTTGAAGGCCCACATGTTCGGCAGCGAGAACAGCGGCAGCGAGTAGTTGTCCGCCGCCATCAGCCTGTCGACCTCCTGGAAGGCCTTCTTCGAGGCCTCCTCGTCGAGGTTGCTGGCCGCGTCCTGGTACGCCGCGTCCACCTTGGGGTTGCTGTAGGCGGACCAGTTCTGGCCACCGCCGGTGGAGTAGATCGACTTCTGGGTCGACTTGAACGGCGCCGCGGACCACGCGAACAGCGCGATGTCGTAGTCGCCCGCGGAGACCCGGGTGTCGAGGAAGTTCGGGTCGACGTCGTCGATGATCTCGATGCCCGCCGCCTTGCACTGCGACTGGACCAGCTCCACGGTCTGCTTGCGCCGCGGGATGTCGGTGTGGCTGATCTTCAGCGACAGCTTGGCGCCGTCCTTGGCCGCGAAGCCGTCCGCGCCGATGGTGTAGCCGGCGTCGGTCAGCGTCTTCTTGGCCGCCTCGGTGTCGCCCTTGTAGTCGGCGTAGTTGTCGACGTAGCCGTCCTCACCCTGGAAGAACACCAGCGAGCCGAGCGGCTTGGCGTCGTCGAGGACCGGGCGGATCAGCTTCTCGGCCAGCTCGTCGCGGTTGACGCACTGCATGAACGCCTTGCGAACCGCGGCGTCGGCGAGGAACTTGTTCTTGTAGTTGAGGTCCATGTGCTCGAACGACAGGCCGTTCGAGGCGCCGAAGGTCACGCCCTGGGCGGACAGGCCGCGCAGGCGGTCGGCGGCGTTGGCGTCGGGCTGGGCCATCGAGGCGACCTGGACCTCGCCGTTCTCCAGCGCCTGGGCCTGGGCGACCTGGTCGGAGATGCCGCGCAGGATGAGCTTGGCCGGGCCGCCGGGCTTGCCCGCGTACTTCGGGTTGCGCTCCAGGGTGACCGAGTTGTTCTGCTCGAACCCGGTGATCGCGTACGGACCGGAGGAGGGCATCAGCTCCTTGGTGAAGCCGTTCCACTTGGTCTTCCAGAACTCGGCGACCTTGGCCAGCACCGCCGGGTCACCGCCGGTCGGCTGGACCTGGGTGATGTCGGCGACGCCGGTCCCCTGCTCCAGGACGTGCGCGGGCAGGACGTCGGCGGAGACGCCGAACAGGCCCTTGTAGTCCGGGTAGGGGGTGCCGAAGGTGGTGACGACCTCGGTGTCGGACTTGCACTCCACCTTGTCGATCTGCTCGTAGCCGTTGGTGCCCGCGGCGGTGAACAGGTCCTTGCCGTCGGCGCTCTTGGACTTGCCGGTCTGCGCCAGCCAGGCCAGGTAGAAGTCGTCGCAGTCCCAGGGGGCGTCGTCGGACCACTTGACACCCGGCTTGATCTTCCAGGTGACGACCTGCGGGGACTCGCTGGTGAGCTCGACGCTCTCCATCACGTCCTTGTCCAGCAGGACCTTGTTGTTGCCGTCGAGCTTGTACGCGCCGGACAGCACCTGGGTCAGCGCGAAGGTGTTGTACGAGTTGTTGGCGTCCGACGCCGCGTTGTTGTACGCGGTGAACGGGTTGTCGGTGGACACCGTGAAGGTGTCGCCCGACTGCGCGACCTCGGGGGAGGTGTACTCGGTGGCTTCGCCGTTCTCGCCCTTGGCCACGGCCATGGCCGCGACGTCGTCGGACGGGCCGGTGTTGGTGCCGCCGTCGCCGGTGGAACCGCCGCAGGCGCTCAGGACGAGCGACGCACCGACAGCCATCGCGGCAGCCGACAGTGAGCTTCTTTTGATTGACACGTGCCCTCCTAGCACTGGGCGATCCGCAGCCGGTCCGGCTGGGCGGCACCCGTTACCCATCACGCCCCCAACGAAGCGTTGGTGGGCGCACTAGGTGGGCACGCTAGGAACCTGGCACGGTCTGGTCACCGGTCCCACGTCGATCGTGACCAAAGGGTGACAAGCAGGCGACCACACGCAATGTGAAAGTTACCCGAAAACACGCAGTGGAGGACTAAAGTCACCCTGGGTGATCGATCTAGCCGCCCGCGCGGCGCCACCCGGGGGCCCCGGCGAACGGTCCGGCGAAGGGGGTTCCCGCGCTCACCCCGGTCATCTCCCGGCGCACGACGAGGGTGTCCACCTCCTGGTAGAGCGGGATGGCGACGGTGCGTGACCACAGTTCCGGCTCCAGCGCCGCCAGCGCGTCGGCGAGCGGGGTGCTCCCGGTGAGCGCGGCGTCGAGGGTCGGCTGGGTGGCCTGGTCGCAGTACGCGCCCGGGTTGGCGACCGCGGGGGTGCCGCTGTCGGCGTCGGCCGGGGCGCAGCCGAACCGGACGGCGGGCAGCGTGGCCGGGTCGCCGCCCGCGGGCTGCGGGGCGACCACGAGGTGCACCTCGGTGGTGGGTTCCTCGTCGGGGTCGGGGGCGGCGAGCAGTTCGGCGTAGAGCCGGTCGCCGGGCGGGGTCAGCAGTTGCGACTGCACCCCGCCGACGGACAACTGCCGTTGCAGCTCGCGGGCCATCGCCAGGTAGGGCTCGCGGCCCGCCGGGGCGGCGATGACCAGGTTGAGCGGGGTCTGCCCGAGCGCCCAGCTCCCGTTGACCCTGGTGAAGCCCGCCTCGGTGAGCAGCGCGTCGGCCCCGGCCTGGTCGACGGCGGCGAAGCGGCCCGCGGGCAGCGTGGCCCGGTAGCCGGGGGCGCTGGGGGCGAGGACCTGGGCGTCGGCCACGGCGGCGGACGCGGGGCCGCCCCCGGTGCCCGCGGCGATCAGGGCCCGCCGGTCGAGCAGGGCGCCGATGGCGGTCCGCACCCGCTGGTCGGCCATGGCGGTGCCGACCGGGCGCAGCAGCACGGTGGCCACCGCGGGGCGCGGCACCTGCGTGGTGGTCACGTCGGGTTCCAGCGCGGTCACGGCGGCGAGGCCCTGGGCGCTGAGCGCGGTCAGGGCGAGCTGGCTGTGGCCGGTGCGCAGGGCGCCGGTGGTGCCGGTGAGGTCGGCGCGGCGCAGCACGATCCGGTCGAGCGCGGCGGGCGCCTCCCAGTAGCGGTCGTTGCGCTCCAGCACGATCTCACCGCGGTCGCGGTCGAGGGTGCGCACGGCGAACGGGCCGCCGGAAACGGGGTAGTTCTCCCGCAGCGCGTTGGCCCAGCCGCCGGGGATGTCCTTGAGCAGGTGCGCGGGCAGCAGACCGCTGAACAGCGACCGCCAGCCGGGGTAGGGCTCGGCGAAGGTGACCTCCACGACCCGGCCCGCCTCGCGCGCGGAGATGTTGGAGATCAACCGGTAGCCCGCGCCGTCGAGCGCGCCGGGCGCCTCGCGCAACTGCTCCCACAGGTAGACGAAGTCCTCGGCGGCGATGGGCGCGCTGTCGGACCAGGCCGCCTCGGGGCGCAGCCGGTAGTCGACGGTGTAGGGCTCGGCGGAGGTGACCTCGGCGGAGACCATCAGCGTGCGGTCCAGCCGGGGCGTGCCGTCGGCACCCGGGCGGAACACCGAGGGCAGCACGGCCTGGGCCAGGGCGGTGGTCACCGTGGACTGGTCGGCGAGCTTGTGCGGGTTGTAGCCGCCCAGGACGCTGTCGACGCCCACCACGGCCTCGCCGACGTCGGGTTCGGCGCTGGTCCGGGTGCGGGCGACCTCGGTGGTCACCAGCGGTGGCGGCGGCGCGTTGGTGCAGCCCGCCAGCGCGCCCAGCGCCGCGGCCCCCGCCAGCACCGCCCGCCACCTGCCGCCCACCGCCGCACCTCCCCCGAAAGTCGCGCCCGGCCATGCTGCCAGACCCGGACGACCGGCCCGCCACCGGTTTCCCCCGTCCGGATGACGCGCGGGCGGTGCCGGAGGTTCCCGACACCGCCCGTGCGCGGTCTCACCCCGCGTCCCACCGCCCCCGGCGGGTCGCGGTCACTTCTGGTCGCGCGCCTTGTCCCTGGAGCGCTGGCGGCCGCGGGTGGTGGCGTCCAGGATGACCTTGCGGACCCGGACCACCTCCGGGGCGACCTCGACGCACTCGTCGTTGGCGCAGAACTCCAGCGCCTCCTCCAGGCTCAGCTTGCGCGGCCTGGCCAGCGTCTCGAAGACGTCGGCGGAGGAGGAGCGCATGTTGGTGAGCTTCTTCTCCTTGGTGACGTTGACGTCGAGGTCCTCGGCGCGCGGGTTCTCGCCGACGACCATGCCCTCGTAGACCTCGGCGCCCGGCTCGACGAAGAACGTGCCGCGGTCGGCGAGCTGGAGCATGGCGTAGGCGGTCACCGGGCCGGTGCGGTCGGCGACCAGCGAGCCGGTGTGGCGGCTGCGGATCTCCCCGGCCCACTCGTGGTAGCCCTCGAAGATGGCGTTGGCGATGCCGGTGCCTCGGGTCTCGGTGAGGAAGTCGGTGCGGAAGCCGATCAGGCCGCGGGAGGGGACGATGTACTCGACCCGGATGCGGCCGGTGCCGTGCCCGACCATGTCCTCCATCCGCCCCTTGCGGGCGGCGAGGAGCTGGGTGATCGCGCCCAGGTACTCCTCGGGGGCGTCCACGGTCATCCGCTCGTACGGCTCGTGCAGCTTGCCGCCGACGGTGCGGGTGACGACCTCGGGCTTGCCGACGGTCAGCTCGAAGCCCTCGCGGCGCATCTGCTCGACCAGGATGGCCAGCGCCAGCTCACCGCGGCCCTGCACCTCCCAGGCGTCCGGGCGCTCGGTGGGCAGCACGCGGATGCTGACGTTGCCGACCAGCTCCGAGTCCAGGCGGCCCTTGAGCATCCGGGCGGTGAGCTTGGTGCCGCCGTTGCGACCGGCGAGCGGGCCGGTGTTGACGCCGATGGTCATCGAGATGGCGGGCTCGTCGACGGTCAGCCGGGGCAGCGCGACCGGGCTGCCCATGTCGGCGAGGGTGTCGCCGATGGTGATCTCCGGGATGCCCGCGATCGCCACCAGCTCACCCGCGCTGGCCTCCTCGGCCGGGACGCGGTCCAGGGCCTCGGTGACCAGCAGCTCGGTGATGCGCACGTTGCTGACGCTGCCGTCCTCGCGCATCCAGGCCACGGTCTGGCCCTTGCGGATGCGGCCGGTGTGGATGCGGCACAGCGCGATGCGGCCCAGGAAGCTGGACGCGTCGAGGTTGGTGACCAGGGCCTGCAGCGGCGCCTCGACGTCGGCCTTGGGCGCGGGGATGCGCTCCATCAGCAGGTCGAACAGCGGGTCGAGGTTCTCGCTGTCGGGCAGGCCGCCGTCCTCGGGCTGGTTGAGGCTGGCGCGCCCGGCGCGGGCGGAGGCGTAGACCACCGGCAGGTCGAGCACGGACTCGTCGACGTCGTCGATCTCCGAGGCCAGCTCGAGCAGCAGGTCGTGGGTCTCCTCGACGACCTCGGCGATGCGGGCGTCGGGGCGGTCGACCTTGTTGACCACGAGGACGACCGGCAGGCCGGAGGCGAGCGCCTTGCGCAGCACGAACCGGGTCTGCGGCAGCGGGCCCTCGGAGGCGTCGACGAGCAGCACCACGCCGTCGACCATGGACAGGCCGCGCTCGACCTCGCCGCCGAAGTCGGCGTGGCCGGGGGTGTCGACGACGTTGATGACGATCGGGCCGTCGGGGGTCTGGCGGCGAACGGCGGTGTTCTTCGCCAGGATCGTGATGCCCTTCTCCCGCTCGAGCTCGCCGGAGTCCATGACCCGGTCGACGAGTTCGGCGCGGGCGGCGAACGCCCCGGACTGGCGCAGCATCGCGTCGACAAGGGTCGTCTTGCCGTGGTCGACGTGCGCGACGATCGCGACGTTGCGGAGATCTGTCCTGGTCAGCTCGGCGCTGACGGTCGCTGCGGGCACGCGCGTGCTCCTGGTTCCTTCTAACGAGGGTGGAGGGCGGCCCGCCGCTGGTCTGCGTTGACAGCACTGGCTGAGAGGGGCGCCCGGCGCAGCTCAAAAGCCGCTACTGGCTCGATCAGTTTAACCGCAACCGCGGTGTGAGCAGGACCACGCCGCCCGACGAGCAGGTTAACCTACCCTAAGACGACGGTTCGGCGGAGAACGGAGGGTGCTGCCGTGGGCAAGAAATCGGCCCTGGTCAAGGCTGCCACACCGGCCGACGCCGTGAAGAAGTTGATGAAGGCGGGCAAGGTCAAGAAGAAGTGCTGCAAGTCGAAGTCCCGCTGCAAGAAGTGCCCGGTCCTGGCGTTGAAGAAGGCCAAGGCGGCCTTCGCCGAAGCCGCGTGAGATCCGCTAACGTGACCCGCGTGACTTTCCGCAACACCACCTGGTGGGCCGCCTCACGGCGGCCCTAGCCCGTGGTGCCCGGACGTCACCGGACGCACACCCCCAGGCCGCCCCTCCGGGCGGCCTGACGCATCTTCCGGAGGGGCCCGACCCCCAGGAGAGCACCATGACCCGCCTGTCCGCCATCACCCCGTCCGACCGCGCCCACCTGGGCAACCACCTCGGTGCCGTGCGCCACTGGGCACGCGACGGGCACCCCGGTGACCTGTACTTCGTCAGCGACCTGCACGCCATGACGGTGTCCTACAACCCGGCCAGGCTGCGGGCCACGACCAGGGAGCTGCTGGCCGTCCTGGTCGCCTCGGGCATCGCCCCGGACCGGCTGTTCGTGCAGAGCGACCTGATCCGCGAACTGGGCGCGCTGACCTGGCTGCTGGAGTGCGCCTGCGCCTTCGGCGAGGCGTCGCGGATGACCCAGTTCAAGCAGAAGTCCGACGGCCAGGCCATGGTGCGGCTGAGCCTGCTCACCTACCCGGTGCTGATGGCCGCCGACATCCTGCTCCTGGGCGCCGACGAGGTGCCGGTGGGCGCCGACCAGCGCCAGCACGTGGAGCTGGCCAGAGACCTGGCGCGGCGGTTCAACACGACCTACGGGGAGGTCTTCGCCATCCCCAGGGCGGTGATGCCGCGCACCGCCGCCCGCGTCCGCGACCTGTCCGACCCGACCCGCAAGATGTCGAAGTCCGCCCAGGACTCCACCGGCACGGTGTTCGTCCTGGACGACCCGGACCTGGTCCGCCGCAAGATCCGCAAGGCGAAGACCGACGCCCTGGGCCGGGTGGAGCACGACCCGGCCGGGCAGCCCGCGGTCTCGAACCTGCTGGAGATCCTGGCCGCCTGCCGGGGCACCGACCCGAGGACGGAGGCGGCGGGCTTCAGCGAGTACGGGCCGCTCAAGGAGGCCGTGGCCGAGGCGGTGGTCGAGGAACTGCGCCCGATCCGGACCAGGGCCCTGGAGCTGCTGTCGGACCCGGCCGAACTCGACGCCATCCGCAAGGCCGGGGCCGACCGGGCGGCCGACCGCGCCGCCCACCGCCTGTCCTCGGCCCTGCGCCTGGCCGGGGTCGGCTGAGGGGTCACCGGTGGCGCGGTCCCCGGGGCCGCGCCACCGGGTCAGCCGCCCAGCAGATCGCGCACCGCGCCGAAGAACTCCACGTCGGCGGGCAGCCAGGGCACCGACTCCAGCTCCGAGGCCGCCAGCCACCGCACCCCCAGGTGCTCCACCGCGCGCGGTTCCCCGGCCGCCGATGCCGCGTACAGCCGCAGTTCGCGCCCGCCCGGCAGCAGCACCGAGCCCAGCAGCTCCCCCACCGCCACCTCGACGCCCAGCTCCTCCAGGCACTCCCGGCGCAACGCGTCCACATCGGACTCGCCGGGTTCCACCCGACCGCCGGGGAACTCCCACATCCCGGCGGCCTCGGCCGGGAACGCCCGCTGTTGGGCCAGCACAGCACGATCGCGCACCACGGCCGCAGCCACCACAGTCACGGGTGCGCACCCTACGCGGACCGGTGCTCAGACCGACGCCGTCCGCCAGGTCACCTGGAACCGGGCGCCGCCCTCCGGCGACTCCCCCACCCGCACGGCCCCGCCGCGCCGCCGCACCACCTCGGCCACCAGCGCCAGGCCCAGCCCGGTGCCGCCGGAGCTGCGCGCCCGGTCGTCCTGGACGCGGTAGAACCGGTCGAACACCCTGGCCCGGTGCTCCTCGGCGATGCCGTGCCCGTCGTCGTCGACCACGACCCGGGCGGCGCGGCCCGCGGTGAGGACGGTGAGCACCACCCGGGCGCGGGCGTGCCGGACGGCGTTGCGCAGCAGGTTGTCCAGCACCAGGTCCACTTCCGACGGCGCCGCGTACACCCAGCACGCCCCCGGTGGCGCGTGCACCCGGATGGCCGGGCCGTCGGCGACCGCGCAGCGCACCGCCGCGTCGGCGGCGGCGACCGACAGGTCGACCGCCGAGGCCGCGGGCAGCTCCCCGGCGTCCGAGCGGGCCAGCGTCAGCAGGCCGTCGACCAGCGCGGACAGCCGCTGCGACTCCCTGGCGACGTCGGCGAGCACCTCCTGGGCCAGTTCCGGGTCCGGGTGCGCCACCGCCACCTCGGCCTGCACCCGGATGGAGGCGACCGGGGAGCGCAGCTCGTGCGCGGCGTCCCCGGTGAACCGCCGCAGCCGGTCGGCGGCCTCGTCGCGGCGGGCCAGCAGGTCGTTCATGGCCGCGGCCAGGGCGCGCAGCTCGCGCGACTCCGGCAGCGGCAGGCGCTTGCCCGCGCCGAGCCTGGCCGCCGCCGCGCGCAGCCGCCCCACCGGGCGCATCGCCGAGCGCACCGCCGACCAGGTGGCCAGGGCGGTCGCGGCGGCGGCGATGACCGCTGCGGTGATCAGCCAGCGCAGCGCGGCGCCCCGGGCGGCGTCGTACCCGGCCAGCCCGGTGCCCACCACCACCAGCCGCTGCGCGCCGTCCGGGGCGGTGGCGACCGTGCCCAGCCAGCGGGCAGGCGGGGAGTCCGACAGCCGCAGCACCGGCACACCGGCCTTGAGGGTGCGGATGTCCGAGGGCGTCAGCTCCGGGGCCGCCGCGCCGTCGGCGGGGGCGCCCGCGGTGTCGAGCACCCGGGTGCGGAAGTTCGGCGAGACCGGGCGGACCTCGGCCCCGGCGGCCACCGCGGCCACGGCGGTGTCCAGGGCGGGGCGCAGTTCGTCGTCGGCGCTGTCGACCAGCAGCGGCCCGGTCATCCGGCTGCTGAGCAGGGCCAGGCCGAGCAGCACCGCGAGCGTTCCCGCCGTGGCGACGGCGGTGATCCGCAGGCGCACGGAGCGGCGTCGGCTCACCGCGGTCGCGGGGTGTCGAGGGCGGCGTCGATCTCGGCGGTGGAGGCCAGGTAGCCGTGGCCGCGCACGGTGCGCACGATGCCGTCGGCGCCCGCCGCGTCCAGCTTGCGCCGCAGGTAGCCGACGTAGACCTCCACGGCGTTGCGGGTGGCGGCCTGCTCGTCGCCCCAGACCGCGCGCAGCAGCTCGTCCTTGGTGACCACCGACCCGGCCCGCCCGGCCAGGCAGTCCAGCACGGCGAACTCGCGCGGGCTCAGCGGCACCGGCTCGCCGTTGAAGCTGACCTCCCTGGCACCCCGGTCGACCAGCAGCGACCCCAGCCGCAGCCGCCGCCCGGCGCCCTCCTCCGCGCCCCGGCGCAGCGTGGCGCGCACCTGGGCCACCAGCACCACGAACGAGAATGGCTTCACCAGGTACCCGTCCGCGCCCAGGTCGAGCCCGTCGGCCTGGTCGACCTCGCCGTCCTTGGCCGAGACCAGCAGCACCGGGGTGCGCACCCCCTCGGCGCGCAGCCGCTCCAGCACCCGGTAACCGGACAGGCCGGGCAGCATGATGTCGAGCAGGACGACGTCGAACGCGCCGGTCAGCGCCATCCGCAGCGCGCTGGGGCCGTCACCGGCGACCATCACGTCCATGCCCTCCGCGGTCAGCCCGCGTTGCAGGGCCCGGCGCACGCCGAGTTCGTCGTCGACCACCAGCACCCGAGGCTTCACGTCCGCCATCATGGCGGGAGGTGGGGGGTGCGTGCCCGCACTCTCAGCGGTCTCTCAGCACGAAGATCGCTCTCAGCGCCATCTCAGGGTGGGGGGAGCAGTGTTCTCGGTGCGGGATACACCACCCGAACAGGGAGAGAGAGTCATGAACAGGAAGAGGACGGCGTTGTCCGTCGCGGCGGCGGGGACGGCCACCGGTGTGGTCGGGCTGGTCCTGCTCGCGGCCCCGGCCGGTGCCGACGAGGCACCGCCCACCCTGCCCGAGGTCAGCGCCGAGGCGCTGGTGCAGTCGGTGCTGACCAGCGACGTGCCCGCGCTGTCGGGCACGGTGAAGGTCAGCAGCGACCTGGGCCTGCCGGTGCCCGGCCTGCCCACCGGCGACGAGGCCGTGCGCGTCTACACCGACGGGCAGGGCAAGGCCCGGATCTCGATGGACCAGGGCCGCGGCGAGAAGACGGTCATCGCCGACGGGGCCACCACCTGGCTGTGGAACTCCGCGGACCGCTCGGTCGTGAAGTACGACAGCGCGGCCGAGCACAGGGCCGACCGGTCCACCGAGGAGAAGCTGGCCGACCCGGCGGCGGTGTCGCTGGAGTTCATCACCGCCATGCGGGCGGACTCCACGGTCAGCGTGGACGGCACCGCCAAGGTCGCCGACCGCCCGGCCTACCAGCTCGTGCTGACCCCGAAGCCGACCGAGCGCACGCTGCTGCGCGAGGTGCGCATCGCGGTCGACTCCGAGACCAGGCTGCCGCTGCGGCTGGAGGTCCTGGCCAACGGCTCGGCCGAGCCCGCGCTCAGCGTCGGCTTCACCGAGTTCGCCACCGGCGCGCAGGACGCGGGCCTGTTCACC
This sequence comes from Actinokineospora spheciospongiae, assembly GCF_000564855.1. Classification (GTDB taxonomy): domain Bacteria; phylum Actinomycetota; class Actinomycetes; order Mycobacteriales; family Pseudonocardiaceae; genus Actinokineospora; species Actinokineospora spheciospongiae. The sequence continues at coordinate 17,224 of NZ_AYXG01000071.1, forward strand.
TTCACCCCGCCCGCGGGCGCGAAGGTGACCGACGGCAACGCCGAGGCGCGCGAGCACCAGCCGACCGAGCAGCAGAAGAAGGACTTCCTGGCGACCATCAACCCGAAGGTCGTCGGCGAGGGTTGGGACACCGTGCTCGTCGGCACCGTCCCGGCCGACCTGCTCAAGGCCGAGGTGTCCGGGAAGGACGCGGACGGCAGGAAGGCCGCGGGCACCCCGCTCGACCTGCTCAAGCAGTTCGGCAAGCCCGTCTCCGGTCCGTTCGGCACCGGCTTCGTGATCACCACCAAGGTCGGCACCGCCCTGGTCGCCGAGGACGGCCGGGTCGCCGTGGGCGCGGTCCCGCAGCAGGTCCTCGTCGACGCCCTCGGGCAGAAGTGAGCGGCTCCACCGAGTTCGGGACGGTCGCGGGTTCGCCCGCGGCCGTCCCGGCCGCCCGGACCCGGGGGTTGCGCAAGGTCTACCGCGGCACGGTCGCGGTGGACAACGTCGACCTCGAGGTGCCCACCGGCGCGGTGCTGGGGATGCTCGGCCCCAACGGTTCCGGCAAGACCACCACCATCCGGATGCTGCTCGGCCTGGTCACCCCCACCGCCGGTGAGGTCGAGCTGCTGGGCCGCAAGCTGCCCGAGGGCGCGGCGGAGTCGCTGCCCGAGGTCGGCGCCCTGGTCGAGGGCCCCGGGTTCCACCCGTTCCTGTCCGGCCGGGAGAACCTGCTGCGCGCCGCCGCCGCCGAGCCGCACCTGTCGACCTCCCGCATCCCGGCGGCGGTCGGCGCCGCGCTGGAGCGGGTCGGCCTCGCGCACGCGGCCAACCGCCGCTTCCGCGGCTACTCCCTGGGCATGAAGCAGCGGCTGGGCCTGGCCGGGGCGCTGCTGGTGCCGCGCAGGCTGGTCGTCCTGGACGAGCCCACCAACGGCCTGGACCCGGCGGGCACCCGGGAGATCCGCACGATCATGGCCGACCTGCACGCCGCGGGCACCACCGTGGTCGTGTCCTCGCACCTGCTCGCCGAGGTCGAGGCCACCTGCACGCACGTGGCCGTGCTCAACCAGGGCACCGTCGTGGCCCAGGGCGAGCTGGCCGACCTGCTCGACGCGGGCAGCGCCACGCTGCTGGTGTCCACCCCGGAGGTCGAGGCCGCGGTGGACGCGCTGCGCGACCACCGCATCCCGGCCCGCTCCCTCGCCGAGGGCATCCGGGTCGACCTGACCGCCACCACCGCCCCCGAGGTGGTGGAGACGCTGGTCAAGGCCGGTGTGCCGGTGCACGAGGTGCGCAGGCAGCGGACCGGCCTGGAAGACCTGTTCGCCCGCCTCACCGAGGACCCGGTCGACGCGGCGGAGCTCGACCCCACCAGCGACCCCCTCGTCCCGCAGGAGACCCGATGACCGCCGCCCTGGACGAGCCGCGCGCCACCGCGCGCCGCGCGCCGTTGACCCGGCTGCTGCGCTCCGAGCTGCGGATGGTGCTGCGCCGCCCGCGCACCCTGATCGGCCTGGCCCTGCTGGCCCTGGTCCCGGTCGTGGCGGGCATCGGCATCGCGATCGCCACCGGCTCGTCGTCCGGGGAATCGGTCGGCGACGGCCTGGCCTCCCTGGTCGAGGGCAACGGCCTGCTGCTGCCCATCTTCGGGCTGACCATGTCGATGACCATGCTGCTGCCGCTGACCGGCGCCATGCTCGCCGCCGACGCGCTCGCCGGGGAGGCCGCCAACGGAACCCTGCGCGGGCTGCTCGTGGCCCCGGTCGGGCGGGCCAGGCTGCTGGCGGTGAAGGCCTTCGGCGTGGCCGCGGTCAGCCTGTTCGCCGTGCTGCTGATGGCCGCCACCGGCATCGTCGCGGGCCTGCTGCTGCTCGGCGGCGACGGGATGCTGACCTCCTCGGGCACCACGCTGCCGTTCGGCGCGGGCCTGGGCCGGGTGCTGCTGACGGTCGTGCTGGTCACCGTCCAGGTGTGGGCGCTGGCCGCGGTCGCGCTGGCGGTGTCGGCGTGGACCGAGCACCCGCTGATCGTCGTCGTGGTCAGCCTGGGCGTGGTGATCGTCTCCGGCGTGCTCAGCGTCATCCCCGCCCTGGACTGGCTCACCCCGGCGCTGATCACCACGAGCTGGGAGGCCATCCCGGAGGTCGTCAAGGACCCGCTGCCCACCGCGACGCTGCTGACCGGGGTGCTGCGCGCGGGCTGCTACATCCTGATCGGCTACTCGATCGCCCTGTCCCGGATGCTCACCCGCGACGGCTGACCCACCGGCACCACCCCGCCGGGGTCGAGCACCAGGGACACCCGGGCGCCGACCTGCGGCGCGGCGGCGATCCCGGCCACGGCGTCGACCCGGCCCAGGCCCTCCGCCGCGACCACGAGCAGCACGTGGTCGCGGCGGTGGACCCGGGCCGTCACCTCGCCGTGGACCGGACCGGGGCCCACGCGCAGCGCGGACGGGCGCAGCCCCACCCGGCCGCGCCGCGGCGGGTCGCCGAACACGGCCAGCTCCGCCGCGTCCAGCACCCGGCCGCAGCCGAGGAAGCGGGCGGTCTCGTCGTCCACCGGGTGCGCCCACACCTCGTCCGGCGTCCCCACCTGCCGGACGCGCCCGGCGCGCATCACCGCGACCCGGTCGGCCAGGGTGAACGCCTCGTCGTGGTCGTGGGTGACCACCAGCGCCGTCGTGCCCGAGACCCGCAGCACCCGGGCCAGGTCGACGGCCAACTGCTCGCGCAGCGCCCGGTCCAGCGCCGACAGCGGCTCGTCGAGCAGCAGCACCCGCGGCCGGGGCGCCAGCGCCCGCGCCAGCGCGACCCGCTGCCGCTCCCCTCCGGACAGCTCACCCACCCGCCGCGCGGCGTGACCGCCCAGCCCCACCAGTTCCAGCAGTTCGCCGACCCGCGCGTCGCGCTCGGCGCGCGGTGTCCCCGCCATCCGCAGTCCGAACGCGACGTTGCCCGCGACGTCGCGGTGCGGGAAGAGCTGCCCGTCCTGGAAGACCAGCCCGAACCCGCGCCGGTGCACCGGGACACCCGACAGGTCCACCCCGTCCCAGCACACCGACCCGGTGCCGACCTCCAGCCCCGCCACCGCCCGCAGCAGCGTCGACTTGCCGCAGCCGGAGGGCCCCAGCAGCGCCAGCACCGACCCGTCCGGCACCTCGAAGTCCACATCGGACACGGCGGCCACGGTCCCGTAGCGCACCGACAACCCCGACACAGCGAGCATCAGAACTCCCCGACCCCGCGCACCCGCAGGCGCTCGACCAGCAGCGCGATCACCACCGTCACCCCCATCAGCAGCGTGCACGCCGCGTAGGCCATCTGGTTGTTCAGCTCCCCCGGCCGCGCCACCAGCCGCCCGATCACCACCGGCAGCGTCGCGGTGTCCGGCCGCACCAGGAAGCTGGTGGCACCGAACTCCCCCAGCGCCACCACGTACCCGAAGGCCGCCGAGGCCAGCAGCGACCTCCCGGCCAGCGGGACGTCGACCTCGCGCCACACCCGCCACGGCCCCGCCCCCAGCGTCGCCGCCGCCTGCCGCAGCCGCTCGTCGACCGACCGCAGCACCGGCAGCAGCGTCCGCACGACGAGCGGGGTCACGACCAGCGCCTGCGCCAGCGGCACCAGCGCCGCCGAGGTCCGCAGGTCCCCCGGCAGCGCGTCCAGCGTGACCAGGTAGCCGAACCCGACCGTCACCGCCGAGACGCCCAGCGGCAGCATCAGCGCGGTGTCGACGGCCTCCACCACCCCCGGCCGGACCCGGCTGCGCCCCAGCGTCACCAGCGCCACCGAGGCGAGCACCCCCAGCACCAGGGCCAGCAGCGTCGCGTCCGTGGCCACCCGCACCGAGTTCAGCGCCGCCTCCAGGCCGGTGACCTGCAACGAGCCCCGGAAGCCGGTCCCGGCCAGCGCCTCGTACCCGGCGGTCCCGCCCGCGAACGAGCGCACCACCAGCGTCACGATCGGCACCACCAGCAACACCACCACCGCGTAGCCCAGCCCGGCCGCGACCCACTCCCCACCGCGCGGTCGCCGCACGGTTTCCGCCTGACCGCGCAGGCTCAGCGCGTTCTCCCGCCGCCGCCGCGCCACGGCCCCGACCACCAGCACGCCCACCACGGCCAGGAACTGCACCAGCGACAGCGCCGCCGCGCCCGGCAGGTCCAACAGCTCCACGGTCCGCAGGTAGATCTCCGTCTCCAGCGTCCGGTGCCGGGCGCCGCCGAGCAGCAGCACCACCCCGAAACTGGTGGCGCAGAACAGGAACACCACCGCCGCCGCCGACCCCAGCGCCGGGGTCAGCGCGGGCAGGGTCACCGAGGTGAACGCCCGCCACCGCGAAGCCCCCAGCGCCCGCGCCGCGTCCTCGGCCCGCCGGTCCACGTGCGCCCACAGCCCGCCGACCGTGCGCGCCACCACGGCCACGTTGAAGAACGCGTTCGCCAGCACGATCGCCACCACCCCGCCGTCGGGCAGCAGCGCCTTGAACGCCAACCCGACCACGACCGTCGGCAGCACGAACGGCACCAGCACCGCCACCCGCACCAGCGCGCTGCCCGGCACCCTGGCCAGCAGGAACGCCACCGGCAGTCCGGCGAGCACCGCCACCGCGGTCGACGCGGCGGCCTGGGCGAGGGTGAACCCCACCAGCCGCCACGTCGCCCCCTCGCCGAGGACCCGCAGGACCCCGGCCGCGCCGGAACCGAACCCGAGCCGCACGATCGCGGCCACCGGCCAGGCGAAGAAGACGGCGAGGAAGCCGAGCGGGACCGCCGCGAACGCCAGCGCCGCCGCGGGCCTCAGCCCCCGACGGTGCTGCGCCACTGCTCGATCCACCGCTGCCGCTGCGCCGCGATGTCGGCGGCGGGCAGGGTCGCGGGCTGCTCCGGCAACGGCGCCGCGGCGGTCCAGGCGTCTGGCAGCGCCACGCCCTCGCGCGCCGGGTAGACGTACATCTTCTCCGGCACGGTCTTCTGGAAGGGCTCCGACAGCAGGAAGTCGAGCACCTTCTTCGCGTCCTCGGGGTTCTTCGCCCCGTTCAGCACCCCGGCGTACTCGACCTGCCGGAAGCAGGTGTCCAGCAGCGCGGCGGTCCGCGCCTTCCCGTCCTCCCCCACCTCAGCCGACGGCGACGACGCGTAGGACACCACGATGGGCCGCGGCCCCTTGCCGGAGGAGCCGGAGAACTCCTGGGTGTAGGCCTCCTCCCACCCGCTGACGACCTTCACGCCGTTGGCCTTGAGCCTGCCCCAGTAGTCGGCCCACCCCTGCTCGCCGTAGTGCGCCACGGTCCCGAGCAGGAACGCCAGACCCGGCGAGGACGTCGCAGGGTCCTCGACCACGAACTTGTCCTTGTACTTCGGGTCCGCCAGGTCCTCGAAGGTCTTGGGCACCTCGCCACCGAGCGCCGCGGGGTCCACGTTCACGCACACGTCCCCCACGTCGACCGCCGTGAGCCGCCCGCTGCCGTCGACGGCGTAGCGCTGCGGCCCCTTGTCCGCCTCCGGGCTCCGGTACTCGGCGAACACCCCCTCGTCGAGCGCCCGGGAGGCGAAGGTGTTGTCGACGCCGAAGGCCACGTCCCCGATGGGGTTCGCCTTGGTCAGCACCAACTGGTTGGTCAGCGCACCCGCGTCCCCGCTCTTGCGCGGCGCCACGGTGATCCCGGTCCGCGCCTCGAACTCGTCCAGCACCGCCTGGTCGACGTCGAAGGAGTCGTGGGTGACCAGCACGACGGTGCGGTCGACCGGGGCCTCACCCCCCACGGAACAACCGGCGACCACAGCCAGGGCGACCAGGGGGACGAGTCGGCGCATCGGGAACCTTCCTCGGGCGTGTGCACACCACGAGGACCTCCCTGCGCGGGCATGACCCCGATCAGGTTCGTACGGTCGAGGGCTGGGTGGCCCTCCTCTCAGCCCGGCCGATACCGGACTCCCGTGGCAACCCCGACCCTACGCCCAGCGCGGGCGGGCGCGAAGGGCCACCATGGGGGCCATGGCGGAACTGTTGAGCGAGCACGAGCAGGGCAAGGCACTGGGGACGCTGCCGAACTGGAGCCGGGGCGAGGGCTCCCTGGTCCGGGAGGTCGAACTGGAGTCGTTCCCCCAGGCCATCCAGGTGGTCGACCGCGTCGCGGAGATCGCCGAGCGCGACGACCACCACCCGGACATCGACATCCGCTGGCGCACGCTCAAGTTCACCCTCAGCACCCACAGCGAGGGCGGCATCACCGAACTCGACGTCGCCCTGGCCACCGAGATCGACGCCGTCCTCGACGCCCTGGGCTGACCCTCACACCTCCCCGACGAGCGGACTCCCCACCTTCGCGACCTCCGCCCGCACGTCCACGCCCAGCAACTCCAACTTCCGCCACGCCGCGTCCCGCACCGCCTCGTCGAACAGCGGCGCGTACCAGGGCAGCAGGGTGGAGATCTCCACGCTGTGCGCGAGCAACCCCCGATCCTTCAACCGCCACAGCCCGAACGACGGCGTCGGGTCGAGCACCACCCGCCGCGTCGCCCCGACCGCGCCGAACTCCTCGATCATCCACTCGAACGCGGTGGGGTCGTAGCCGATCTCCACCAGCGTGTCCACGCCCAGACGGACGTCCCGCTCGAACATCGCCACGAGCTGTTCGGTCACCATGGGTGAGAAGTCGTGATCCACTCGGTGACCGTTACCCCGTGGCCGCAACCCGCGCACGCAAGCGTGAAAACCTGAGACCTTGCCCACTTATCGCGCCCGAGCTGCCCACCTCAACGGGCGTTCGCCCCGGCGAGCCCGGCAGACCGGGGCCACGACTCCAGCAGCGCGGCCGCCTTCTCGAACACGCTGGGGCAGGCGTCCTCTCCCAGCACCGACGTCCGTGGCCGGTGAGTGGCGGAGTCGAGCAGCCCGGGGTCGCGGACCCGGGGCGCGTGCCCAGGTCACCCGCCGGGAACTCCAGGTCGCCCAGTGCGAGGTGGTCCGGGGTCACCGGCGAGCCGGTCGAGCAGGCCCGCGCAGCGCTGGCGGCCGACAGCGCCCGGACCCGGTCGTCCCGAGGCGGCGGGTCCAGCTCATTTTCGGGCCACGCCCCCTGGTTCCATTGCGCGGGGCGGCATCCAGGCCCTCCGGAGCGGATTCGCGCTCGGTCGAAACGGCGTAGCGTGGCCGCGGGGGTGTTCGCATGAAGATCGTGTTGCCCGGCGGGACCGGGAACGTCGGAGGATTCCTCAGCCGGGCGCTGGCGGCGGCCGGGCACGACGTGGTCGTGCTGACCAGGCGGGCCGGGGTCGACCTCGGGGGCGGCGTCCGATCGGTGCGGTGGGACGGGCGCACCGTCGGCCCCTGGGCGGAGGAGGTCGACGGCTGCGCGGCGGTGATCAACCTGGCCGGACGCAGCGTCAGCTGCCGCTACACCGAGGCGAACCTGCGCGAGATGATGGATTCGCGGGTGGACTCCGCGCGGGCCGTCGGCTCGGCTATCGCCCAGGCCGCCGCGCCGCCGCGGGTGTGGTTGCAGATGAGCACCGCGACGATCTACGCGCACCGGTTCGACCGGGCCAACGACGAGGCCACCGGGATCATCGCGGGCGCCGAGCCGGGGGTGCCGGGGTACTGGGCGTTCAGCGCCGAGATCGCCGAGCGGTGGGAACTGGCCCAGGAGCAGGCGCCCACCCCCGACACCCGCAAGGTCGCCCTGCGGACCGCCATGGTGATGAGCCCGGACCGGGGCAGCGTCTTCGACGTCCTGTCCTGGATGGCCCGACTCGGCCTCGGCGGACCGGTGGCGGGCGGGCGGCAGTACGTCTCCTGGATTCACGACCGGGACTTCCTCCGGGCCGTGCAGTTCCTCCTCACCCGGGACGACCTGGCGGGCCCGGTCAACCTCACCGCCCCCGGACCGCTCCCGCAGCGCGAGTTCATGCGGACCCTGCGCCGGGCCTGGCGGATGCCGATCGGCCTGCCCGCGACGAAGTGGATGGCCGAGGTCGGCGCGTTCGCCCTGCGGTCGGACACCGAACTGCTGCTCAAGAGCCGCCGCGTCGTCCCCGGCCGCCTGCTCGACAGCGGGTTCACCTTCGACTTCCCCCGCTGGGAGGACGCCGCCACCGACCTGGCGCGGCGGACCCGGGCACGGAGCTGAATCCGACGAACTCGTGCCGGCAGCCGGGCGGCGTCCAGCCCGCGGGGCTCAGACGTTGAAGCGGAACTCGACGACATGCCGAATCGTGCCGACTCTTGGCGCAGAACCTAATCTGAGACACGCCGCTGGTGCATAACCGCAGGTCAAGAGTGGTTTTGTGTCATGTTAAATCGGAACGCGACTGGCGCAGTATGCGGCCGCCAGGCGCGCAGGCGCTACGCCCTCTGTCCGCACGGCTCGAGCCTATTCGGCGGTGACCGTTGGATCGCCGTGCTAGCATCAAGTCATCACGATCAGCCCGTTGCCGGAAGGCGCGGGCTGATTTTCTTTTCGCGAGGATCTTCATGGTCGAGTACACGAAGCCTTGGCTCTCCTTGGAGCAGCAGGTCGAGCGGCTGGCGAGCCGGGGAATCGACGTGGGCGACCGCGAACACGCGGCAGCAGTCCTCAGAGCGGTGGGCTACTACCGGCTCACCGGCTACCTCTACCCGTTCCGCGAGTCCGAGCAGTACATCGATGACGACGACCGCGTGCGCACCCGCGTCCTGGGCGACTACAGGACGGAGACGACGCTGGGCCACGCCGAGGACATCATCGACTTTGACCGGCGGCTGCGCATGCTCGTCATGGACGGCGTCGAGCGCATCGAGGTCGCCGTGCGAATGCAGCTGGGCTACGTCTTCGGACGGGCCTCGGCCTTCGCCCACGAGGACCCCGCGTGCTTCACGGAGGCGTTCACCGCACCAGGCACCGACCCCGAGAGTGGAGAGCCGGTCCCCAGCTCGCACGCCAGGTGGCTGGAGCGGGCCAGCGAGCGGCGGGCCAAGTCCGACGAGCAGTTCGTCGCCCACTTCCGCGAAAAGTACGACGACCGGATGCCGGTCTGGGCGCTCACCGAGCTGCTCGAGCTCGGCCAGCTCTCCGTCCTCTACAGGGGCCTGCGCCAGCAGGACGCCGAGGAGATCGCCCTCGCCTTCGGGGTGCCGACGAAGAAGATCATGGTCAGCTGGCTCGCCAGCCTCAACTACGTCCGGAACGTCGCGGCGCACCACGCCCGGCTGTTCAACCGGAAGCTCCAGCACGCGCCCGCGCGGCCCAAGGCCGGGCAGGTGCCGGTCCTCGACCACCTCCGCGACGAGCAGACCGCCAAGGGCGTTTTCGGCACCTACAACGCGCTGGCCGTGATCGCCCACCTCCTTCCCTCGATCGAGGCGGGGACGGATTGGCACCGACGACTGGCGGACCTCTTGCGGGAGTTCCCGGCCTCGCAGGCCCTGTCGGTCGCTTCCATCGGCGTCCCCGAGGACTGGGAGTCGCTGGAGCTCTGGCGGCGATGACGTCCCTCGCGAGCCGGCTCCTTGCTGTCTCCGAGACTCCGGCCAGTGCGCGCTCGGTGCGTGCTGGTGAGTCGGCCTACTCGTCGCCATCAGCTGAGTGCTGGGCAACGAAGTTGGCGAACAACTCGGGATCCGAGTACGGCATGACCGCCCAGTGCAGGTCTTCGGCGGAGTCGATCAACGACGCATCGGGCGCATCCTGCTGGCGGGTGTGATCCTCGATCAGGTGCATCTGTACCACTTTCGCGGTGCGCCGGATGGCGTTCGCGATGTCGTCGGCGGCGATGGCCAGAGGACTGGTGATGCTTTCGCCATCGCGGTCCACATAGAAGCCCGCCTGCTTGTCGAGGTTGCGCTGCTTGGCGGTGGCGGCGAACGTCTCCAGGTCGGCACGCTCGTAGTACTCCATCCGCCGGTCCAGGCTCCAGAAACCGGCAAGCCCCGATGCGAATTGCTCGGCCACCTGCAGCTTCTCCGAGTGGGGCCGCCTGGTCGAACTCAGGCCTTCCGGCACGACCACGTCGCCAGCTGGCCGCGACTCGAGGCCGTAGAGGCCCAGCGGTGCGGTCCACTCGTACTCGGCGGCCGCGTACAGCCAGCGCGCCTTGGCGAGCTCTTCCATGGCGAGCACGATCAGCGCCTGCGCCCGACCTGGGCTGTCATGGGAAGCGAGGAGCGCAGCGTCCTCAATCAGCGCGACCGTGTTCGCCATCAGGGCCTTCCACCAGCATCGCGCAAAGTCGGCTGGGATGGTCTCCGGCTCCCTCTCGCTCGTCTTCGTCACGGACTAAGTATCGGCGGCAGTTCGTACGCTGATACGCGCAATGACATCGTGTCGCCGGTGACCGACGCGCCGTTAGTGACCCAGATGCTCGACGCGTCGATGAGCCCCTGGAGGGCGTCCCTGGTCGTCGTGAGCTCGGCGATGCGCCTGTCGTAGACCTGGAGGTGCTCGACCAGCATCGGCACCGCGCACGGCTCGAGGCGATCTGTTTCGTGGATGCAGTCGAGGAGCTCGCGGACAGCCACCACGGGCAGCCCGGCTGCGAGCAGCCGCCGGATGGAGCGGACCTGTTCGACGACGGACGGGTCGAACAGGCGCTGGCCGGTGGAGGAGCGCTCCGCGGCGATGAGCCCTTCGTTCTCGTAGTGGCGCAGCATCCGCGGCGTCGCCGATGTGAGGGCCGCGAGTTCACCGATCCGCAGCGCGCTCCCCACGGTCGCTCGGCTTGCCCCCTGATACTGGTGTCAACTCCTACGGTCGCTCGCATGACCACTTCGATCACTCTGTTCAATGGCAGGCTGGCCGAGGCGGCGGACCTCGCGCCGCTGGCCTTCGCCGGGTTCGCCCACTTCACCGCGATGCAGGTCCACGACCGCCGCGTGCGGGGCCTGGACCTGCACCTGACCCGCCTGCGGGAGGCCAGCGACGAGCTGTTCGGCTGACATCGAGGGCGAATGGGAGAATGGGTCGATGGCAGACGATCACGTGGTGGCGGCCCTGGTCGGCGACGACCCGGCGGCCCTGGCGAGAGGGATCGTGCGGCACCCCGGCATGCACATGGGCGGACCGGTGACCTTCGAACGGGCCGCGGCCCACGCCATGGGCGTCGAGATGGCCCTGATCGCCACCGACAGGCCGTCGCCGCTGACGCAGGAGGACACTGCGCTGCTGATGGAGCGGCCCGACACCGGCCGCGCGACCGAGCAGGAGCTCGCGGACATCCGCCGCCTCGAGCCGATCCTCGCGAAAGTCTTCGGGGCGCTGGGACAGCTATTAGACGCCCCATGAGCGTCGGAACTCCGGAGCTGTCGGTCGGGCCTACCTCATCATGAGCACCATCCTGCCCCGACGACGGCCGGCGCAGCGCCCCGGCCGGGCCGCACACCCGCGACACAATTGCGACAACCCCCGTCGCACCGGTGCAGGCATGTCAGGATCATGAGATGACCGACCTGCTGCACGAAGCCTGCTCCCGACTGGACGTCGCGCCCGCGCGCGCCCTCGTGCAGGGCGGGCAGAAGCAGGTGCATGTCGTGACGCACCCCGACGGCACCGAGAGCGTGCTCAAGCTCATTGACCTCGGTCTGGCCGCGGACCCGGCGGCGCTCGAGCGCGCTCGGCGCGAGGTCGACCTGCTCAAGAGCGTCGACCACCCCAACGTGGTCGCCGTCAGCTCGGACCTCCAGCTGCTCGGCGACCCGCCCGTCGCCGTGTTCTGGCTCGAGGAGCTCCTCGACGGCACCGACCTGCGCTACGGCGGATCGAGGTGGCCTTCGGAGCATCTGCTCGCGCTGGGACGGGACGTGGCGGCTGGGCTCGGCGCGCTGCATGAGAAGAAGGTCATCCACCGCGACCTCAGCCCTGGCAACGTCCAGCGGCTCGTGTCCGGGAAGTTCGTGGTGATGGACCCCGGCTTCGCCAAGCACACCCTCCGGAGCGGGCTGACCGTCGGCGGCCAACCCGGCACCCGCGGCTTCATGACGCCTGAGCACCTCCAGGCGTACTCCGGCTCGCCCACGGCCGCGTCCGACGTCTTCGGGTGCTGCGCCCTGGTCTACCTGGCGGCCACCGGCCATCCGCCCGTCCCCTACAAGGGTGACGACTTCGAGTACCTCCAGCGCCTGCGGACCGCACAGCACATACCTCTGCAGGACGCGCGCCCCGACCTGCCCGACGGCCTGGTCGCGGTCGTGGAGCGGGGGCTCCACCCCCAGCCCGCACGGCGGTACCGCAACGGCAACGCGCTGCAGCGCGCGTTCGAGGCGGCGTGATGGGGGTCTTCCTCGGCGACACGGCCCGCAACACCCTGGTCAAGTGGGCCTCGAGCGCCATACGAGGCGGGTACGCGACCGGCGCGTACCTGTCACCCTTCACCTCCCCGCGCCTGGCCAACGGCTTCAAGCGCTCGGCGCAGGACACGTCCGAACAGATCCGAGCAGCCGGCGGCGAGTTCTGGTTCGATCCGATGACCTACGCGCTGAGCATGCCCCGCGCCGGCGACTTCCGGCACTACGACACATGGGGCCTCTGGGGCGGCGCACGAGGCGACGTGTCGTCGCGCCCTGCCATGCGCGACCACATCGACCGGGTCTACGCGATTCAGAGGGAGCTCTCCAGCCCGCTCCTCGCCTCCTCCTTGCTGGTGTCCTACCCCGACACGCCCACGAGCCAGCGCGCGCTCGAGTTCGGCCAAGAAGCGATGGACGTAGAGCCCGCCGCATGGCTCACCATTGCTGGCGACCAGCAGTTCTGGGGTGCTGGCGCGGAGCTCGACGCCCACGTCGGTGCGCTGGACCAGCTGGAGCCGGCCGGCTGGCTGCTGGTCGTGACGCGGTCCGACAACGCGATGCCTCCCGGCGCGACCGCCGAAGAGGTGTACGGCCTAATGCGCACGACCTTCGCGCTCAGCCAGGACCACCCCGTGCGCGTCGCCTTCGGCGACATCGCGGCGCTGCCCGCCGCGGCCGCCGGAGCGGAGGCGGTCGGGACCGGCTGGGACATCCGCCAGCGCATCTGCGCCTACCAGGATTTCGAGGAGCGCGAAGGCGATCAGAACGGCGGCGGCTGGTACCAGCGTCCGACGCTCGGCGGGCTCATGGGCGGGCTCTCGAACCGCGAGTACTCCGTGCTGTCCTCGGAGAAGCAAGCGCTGGCCGCGCGGCTGACCCCCGGCACCATCGGCCCCAAGCCGGAGCAGGCGTTCCAGCACCACGCCTCGGTCCTCACAACGATCGTCGACGAGCTGAACGGATTGACCGGCCGCGACCGGATCGCCGCCTTGCGACGCCGCTACACGGAGGCTCGCCCCGAGTGGCAGGAAGTGAAACGGATCACCGGCGCGCCGATCGGCCCCGACCGCTGGATCAAGCCGTTCCTCGACGGACTCGAACTCTTCGCCGCGTCAGAGGGCTGGAGCTGAGGACGCTGTAGCGGCGTACAGGTGCTCGAAGCCCCACAGACGCTTCGCCGGCGCAGGACGCCTCACGCGCGGCCTGACGACCCATCCCGAGGACGAGTAGAGTCCCGCTCCGTCATGAGCGACGCGCTCCGCAGCGCGACGCACCGCCACGGGACCGACATCCCCCAGGAGGACCACGTAGTTGTCGGCCCACGAGCGGTACGCGCGGCCCTGGAGGACCGCCTTCTGCCAGTCCTTCACCTTCGCCTCGAGGGCGAACACTGATCCCCGCGGCACCAGCGCAGGGTTCACCCTGTGCGCTCCGCCGGGGGTCTTCTCCACCGCGCCCGCGCTCTCAAGACGGCTCAGCACCGGCTCGAGAGCCGCAGGCGACCACCCCACTCGCCGAGCGATCGTCGCCGACGACAGCGCCTGTCCCGGGTGCAGCACCGCCAGCACCGAGCAGTCGGCCTCGGCGAGAAGCGGCTGGACGCCCGCAGCGCCGCGCGCTTGAAGCCAGTCCCGACCGCTGGCCAGCGCGATGAAGTCGGGCAGCCCCAAGGGACTGGGCATCTCGGGGATGAGCAACACCTCGCCGGCGGTGCCTGGGAGCGAAGCCGCGGCAGGTTGAGCGAGGTCGTGCAAGATCAGCTCGGCCTGGGGTGCGAACCTGCGTCCGCCGAGCGACGAGATCGGAGCCACGACTGTCACGGTGCGCACGGTCATGGCCTCCCACCTCTTTGAGTCAACTGCGTACGGGCGAGCGCTCTGCACTTCCGCCAACGGCAAGCGTGCGCATCCCACTCGATCATCCAGATGACGACAGACACCAGATGCGTCTGCGCGCTTCCATCGCCGGCAAATGTTCTATGAGTGCCGGAACTCGACCACGTCGCCGTCGGACATGACGTAGTCCTTGCCCTCGATGCGGACCTTGCCCGCCGACTTGGCCGCGGCCATGGAGCCCGCCTCGACCAGGTCGTCGTAGGAGACGACCTCGGCCTTGATGAAGCCGCGTTCGAAGTCGGTGTGGATGACGCCCGCGGCCTGGGGGGCGGTGGCGCCCTGGGGGATGGTCCAGGCGCGGGACTCCTTGGGGCCCGCCGTCAGGTACGTCTGGAGGCCGAGGGTGTGGAAGCCCGCGCGGGCGAGGGCGTTGAGGCCCGGTTCGGTCTGGCCGACGGACTCCAGCAGTTCCCTGGTGGACTCCTCGTCCAGTTCCAGCAGTTCCGACTCGACCTTCGCGTCGAGGAACACCGCGTCGGCGGGGGCGACCATCCTGGCCAGTTCCGCGACCCGGTTGTCGTCGGTGAGGACCGACTCGTCGGCGTTGAAGACGTAGAGGAACGGCTTGGTGGTGAGCAGGGACAGCTCGCGCAGCAGGGTGACGTCCGTGCCCGCGGCGAAGAGGGTCTTGCCGGAGTCGAGGATGTCCTTGGCCGCGGTGGCCGCGTCCAGGGTGGGGCGCGCCTCCTTGCGGGTGCGGGCCTCCTTCTCCAGGCGGGGGATGGCCTTCTCCAGGGTCTGGAGGTCGGCGAGGATCAGCTCGGTGTTGATCGTCTCGATGTCCGACAGGGGGTTCACCACCCCGTCGACGTGGACGACGTCGGGGTCGTCGAAGACGCGGATGACCTGGCAGATGGCGTTGGCCTCGCGGATGTTGGCGAGGAACTTGTTGCCCAGGCCCGCCCCCTCCGAGGCGCCCTTGACGATCCCGGCGATGTCGACGAAGGACACCACGGCGGGCACGGTCTTCTCGCTGCCGAACACCTCCGCCAGCTTGTCCAGCCGGGGATCGGGCAGCGGGACGATGCCGACGTTGGGCTCGATGGTGGCGAACGGGTAGTTCGCCGCGAGCACGTCGTTGTTCGTCAGGGCGTTGAACAGCGTGGACTTGCCGACGTTGGGCAGGCCGACGATGCCGAGGGTCAAACTCACGGGTCAGGAGTCTACGGTCCGCCCCGGACGGGCTCGCCCACCCGTCCGGGAAGCCAAATAGTTACCAACACCGTTCCCAGTTTTGGTCACTCATCGTCGCTTGGACTGGGCCGTACATCCGCAGTACAGCACCCATTCGCTTGGTAACGATCGCCTCGCTCGCAGCGATGGAGCCACCCTCCGTGCGGAAACGGGTTTGACCACTCGATCGGATTAGCCCAATTGGACGCTAGTCACCGTCGAGACGGCGAACAACACTCCGTGAGCGCCCTGCTGTCGTCCGTACACCCGGTCGTGGGAGACGCGCGCCCAGCTCACCCGCTGAGGAAGAAGGAACGTGGGATGATCCAACCCGAATGGCGACGGCGACGCCGCATCGCCCTCGGCATGGCGTTCAGCACGGCGCTGGCCAGCGTCATGCTCGCCACCGGCCCGAACGCGAGCGCCGCGCCGTCCACCCCGGCACCCTCCGACGAGGGCCAGGGCATCGGCAAGCACGACCTGGAGCTGCTGAACAAGGCCCGGCAGGCGGGCCAGAAGACCGTCAAGGTCCTGATCAGCACCACCGAGGGCGGCTCCGCGGCCAAGGTCGACGAGCTGACCAGGGCGGGCGCCGAGGTCGAGTACCGCAAGGACGACATCGGCTACGTCCGCGCCGAGGTCCCGGTCGACCAGGTCAAGAAGATCGCCAAGCTGCCCGGGGTCAGCGCGCTGGACCTCGACGAGAACGTCCCGCTGCCGGACCCGCAGCCCGCGGGCGCGGTCGACCCGACGCCGCAGCCCGCCCCGGGCCCGGCGACGCCGCGGGTGAACCCGTACATGCCGATCGGTGACACGAACGCCGCGCAGTTCGTCAACGACCACCCCACCTGGGACGGCCGCGGCACGACCGTCGCCATCATCGACTCCGGTGTGGACCTCGCCCACCCGTCGCTGAACACCACCAGCACCGGGCAGCGCAAGATCACCGACTGGGTGACCTACACCGACCCCACGTTCACCGGCGGCGTCAACAACGACGACGACCCGACGTGGCTGCTGATGACCACCAAGACCACCGGCGCCGCCCAGGGCCTGCCCGGTGAGACCGGTGAGCTGCGCATCGGCACCTTCGACGAGCGCGACTCCCGCCTCGGCGGCGAGGTCGGCTCCGACGTCAACCGCGACGGCAACCCGGCCGGGTCCAAGGGCACCTTCGGCGTGCTGTGGAACCCGGCGACGAGCACCGTCTGGGTCGACACGAACCAGAACGGCACCTTCGCCGACGACAAGCCGATGACCGACTACAAGGTCAAGTACGACATCGGCCAGTTCGGCACCGACAACCCGGCCACCGCGGTCAAGGAGTCGATGCCGTTCGTCGTGCAGACCGACCCGGCCAACCAGGCCGTGAACATCGGCATCGTCTCCGGCGCGCACGGCTCGCACGTGGCGGGCATCGTCGCGGGCAACCGGCTCTTCGGCGGCACCGTGAACGGCGCGGCGCCCGGCGCCAACCTGGTCTCGGTGCGCGTCTGCCTGTTCGTCGACGGCTGCACCAACCACGCGCTGCTCGAGGGCATGATCTACGCCGCGTCGGTGGCCAACGTCGACGTGATCAACATGTCGATCGGCGGCCTGCCCGCGCTCAACGACGCCAACAACGCGCGCGCCGAGCTGTACGACCGGCTGATCAACACCTACGACGTGAACATGTTCATCTCCGCGGGCAACTCCGGCGCGGGCTCGAACACCGTCGGCGACCCGTCGGTGGCCACCGACGTCGTCTCCGTGGGCTCCTACATCACCAAGGAGACCTGGCGCAGCAACTACGGCTCGGACCTGGGCGTCTCGGAGAGCCTGCACGGCTTCTCCTCGCGCGGTCCGCGCGAGGACGGCGGGTTCAAGCCGAACATCGTCGCCCCGGGTTCGGCGATCTCCACCGTGCCGACCTGGCAGCCGGGCCAGCCGGTGGCGGGCACCTACGAGCTGCCGCCGGGCTACGCCCAGTTCAACGGCACCTCGATGGCCTCCCCGCAGGCCGCGGGCGCGGCGACGCTGCTGGTCAGCGCCGCCAAGGCCAAGGGCGTCCCGGCCGGGGCGGCGCAGATCCGCGCCGCGTTCTACTCGACCGCCCGGTTCGTCAACGGCCTCGGCGCCTACGAGCAGGGCAACGGCCTGATCGACGTGCGCAAGGCCTGGAACCTGCTCAAGAACAACCCGAGCACGGTCGACATCACCACCTCGGTGCCGGTCAACACCGCGCTGTCCGCCTTCCTCAAGACCCCGGGCGTCGGCGTCGGCATCAACGACCGCGAGGGCGTGAAGCCGGGTGACGCCTACACCCGCACCTACACCCTGACCCGCACCAGCGGCCCGGCCTCGCCGGTGACCTACAAGGTCGACTGGGTGGGCAACGACGGCACCTTCAGCTCCGACAAGAAGGTGACGCTGCCGCTCAACAGCGCGGTCAAGTTCCCGGTGACGGTCAAGGCGGGGACCGCGGGCATCCACTCCGCGATCATGAACCTGGACAGCCCGACGACCGGGGCGATCGACGGCCAGACCCTCAACACCGTCGTCGCGGCCCAGGACTTCACCGCGGCCAACGGCTACACCGTGCGCAACGGCGGGCAGATCGGCCGCAACCAGTCGAAGTCGTACTTCTTCCGCGTCCCGCCGGGCACCCCGGCGTTCAAGGTCGACCTGCAGGGCGGCGGGACCACCCCGGGCGCGGGCCAGATCCGCTTCCTGCGGTTCCACCCGTACGGCGTCGGCATCGAGTCCAACTCCACGCCGAACTGCTACAACCCGTCGGTCTCCGGCTGCGACGCCGGTGACCCGACCAGCCGCACGGTCAGCAACCCGCAGGCCGGTGTGTGGGAGATCGTGGTGGAGGCCCGCCGCACCTCCGACGCCGCCACCGCGCCGTTCACGCTGACCGCCTCGGTGCTCGGCGCGACCGTGTCCCCGAACCCGGACACGATCGCCACGGCCACCAAGGGCACGCCGGTCGCCAGGACGTACACGCTGAAGAACCTGTTCGGCCCGTTCACCGGCAAGGCGAGCGGCACGAACCTGGGCAGCGCCAAGAAGGGCGTGCTGTCCATCGCGGACGGCGCGAGCCAGCAGTACCAGATCGCGGTGAGCCCGGGCTCCACGTCGCTGCGGGTCAAGATCGGCAACACCTCCGACGCGGGTGCCGACCTCGACCTGGCCGTGTACCGCTGCGCGCCGTCGTGCGCGCTGGTGGGCCAGTCGGCCGACGGCGACTCCGAGGAGGAGGTGACCATCGCCAACCCGGCGGCGGGCACCTACGTGGCGCTGGTCGACGGTTACGCGGTGCCCGCGGGCACCACGGACTACGACTACCTCGACGTGTTCACCAACCCGGCCTTCGGGTCGGTGGCGGTCACCGACGCCAACGCCAACCGGGCCGCGGGCGCGTCCTGGACGGTGCCGGGCACGGTGACGGCGAACCTGGCCCCGGCCGCGGGCCGGGTCCTGCTGGGCAACGTCGAGGTGCGCACCGACGCCGGTGTGCTCGTCGGCTCCGGCGACGTGGTCGTGCAAGCGGTTTCGTGACCTGCCGCACCGGGTGAGCACCCGGTGGTCGACGGCTGCGGGGACCTGCCCTTCCGGGCAGGTCCCCGTTGTCATTTCCGCCAACCCGAGGCACATGTCTCTTTCTCGCCAGACCAGCGGGTCCGCCGCCGGCAGCATGGTCCGGTGTTGATCGACCCGGAGCTGGCCCACCGCGCCGCCGCCGTCCGCGACACGCGGTTCGACGGGCAGCTGATCCTGGCTGTCCGCACGACCGGGGTCTACTGCAGGCCCGCCTGCCCGGCGGCCACCGCCCGGCGGCGCACCGCCGAGTTCTTCCCCACCGCCGCGGCGGCCCAGCAGCAGGGCTACCGCGCCTGCCTGCGCTGCCTGCCCGACGTCGTCCCCGGCTCCCCGGAGTGGAACACCCGCGGCGACCTGGCGGGTCGGGCGATGCGGCTGATCCTCGACGGGGTCATCGAGCGGGAGGGCGTGCCGGGCCTGGCGCGGCGGGTGGGCTACTCCGAGCGGCACCTGACCCGGGTGCTCACCGCGGAGCTGGGCGCGGGCCCGCTGGCGCTGGCCAGGGCGCAGCGCGCGCACCTGGCCCGGCTGCTGATCGAGACGACCGCGCTGACGGTGTCGGACGTGGCGTTCGCCTCCGGCTTCGCCAGCGTCCGCCAGTTCAACGACACGGTCCGCTCCGTGTTCGCCGCCACCCCCTCGGAGCTGCGCACGGCCGCGAGCCGCCGGGTCGGGCGAAGACGCCACCCCGCCACCCCCGGCCGCGTCACCCTCCGCCTCCCCGTGCGGACCCCGTTCGACGCCGCGGGCATCCTGGCGTTCCTCGGCGCCCGCGCCATCCCCGGGGTCGAGAGCGCCTCCCCCGGCCGCTACGCCCGCACCCTGCGCCTGCCGCACGGCCCCGCCACCGCCCACCTGCGCCCCGCGGGCACCCACGTCGAGTGCACCCTCCGCCTGGCCGACCTGCGCGACCTGGGCACCGCCGTGGCCCGCCTCCGCCGCCTCTTCGACCTCGACGCCGACCCCACCGCGATCGACCGGGTGCTGGCGGCGGACCCGGCCCTGGCCCCGTCGGTGGCGGCCATCCCCGGCATCCGCGTCCCCGGCAGCGTGGACGGCACCGAGACGGTGCTGCGCGCCCTGCTGGGCCAGCAGCTCACGGTGTCGGCGGCCCGGGCCGCCGCCCGCCGGTTGAGCGACTCGGTGGGTGAGCCGCTGCCCGCGCCGGACGGTGAGCTGACGACGCTGTTCCCGTCGGCGGCGGCGGTGGCCGAGCGGGGGGCGGAGGTGTTGGCGGGGCCGACCCGGCGGGTGGACACGATCCGGGCCGTGTGCGCCGCGATCGCCTCCGGGGAGCTGGAGTTGCACGTGGGGGTCGATCCGGAGACGTTGCGGTCCCGGTTGCAGTCCTATCCGGGGATCGGGCCGTCGACCGCCGGGTACGTGGTCATGCGGTTGCTCGGGGA
The DNA here is from genome assembly GCF_000564855.1 of Actinokineospora spheciospongiae. Classification (GTDB taxonomy): domain Bacteria; phylum Actinomycetota; class Actinomycetes; order Mycobacteriales; family Pseudonocardiaceae; genus Actinokineospora; species Actinokineospora spheciospongiae. The sequence continues at coordinate 37,531 of NZ_AYXG01000071.1, forward strand.
GCCGGACATCCTGCCGCCCAACGACATCGCGGTGCGGACGGGTGCGGGTCCCGTTATGTCCACATCGGACGATTCCGGGGATCGTGGGCGGTTGTGGAGCCCGTGGCGCTCCTACGCCGGAATGCACCTGTGGCGGGCCACTGCCCGCGCGACACCGGAGCCCTAGACGCCGGTCACCTGGATGGTGGAGCCGGTGCGGGCCTTGGCGACGCGGAGGCGGACGGGGACGCGTTGGCGGAGTTCTTCGACGTGGGAGACCAGGCCGACCACCCGGCCGCCGGAGCGGAGGTCGTCGAGGATGGTCATGACGTCGTCGAGGGTGTTGGCGTCGAGGGTGCCGAAGCCCTCGTCGACGAAGAGGGTGTCGAGGAGGGCTCCGCCGGATTCGGCGGCGACCACGTCGGCCAGGCCGAGGGCCAGGGCCAGGGAGGCGATGAAGGACTCGCCGCCGGAGAGGGTCTTGGCGGGGCGGACCCGGCCGGAGTAGTCGTCGAGGACGTCGAGGCCGAGGCCGCCGCGGGTGCCGTGCCTGCCCGCCGCCGCCGAGTGCTGGAAGGAGTAGCGGCCCTGGCTCATCTCGCGGAGGCGGGCGGAGGCCGACAGGGCCACCTCCTCCAGGCGGGCCGCGAGGACGTAGGAGCGCAGCGACATCTTGGCGGCGTTCTGGCCGCGGCCGTTGACCACGTCGGTCAGGGCGTCGAGTTCGGCGAAGTCCGCTTCCACCGGGGCCAGGGCCGTCCACGCCGCGCGCAGGCGCTTGCCGAGGTCGCGGACGTCGACGAAGCGGGCGTGCGCCTGCTGGGCCGACGCGTACGCCTGCTGGGCGTCGGCGCGGGCGACGGCGGCGGCTTCCACCAGTGGCCCGAGGTCGACCGCCGTGTCCGGGAGGACGCCGGACAGGTCCGGGTCCGACAGGGTCGCCCGGTGTTGCTTCTCCGCGGCGGCGGCGTCGGCGAGCCTGCCCCGGAGCTTGTCGACGACGGTGTCCTCGCGGGCCGCGCCCAGCGCCTCGCCCGGTGAACCGAACCCGGCGAGGGTGACCGCGTCGCGCACCGCGCGCTCCTGCTCGACCACCCGCTCCCGGGCCGCCGCCAGCGCGGCGCACGCGTCCGCCAGCCGGTCCACCAGCGCGACCCGGCGCTGCACGTCGCCCACCCGGTCGGCGACGGTGGCGAACGACCCGCGCGCCCGCTCCACCGTGGACCGGCGTTCCGCGATCACCGCCACCAACTGCACCCGGGTGGACCCCAGCGACGCCAGGGTGCGGTCCAGTTCGTCGCGCCGCGCCCGCAACCCCTCCGCGTCCTGCTCGACGTCCTGGAGTTCCTTCTCCAGCACCTCGAACCGGGCCGCGGCCTCGCGGGCCGCCTCGAACCGGGTGCGGACCTCGGCGGACTCGGCGTCGAGGTCGACCTCCGCCCACGGGGTGAGCCGCGCCAGCAGCGCGTCGACCGCCGCCTGGGCCGCGACGACCTGTTCCCGCCCGCGTTCCCTGGCCCGCAGCGCCTGCTGCTCGGCCTCCTGCGCGGCCCGCTCGTCGGCGGCCGTGGCCACGACGTCCGAGGGGTGCGCGGGCACCGGGTGCGCCGCGGACCCGCAGACCGGGCACGGCTGCCCGTCGGCCAGCCCGGCGGCCAGTTCCGCCGCCATCCCGTCCAGCCGCGCCTGCCGCAGCACCTGCACCCGCTCGCGGGCGTCCTGGTGGGCGTCGACGACCTCGCGGTCGTGGTCCCGGGCGTCCTCCAGGGCCGCGCGGGCGCGCGGCAGCCCGTCCCGGTCGCGCGCGGCGGCGGCCAGTTCGTCGCGCCGGGCCCGCAGCCCGTCCACCGCGGCCCCGGCCGCGGTGGCCTCCGCCAGCGCCTCCCGCGCCGCCGCGATCCGCTCGGGGAACCCGGAGAGCCGCGACGCCACGCGAACCCGTTCGTCCTCCGCCGACCCGACCTGCCGCAGCAGCACCGACAGCCGTTCCTCGTCCTGCTCCTGCCGGTCCGCCTCGGCGACCAGCCCGCCCAGCGCCCCGGCTTCCTCGCGCAGCCCACCGGCCAGCGCCCGCAGTTCCTCGACGTCCGAGGACACCGGGAGCCCGTGCCGCTCCGCCGCGTCCGCGTGTTCCCGGACGGCGGCCTCCGCGACCTCGACGGCCCGCCGGGCCCGCCGCGACTGCTCCTCGGCGGCCACCACCGGCTGCGCCCGCCGGGCGTCGTCCAGCTCCGCGCGCCACGCCGCCCTGGCCCCGGCCTGCGCGGCCAGTTCCGCCAGTTCGTCGGTGGCCCGGCGGACCCGCCGCGCCTTCTCCGCCAGCGACTTCCCCCGGGCCAGTTCCTCCTCGGCCTCGGTCCGCATGGCGGCGGTCCGCTCCACCGCCGCCGAGGTCTCCCGGTCCAGGACCGCCGCGGCCGAGACGACCCCGTCCAGCCACTCGACGTCCGGTTCCTCCGGCGGCTCGTCCCCGGCGGCCTGCGCGAAGCGGGCCAGCAGCTCGCCCGCGCCGACCCTGGCCCGGTCCAGTTCGCGGCGCCGCTCCTGGCGGCGGTCGCGGAACCAGCGCTCGACGCGCTCGAAGTTCTGCGTGCCGAACAGCTTCTCCAGCAGCGTCTCGCGCTCGTCGGTGCTCGACCGCAGGAACCGGGCGAAGTCGCCCTGCGGCAGCAGGACCACCTGGAAGAACTGGTCCTTGGTCATGCCAAGGAGCCGCTCCACGGTGTCGGCGACCTCGTCGATGCGGGTGATGCCGTCCGGGGCGTGCCCGGAGGGGGCGGTGCCGACCCAGCTCAGCGACACCTTGGCGTTCTGCGTGGTGACGCCCGCGCCGCGCTTCTTGGGGCGCTCGTACTCCGGGGAGCGCACGATCCGCAGCCGGTGCGACTGCACGGTGAGGTCGAGGGCGACCTGGGTGTGCAGGTCGGCGGAGGCGTGGTCGCAGCGCAGCCGCTTGGTCTCGCCGCGCATCCCGGGCACCGAGCCGAACAGCGCGAACGCCACCGCGTCGAGCAGCGTGGTCTTGCCCGCGCCGGTGTCGCCGTGCAGCAGGAACAGGCCCTCGGCGCCGAGCACGTCGAAGTCGACCTCCTCGGTGCCCGCGTACGGCCCGAACGCCGACAGCTCCAACCGGTGCAGCCTCACCGGCGACCCTCCGCGGCCACGGCGGCCAGCGCCTCGCGCAGCAGCGCCTCCTCGGTCCCGGTCGGCTCGCTGCCGCGCACGTCGGTGACGAAGCAGCAGGCGACCTCCTCGTCCGGTTTGCCGCGCACGGCCTCGCGGTAGCGCAGCTCCGCCGTCCCGCCCTCCGGGTTCCACTCCAGGTGCGCCGCGTGCGGGAACCGCTCCCGCAACCGGCGCATGGCGTCCAGCGGCCGGACCCGGTCGGTCAGTTCCACGCTGAGGAACTTGTCCACCAGCGGTTCGTGCGCCGGGTCCACCAGCAGGTCCTCCAGTTCCCCGCGCACCGAGGCCAGTTCGCGCGGCACCGGCAGCTCGCGCCGCTCGACGCCGAGCAGCCCGCCCGCGTCGAACTCCACCAGCCACACGGACTTGCGCTGCCGGGCCTCGGAGAACGAGTACGCCAGCGGGCTGCCCGAGTAGCGCAGGTTCTCCGCGAGCACCTGCGGGCCGTGCAGGTGCCCGAGCGCCACGTAGTCCACGCCGTCGAAGGTCGAGTCGGGCACGTGCGGCACCCCGCCGACGGCGATGGTCCGCTCGGAGTCGCTGACCTCGCCCCCGGTCACGAAGGCGTGCGCGAGGACCACCGACCGCGTGCCCTCCGGCCGCCCGGCCAGGTCCTCGCGCACCCGGCGCATCGCCTCGCCGAGCACGCCGCTGTGCCCGCGCAGCTCCGGCATGCCCAGGGCGTGCCGGGCGGGTTCGGGTTCGAGGTAGGGGATGCCGTAGAGGGCGACCGGGCCGTGCGCGTCGGCCAGCAGCACCGGCCGGTGCAGGTCGGCGGCGGTGGTGCGCAGGTGCAGCCCGCCCGCCTCGGCGAACCCGGCGAACGCCCCCAGCCGCGCGGCCGAGTCGTGGTTGCCCGGGGTGATCACGATCCGCGCGCCCGCCTCGGCGAGCCTGCCCAGCACCCGCGTGCAGGTGGCCACCGCCTCGGCGGAGGGCACCGCGCGGTCGTAGAGGTCGCCGGACACCACGACCGCGTCGACGCGCTCGTCGGTGACCAGGTCGGCGAGGCCGCCGAGCACGGTCTCCTGTTCGGCGAGCAGGTCGCGGCCGTGGAACGTGCGCCCGACGTGCCAGTCGGAGGTGTGCAGCACGCGCATGAGCGACCACGGTAGGACGTCGGTGCGCCGGGCCGGGGCAGACACGCCGACCGAACGCGCGTTCGACCCGCCGACCTACTGCGCGGCGGGCAGCGGGCGCCCCGTCTCCAGGTAGGACTTGAGGCTGGAGGCCACCAGCGGCCAGCCCTCGCCGACCATCGCCCGAACGGTGCTGCCCTGGTCGAACCCGCCGTGCACCACGGTGAGCTTGACCAGCGCGCCCTCCGGTTCGATCTCGAAGGTGACCCGCGAGCGGGACTCCGCGGCGAGCCGGGCGCGCAGTTCCTCGGCGATGCCCACGCGCTCGGCCCAGGTGGTGGTGAAGGTGTGCCAGGTGTAGCTCAGCCGCCGGGGCGGGTCGGACTCCAGCACCACCTGCTCCGGGTCGTCCTCGCCGTCCCAGGTCATGGGGGCGCCCTCGTCCCAGGTGGAGAGCTGTTCGGTGCCCCACCAGTACTCGCGGGTGAAGGCGGGGTCGGTCAGCGCCCGCCACAGCTTCTCGGGGGTGGTGTCGATGTAGGTGGTGTAGACGAAGTCGGGGTCGGTCACGGGGTTCTCCATGCGGCGCTTGAGGTCGGCGAGGGCTTGCGCGCGAGGGCGGTCGTAGCGCCGAATCCAGCGGTCGGCTCAGTCGTCCGCGGACCCGTCCACCTCGAACAGCCCGTTGGGCTCGTCCACCCGGCGGATGGCGGGCAGCGGCGTCGGGCTGCCCGCCGCGTCGGTCAGCGGCGCCACCGCGCCCCGGAACTGCTCCAGGGCGTCCAGCTCCCGGCGCCGGGCCGAGATGAAGCGCTGCAGGTGCGTGCTCGACAGGTTCACCGCGTCCAGGGCGCCCGCGGCGGCCCGGTGCGCCGCGGCCGACTGCGCCCGGACGGCGGCGACGTCGGCGGCGATCGTGCGCTCGGTGGCGGCGAACAGCGCGGCCGAGGCGATGACGGCGAACCCGGTGGGCCCGCACAGGAACACCCGCCGGTCCATCAGCCAGCGCAGCAGCTCCGGGTCGGCGTCCAGGGCGGCCACGACGGCGGCGTCGGACGGGACGAACATGATCGTCCCGTAGATGGCGTCCGCCCAGCGCTGGTAGCCCTTGCCCGCCAGGTCGACCGCCCGGGAGCGGATGTTGCGCACGTGCACCCGCAGCGCGTCCAGCCGCTCCTCGGCGTCGTCGGTCTCCACCGCCTCGACCCAGGTGGCCATGCTCATCTTCGCGTCGACCGGGACGCGGCGGCCGTCGCCGACGAGCAGCAGCAGGTCCGGCCGGGCCGCGCCGCCGCCCGCCACGTCGGTCTGCACGGAGAAGTGCAGCCCCTCGCGCATCCCCAGCGCCCGCGCGGTCTCCACCAGCACCTGCTCGCCCAGCTCACCGCGACCGCTGATGGAGGCGAACGCGACCTCGTAGCGGCGCAGCGCGCTCTGGTGGGCGTCGGAGCGCACCCGTTCGGCGGCCACCTCGGCGCGGAAGGCGTCCGCCCGGCGGTTGCTGTCGTCGTACAGGCGCCGGAACACCACCAGGGCGGCGGCCAGCAGCAGCGCCAGCACAGCGGTCAGGGTGCCGAACACGGCGGTCACAGTCGGTCTCCTCGGGAGGTCGGCGGGCGATCATTAGCCCACACCCCCGGCTCCCCGGCGGGGAGCGACCCGGGCACCCATCGGGTCCGGCGACTGGTCATTCCGGGCGCCGAGCGGTCCACGACGCGGGCGAATGGCCGAACCGGACCCCGGAAACGGACACGAATCCGCCCGAACTTGTGACGCGGGCCACCGAATCGGGTGGGCCGGGCGCCGGGTTCGCCCCGATCTTCGCGGTCTCCTTACCCCGACGGACTAACGTGTACCGGCGTGACCGCGACTCGCGATCGCCAAAGCGATCTGGACGATGACCGCGCCGGGCCCGCGTGGGACGAGCGCCCCCTGTTCGGCGCCTCCCGGGGCCTGCCGTGGTGGGGCGCGGTGCTGCTCGCGCTCGCCCTGTCCGCGATCGCGGCCGTGGTCGACATGCAGCGGCAGGAGACCCTCGGCGGCATCTACCAGGGCGGGTTCGTCCTGGGCTGCGTCGCCGCGGTGTGCCTGGTGCGCAGGCGCAACCTGTTCGGCCCGATGGTGCAGCCGCCGCTGGTGTTCGCGGTGACCGCGGCGGGCGCGCTGATCGCGCTGAGCCCGGACGAGGGGAGCGGCCGCAAGCAGTTGCTCATCACGGTCGCGTTCCCGCTGACCAGCAACTTCCCCACCATGGCCATCACCACGGCGGTCTGCGTGGCGATCGGGGTGGCCCGGCTGCTGCGGCAGCGCGACCCCGCCAGGGACACCGGGGACCGGGGTGCCGACGACGCGGCGCCGCGCGAGCGCAAGCCGCGCCAGGAGACCCGGGAGCGCCGCCCCCGCCCGCCGCGCGAGGAGGCCAAGCGCGAGCCGCGCCCGGACCGCGGGCCGCGCGACCCCAACCGCAAGCCCACCACGCGCAAACCCCGCCCGGAATAGCCCCGGGACAGCACGAGAGCCGAGACCCGGTGTCGGGTCTCGGCTCTCGTCGCGTCTCGGCGCTCAGGCGGGCTTGAGGTCCTTGCGCAGCTCCGGCGGCAGCGCGAAGGTGATCTTCTCGTTGGCCGTGGTGACCTCGTCGACCTGGCCGTAGCCGCGCTCGGCCAGCCACGCCAGCAGGTCCATCACCAGGTTGTCCGGCACCGAGGCGCCGCTGGTGACACCGACCGTGGTCACGCCGTCGAGCCAGGCCTCGTCCACCTCGTGCGCGTAGTCCACCAGGTACGAGGCGTTCGCCCCGGCCTGCACCGCGACCTCGACCAGCCGCTTGGAGTTCGAGGAGTTCACCGACCCGACGACCAGCACCAGCTCGCACTCCGGCGCCAGCGCCTTCACCGCGAACTGGCGGTTGGAGGTGGCGTAGCAGATGTCGTCGCTGGGCGGGTCCTGCAGGTCCGGGAAGCGGTTCTTGAGCTGGTTGACCCGCACCATGGTCTCGTCGACCGAGAGCGTGGTCTGCGACAGCCAGATGACCTTCGACGGGTCGCGGACCACGACCCGGTCGACGTCCTCGGCGGTGTCGACCAACTGCACGTGCTCGGGCGCCTCACCGGCGGTGCCCTCGACCTCCTCGTGCCCCTCGTGGCCGATCAGCAGGATGTCGTAGTCGTCCTTGGCGAACCGCTTGGCCTCGTAGTGCACCTTGGTCACCAGCGGGCAGGTGGCGTCGATCGTGCGCAGGTTGCGCTCGGCCGCCTGCTCGTGGACCGCGGGCGAGACGCCGTGCGCGGAGAACACGACCATGGCGCCCTCGGGCACCTCGTCGGCCTCGTCGACGAAGATGGCGCCGCGCTCGCGCAGCGTCTCCACGACGTGCTTGTTGTGCACGATCTCCTTGCGGACGTAGACGGGCGCGCCGTAGGTTTCCAGGGCCTTCTCCACCGTGATGACGGCCCGGTCGACACCGGCGCAGTAGCCGCGCGGCTTGGCCAGCAACACGCGCTTGGTCGGAGCACTCATACCGCCCAGGGTACGTGTGGCCCGGGTCTCGCGAAGAGGGCGCCGTGGCCCGCTGTGCAGAACCGGCGGATTCCGGCAGGCTGGTGCCCATGAAGCCCCTCCCCCTGCCGGTGCGCCTCGCGGCCGGGCTCGCGGCCACGGCGGTCGAGCGCGCCCGGGACCTGCCCCGCCGGATCGTCGGTCTCCCGGTCACCATCGCCAGCCAGGCGCTGCAGGCGTCCATGCGGGTGCAGCAGCAGGTCACCGAGTTGGCCGTCAAGGGCGACGAGGCGCTGGCCCTGCTGCGCCCGGTCGAGGAATCACCGGAATGGGCGACTTTCGACGAGGACGTCGACCCGGTCGCCCCGCCCGCCGCCACCGGCCCGCGCCGCCCCGCCTTCGACCGGGTCACCGACGACGACCTGGACGACCTCGACGACGACCTGGACGCCGGGTTCGACGAGGGGTTCGACCTGGACGACCTGGACGACGAGTCCGACGGCGACGGGTCCGAGGAGGACGGGTCCACCCCGGACACCGCGGCCTCCGCGTCCACCGTGGACCCCACGGCCGAGGTGGCCGTCGACGGGGGCGCCGGGATCGCCGAGGCCGACGTGGCGGACGACCCGGCGGCCGGGGCCGCCGCGGAGCGGGCCGCCGAGGAGGCGGCGCTGGAGGCCGAGGCCACCGGCGCCGACCCGTGGGAGCAGGAGCAGAAGGCGATCGCCAACGCCCCCGCCGCGGTCCCCAACTACGACGAGCTGTCGCTGCCGCAACTGCGCGCCCGGCTGCGCACGTTCTCCGTCGCCGACCTGGAGGAACTGCTGTCCTACGAGCGCTCCGGGGAGAACCGCGCGTCGTTCGTCGGCATGCTCACCCGGCGCATCGAGACGGTGCGCGACCAGCAGTGACCCGACCGAGCCCGACCGAAAGCCACCGTGACTGAGAACAGCACCGCCGACGGCACCACCGCCAAACCCGGCTCCACGCCCGAGGAACCGTGGCCGGTCCGCACCGTGGCCCGCAAGATCGCCGACTGGATCAACCGGCTCGGCACCGTGTGGGTCGAGGGCCAGTTGACGCAGATCTCCGCCCGCCCGGGCACCGGCACCGCCTTCCTCACCCTGCGCGACCCGGCGGCGGACGTGTCGATGACGGTCACCTGCGCCACCGGCGTGCTGCGGCGGCACGAGCCGCCGCTGACCGACGGCACCCGGGTCGTCGTGCGCGCGAAGCCGACGTTCTTCCTCAACCGCGGCACGCTGAGCCTGCGCGCCGACGAGATCCGGGCCGTGGGCGTCGGCGAGCTGCTGGCCCGCATCGAGCGGCTGCGCAGGCTGCTCGCCGCCGAGGGCCTGTTCGACGCGCGGCGCAAGCGCAGGCCGCCGTTCCTGCCGCGCAAGGTCGGCCTGATCACCGGCCGCGCCTCGGCCGCCGAGCACGACGTGCTGGTCAACGCCACCGCGCGCTGGCCCGCGGTGGCGTTCCGGGTGGAGAACGTGGCCGTGCAGGGCGCGACGGCGGTGCCGCAGATCCTCGACGCGCTGCGGGTGCTCGACCGCGACCCGGAGGTGGAGGTCATCGTGATCGCCCGCGGCGGCGGCAGCGTGGAGGACCTGCTGCCGTTCTCCGACGAGGCGCTGTGCCGGGCGGTGTCGGACTGCCGCACGCCGGTGCTCAGCGCGATCGGGCACGAACCGGACACCCCGCTGCTCGACCACGTGGCCGACGTGCGCTGCTCCACCCCGACCGACGCGGGCAAGCGGGTGGTGCCGGACGTGGCCGAGGAGTCCGCGCGGGTGCGCCAGGCCCGCGACCGGGCCCGCCGGGCGCTGCACGGGTGGGTGGACCGCGAACTGCGGCTGCTGACCCAGCTGCGCAGCAGGCCGGTGCTGGCCGACCCGGTGTCGCCGCTGCTCAGGCGGGCCGAGGAGGTGCGCGCGCTGACCGAGCGGGGCAGGCGGGCGCTGCTGGGCAGGCTCGCCGAGGAGTCCGCCGGGCTGGCCGCGACCCGGGCCCGCTTGACGACCCTGGGGCCAGCCGCCACGCTTGCCCGTGGGTATGCGGTCGTCCAGCGGACCGATGCCGACGGGGTCCCCCGCGTGCTGCGCTCGACCGACGACGCCGCCGAGGGCGCGACCCTGCGGATCAGGCTGGCCGACGGCGCCCTGCACGCGGTCGTGTCCGGCGACCGGGACCCGGCGCACGAGGGGAGGTAGCGGTGGCCACGACCAGCAACGAACCCACCTTCCTGCCGCTCACCCTCTCCACCGCGTGCACCATCTCCCGCGACCCCGGCTCCCCCCGCTCGGCCCGCGAGGTGCACTGGTCGGCGATCCGCGCGGACGCCGCCGCCGCCGAGGCGTGGGCCACCCTCCTGGCGGGCTGCGCCAACACCGGCCGCCACCAGCTCCCCCGGCGCCTGCGCGAGCTGTGCACGGCGGCGGGCCTGTACGCGGGCCCCACCGCCCCGGCCAACCAGACCCGGATCAACCGGGCGGGCGCCCGCATCACCGAGGCCGTGACCGACCGCGACGGCGCCGACTTCGCCGAGGCGTTCGTCGGCTTCGACCAGGCGGTGGCCACCGTCCTCGCCCGAGCCCTGACCCGTCTGGAGAGCCCAGCAAGGTGACCACCCCCGGCTACGAACAGGCCCGCGACGAACTGGTGGCGGTCGTCGCCAAACTGGAGGCGGGCGGCCTCTCCCTGGAGGAGTCGCTGACCCTCTGGGAACGCGGCGAAACCCTGGCCAAGATCTGCGACAAGCACCTGGCGGGCGCCCGCGAGCGGGTGGAAACCGCCCTGGCCGCCGCCGAGGCCGACGACTAGGGCCTGTCCTGCGGATCTTCACTTGAGATGGAGGACGATGCAGGCGAGGATGATCTCGGCTCGGTGGTAGGCGGCTCGTTTGGCGAACCTGGTGGCCAGGCCGCGGAACTGCTTGAGCCGGTTGAAACAGCGTTCGACGACGTTGCGCATCTTGTAGATGTCGGTGTCGAAGGCCGGTGGCCTGCCACCGGCCGAGCCCTTGGCCTTGCGGTGGGCGACCTGGTCGACACGCTCGGGGATAGTGGCCTTGATCCGTCGCTGTCGTAGCGCGGTGCGGGTGCTCGGGTGGGCGTAGGCCTTGTCGGCGATCACCCGCCCGACCCGCACCCGCTGCCCGTCGACGTCGATGTCATCGATGTCCTCAAGCAGCGGCAGCAGTTGCGGGTTGTCCCCGGCCTGGCCGGGGGTGAGGATCACCGCCAGCGGCAGACCGGCCGCGTCGACGGCCAGATGGAGCTTGGTCGTCAGCCCTCCGCGGGAGCGTCCGAGGCATTCCCCGTCGATGGCGAGGTTCTCGATCCAGTCCGCGCAGCCCCCTTTTTCCGGGCACCGGCCGCGTGTTGGTGGGCCCGGATGCTCGTGGAGTCGACGCTGACCACGAAGGCCACGTTGTCCTCGAGTGTCCCGAGTGAGTCGTCTTTGACGATCACGTGCTCCAGTATCCGGTCCCACGTCCCGTCGGCGGTCCACTTCCGCAACCGTTCGTGCGCTGTCTTCCACGGCCCATACCGTCCTGGCAGGTCACGCCAGGGCGCGCCGGTGCGTTCCTTCCACAGGATCGCGTCGATCACCTGCCGGTGACTGCGCCACCGACCACCGCGCTGCCCGCTCTGCGCGGGCAGCAACGGCGCGATCGCAGCCCAGGCCTTGTCCGTCAGCTCACCACGTCCGACCACACCCCATCATCTGCACACGATCATGGGAAAGATCCGCAGGACACGCCCTAG
>NZ_AYXG01000072.1 GCF_000564855.1 Actinokineospora spheciospongiae
ATCGCCACCCCCGGCCAAACACATCCACCCACCCGGGCAGTTGCTTGGTCGGGCTGGCGGTTTCGGGGTGGTCGGCCGGGCAAGCGCATCCACCCACCCGGGCAGTTGGCTCGCCGGGCCGCCAGTTCTCGGGGTGGTCGGTCGCTGCGCCCGGTGGGCTTCGGCGTGGTCGGCCGCTGGGCCTGCCGGTCTGGGGGTGGCCAGCCGGCTGCTTCGTCCGGCTCAGGTCCTGCGGCGGGTCAGTTCGGTGGCGATGGCTTCCAGGAAGGCGTCGACGTCGGCTTCCCGGTAGCCGGGGCCGAGGCGGGGGGAGGGGCCGAACTTGGTGTCGCGGACGTCCTGGGCGGTCAGGTCGACCGTGCCCCGGAAGGCTTCCTCCGCCTTGAGCAGGAAGGCGTCGACCTCGGTGGCGTCGTAGCCGCGGCGGCCGAAGGGGGTCGGGGGGAAGCGGGCGGTGCGGATGTCGTGGTCGGTCAGGGGGCGCGGTGAGGGGGCCGGGGGTGGGGGGTGGTGGGCGAAGTGCGCGGCCACCCGGTCCAGGAAGTCGTCGACCTCCGACTCGTAGTAGCCGCGCCTGCCGATGGGGGGTTTGCCGAAGCTGACCTCGTGCACCTCGGCGGCGGTGAGCCGAGTCCGGCCCTCCAGGGCGTCGACCACCCGGTCGAGGAAGGCGTCGACCTCGTCCTCGTCGTAGCCGCGCCTGCCCACCGCCGGCTTGCTGAAGCGGGCCGCGTGGACTTCCTCCGGGGTCATCGTGCTCAGTGCTCCCGGCGGTGCAGCTCGTCCACCCACGCTTCGATGACCGCGTCGACCGCGGCCTGGTGGTAGCCCTGGCCGACGAAGAACGTCAGGCCGGGGCGGGCGGCCTCCAGTTCCTCGGCCGTGGGGATGTCGTCGAGGGAGGTGGCGGCTCGGGTGAGGATCTGGACCAGGCGTTCCACGTCGCCGGTGCGGTAGCCGCGGACCCCGGCGGGGGCGGGGGGCAGCGGCAGGAACGGCACGTCGGAGTCGATCGGCAGCTCGGGGGCCGCGTGCCGGGTCGGGTACGACTGGGGGCGCGGGGGCTGCTGCTGCGCGGGCTGCTGCTGGACCGGGGGCGGGGCGGGCTGCTGGTGCTGGGCCTGGTGCTCCGGGGGGACCGGCGGGTAGCCCCTGGGCTCGGTGAACCACTCGCGGTTGTCCCGGCGCGGCGGCTCCTCCGCCTCGTGCCTGCGCCGCACCGGGGCCTGCTGGGGCTGCTGGGTGGCCTGGGGCTGCTGGGCCGGGCGGGCTGGGGCCTGCCTCGGGTGCTGCGCGCCGTCGCCGTTGTCGGTCGTGCCGTTGCCGGGGGGCGGCAGGAAGACCCGGCGCTGGTCCTTGACCGGGAGCTGGTGCGGGCCCGAGGTGTGGCCGGTCGAACCGCTCGCGGCCGGGCGGTGCTGCGCCTGCCGGGGCTGGGCGGGCTGCTGCTGGGCGGGTGCGGGTGGTCGCTCGGCGGGCAGGTCGTCGCTGAGCACGAACGGCTCGAAGTCGTCGTCCGCCGCCGCCGGGACCTGCGCTGCCGGGGCCTTGGCCGCGGGAGGCGGGGCGGCTTGGCGGGTGGGCTCGGGGGTGTTGGGGATCACCCGGCGCCGCGGTGGCGGGGTCGGGTCGGCGGACATGCCCGGGGGCAGCTCCAGGGCCGTCTTCCCCGGCGGGGTGGGGGGCAGGACGACGCGCGGGCCGGTGGCCTGGCCCGGTTGGCGGCGCGGTGCGGGCGGGTCGTCGAAGTCGTCGTCGTCGAGGTCGTCCTCCCCGGCCTCGACCCGTTCCAGGTGCTCCACGACCAGGTCGAGGAACTCGTCCACCTGGCCCTCGTGGTAGCCGCGGCGCACGATCGGGGCGGCGTCGAACTCCACCGAGCTCACCTCGGCGGCGGTGATCGGCTCGCCACCCTCGAGGGCGGCTTCCACCCGGTCCAGGAACGCGTCGACCTGGTCCTCGTGGTAGCCGCGCCTGCCGAAGGGCGCCTTGTCGAAGGTGGCCGCCCGGACGGCCTCCGCGGTCAGCGGCATGTTCGGCTGCACTCCTCAGACGGTAGCGGCGACTCAGGTCGCGTGGAAACTGTTCTGCGCGGCCGTCAGGCCCTGGCCCACGAGCGCCTCCACCGCGTCGGCGCACCGGTCGACCTCGAACGCCAGCTCCTTGCGCTCGGCGGCGCTGAAATCGCGCAGCACGAAGTCGGCCGGGTCCTGCCGACCCGGTGGTCTGCCGATGCCGAACCGCACACGGTGGTACTCCCTGCTGCCCAGCGACTTCGAGATCGACCGTAATCCATTGTGGCCGTTCTCGCCGCCGCCGAGCTTGAGCCGGACCGCCCCGAAGGGCAGGTCCAGCTCGTCGTGGACGACGCTCAGCCGCTCCAGCGGGGCCTTGAAGAACCGCAGCGCGCCCGCCACCGGACCGCCCGAGACGTTCATGAACGACCGGGGCTTGACCAGCACGACCCGCGCCCCGGCCAGCCTGCCCTCCAGCACCTCGGCCCCGGACCGGTGCGCCTTGAACTTCCCGCCCACCCTGGCAGCCAGCTCGTCGGCGACCAGGAAGCCGATGTTGTGCCGGTTGCCCGCGTACTGCGGGCCGGGGTTGCCCAGGCCGACGACGACCTGGGGTGCGTCGTCCTCGCCCATGCACCCTCCGTTCCACGGCCCGATGCCCCGGTCCAGTCGGACCGGGGCATCGGGGATTGTGTCAAACGCGCCGTTGCGGCGGTGTCAGTCCTGGGAGGTCTCGGGGGCTTCCTCGACCACGCCCGCGCCCTCGGCGTCGATCTCCGCCTCCATCTGCTCGGCGGTCGGCGCCGCGTTGACCGCGAGCACCAGGGCGGCCGGGTCGGTCACCAGGGTGGTGCCCGACGGGAGCGGGACCTCGGCGGCGTTGATCTGGGTGCCCGCCGTGACGCCCGCGATGGACAGCTCGACCTGGTCCGGGATGTTCAGCGCGTCGGCCTCGACCTGCAGGGTGGTGAGGTCCTGGGTGAGCAGGGTGCCCGGGGCGGCCTCGCCGGTGATGACGACGGGGACCTCGACGGTGACCTTCTCGCCCCGCTTGACCAGCAGCAGGTCGACGTGCTCGATGTAGTTCTTCAGCGGGTGGGTGGTGACGGTCTTGGTGAGCGCCAGCTCGGCACCGCTGCCGAAGTCCAGGGTCAGCACCGCGTTCTGACCGTGCTCACGCACGACGCGGGCGAACTCCAGGGCGGGCAGGGCCAGGTGCTGCGGGTCGGAACCGTGTCCGTACAGCACGGCGGGGATCTTGCCCGCGCGACGGGTGCGGCGAGCCGCGCCCTTGCCGAACTCGGTGCGCTGCTCGGCGGCCAGCTTTACCTCGGACACGGCGGAACACTCCTTGCGATCAACAACGGCGGCGGGGGCGCGACTTCTCAGTCGGCTGCGGCGGCCTGCGGCAAGGGGGCGCGCGATAACCCGGGACCAATGGGAACGGTCCGAGAACCGCCACGTCGATCACGCCAGGCGCGATGCCCGCCTCGCCGAGGCAACTCGAATAGTCTACGCACGACCCCGCCCCGGAACGAAACCGGGGTCGCCCGCAGGGAAAACGCTACGCGTCGCCGTCGAAGAGCGAAGTGACCGAGCCGTCCTCGAAGACCTCGCGGATGGCGCGCGCCAGCAGCGGGGCGATGGACAGCACGGTCATCCCCGGGAAGCGCTTGTCCTCGCCGATCGGCAGCGTGTTGGTGAAGATGACCTCCTTGGCGCCGCAGCCCGACAGCCGCTCCTGCGCCGGGCCCGACAGCACGCCGTGCGTGGCCGCCATGACCACGTCCGCGGCGCCCTCGTCGATGAGCTGGCCGACCGCCTTGGCGATGGTGCCGCCGGTGTCGACCATGTCGTCGATGACCACGCACAGCCTGCCCTCGACCTCGCCGACCACCCGGTTGGCGACGACCTCGTTGGGTCGCAGCGGGTCGCGGGTCTTGTGGATGAACGCGATCGGCACCCCGCCCAGGTCGTTGGCCCACTTCTCGGCCAGCTTGGTGCGCCCGGCGTCGGGGGAGACGACGGTGATGTTCTGCGCCGGGTAGTTCTCCTTGACGTAGCGCGACAGCAGCGTCTGGGCGAACAGGTGGTCGACCGGGCCGTCGAAGAAGCCCTGGATCTGCGCGGTGTGCAGGTCGACGGTCATGATCCGGTCGGCGCCCGCGGTCTTGAACAGGTCGGCGATGAGCCGGGCGGAGATCGGCTCGCGGCCCTTGTGCTTCTTGTCCTGCCGCGCGTACGGGTAGAACGGCATGATCACGGTGATCCGCTTGGCGCTGGCCCGCTTGAGCGCGTCGACCATGAGCAACTGCTCCATCACCCACTGGTTGATGGGCGCGGAGTGGCTCTGGATGACGAAGGCGTCGCAGCCGCGCACCGACTCCTCGAACCGGACGAAGGTCTCGCCGTTGGCGAAGTCGTAGGCCGCCTGCGGGGTGATCTCCACGTCGAGGTGCTTGGCGACCTCCTCGGCGAGTTCCGGGTGGGCCCGTCCGGAGAACAGCATCAGGTTCTTCTTCGGGGTGCCGCCGGTCTTGGTGCTCATGCGCGTCCTCGCTGTCTGGGGAACCACGGGCTGTCGGGGGAACCGCTAGTCGGTGCCGGGCTCGGTCCGGGTCGTGGTGTCGTCCGCGTCGGCCGCTGCCCGCCGCGCCCTGCGCGCCGCGTCCGCCGAGGCGGTGCCCGGCCTGCTGCGCAGGACCCAGTCGTCGATGTTGCGCTGCGGGCCGCCGGACACCGCGAGCGCGCCGGGGGGCACGTCAGCGCGGATCACCGTGCCCGCGCCGCTGTAGGCGCCGTCGCCGACGGTCACCGGGGCCACGAACATGTTGTCCGAGCCGGTGCGCACGTGCGAACCGACGACGCTGCGGTGCTTGGCCACCCCGTCGTAGTTGACGAACACGCTGGCCGCGCCGATGTTGCTGTGCTCGCCGATGGTGGCGTCGCCCACGTAGGACAGGTGCGGCACCTTGGAACCGGTGCCGATGTCGGCGTTCTTGGTCTCCACGAAGGTCCCGATCTTGCCCCGCTCGCCCAGCCGCGTCCCCGGGCGCAGGTAGGCGAACGGGCCGACGGTGGCCCCCGCCCCGACCACGGCCCCCGAGCCGTGCGTGCGCACCACGCTCGCCCCGGCCCCGACCTGCACGTCGGTCAGCGTGGTGTCCGGCCCGACGGTGGCGCCCTCGCCGACGGTGGTCCGCCCGCGGAGCTGCACCCCCGGCTCCAGCAGCACGTCGCGGGCCAGCTCCACCTCGACGTCGACCCAGGTGCTGGCCGGGTCGACCACGGTGACCCCGGCGCGCATCCAGGACTCCACCACCCGGCGGTTCAGCTCGGCGCCGAGCCGGGCCAGTTGCACCCGGTCGTTGACGCCCTCGGTCAGCCACGGGTCCGCGCACACCAGCGCCCCGACCCGGCGGCCGTCGGCGGCGGCGATGCCCAGCACGTCGGTCAGGTACAGCTCGCCCTGGGCGTTGTCGGTGGACAGCCGGGACAGGCCGTCGACCAGCACCGCCGCGTCGAAGGCGTACACCCCGGAGTTGACCTCGGTGATGGCCCGCTGCTCGGCGGTGGCGTCCTTGTGCTCGACGATCGCCTCCACGGCGCCGTCGGCGGTCCGGGTGATCCGGCCGTAGCCGGTCGGGTCGGCGACCACGGCGGTCAGCACGGTGACGGCGTTGCCGCGCCCGGCGTGCTCGTCGAGCAGCGCGGTGAGCGTGGCGGTGTCCAGCAGCGGCACGTCGCCGTAGGTGACCAGCACCGTGCCGGTCAGGTCGGCGGGCAGCGGCGCCAGCCCGCAGGACACCGCGTCGCCGGTGCCGTTCTGGTTCTCCTGCACCGCGGTCACGACCTCGCGGCCCAGGGCCTCGGCCACGGTGGACAGGTGCGCGCCGACCGCGTCGCGGCCGTGCCCGAGGACGACCACCAGGTGCGCGGGCTTGAGCCCGGCCGCGGCCCGCACGGCGTGCTCGACCAGCGGCCTGCCCGCCACCGGGTGCAGCACCTTCGGGGTGGCCGAGCGCATCCGGGTGCCCTCGCCCGCGGCGAGCACGACCGCGCTCACCTGCCCGAGCTGCGGGTGGTCCGGGTGGTTGGCGGGCATCGCGCTCCTCGGCATCGGGGTGTCGGCGGCTCGGGTCGGCAGGTCTGACCTGCGCGGCGGGGTCGGAGCAGTCGGGTCGGCATGGTCGGGTCGGCACAGTCGGGCGGGCACAGTCGGGTCGGCAAATCGGGTCACGCAGCGGCCGCGTCCGGCGATCCCGCTGGCACCATCCGGCGAGGTGCGGCCGGGAGCCGATCCTACGTGGTCTCCGGGAGCACCCACGCCCGGTCGGTGGCCCCTGCGGCCGACAGCGTGCCCGGCTCGACCCGCGCCCGCCTGCCCGACTCGGCCGCGGTGATCGCCACGATGTCGTTGCCGCCACCGCGCTTGGCCTGGTACATCGCCGCGTCCGCGCGGGCCAGCGCGCGCACCGCGGTCTCCTGCGGGCGCAGCGCCACCACGCCTATCGACAACGTCACACCGTGGGACATGTCGCGCGGGAGGTTCGCCACCGCGGTCAGCGCCCGGCGCAGCGCGGCCTCCGCGGCGTGCAGCGGGGCCCCGGGCAGCAGCACGATGAACTCGTCGCCGCCGTAGCGGGCGACCATGTCGCTGCCGCGCAGCGCGTCGCGCAGGGTGCCCGCGACCACCCGCAGCACGTCGTCGCCCTCGGCGTGCGACATGCGGTCGTTGACGCCCTTGAAGCCGTCCAGGTCGACCAGGGCGATGGCCAGCGGGTGGTTGGTCGGCGAGGACGCCAGGGCGTCCAACCGCTCGTCGAGCGCGCGGCGGTTGGGCAGCCCGGTCAGCGGGTCCTGCAACGCCTGCCGGGCGATCGAGGAGTGCATCCGCGACAGCCGCTCGTGCTCGCGGCGGGTGTTGAGGGTGGCGATCCGCGACTCGCGCATGTCCCAGAGCTGGGCCTCCAGCTCGGTGGCGTAGTGCTCCAGCGCCGAGGCGGTGCGCTCCCCGCCGTCCGGGCCGGACAGCCGGGCGAACTCGCGGATCAGGCACAGCCGCAGCGTCGGCTCGGCGGCCTCGTCGCACATCTCCGCGCGGGCGCTGCCGAGGACCTCCACCGCCTCCTCCTCGCGGCCCTCGTGCTCCAGGCAGCGGGCCAGCGCGATCGCCACGATGACCAGCTCGCGCGGGTAGCTGTCGGAGGCGATCAGCCCGCGCAGCCTGCCGATGTGCGCCTCCCCGGGCTGGGCCAGGGCCAGCGCGGCGCCGATGATCGGGTTCTGGTCGGCGGCGGCGGAGTGCGGGTCGCGGGGGAACAGCGACTCGCGGAACGGCGCCTCCACCGCGACCGCGATGGCCGCCGCGGTGGCGAACCGCTCGGCGGCCCGCTCGTCCTCGCCGATGCGCTCCAGCCGCAAGCCCCAGCCGACCAGCAGCCGGGCCCGGTTGATCAGGTGCACCGAGATCAGGTGCGGCCCGGCGCTGGCCCGGATGCACTTGTGCGCCCGCGACATCACCTGGTCGGCGACCTCGTAGACGCCGAGCTGGGTGAGCACGGTGCCGATGTCGACCAGGGTGGCCGCCATGATCATGTCCCAGGTGCGGCCGCCGAGCATCACGTCCGGGGTGATGTCCTCGTCCAGCATGGCCAGCGCGACCGCGGCCTCGGTCAGCGCGGCGTCCTCCGCGCCCGCCAGCAGCAGCCTGCGCCCGCGCAGCGCGTGCGCGTCGGCCTGCAGCACCACCAGCCCGTGGCGGCGGGTGTGCGCCAGCATCTCGTCGAGCAGCGGTTCGGCGGAGTCGGCCAGCTCGTTGTTGACCACCCGGACCGCGACCGCCGAGCGCAGGAGCTGGGCCACCATCCTCGGCTCGCCCCGGCTCTGCGCCTCGGCCAGCAGCCGGTCGACCTCGTCGGTGTGCCGGGGGCGGTCGCGCAGCGCGCTGGTCTGGATGACGGCGAGCAGCTCGCGCGCGCGCCCGACCAGCCAGGCGTCGGAGCGCTCCTCCAACGCGGGCAGCTCGCCGTCGCCACGCTGCTCGTCGTCCACGTCCGTCGCTGCACCCTCCGGGCTCGAGGCCTGCTGTGTCCGCGGTGTCCCGCGCCCCGCGTGTTCTGTTGTCGCCGCCCCCGGTCCCGCCCGGACCGGGTGGCCCGCTCCGCCGCCAGGATTCGAACCTGAACCATTGGAACCAAAATCCAAGGTGCTGCCTTTACACCACGGCGGACCGCCGGTGGATCACCACCGACCGCGGGGACATCGTGGCACGACCGCCGGGCGGCCAGCACCGGTACCCGGCGGATTGGTCGTCGCTCGCGTCCGATCGGGTGTTACGCGGGTCACTCCGACGGCCGCGCCGCTACGCACGGAACGCGCACCGGGACGCACCGTTCCCGCACCCCGGCACAGTGGCGCGAACCCGCCGCGCCCGACGCGCCGACGGGGTCGCCGCAGCGCTGGCGCGTCGGCGCGCCCATTCCCTACGCTGACGTAAGTTACGGCGCCGTAGGTGAGCCTGGCCTCAGCCCCGGGTTCGGAAAGAGGTACCTGAACATGACGAGCACCCTCGACGCGAAGGCGGGCGGCGAATCGTCCGGCGGCCCGAAACCCCTCTACGAGGGCAGCCGCGGCTCCGCCAACCGGATCGCGGTCTACATCTTCATCCTCGTCCCGTTCGCCGCCCTCATCGCGGCCGTGCCGCTGCTGTGGGGCTGGGGCCTGGGCTGGGTCGACGTCGCGCTGGCGGTGTTCTTCTTCTACTTCACCGGCCTGGGCATCACCGTCGGCTACCACCGGCTGTTCACCCACGGCTCGTTCAAGGCCAAGCGCCCGCTCAAGATCGTCCTGGCCGTCATGGGCTGCATGGCCATCCAGGGCCCGCCGATCATCTGGGTCGCCGACCACCGCCGCCACCACGCCTTCTCCGACCGCGAGGGCGACCCGCACTCCCCGTGGCTGCACGGCACCACCCCGCTCGGCATCGCCAAGGGCTTCTGGCACGCGCACATGGGCTGGATCTTCGAGCACGAGGTCACCAACAAGCAGCGCTTCGCCCCCGACCTGCTCGCCGACCGCGACATCGTCCGGGTGCACAAGCTGTTCTGGCTGTGCACCACCGCGACCCTGCTGCTCCCCGCCGCCCTCGGCGCCCTGCTCACCTGGTCGTGGTGGGGCGGGGTCACCGCGTTCTTCTGGGCGGGCCTGGTCCGCGTCGCGGTCCTGCACCACGTGACCTGGTCCACCAACTCCATCTGCCACCTGATCGGCGAGCGCCCCTTCACCAGCCGGGACAAGGCCGCCAACTTCTGGCCGCTGGCCATCCTCAGCTTCGGCGAGTCCTGGCACAACCTGCACCACGCCGACCCCACCTGCGCCAGGCACGGGGTCAAGCGCGGCCAGATCGACACCTCGGCCCGCCTGATCTGGGTGTTCGAGAAGCTCGGCTGGGCCACCGACGTCCGCTGGCCCACCCCCCAGCGCCTGGCCAAGCTCACCGCCACCAGGTGACTATCTAGGGTGTGTCGATGAGCGGTCGGCGTCGGCAAGGGGAATCGCGCGTGCGCATGACGGGCAAGGAACGCCGCCAGCAACTGCTGGACGTCGCCCGCGAGCTGTTCGCGGAGAAGGGCTACGACAGCTCGTCGGTCGAGGAGATCGCCCACCGGGCCGGGGTCAGCAAACCGGTCGTGTACGAGCACTTCGGCGGCAAGGAGGGCGTCTACGCGGTCGTCGTCGACCGCGAGATGCAGTCCCTGCTCTCCGGCATGACCGACGCGCTGACCGAGGACGCCGCCCACCCCCGCCTGCTCCTGGAACGGGCGGCCTGCTCCCTGCTCGACTACATCGAGGGCTCCACCGACGGGTTCCGCATCCTGGTCCGCGACTCCCCGGTCGCCACCGCCACCGGCACCTTCTCCAGCCTGCTCAACGACATCGCCAGCCAGGTGGAGCACATCCTGGGCGTGCAGTTCTCCAAGCGCGGCTACGACGCGCACCTGGCCGCGCTGTACGCGCAGTCGCTGGTGGGGATGGTGGCGCTGACCGGGCAGTGGTGGCTCGACGCCAGGGAACCGGGCAAGAACGAGGTCGCGGCGCACCTGGTGAACCTGGCGTGGAACGGGCTGTCGCACCTGGAGGGCAAACCGACGCTGCGCGAGCGCGGCTGACCGGTCCGCGTCGGACGGGTGGTGCCGGACCGGGTGGGGTCAGAACCTCGGGGGGCGCTTCTCGAGGAAGGCGGTCACGCCCTCGGCGTAGTCCGCGCTGGTGACCGAGTGGCTGTAGAGGGCCTCGACCTCGGGGTCGGCCGCGGCGGCGCCGTCGACGATCTTGGTGATGATGGTCTTGGCGCCGCGGATGGTGACCTGGGAGCGGGTGGCCATCAGGGTGGCGAGGTCCTCGGCGCGCTTGGGCAGGTCGTCGACGGGGTGCAGTTCGTTGACCAGGCCGATGCGCAGGGCGGTGGCGGCGTCGAGGATGTCGCCGGTGAAGAGGATCTGCTTGGCCCAGGCGGGGCCGACCGCGTCCACAAGTTGCTTGGTGGAGGGGAGGTTGAACACGATGCCGAGCTTGGCCGGGGTGATGCCGAAGCGGGCGTCGTCGGTGGCGATGCGCAGGTCGCAGGCGAGGGCGAGTTCGCAGCCGCCGCCGATGCAGAAGCCGGTGATGGCGGCGACGGTGGGCTTGGCCAGGCCGGTCAGCGCGGCCGTGGCCGCCTCCACCGCCTCGCCGTAGCGGACCGCGCCCTCGGCGTCGCGGCGCAGGGTGGTGAACTCGCTGATGTCGGCCCCGGCGGAGAACGTGTCGGTGCCGCGCACGACCAGCACCCGGACACTGTCGTCGGCGGCGACCGCGGCGACGTGGCCGGGGATGGCCGCCCACATCTCGTAGCTGAGCGCGTTGCGCTTCGCCGGGCGGTCGATGGTCAGGGTCGCCACCGGGCCCTCGACGGCCAGGCTCAGGTACTCGCTCACCGGCACACCGTATCCGCCGGCCCCCGGTCCGGGGAGCCTCCGAGAGCGCCGTCACGCGGGTCGGGTGGTCGGGCGGCGCCCCGCCCCGGGAACGGGCATTCTGGGCACATGTTCCGGACCCGTGCACTGACCGCGGCCGCCGCGGCGTTGGGCCTCGCAGGCTGTTCCGACTCCGCGGTCGGCCAGGTCCCCGCCCCGGGCTCGACCGCGCCCGCCACGCCTACCTCGGCGGTCGCCCCGGCGCTGGCCGTGGAGACCGTGGCGGGCGGGTTGACCCACGGGTGGGACATCGGGTTCCTGCCGGACGGCAAGGTGCTGGTCAGCCAGCGCACCGGTCAGTTCGCCCTGCTGTCGTCCGGGCGGCCCGGCGCGACCGCGACCACCCTGCGGGCCGACACCGCCGACATCCAGGTGCGCGGTGAGGGCGGGTTGCTGGGCATGGTCGTGCACCCCGACTTCGCCACCTCCCGCGAGTTCACCTCCTGCCAGACCCACACCGAGGGCGGGCAGCCCAAGGACATCCGGCTGGTCACCTGGAAGCTGTCCGACGACGAGCAGTCCGCCACGAAGGTCAAGGACCTGCTGACCGGGCTGCCGATCGCCGCGAGCGGCCGCCACTCCGGGTGCAGGCCGACGATCGCCGCCGACGGCGCGCTGCTCGTCGGCACCGGCGACACCGCCTCGGCGTCGGCGTCGCAGGACAGGGGCAACCTGGGCGGCAAGGTCCTGCGCATCGACCTCAAGACGGGCGCCCCGCTGGCGGACAACCCCACCCCCGGGTCGCCGGTCTACACCTACGGCCACCGCAACGTCCAGGGCGTGGCGATCCGCCCGGGTTCCGGGCAGGTCCTCACCGCCGAGCACGGCCCGGACAAGAACGACGAGGTCAACCTCCTGGTCGCGGGCGCTAACTACGGCTGGGACCCGTCGCAGGGCGGCACGGTGTCCGAGTACGACGAGAGCGTCCCGATGACCGACCTGACCCGCTTCCCCGACGCCGTCCCGGCCAAGTGGGAGTCCGGTCCCACCACCGAGGCGGTGTGCGCGTCCGCGTTCCTCGACGGTGAGCAGTGGGGGGCGCTCAACGGTGCTCTTGTGGTCACCGCGTTGAAGGGCGCCAAGCTCCTCCTGCTGTCCCTGGACAAGGACGCCAACGTGCAGTCGGTCGCGATCCCGCCGGAGTTCGCCGACCAGTTCGGCAGGCTGCGCGCGGCGCGGACGGGGCCGGACGGCGCCCTCTACGTGACGACCTCCAACGGCTCGGACGACAAGCTGCTGCGGATCACCCCGAAGGCGTGAGGCTTCCCAGTTCGCGCTTGAGGTTCCTGCGCGCTCTAGCGTCCCAGCGGCTGCGCGCAAGAGGGGTCCGGTAGAGAGAGGGCAACTCCAGCAGGTTCCGCAGCACCACGGCCCGCCCCGCGCGGAACGCGTCGTCCGGGACGTGCGGGTACTCGAAGCGGACCGCCCTGGCGTAGGCGTCGTAGTCCTCGGGTGTCGCGGCGAGGATCGCCAGGTCGGCGTCGCACAGCACCTCGCCGTTGGTGTCGCCCGGCTCGGTGCGGTGGCCCCTGGTCAGGCGCACCAACCGGGCTACCTCCGCCACCGAACCGGCGGGCAGGTGCGCGGCCAGGTCGGTCTCGGCGAGCCGGGCGCTGGCTTCCTCGTCGTCGGGTTCCCCCCGGTGGACGGCGTCGTGGTAGCAGGCGGCCAGGCGCACCAGGTCGGGGTCGGCGGCGTGCCCGGCCAGGGTGTCCACGTGCCGCAGCACCGCGCGCAGGTGCCGGAGGTCGTGGTAGCGGCGGTGGCCCTCCGCCCACCGGTCCAGCAGCGCGGCCAGCAGCGGCTCGGGCAGCGACAGCCGCGCCCACACCTCGGTCGACATGGGCGAACGCTATCGGCGCGGCGACTGTCGGTGCCAGTGCGTAGTCTTGGCAGCCGAGTACCCCCACCGGTGACACCTCCCCGGCAGGGGTATGCCCGCGTCCGAACCCGATGACCACACCCACCTCCGCAAAGGACAGGCGCACTCGTGTCCCAGGCCCCGGCCGTGCTGCACGGCCTTCTCGACACCCTGCTGGCCGACCCGGCCTGCCTGGCCGTGGCCGAGGCGGCCGGTGCCCCGGCGATGGCCATGCAGGGCCCGGTGGCGGCCCGGCCGCTGGTGGTGTCCGCGCTGGTGGGCGCGGGCAGGCCGGTGCTGGCCGTGACCGCCACCGGCCGCGAGGCCGACGACCTCGTCGCCGTCCTCGGCGACCTGCTCGGCCGCGACGCGGTGGCCGACTTCCCGTCCTGGGAGACGCTGCCGCACGAGCGGCTGTCCCCGCGCGCGGACACCGTCGGTGCCCGCCTCGCCGTGCTGCGCAGGCTCGCCCACCCCGAAGAACACCCGGCCGGGCCGCTCAAGGTCGTGGTCTGCACCGTGCGCAGCCTGATCCAGCCGATGGCCCCCGGATTGGGTGAACTCACCCCGGTGCACCTGGAGGTCGGGGCGGAGTCCGACTTCGACGCCGTCCTCGCCCGGCTCGCCGACCTGGCCTACGCCAGGGTCGACATGGTGGAGAAGCGCGGCGAGTTCGCCGTCCGCGGCGGCATCGTCGACCTGTTCCCGCCGACCGCCGTGCACCCGCTGCGGGTGGAGTTCTGGGGCGACGAGGTCTCCGAGATCCGCTCCTTCGCCGTCGCCGACCAGCGGTCGCTGCCCGGGGAGCTCACCGAGGTCACCGCGCCGCCGTGCCGGGAGCTGCTGCTCACCGAGGAGGTCCGCACCCGCGCCGCCGCCCTGGCCGGGCACCACGAGTCCGACGCGCACCTGCACGAGATGCTGACCAAGCTCGCCGAGGGCATCCCGTCCGAGGGCATGGAGGCGCTGATCCCGGCGCTGCTGCCCGGCGAGATGCAGATGCTCACCGACGCCCTCCCCGAGGGCACGCACGTCGTGGTCAACGACCCGGAGAAGGTCCGCACCCGCGCGCACGACCTGGTCCGCACCGGCCAGGAGTTCCTGGAGGCGTCCTGGATGGCCGCCGCGGGTGGCGGCACCGCCCCGATCGACCTGGGCGCCTCGGCCTACCGCGACCTCGGCGACGTCGCCGCGCACGCCAGGGACGCGGGCCGCTGCTGGTGGACGCTGTCGCAGCTCACCGACGAGAACGCGGTCCCGCTCGACGTGCACGCGGTCGAGTCCTACCGCGGCGACATCGCCCGCGCCTTCGCCGACCTGCGCGCGCACACCGCCGCAGGCGGCGCCGCCGTGCTGGTCGTGCCCGGGGCGGGCACCGGCAAGCGCGCGGTCGACCAGCTCGCCGAGGCCGAGGTCACCGCCGCGTTCGCCGAGGACGGGCTGACCGGGGCGCCGCCCGCGGGCCGGGTCACCGTGGTCCGGGCCGGGCTGGAGGACGGGTTCAGCCTGCCCGGGTGCGCCCTGGTCGTGCTCACCGAATCCGACCTCACCGGCGGCAGGCACGGCACCTCCACCCGCGACATGTCGACCAAGATGCCGTCGCGGCGGCGCAACGCGGTCGACCCGCTGGCGCTCAAGCCCGGCGACTACGTGGTGCACGAACAGCACGGCATCGGCCGCTACGTGGAGATGGTGCAGCGCGCCACCAAGGACACCTCCGGCGGCTCGGTCACCCGCGAGTACCTGGTGCTGGAGTACGGCAGCTCCAAGCGCGGACACCCCGGCGACCGGCTGTTCGTGCCCACCGACCAGCTCGACGAGGTCTCCCGCTACGTCGGCGGCGAACTGCCCACGCTGAACAAGCTCGGCGGCTCGGACTGGAAGAACACCAAGGCCAAGGCGAAGAAGGCGGTCAAGCAGATCGCCGCAGAGCTGGTGCAGCTCTACGCCGCCCGGCAGGCCGCCCCCGGCCACGCGTTCGGCCCGGACACCCCGTGGCAGCGCGAGCTGGAGGACGCGTTCCCGTTCACCGAGACCGTCGACCAGCTCGCCGCCATCGACGAGGTCAAGACCGACATGATGCGCGGCGTCCCGATGGACCGGGTCATCTGCGGCGACGTCGGCTACGGCAAGACCGAGATCGCGGTCCGCGCGGCGTTCAAGGCGGTGCAGGACGGCAAGCAGGTCGCCGTGCTGGTGCCCACCACGCTGCTGGCCCAGCAGCACCTGTCCACCTTCGCCGGGCGGATGCACTCGTTCCCGGTCACGGTGAAGGGCCTGTCCCGGTTCACCGACGCGCAGGAGTCCGAGCGCACCGTCGAGGGCCTCGCCGACGGCACGGTCGACATCGTCATCGGCACGCACCGCCTGCTGCAGACCGGCCTGCGCTACAAGGACCTCGGCCTGGTCATCGTGGACGAGGAGCAGCGCTTCGGCGTCGAGCACAAGGAGCACATCAAGGCCCTGCGCACCCACGTCGACGTGCTGACCATGTCGGCCACGCCGATCCCGCGCACCCTGGAGATGTCGCTGGCGGGCATCCGCGAGATGTCGACCATCCTGACCCCGCCCGAGGACCGCCACCCGATCCTCACCTACGTCGGCGCCTACGACGACAAGCAGGTCGCCGCCGCCATCCGCCGCGAACTCCTGCGCGACGGCCAGGTCTTCTTCGTGCACAACCGGGTCTCCTCCATCGAGAAGGCCGCGCGGGCGCTGCGCGAACTCGTCCCCGAGGCCCGGGTGGTGACCGCGCACGGGCAGATGAACGAGGACCGGCTGGAGAAGATCATCCAGGGGTTCTGGGAGCGCGAGCACGACGTGCTGGTGTGCACCACGATCGTCGAGACCGGCCTGGACATCTCCAACGCCAACACCCTCATCGTCGAGCGCGGCGACATGCTCGGCCTGGCCCAGCTGCACCAGCTCCGCGGGCGGGTGGGCCGCGGCCGCGAGCGCGGCTACGCCTACTTCCTGTACCCGCCGGAGTCCCCGCTCACCGAGACCGCGCACGACCGGCTCGCCACCATCGCCCAGAACACCGAACTCGGCGCGGGCATGGCGGTCGCCATGAAGGACCTGGAGATCCGCGGCGCGGGCAACATCCTCGGCGCCGAGCAGTCCGGCCACATCGCGGGCGTCGGCTTCGACCTCTACATCCGCCTGGTCGGCGAAGCGGTGGAGGCCTTCCGCAAGCACGCGGGCGCCCCCGGCGCCGAGGACGAGGAGGAGCTGGCCGACGTCCGCGTCGACCTCCCGGTCGACGCGCACATCCCGCACGACTACGTGCCGGGGGAGCGCCTGCGCCTGGAGGCCTACCGCAAGCTCGCCGCCGCCCCCGACGCCGCGGGCCTGGACGCGGTGCGGGAGGAACTGGTCGACCGCTACGGCGAACTGCCGCAGCCGGTGGTCAACCTCCTCGCCGTCGCCGCCTTCCGCCAGACCTGCCGCGCCCACGGCGTCACCGAGGCCATCGCCCAGGGCAGCAGCATCCGCTTCGCCCCCCTGCCCCTGCGCGACTCCCAACTGGTCCGCCTCAAGCGGCTGCACCCGAAGGCCGTGCACAAGGCGGTCACCAACACCGTCACCGTCCCCCGCCCCACCGAGGGCGCGGCGGGCGGCCGCATGGGCGCCCCGGTCCTGCGCGACCGCGAACTGCTGGACTGGTGCGCGAAGTTCCTGGCGTCCCTGGAGGTCGCCCCCGCCCCGGCAGGCGTCTGACAGCGCTCGCGAGCACCCCGGCCGTGCCGACACGGCCGGGATCGATCGTCTGAGACCCGCGCTCCCGGCCGCTGTGCCACGATGTCGAGCATGCCTCGGATGGAGTGCTCACTCGCCGAACTGGACGCGCTGGGCTCGGCGCTGGACCTGCCGGTGTGGCGCTTCCCGTTCACCACACCGGTGTTCGGCGGCCTCGGCCGGGCCGAGTTGTTCGCCGCGGTCAACACCAGCCTGAGCAGGCGCGGGCTCATCCACCGCGACCGGTTCGACCCCGACCTGGAGGCGGCTCTCCGGCTGTACGCCACCGGTCGCGTGTCCGTCGCGGTCAACGGCATGGCCGGGGCGAAGCAGGTCACCGCCCTCGCGGTGCTCGACGGCACCCGCGGTGTGCTCGCCGTGCTGCGGGACGAACGCGTCGCCTTCCACCCGCTGCCCGCCGAACGCGTGGCCCGCGCCGTGGTCGACACGGTGCCCCCATTGCCTGCTGGACCGGGCACCTCCGTGACCGTGTCCGACGCCCCCGCCGCCCAGCAGTCGCCGACCACTGTCCTGCAGCGCGCCCGCCCTCCCGGCGACCGCGCGGGTCACGACCTCCACGCCGCCCGCCGGATTCTGGCCAGACCACGGCGCGGCGGCGGCGCGTTCCTGATCAGCACCCGGGGCAAGCCCGCCCAACCCGATCCGAGCGAGGCCATCTCCTGGGTCGATACCGACGTGGGCCGCTACGCCGTGACCACCGCCACGGGCCGGGACGGTCGCAGGCACGTGACCTACCTGCCCGCCGACCACGCCCGGCTCGAACGCGAAATCCAGCGCACACTCGCCGAATTCACCTGATCGGAGCAGGGATCGCGATAATCCGACGCGTCGTTTCAAGCCATACAATTGCTGCAGGCCGACTTGTACGGTTTCGTGCTGGGTGTTCGGGGGATGGGGGAATGACGATGAACCTGCCTGCGAGCTTCGCGGGGATCAGTGCCGCCGTGTACCAACTGGGCGTCGCCGCCGACCGGGGGTTCACCGTTTCCGGTCCCGGCGCCGGTGCCCTGATCAGCGCCGTCACGGAGATGCGAGAGGTCGTGGTCGCGGCCCTCGACAACGCTGTGCGGTTCGGTCAGGAACCCGCGTTGGGGCAGACGCCCGCGGCGCAGGTCTACAAGCCGTTCATGGCTTCGATCGCCACCGATCCGGTCCAGGGCTTCATCCCGTTTCTCGAACGCCTGCAACAGGACCTGGTCGATGCCGAGGCGGCATTGCGCAAATCCATGGCGGCTTACGATGGCAGTGATCAGACCGGTACGGGTGTCATCGTCGCTGCGGGCTCTGCGAAGGGCATCGTCACATGATTTGGAGGGTGTCTGTGGGCGCGCGAGAGGTGGCTGTGGCAGCCGTGGTCATCGGGGTGCTCGTCTCCGCTGGGTGCGGTGTTGCCCGGACGTCCGGATCGGCGATTCCAGTACCGGGTCCGGTGTCCACCGATGGCTCGGGGACCGCCACCGGCACGCCGAGTACGACGGTGTCCGCGCCGGAGAAGAGCGATTCGCTGGCGGACGCGGATCCGTGTGATCTGCTGACCTCGGCCGACAAAGCGGTTCTGGGGATCACGAAGTCCGAGGAATCCGAGAAGGTCGGCACTGAGCGGGTCTGCAGGCACCTGACCGCTGATGGGGCTGTCTCACCCGGTATCCGCACCAATGTGGGTCTTGCCGGGATCGTGGTGGATGGTCCGATCAGCGATCTCTCGATCGGTTCGCACCAGGCGAGGCAGATGCGAACCCTCGCCGGTCGTTGCTTCGTCTTTCTCGGTGTGTCCGCGTCGTCGAGGGTGGATGTTCTCGGCAGCGAACTGCGTGGTGATCAGGACGCGGCGTGCGACCTGGCGTTGCGGGCGGCGAAGCTGATCGAGCCGAACCTGCCGGAATCGTAGAGGGGGCGCGGACGATGGCTGAGGACCCTCCATCCGCCGAGGTGGTGCGGAGGTACACGATCCACCTCCACGGTCGGGTGTCGACCGCGCATGAACTGCGTGCGCAGGCCATGGTTGAGAACCTCTTGCGGTACGGGCCCCTTCACGGGGGCCTGAGGGGGATATTGGCCACGCCTGCCGAGACTGACGACAAACTCGACGCCCAGGCTCGGCAGTTGCGGCGGGACACACTGACCCGTTCTGTGCCGGAAGCACCCGGAATCCACTACGAAGGCATGCCGCACCGGCAGTTGTACGACGCGGTGAACACCGGGGTCGACCCGGGCGCCGTGGGGGCGGTGGCCGAGTCGTGGATCGAGGTCGGGAACCGGATGGCCGGGTTCGGTGATCTGGTGGCCAAGGCGATCGGCAGCAGTGAGTCCACGTGGGAGGGTGAGGCCGCGGACAAGGCGCGGTGGGCGCTGGCCGTGTTGGCGAACAAGTCCGGGGAGGCGGGGCGGGCCGCGCAGTTGGCCGGGACGGTCGGGAACCAGCAGGCGCGGGCGTTGACCACCGCGAAGAACTCGGTGCCGCCCCCGCCGGACCCGCCCTACGACCCCCTTTCCGCCGCCCGGCACTTGCAGACGATCACCGATCCGGTGGCCTACGCCCAGCAGGCGCAGCAGGACCAGCAGCGGGCCGCCGCTCAGGACGCGGCGCACAAGCAGGCCGCGCAGGCGGTGCGGACCTACGACCAGACGCTGACCGCGACCGCGTCCGCCGCTCCCGCGTTCGCCCCGGCGCCGCCCGTCGTGGACCCCGGCGGTGGCGGTGGACCCGGCGGGATCGGTGGACCCGGCGGGGTCGGCCCGCGGGGCGGGGCGGGTGGCCCGGGCGGTGGCATCGGGGAGCCCGCACCGGTCGCGCCGGGGTCGGACTCGACCGGCGGACCGGGTTCTCAGGGTGGCCCCGGCCGACCCGGGGGCGGCCCCGTCACCCCGGTTGTCGGCGGGTCCGCTCCGGATGTCGGCGGGGCGCCGGGGCAGACCGTCAGTTCGGGAGCGGGATCGGTCAACGCCGCGACCGGTGGCGTTGGCCTCGGACCGGAGGTGCGCGACGGTGCCGGTCGCAGGCCCGACGGTCTGTCGTGGGGGCTCGGGGCAGGCGGTCCTGGTCCTGCGGGCGGGGCTGGTCTCGGCGGTGGGTCGGTGCGTGGTGGGGCGGGGCGCGGCGGGTTCGGTGGGGAGTCCGGTGGGTTCGGTGGCAAGAGCACCGGCGGTGGGGCTGGTTCCGGTGGGCCGGGAACGGGTGCCCGCGTCGGTGCGTCCCACCCCGGCGGACCGGTCGGAGCGGGCGGTTCGCCCACCGCTCGCGGTGCCGGGCGACCCGGTGCGGCAGGGGTGGGTGCGGGTGCCGGGAGCGGGGCCCGTGGTTCCGGGAACGACGACCTCGAGCACCAGCGTCCCGACTACCTGCTGGAGGCCGACCCGGATGGGCTCTTCGGCACCGACGAGCCCACCGCTCCCCCGGTGATCGGTCTGTAGCGACGCCCAGCGGTTCGTAACGACCCGTCGTCGCCGGGCGAAGTTGTCCACGTCGGTGCGTGCGGGTGGGTGAGGTGGGGTTGTGTCCGGTTCCGGTTTCCTGGCGGTCGACCCGGGTGCGGCTGAACGGGCCGCGGCGGCGTGCCGGGGGCAGATCGCCCGGTTGGACGAGCACATCCGGGCCGTGCGGGACCTGGTGGACCCCGACTTCGGGGCGTGTGCGCTGGGGCGGGGGTTGACGGGCAAGTTCACCGACAAGCGCACCGCCTCCGACGGGTTGATCGCCCGGCTGGTGCTGGCGCGCTCCGGGCTCGACGCCGCCGCCCGGCACTTCGAGTCGACCGCGCGGGCCTACCGCGACAACGAGGAGGGCGCTGCCGCGGCGCTGCGCGAGGTGGGGCGGGCATGAGCGCCGACCACGTGCGGTCCGACGAGGACCTGCCCGCCCGGTTGCGGCGGATCGCCGCCGACTTCGACGCCTCGGTGGCGGGGTACGACCCGGCGTCCATCCGGGCCGTGGACAACTGGCGGGCCTGGCGGCACCGGGACATGGTGGCGCTGGTCGACCGGATCACCTCCGGCACCGGTGGCACCCCGGGGCACGAGTGGAGCCGCATCGGCGCGCGGATCACCGAGGACTTCGCCGCCTTCGACCGGGAGCTGTCGGCGGCGCTGGGCTCGGGGTGGCGGGGTGCGGCGGCTGATTCCGCCGCCGCGGCCACCACCCCGGTCGGCGCCTGGGGGCAGGCCCTGGGGCAGGTCACCGCCGTCACCGGGATTCGGATGCTCGCCGCGGACCTCGCCGCCCGGCAGGCGAAGACGAACCTGCCGGAGCCGCGGGACCTCGACTGGCAGCGGGCGCTGTTCAGCCCCACCCCGGAGCAGGACCTGTTCGACCAGCACACCGAGCTGGAGAACGCGAAGGCCGAGGCGGTCCGGGTGATGGACGCGTTCATCACCGCCGGGTACCGCGAGGCCGACGCGACCGTTCCCGCCTTCCCCGACCCGCCCGGCCTGGTCCGGGGGGCCGCCCCGGTCGAGTACGGCCCCGGCGGCGCGTACGCGGGCACCCCGGTCGACGGCGGCGGCTATCCCATGTGGACTGGTCTCGGCGTCCCGGTGCCGTACACCGAGCCCGTCACCGCCGCCCCCGTGGACCCGGCGCAGGTCCAGGCCCCGGCGCCGACCGCGCACCAGCCCCCGGTCGCCGCCCCCGTCGACCTGGCGATCAGCCAGGAGGTCACCACCCAGACCTCCGCCGCGAGCGTCTTCGGGCCCGGTGGCGCTCCCGCCGCGGCCTCCGCCGGTGGTCAGGGCGGTCCCGCGGGCGGCGGCCCGGTGGCGCCCACGCCCTCCCAGGATGCGGTGAACGGCGGTGCCGCGGTCGGTTCCCGCCGGGGCCCGGTGCAGCCCGGCACCACGCAGGCGTTCGCCCGCCCGCTCGCCGAGGCCCCGCGCCCCGCCGCGGCCGCGTCCGGTGCCGCGGGCATGCCCATGGGCGGCGGCGGTGCGGGTGGCCGGCCCGAGGGCGACGCCGAGCACCGCTCCCGGTACGTGGTCGAGGAGGACAAGGACGACCTGTTCAGCCACGGCCTGTCCTCCGTCACCCCGGTGATCGGCGAGACCCGGTGACCACCGCGACCCGCGACTGGACCCTTACCCCGGAACAACTGGCCCAGCTCTGGGACCGCACGGGCCTCGACGTGCTCCCGTACCCGGTCCAGGTCCGCCGCCACGGCCTGACCGAGGCCGAGGCCGCCGTCGCGGGCGGGAGGGTGCGGGCCGGGCTGCGCGCCTCCGGCCTCCTCGACCGCCACGGCCGCCCGAGCCCGGACCTGGAATCCGCCCTGCGGCTGCTGGCCGCCCCGGAGGCCGCGGTGGACTCCGTGTGGCTCAACGCCCGCGGCGCGGGCTCCCCGTACCGGGCCCTGGCCGCCAGGACCGGGCGGCGGGCCGTCCTCGCCCTGCAGGCCCCGGGCCCCGACCAACTCACCGG
Organism: Actinokineospora spheciospongiae; assembly: GCF_000564855.1. Lineage (GTDB taxonomy): Bacteria > Actinomycetota > Actinomycetes > Mycobacteriales > Pseudonocardiaceae > Actinokineospora > Actinokineospora spheciospongiae. The sequence continues at coordinate 22,060 of NZ_AYXG01000072.1, forward strand.
CGGCCCGATCACCCTGCGCGACATCAGCGTCTCCGCCCTGGTCGACGCGGTCGTCCGCGGCATCCCGCCCGCCCCGCCGGGTCGGCGCCCCGGTGGGCGCTGGCCCGAGGACCGGGCGGAGCAGGCCAGGCCGTTCACCGACCTCGTCCGCGCCCCCCGGACCAGGGCGGGCCAGTTCGGCGTGCGGGTGGACCGCGCGCGGGGCCCGGTGCTGTCCTGGTTCGACGTCCCGGGGGACGGCCGCTACGCCCTGGTGCGGACCCCGCGACCGGGTGGCGCCGGGTGGGTGGCGGTCCACCCCGCCGACGCGCCGACCCTATGCCGGAGCCTGATCGAGATCCTGGACCGGACCGCGCGGGGCTGACGCGCCCGACCCGGCTGTGACCAGGCCACGAAGCTCATCGCCCGAACGGGTGCTCGTGCGTCGCTCAGCGTGGTTGTGAGAGGGTGTGCCACTGTGACCACAGTCATCCGCCGCCGGGGCGCTGCCGCCGTGCTGACCGTCGTCCTCGGGCTCGTGCTCGGCTCCTGCGCCTCCGGGCCGAGCCAGGTCAACGCCGCCGCGATCGTCGACGGGCGGACGATCGGGGTGGGGCAGGTGCAGGAACTCGTGGACCGGGCCGTCAAGGCCGAGCCCGCCGCGCAGACCCTCGCCGACCAGCACAAGCTCGGGGACCTCTCGCGCGAGGTGCTGACCCAGCTCGTGATGCACGAGCTGATCACCTCCTACACCGCGCAGAACCCGGTGACCGTCGACCCCGCGCAGCTCTCGCAGGTGGCCGAGCAGATCCGGGCCAGCACCGAGCCGCTGCCGACCGACGGGACCGCGGCACCGGAGGCGATCGTGGCCACCGCGGCGACGAAGGTGTTCGAGCCGGAGTTCCTGGCCCGCGACTACCTGGCGCTCGCCGCGATCGGCGACCGGGAGCTGAACTCGGTCAAGGTCACCTTCGACTACGCCGTGCTGGCCCCCGGCCAGGACGGGGCCACCGGGTCGCTGCGGGAGAAGGCGCTGGCCAAGGCCCGGCAGCTCGCGGTGGGCCTGGACCGGGCGGCGGCGGTGCAGAAGCAGGACACCGCCGACGGCGAGTTGCAGTGGGAGACCATCACCACCACCCCCACTGCGCAGGAGGGGCTGGAGTCCTCGGCCCTGTTCGGCACCGGGCCCAACACCGTGGTCGCGTTCCAGCCGAACCAGCAGAACGCGTCGTGGATCATCGCGCTGATCCGCGAGCGCGAGGTGTCCGCGCCGCAGGCCGGTGCGGCGAAGAACCCGCTGCAGGTCGCCATCCCGTTCGGGCAGCGCGTGCTGCAGTCGTGGGTCGACCGGGTCGGGGTGAAGATCAGCCCCCGCTACGGCGTGTTCGACCAGGTCGCCATGCGGCTGGCGGCGGGGGACGCGGAGTCCACCGGTGTGCTGGTGCCGGTGAAGGTCGACGCGAAGCCGTGAGCGCGCCCCACCAGGGCAGCGTGGTGGTACTGGCCGCCGAAGGGGTCCTCCCCTCGGCGGCCTTGCCGTCGCTGCGGGCCGCCGCGCACCTGTTCGCCACCGACCCCGCCCTCGGCGACCCGCCCCCGGGGGCGCTGGTCGAGCTGGCCGCCGCCGAACCCGTGGTGCTCGTCGTCGACGACCTCGACCTCCCCGCCGCGAAGGCGCTGACCGCGCTCGGGGTGCCGGTGCTCGCCGCCCCCGGGACCGGGTTGCTGGCCGCCGCCCGGGTGATGGACGTGCTGCGCTCCCCGGGCGGGTGCCCGTGGGACGCCGAGCAGACGCACGCGTCGCTGCGGCAGTACCTGGTCGAGGAGTGCTACGAGCTGCTCGACGCCATCGACGAGGGTGACCGGGTGGCGCTGCGCGAGGAACTCGGCGACGTGCTGCTCCAGGTCCTGTTCCACGCCAGGGTGGCCGAGGAGGACGCGGCCGACCCGTTCACCGTCGACGACGTGGCCCGCGACCTGGTGACCAAGCTGGTCGGGCGGCACCCGCACGTGTTCTCCGGCGGTGACCCGGCCGTGCGCGACGCGGGCACCCAGGAGCTGCGCTGGGAGGAGTTGAAGCAGACCGAGAAGCGCCGCGAGTCCTGTGTGGACGGCGTGGCGTCCGGTCAGCCCGCGCTCGCCCTGGCCGCGAAGCTCACCCAGCGCACCGCCCGGGCGAACCTGCCCGCCGACCTGCTCCCGGCGGGCGAGGACGTCGGCGCGCGGCTGTTCGCCACCGCCGCGCGGGCCAGGCTCGACGGCACCGACCCCGAGGACGCCGCCCGCGCCGTCGCCCGGCGGTTCACCGCCGACGTGCGGGCCGCGGAACTCGCCGCCAGGGCCGACGGGGTGGACCCGGCCCGGATGGACCACGACGGCTGGCGCCGGTACTGGCCCGCTCGGGAAAGCCAGGACGGGACCCGGCCCCGGTCGCTAATTTGACGGGGTGACCGACGCCTATCTCAGATTCCCCCACCTGCACGCGGGCCTGATCACCTTCGTGGCCGAGGACGACGTCTGGTCGGCCCCGCTCGACGGCGGCCGGGCGTGGCGGGTCAGCGCCGACCGGGTACCGGTGGACAACCCCCGGTTCTCCCCGGACGGCGGCCTGATCGCCTGGACCAGCACCCGCGACGTCGAACCCGAGGTGCACGTCGCCCCGGTCGACGGCGGCCCGAGCACCCGGCTGACGCACTGGGGCGACGTGGCGACCCAGGTGCTGGGCTGGCTGCCCGACGGCCGGGTCCTCGCCCGCAGCGCCACCGGGGAGCACTCCACCCGGCGCACCTGGGCCTACGCGGTGCCGGTCGAGCCGGGCCCGGCCGAGCGGCTGCCGCACGGCCCGGTCGGCGCCCTGCAGGTGGCGGGCACCGGCGCGGTCCTGCTCGGCTCGGTGATCTCCCGCGAGCCCGCCTGGTGGAAGCGCTACCGGGGCGGCACCGCGGGCAAGGTCTGGGTCGACCCGGACGGGACCGGCGGCTTCACCCGCATCCTGTCCGATGTGGACGGACACCTGGTGTCGCCGATGTGGGTGGGCGGCCGGATCGCGTTCCTGTCCGACCACGAGGGCGTCGGCAACCTCTACTCCTGCGCCGCCGACGGCACCGACCTGCGCAAGCACAGCGACCACGAGTTCTACGCCCGCAACGCCAGCACCGACGGCACGCGGGTGGTCTACCACTCGGCGGGCGCGGTGTGGCTGGTCGAGGGCCTCGACGCGGAGCCGAGGAAGCTGGACGTCCGCCTCGGCGGGCCGCGCAACGCCCGCGCCCCGCACCCGGTCGTCCCGTCCCGGCACCTGGGCGCGGTGGGCGTGGACCGCACCGGCCGGGCCAGCGCGGTCGAGGTCCGCGGCACCGTGCACTGGCTGACCCACCGCGACGGCCCGGTCCGCGCGCTGTCGGTGGAACCCGGGGTGCGCGCCCGGCTCCCCGTGGTGCTCGGCGGCACCGGCGAGGCGGTGTGGGTCACCGATGCCGATGGTGAGGACGCCCTGGAGTTCGGGCCGGTCGCCGGGCGCGAACCCGGGGTGGAACCGCGCCGGATCGGGCTGGGTCAGCTCGGCCGGGTGCTGGAGCTGGCCGCGTCCCCGGACGGCCGCCGCGTCGCCGCGGTCACCCACGACTCGCGGCTGCTGCTGGTCGACGTGGACAGCGGCGAGCTGGACGAGGTGGCCCGCTCGGAGTCCGGCGAGCCGCAGGACCTGGCGTTCTCCCCGGACTCGACCTGGCTGGCCTGGTCGCACCCCGGACCGGAGCCGCTGCGGCAGATCCGCATGGTCAACACCAGCGACCGCTCGGTGGTCGAGGTGACCGGCATGCGCTTCGCCGACTCCGACCCGGCGTTCACCCTCGACGGCAAGCACCTGGCGTTCCTCTCCGCCCGCAGCTTCGACCCGATCTACGACGTGCACGTGTTCGACCTGTCCTTCGCCAGCGGCTCGCGCCCCTACCTGGTGCCGCTGGCCGCCGCCACGCCGTCCCCGTTCGCCCCGGTCCGCGAGGGCCGCCCGTTCGGCGCCGACGACGACCGCAAGGACGACAAGGACGGCCGCGACGGCGGTGATCCCCCCTCCGGCAGCGGCCACGACGCCCCGCGCACCACCGTCGACGTCGAGGGCATCGCCGAGCGGGTCATCGCCTTCCCGGTGCCGACCGCCCGCTACTCGCGGCTGTTCGCGGCCAAGGGCGGCGTGCTGTGGCTGCGCGACCCGGTCCGCGGCAGCCTCGGCGACGACCTCGACGAGCTGGGCGAGCCCGCCCCGCGCTCGGTGCTGGAGCGCTTCGACCTGGCCAAGCTCAAGACCGACGTGCTCGTCGAAGCCCTGGACCGGGTGTGGCCCAGCGGCGACGGCACGCGCATCGCCGTCCGCGACGGCGCCCGGCTGCGGGTGCTGCCCGCCGACCGCAAGGCCGACCCGGAGGAGGGCGGCGAGGACAACATCACCGTCGACCTCAACCGGGTCCGGGTCACTGTCGACCCGGCGGGGGAGTGGCGGCAGGCCTTCGACGAGACCGGCCGCCTGATGCGCGACCACTTCTGGCGCGCGGACATGAACGGCGTCGACTGGGCGGGCGTGCTCGACCGCTACCGCCCGCTGGTGGAGACCGTGGGCTCGCACGACGAGCTGGTCGACCTGCTCTGGGAGGTGCACGGCGAACTGGGCACCTCGCACTCCTACGTGATGCCGCCGGGCGGGCAGGCCGACGGCAAGCGCAGGCTCGGCCTGCTCGGCGCCGACCTCACCCGCGACGACGACGGCGCCTGGCGGGTCGCCGCCATCGTCCCCGGCGACAGCTCCGACCCCAGGGCCCGCTCCCCGCTGCGCGCCCCCGGCGTCGCGGTCCGCGCGGGCGACGCGGTCACCGCCGTCGACGGCCGCCCGGTCGACCCGGCCACCGGCCCCGCGGCGCTGCTCGCCGGGACCGCGGGCCGCCCGGTGGAGCTGACCGTGGCCCCCGGCTCCGGCGGCGCGAAGCGGCGGGTGGTCGTGGTGCCGCTGCTCGACGACATGCCGCTGCGCTACCAGGCCTGGGTTGCCGGGCGCCGCGCGCACGTGCACGCGGCCACCGGCGGTCGCGTCGGCTACCTGCACGTGCCCGACATGGTCGCCACCGGGTGGGCGCAACTGCACCGCGACCTGCGGCTGGAGCTGCGCCGGGACGCGGTGATCGTCGACCTGCGGGAGAACCGCGGTGGACACCTGTCGCAACTCGTGGTGGAGAAGCTGGCCCGCAAGGTCATCGGCTGGAACATCGCCCGCGACGGCTACGCCGAGGAGACCTACCCGCAGGACGCCCCGCGCGGCCCGGTCATCGCGGTCGCCGACCAGTTCTCCGGTTCCGACGGCGACATCGTCAACGCCGCGATCAAGGCCCTGGGCATCGCGCCGGTCGTCGGCGTGCGCACCTGGGGCGGGGTCATCGGCATGGACATGCGCTACCGGCTCGTCGACGGCACCCTCGTCACCCAACCCCGCTACGCCATCCACCTCGACGGCGTGGGCTGGGGCCTGGAGAACCGCGGCGTGGACCCGGACGTGGAGGTCGTCATGGCCCCGCAGGACCACGCCGCGGGCCGCGACACGCAGTTGGACAAGGCCATCGAGCTGGCGCTCGCGGAGCTGGAGACCCGCCCGGCGGTGACCCCGCCGGAACTGCCGCCACTGCCCCGGTAGGACGGCGGACCAGCAGGACAGCGGATCGTTGCCGGTTCGTCCCCGCGCGTCGGGGACGAACCGGCATCATGGCCGCATGGACCCCGCCACCGCCCGCATGATCCAGGCCATCGAGGCCAACTGGGACGTGCGCACCCCCGTGCACGTGGACAGCCAGTTCTACGACGTGGCCCACCGCGACCCGGCGGATTGGTTCGCCGACTTCGAGTGGGACGACCTCGGCGAGCTGGCGGGCAGGCACGTCGCCCACCTGCAGTGCCACATCGGCGCGGAGACCCTGGCGTTCGCCGCGAAGGGCGCGCACACCGTCGGCCTCGACATCTCCGGGGAGTCGGTGCGCGCCGCCCGCGAGCTGGCCGAGGGCGCGGGCGCCGAGGTCACCTACGTCAAGGCCGACGTCCACGACGCCGTCTCCGCCCTCGGCGCGGAGCGGTTCGACGTCGTCTACACCGGCAAGGGCGCCGTCTGCTACCTGCCGGACCTCGACGCCTGGGCCACCCAGGTCGCGGGCCTGCTCAAGCCGGGCGGCACCTTCTACCTGGTCGAGTTCCACCCCCTGCTCAACGCCCTGAGCCCGGTCCCCAGCCCGGACGGCGACGAGTCCCTGCTGCTGCGCCACGACTACCTCGGCGGCCGCGGCGCCATCGAGCGCGACGGCACCCACACCTACACCGACGGCCCGGCGCTGGCGGAGGCCATCACCCACCACGAGTGGGCGCACGGCATCGGCGAGGTCGTCACCGCCCTGGTCGGCGCGGGCCTGCGGATCACCCTGCTGCGCGAGACCGAGCGCCTGCCGTGGCCGCGCTGGTCCACCATGACCCCGGACGCGGGCTGGTTCTCCCTGCCCGCCGAAGCCCCCCGCATCCCGCTGATCTACGCCCTGCGGGCCACCCGCCCGTGACGGATTCAGGCCGCCCACCCACCAGCCGCGCCCGCGTCCGCGCAGGTGGAACGGGTCGCGGCCCGACCTACCGCCGGTACGTCACCTCTTCGGGGTCAGGTTCGGTCGAACCTGCCCCGATGGGGACGTAGCCTGGATTTCGTGGCCGCATCCCCGACACCCCCGCCGACCACGTACCCGGAAGCCCCCCAGCCCGGGCCGACGTCGTCCCCGCCGCCCCGCCCCCGCCTGCGCGGGGTCGGCCGGGTGGCGGTGGTCCTCGCCGTCCTCGTCCTCGGCGCGGGCTTCGTGGTGTTCATCAGGTCGGCGGGCGAGGACCCCTCGTCCCGCGCCCGCCCGTACCGCTTCGTGGTGCCCGCCGTGAGCGTCGCCCCCGGCACCGCCGTCCCCACCCCCCGCCCCGTCCCCACCACCGACCGGGCGGCCTGGCTGGAGCGCATGGCCGACCGCACCGACATGCCGGTGCGCACCGTGCAGGCCTACGTGGAGGCCGAGGCCCGCACCCGCACCGCCACCCCCGGCTGCAACCTCACCTGGATCACCCTCGCGGGCGTCGGCCGGGTCGAGTCCCACCACGGCCTCTACAACGGCACCGAGGTCGGCCCCGACGGCGACCTGACCAAACCCATCGTCGGCGTCCCCCTCGACGGCTCCCCCGGCGTCCAGGCCATCCCCGACACCGACCAGGGCCGCCTCGACGGCGACCCCGTCTGGGACCGCGCCGTCGGCTCGATGCAGTTCCTCCCCAGCACCTGGACCCGCTGGTCACAACGCTCCAACGGCGACGGCCGCCCGGCCAACCCCCAGAACGTCGACGACGCCGCCCTCACCGCCGCCCGCTACCTGTGCGCCAGCGGCGGCGACCTGGCCACCGGCCAGGGCTGGTGGAAGGCCATCCTCACCTACAACGCCTCGAACAAGTACGCCCGAGACGTCTACAGCGGCGTCGACGCCTACGCCAAGAAGACCGTGGAACTGGGCTAGAGCCCGCCCCCAACGCAGGCAGGCCACCCCGAAAACCGCCGCCCCGGCGAGCCAACTGCCCGGGTGGGTGGATGTGTTTGATCAGCCAGCCACCCCCGAAACCGCCAGCCTGGCGAGCGAACTGCCCGGGTGGGTGGATGTGTTTGGCCGGGGGTGGCGAT
>NZ_AYXG01000073.1 GCF_000564855.1 Actinokineospora spheciospongiae
CACCCAAGCAGATCCACCCACCCGGGCATATCCGTAGCCGGGCCGGCGGTTGGCAGAGGGCTGGCTTTCGCTGCGCTCGGTGGGGTTCGCCGTGGCTGGCGGTTTGCGGGGGTGGTTGGTTGTCGCTGCTCCGATGGGGTTCCGCCGACCCGACCCGACCCGACCTGGGCTGGGTCGGGTCGGGTCGGCGGTTGGCGGTTGGCGGTTGGCGGTTGGCGGTTGGCGGTTGGCGGTTGGCGGTTGGCGGTTGGCGGTTGGCGGTTGGCGGTTGGCGGTTGGTTCTAGCGGTGCCTGCCGCCGTTGCGGGCGGAAGCGGCGGCGGCGCCCGCTCCGAACAGCAAGACCAGGGCGGTGAGGCCCCAGCGGCGCTTCTTCTCCGTGGCCTCGCGGGCACGCTGCTGAGGAGTGGGGACCGGCTCGCGGACCCGGTCCGGCCTGGACTTCGTCGGGGGCGCGGGGGCGGGCGGGGCGGGCACCGGGGCCGGTGGGGGTGGTGGCGCGGCGGGCGCCGACGGCACCCCCGGCGGCGGGGGTGGGACGACCGGCAAGGGGGCCGGTGGGACGCCCGGGGGCCTGGTT
>NZ_AYXG01000074.1:0-132500 GCF_000564855.1 Actinokineospora spheciospongiae
CGTGCCCCGCCCCGCCGTGCCCCGCCGCCGCGGCCACGGCCACCAGCAGGGCCGCCAGGGCGAGCACCCACACCACCGTCCCGGTCACGTCGTGGCGCAGGGCCGCACCGGAGAGCACCAGGGTGCTCGACAGCACCTCCCCGAGCAGCCCGGAGGGCCGCAGCCCCGCGAGCTGCACCGCGCTCACCGCGGCCAAGGCGAGGGTGGTGGCCAGCGCCGCCACCGCGCACCTGCTGCCGCGCAGCGCGAACACGGCCGCGGGCACCCCCAGCACCAGCACCGGGATCACCCCCGCCGCCCCGCTCGTCGTGGACGCCCCGGACACCCCGCTGACCACCCGCACCAGGGTGTCGTACTGGTGGAACAGCAGGAACGCCGCCGCGACCGCGACCAGCGGAACCCGGTGCCGCAGCACCAGCAGCGCCCACGCCGTCGCCACGACCGCGCCCACCACGCTGACCAGCACGGCCTGCCCGGCCTCCCGGTCGGAGAACGTCAACACCACCCACACCGACGTCAGCGGCTGGGCCACCATTCCCGCCGCGGCGAGCAGCGCCCCCGGCCGCCCGGCGGTGAACACCGCCGCCAGCCCCAGCGCCGCGAAGGCCACCAGCAGCACGGTCGCGTAGGTCCAGCGCACGTCGTCGGCCTCCGGCAGCACCAGCGGCAGCAGCTTCACCAGTGCGACGGTCCCCGCAACCGCCGCCAGCGCCACCATCCCGGCGCGTGACACCGGAACCCCCCGAGCCGACCTCGGCCGCACCCCCGGGTCCCACGCGGCGGCCACCGCACCCAGCGCCACCACCGCGGGCACCAGCACGACCAACCACCGCACCGCCCCCCGGTCCGGGTCCGGGACGAGCGCCGCACCGACGGCCGGGGTGATGAGCAGCGGCAGCACCGCCAACACCGTGCCCGCGACGTCGCGGCGCCGCCAGGCCATCCAGGTGAACACCACCGCCAGCAGCAGCCCCAGCACCAGGTACGCCGGGTCGGCCGCGGTCACGGTCCCGGTCGCCGCGCCCGACCCGCGGCCGGGCAGGCCCGGTGCGGTCGGGGCCACCGCCACCGGCCGGAGCAGGTCCTGCCCACCCACCAGCCCGGTGAGCACCGCCGAGGCGCCGAGCGCGGTGCCGAACGCCGCCCGCACCGGCCCGGCCGCGCCCCACGCGAGGAGGACCCCGGCCGCGGCCAGGGCGATCGTCAGCACGGGCAGCGGGTCCGCCGCGGTCAACTGGGCGGCGGTGTTGGCCACGACGAAGCCGAGCCCGGTCGCCGCCGCGCGCATCCCGACCGCTGCCAGCCCCGCCAGGGCCAGCAGCAGCGGCACCGCGGTGAGCAGCACCGCCCCGGCGCCGCCCGCCCCCGGCGCCACCCCCCGCGCCAGCGCACCCCCCGGCACGGGCACCAGCCCCGCGACCAGCACCCCCGCCGCCGACCAGGCGGCCAGCACCACCGCGGCGCCCCCGACCCCGCGCAGCACCCGACCCTGCTCCGCTACCCCGCCCACCACCGCGGCTCCGGCCTCCCGCGACCCGTGCTCCGCCGTGGGTGTTCCGCCGGGTGCCGTGGGGTCGGTCCGGTGTGGTCCGCCTTCCGTTCCGGGTGTCGCGTCGACTGCCGCGGCGTCGATCTGCCACTGCCCGTGCTCCGCCGTGGGTGTTCCGCCGGGTGCCGTGGGGTCGGTCCGGTGTGGTCCGCCTTCCGTTCCGGGTGTCGCGTCGACTGCCGCGTTGTCGGCCTGCCACTGCCCGTGCTCCGCCGTGGGCGTCCCGCCGGGTGCCGCGGCGTCCGCCCACGGCTGGTGTCCCGTGGCGGGCGTCTCGCCGACTGCCGCGGCTTCGGCCTGGCGCGGTCCGTGCTCCGCCCCGGGTGTTCCGCCGCCTGCCCCCGTGCCGGTCTCCTGGTCCGTCCCGAGCCTCCCGCCCGCCGCGCCGGTCCCGCGTGGCGCGAGCCGCGTCCCGAGCCGCACGAGCACCGCGCCCGCCGCCGCGACCAGCCCGAACAGCAGCGACCAGGCCGCCCACGCCCCCTCGACCGCCGCCCGCCCGGGCAGCCCCCAGACCAGCGCCAGCGCGGTCCCCAGCACCGCCGCGCCGCAGGCCGCCAACCGGCCCGCACTCCGTGCGCCCATCTTCCGCCCCCCATGATTTTCGAATCGTCCAGCGGATCATCGCCGCGATCGCCCGGGATGTGTCCCCAAGCCGCGCGCCGGTGGGACTACCCTGGGGCGACAGCCCGACCGACCAGCTCCCGACTGACAAGCTGGAGTGCCGCTCCCGTGTTCGACACCCTCTCCGACCGCCTCACCTCCGTCCTGCAGAACCTGCGGGGCAAGGGGCGGCTCACCGAAGCCGACATCGATGCCACCGCGCGCGAGATCCGCATCGCGCTGCTGGAGGCCGACGTCGCGCTGTCGGTCGTGCGCACGTTCATCGCCAAGATCAAGGAACGGGCCAAGGGCGCCGAGGTGTCCGCGGCGCTGAACCCGGCGCAGCAGGTCGTCAAGATCGTCAACGAGGAGCTCGTCGGCATCCTCGGCGGCGAGACCCGGCGGCTGAACCTGGCCAAGACCGCGCCCACGGTGATCATGCTGGCGGGTCTGCAAGGTGCCGGTAAGACCACCCTGGCCGGCAAGCTGGCCAAGTGGCTCAAGGGGCAGAACCACACCCCGATGCTGGTGGCCTGCGACCTCCAGCGGCCCAACGCGGTCACCCAACTCCAGGTCGTCGGGCAGCGCGCCGAGGTCGACGTGTTCGCCCCCGAACCGGGCAACGGCGTCGGCGACCCGGTGGACGTGGCCCGCCGCTCCATCGAGGAAGCCCGCCGCACCCAGCACGACATCGTGATCGTCGACACCGCGGGCCGGTTGGGCGTCGACGAGGAGCTGATGCGCCAGGCCGCGGACATCAAGGCCGCCATCGGCGCCGACGAGGTCCTGTTCGTGGTCGACGCCATGATCGGCCAGGACGCGGTGTCCACCGCCGAGGCGTTCCGCGACGGCGTCGGCTTCACCGGTGTGGTGCTGACCAAGCTCGACGGCGACGCCCGCGGTGGTGCCGCGCTGTCGGTCCGCGAGGTCACCGGCGCGCCGATCATGTTCGCCTCCAACGGCGAGGGCCTGGCCGACTTCGACGCCTTCCACCCCGACCGGATGGCCTCGCGCATCCTCGGCATGGGCGACGTGCTGACCCTGATCGAGCAGGCCGAGCAGCACTTCGACCAGGCGCAGGCGGAGAAGGCCGCGGCCAAGATCGGCACCGGCGAGCTGACGCTGGAGGACTTCCTCGAGCAGATGCTGGCCGTGCGCAAGATGGGCCCGATCGCCAACCTGCTCGGGATGCTGCCCGGCGCCGGGCAGATGAAGGACGCGCTGGCCCAGGTCGACGAGAAGCACATCGATCGGCTCCAGGCGATCATCCGGGGCATGACCCCGGCCGAGCGCCAGGACCCGAAGATGATCAACGCCTCGCGGCGGCTGCGCATCGCCAAGGGCTCCGGTGTCGAGGTGCGCGACGTCAACGACCTGGTCAACCGGTTCTTCGACGCGCGCAAGATGATGCAGCAGATGGCGGGCCGCTTCGGGATGCCGGGCGGCGGCGGCAACCGGGCCACCAACCGCAAGGGCAAGAAGGGGAAGAAGGGCAAGGGCCGCGGCCCCACACCGCCCAAGGTGCGCGGCGGCTTCCCCGGCGGGATGCCCGGCTTCCCGCCCGGCGGTGGGATGCCCGGCCTGCCGGACCTGACCGGCATGCCCCCCGGCCTCGACCAGCTCCCCCCGGGCTTCGACCCGTCCAGGCTCAAGTTCCCCAAGGGCAAGTGACCGCCCTGCACCTGCGCGGCGTCGTGCTCCCCGGCGACGACGAACGCGACCTGTGGGTGGTCAACGGCCGGGTCCGCACCAGGCCGGTTCCGGGGGCGCGGACCGTGGTCGACGGCGGTTTCCTGCTGCCCGGCCTGGTCGACGCGCACTGCCACGTCGGCATCGGCCCGCGCGGCCCGGTGACCCTGGAGGTCGCCGCCGAGCAGGCCGAGACCGACCGCGACGCGGGCACCCTGCTCATCCGCGACTGCGGGTCGCCGATCGACACCCGGCCGCTGCAGGAGCGCCTCGACCTGCCCAGGATCATCCGCTCGGGCAGGCACCTGTCCCGGCCCAAGCGCTACATCCCGATGCTCGGCGCCGACCTGGAAGACCCGTCGCTGCTGCCCGCCGCGGTCGCCGAGCAGGCCGAGTACGGCGACGGCTGGGTCAAGCTGGTCGGCGACTGGATCGACCGCGATCGCGGCGACCTGGCCCCGCTGTGGCCCGACGACGTGCTCGCCGAGGCCATCGCCACCGCGCACGCGGCGGGCGCCAGGGTCACCGCGCACGTCTTCGGCGAGGACGCGCTGCCCGGCCTGGTTGGCGCGGGCATCGACTGCATCGAGCACGGCACCGGCCTGTCCTCCGACGTGATCGCCGAGATGGCCCGCCGCGGCACCGCCCTGGTGCCGACGCTGATCAACATCGAGAACTTCCCCGGCATCGCCGAGCGCGCCACCAAGTTCCCCGCCTACGCCGCGCACATGCGCGACCTGCACGCCCGCGCGGGCGCCATGGTCGCCGAGGCCGTCGAGGCGGGCGTGCCGGTCTACGCGGGCACCGACGCGGGCGGCGGCATCATGCACGGGCGCCTGGTCGACGAGGTCGTGGCCCTACACAGGGCCGGCATGACCACCGAGCAGGCGCTCGCCGCGGGCTCCTGGGGCGCGCGCGGCTGGCTCGGCTTCTCCGGCCTCGACGAGGGCTCACCGGCCGACCTGCTCGCCTTCGACGCCGACCCCCGCCTCGACCTCGACGTGCTGCGCGCGCCCACCCGGATCATGCTGAGAGGGCGCGTCGTGGGGTAGCCCACCGGGGCTAGGCTGGATTCCACACCTGAAACACGGGCTGGGGGGAGGGTCGTGCCGTCACCGCTTCCCGGCGGACCGGGCCCGGTCGCCGAGGACGAACCGCCACCCGAGCACCGCTGGGGGTTCGGCGCCTTCCTGCTGGTCTTCGCCGTGTTCGTGCTGTCGGCGGTGGTGATCGGCGCGCTGATGGGCCTGGCCACCCCGGCCGAGGACCCGATCGCGGTGATCCTGGTCGGCACCATGGTCCCGACGTTCCTGGCCACCGGGGTCACCCTGCTGATCACCCGGCTGCGCGGCAACGGCCCCAAGATCGACCTCAAGTTCTCCTACAACCGCGACGACTTCCGCGTCGGGCTCAAGTTCGGCCTCATCGGCCTGGTCTGCACCACGATCGCCGCGGCCATCTGGACCAGGGTCGTCGGCGAGGGCAACGCCACCTCCGCGATCGGCTCGCTGGTCGACAACCAGGCCATGCCGGTCGCCGCCGCCGTCACCCTCTTCGTCTACGTGTGGCTGCTCGGGCCGCTGTGCGAGGAGATCATGTACCGCGGGCTGCTCTGGGGCGCCCTGGAGCGGCTGCGCTGGGGCCGGTGGGCGGTCTTCGCGCTCACCACGATGATCTTCGCGGTGAGCCACCTCGAGCCGCTGCGCACCTCGTTGCTGCTGGTCATCGGCATCCCCATCGGCCTGGCCCGGCTGTTCACCGACCGGCTCGGCGCCAGCGTGGTCACCCACCAGGTCAACAACTTCCTGCCCGCGCTGTCGGTGCTGCTGATCAGCCTGGGGGTGCTGCCCAGCTCATGACCGCCGCACTGGACCTCAACGCCGACCTCGGCGAGGGCTTCGGCGTCTGGACCCTGGGCGACGACGACGCCCTGCTGGCCGTCGTCACCTCCGCCAACGTCGCCTGCGGCTTCCACGCCGGGGACGCCTCCACCATGCGCGCGGTCTGCGCCGCCGCCGCCGGGCGCGGGGTCGCCGTCGGCGCCCAGGTCTCCTACCGCGACCTCGCGGGCTTCGGCCGCCGGTTCATCGACGTCGACCCCGCCCAGTTGGCCGACGAGGTGCTCTACCAGATCGGCGCCCTGGAGGCCTGCGCCCGCGCGGCCGGGACGCGGGTGTCCCACGTCAAACCGCACGGCGCCCTCTACAACGCCACCGTCCACCACGAGGCCCAGGCCGCCGCCGTGGTCGACGGCGTCCGCGCCTTCGCCGACCTGCCGATCCTCGGCCTGCCCGGCTCCCGGCTCCTGCGCGCCGCCGGGGACTCGGGCGTCCCGGAGGCCTTCGCCGACCGCGGCTACACCCCCCGGGGCACCCTCGTGCCCCGCCGCGAACCCGGTGCCCTGCTCCCGGACACCGACGCCGTCGTGGCCAGGGCGCTGCGGCTGGCCGAGCGCGGCGAGATCGTGGCCGTCGACGGCACCGTCCTGCGCACCGAGGCCCGCTCGCTCTGCCTGCACGGGGACACCCCGGGGGCCGTCGGGCACGCCCGCGCCGTCCGCGCCGCGCTCACCGGCGCGGGCGTCGAGCCGACCCCGTTCGCGCGCTAGACCCCCGCCGATTCGGACCCCGGGACCGCGTCTGGCACAATTGGCGGCTGTCCGTCGTGGCCGGACCCTCTCGCCGTGCCTCGACGCCTGAACCTCCCGGACGCCGCACCCGAATCCCCACTCGGGCCGCGACATCCGCACCGTCTGCACCCGAGAGCTTTGAGGAGTACCCGCAACCGTGGCTGTCAAGATCAAGCTGCAGCGCCTCGGCAAGATCCGTGCGCCGTTCTACCGCATCATCGTGGCCGACGCGCGCACCCGCCGCGACGGCAAGGCCATCGAGACCATCGGCCGCTACAGCCCGAAGGAGGAGCCGAGCCTCATCGAGGTCGACTCCGAGCGGGCCCAGCACTGGCTGGGCGTCGGCGCGCAGCCGACCGACTCGGTCCTCGCGCTGCTGAAGATCACCGGCGACTGGCAGAAGTTCAAGGGCCTGCCGGGTGCCGAGGGCACCCTGCGGGTCAAGGAGCCCAAGCCGTCGAAGCAGGAGCTGTTCGAGGCCGCGCTGAAGTCGGCGGGCGAGGAGCCCGGCACCGAGGCGACGACCCCGAAGAAGAAGTCGGCGCCGAAGAAGGCCGACGACAAGCCCGCCGAGGCGGAGGCCGCGGCCGAGTGAGTGCCCTCGCGGACGCCCTCGAGCACCTGGTGCGCGGCATCGTCGACAACCCGGACGACGTGCAGGTCGAGCTGGTCACGAACCGTCGTGGCCGCACGCTCGAGGTGCACGTCAACCCGGAGGACCTCGGCAAGGTGATCGGCCGGGGTGGCCGCACCGCGACCGCGCTGCGGACCGTGATGGCCGGCGTCGGCGGTCGCGGAATCCGCGTGGACGTGGTGGACACCGACCACTGACATGGCTCAGCAGAATCTGGTCGCCATCGGCCGGGTGGCCAAGGCGCACGGAATCCACGGCGAACTCGCCGTGGACCCGCGCACCGACCACCCCGAGCAGCGCTTCGCGCTCGGGAGCGTCATGACCGCCCGGCCGAAGGGTGCCCCCGAGCGCACCCTCACCGTCGCCACCGTCCGGTCGCACACCGGGCGGTTGCTGGTGCGCTTCGAGGAGGTGCCCGACCGCACCGCCGCCGAGGACCTGCGCGGCGCGATGCTCCTGGTGGACACCGCCGACCTGCCCAGGTCCGACGACCCGGACGAGTTCTACGACCACGAGCTGGAGGGCCTGGCCGCCGAGCTGGCCGACGGCACCCGGGTCGGCACCGTCCGCGAGGTGACCCACGGCCTCGGCGGGGAACTGCTGGTCCTCGACGTCGAGGGCCGCGAGGTGCTGGTCCCGTTCGTCAAGGCCATCGTCACCGCCGTGGACATCGCCGGTCAGCGGGTCGTGCTCGATCCGCCCGAGGGCCTCCTCAGCCCATGAGAACAGCGGATTGACCGTGCGAATCGACGTTGTCACGATCTTCCCGGAGTACCTGGAGCCGCTGCGCGCCGCGCTGCTCGGCCGGGCCATCGACCGGGGACTGCTCTCCCTCGACGTCCACGACCTGCGGAAGTGGACCTACGACGTGCACAAGGCCGTCGACGACAGCCCGTACGGCGGCGGCCCCGGCATGGTGATGAAGCCGCAGGTGTGGGGCGAGGCCCTGGACGAGGTGTGCGCCGGGGACGTCGTGCCCCGCCTGGTCGTGCCCACCCCGGCCGGGCGCCCGTTCACCCAGGCCGTGGCGCACGAGTACGCCGCCGAGGAGCGCCTGGTCTTCGCCTGCGGCCGCTACGAGGGCATCGACCAGCGCGTCGTCGACGACGCCGCCACCCGGGTGCGGGTCGACGAGGTGTCCATCGGCGACTACGTGCTCGTCGGCGGCGAGGTGGCGGTGCTGGTCATCGTCGAGGCCGTCGCCCGGCTGCTGCCCGGCGTCCTGGGCAACCCGGCGTCGCACCAGCAGGACTCGTTCTCCGACGGCCTGCTCGAAGGCCCCAGCTACACCCGCCCCGAGGTCTGGCGCGACCGCCCGGTGCCCGACGTGCTGCGCTCGGGCAACCACGCCGCGATCACCCGCTGGCGCCGCGACCAGGCGCTGGAGCGCACCAGGGCGCGCAGGCCCGACCTGCTCGCGGCCCTGCCGCCGGAGGCGTTCGACAAGCACGACCGGGCCGTCCTGACCCGTCTCGCGGGGGCCGATTTCCCCCCCGGCGACCCCGTCTGACATACTTTCCCAGTTGACGCGTCCGGCAGTTGTCCGAGTGCGCGCGCACAAGCCCCCTCCCAGGCTGGACTGTTCGGCGTGACGCCGTCCCCGGCCGGGACGTACGAAGAACATCTCCAAGGACGAGGACGGACTACCGATGAACACCCTGGATGCCCTGGACGCCCAGTCGCTGCGTTCCGACATCCCGGCCTTTCGCCCGGGTGACACGCTGAAGGTCCACGTTCGGGTCATCGAGGGCACCCGCTCCCGGGAGCAGGTGTTCCAGGGTGTCGTGATCCGCCGCCAGGGCGGTGGCATCCGCGAGACCTTCACCGTGCGCAAGGTGTCGTTCGGCGTGGGCGTGGAGCGCACCTTCCCGGTGCACACCCCCAACATCGCCAAGATCGAGATCGCCAAGCGCGGCGATGTCCGCCGGGCGAAGCTGTACTACCTCCGCGAGCTGCGCGGCAAGGCCGCCAAGATCAAGGAGAAGCGCGAGCCGTTCCCCGCGTCCTCCTGACACGGGTAGCACACCGACTCACGTACCCTGACATGCGTGGTCGACCGTCCTCCTCGCAGCGCGCCCCCGGAAGCCGAAACAGCTCCGGGACCGCCCCGACGGAAGACGGTCGGCCACGAGTCGTTTTCCGACCGTAACGGCCGGTCCAACGGCCACGGGCCGGAAGCCCCCGCGAAGAACGGCCACAGCACCACGGCCGACGCCCCCGGCAGCCACGGCCCCACCGGGAACGGCAGCACCCCCCGCGACGCCACAGCGTCCACGGGCGGCGCTCCCCCCGCACGCGGTGCCCACCCCGGCAACGGCGGCCACTCGAACGGCACCCCCCACCGCAACGGCGACCACCCGCCCGTAGACCCCAGCGCTCCCGCAGGCCGTGGTCCCACGGCAGCCGGCGCCTCCGCAGCGGGCGCCCCTGGCGGTACCTCCGCCCCTGGCAGTGACTCTGGAAGCGGCTCCACAGGCGGCGGCTCCGCTGTTGGTGGCGACTCCGCGCCCGACTCCGCGTCCGCAGACGACTCCGGCACCCGCACGACCGGGACACCCCCTCACAGTGAGTTCGTCCCCGAGGTCCCCGAGCTGCCCCGACTCGACCCGGTGGAACCCGAGTTCTGGTTCGGCGCCCCCCTGGAAGTCGACCCCCTGAGCCCCACCGGCGAGTGGCCCAACATCCCCGCCGACCGCCCCACCACGTCCGACAGGCCCGTCACCCCGGAACCCTCGGACTGGTTCCCCGCCAGCGCCGCCCACGCAGCCGACGAAGCCCGCGGCGCCCAGGACGGGGAACCGAGGCGCACCCCGCAGCTCGAGGCCCCCCGGCTGCGCCGCCAGGAACCCCCCGCCGAGCCTCCCGAGGCGATGCCGCCCACGTCCCGCAGCCCGCGGTCGACCGAGGCCGAGGAGCCCACCCTGTCGGACCCGACCACCCGGCTGTCCCGCCGTTCCCGCCCGGCGGACACCACCGCCGAAGCAGGGGAGGCCCCCCACCTGCCGGAAGGTGCTGATCAGGCCGCGCACCCCACCACCCAGGCCTCTCGCCGTTCCCGAGCGGCGGAGGTGGGGGAGGCTCCCCATTTGTCGGAGGGCGCTGATCAGGCGGTGCAGCCGACCACCCAGATTTCTCGCCGTTCCCGAGCGGCGGAGGTGGGGGAGGCTCCCCACCTGCCGGAGGGCGCTGACCAGGCCGCGCAGCCCACCACCCAGGTCCCTCGCCGATCGAGGTCGACCGAAGCCCAGGAGCCCACTTCGCCGGACTCGGAGCTGTCCCACCGTTCCCGCACCGCGGACGAGCAGGCACCCGCCCCCGCGGACCCCGGCACACCACCCGCCCGCGCCCGATCGGCGGAAGCGGCCCAACCGACCACCGAGGTGTCCCGCCGTCCGCGATCCGCGGACGGGGCGCAGCCGACCACCGAGGTGTCCCGCCGCGACCTCGACCAGTACGCCCACCCCACCGAAGAGGTCCGCAGGCACCCCTCCGACGCCACCGCGGCCGACGAGCCGGAGAAGACGCGCTCCCGCGCCCCCCTGCCCCCGTCCTTCTTCGACTCCTCCTTCAACTCGCAGCTACGGCCCGACGTCTCCTCCAGCCCCGGCATGCGCCCGGTCAGCCGCCCGAAGCCCACCGCCGACTCCCCGACCCGGCAGGCCGACCGCCCCGAATCCGCCCAGCGCCCGGAGCCCAGCAGCCCCACTGAGTCCGGGCGGAGCACAAACCCGGCTCAGCGCGCCGGCTCCGCGCAGGTCACCGAGTCCGACCAGCGTGCCCAGTCCGCCCAGTGGTCCGAGTCCGCCCAGCACCCGGAGTCCGGTGGTCCTGCCGAGCCCGGCCGGAGCGCGGATGCGTCCCAGCGCGCCCAGTCCGCTCAACGGTCCGGGTCCGCTCAGCACCCGGAGTCGGGCAGGTACGCCGAGTCCGGCCGAAGTGCCGACTCCCCCCAGAGTGCCGAGCCCACCCAGCGTGCTGACTTGGCGCAGGGCGTGGAGTCCGCCCGGCGGGCCCGGTCCGTCCAGGGTGCCGGCTCTTCGGCGCAGGCGGAGTCCGTCCGGCAGGCGGGCCGCGCCCAGCGGGCCGACTCGTCCGAGCGCGCCGAGTCCCAGCCCGCCGAGACCGGTCGACGAGGTGATCCGGCCTCGCGTGCTGATGCCCCCCGTCAGGTCGAGCCCACCCAGCGGGGTGACTCGGCCTCTCGTGCCGACTTCACCACCCCGGAAGACGAATCCACCCAACGGGCCCAGCTCCCCAAGCGACCCGCCCGGCGACCCGGCTCCGCCGAGTCCGACCGGCAGGCCGAACGCCCCGGGGGCGCCCGATCCGCTCAGCGCACCGAATCCGAGCAGCGAACCGGTTCGTCCTCCCGTCCTCGGCGGGCCGAGGCCGCCGACCCCACCCGCCGCGCGGGTTCCGCCCCGGAGTCGGGCAGCGAGCAGGACCGACCCGCCCCGCCGACCTCCGCCGAGATCACCAGGGCGGCCACCACGACCGCGGGCACCACCAGGGCAGGCACGACCTCCTCCATCCCGCCGATCCCGGCGCACGCGGAGTCACTCGACGACGTCCCCCTGTCCCGCCCGCGCCGGGTCACCCCACCCGCGGCCCGCATCGACGTCGACCCGACCCGGCACCTCACCCAGCCGATCCCGCGCCGCAAGCGCCCCCTGCCACCCGAGAACGACGCCGAGTCGACCGTCCTGCTGCCCAAGGTCCCCGCCGACGACAAGCGGAAGCCGACCAAGCCCGCCGACCCGTCAACCCCCGGGACGACCCGCGGCCGCTCCACCGGCTCCCACCGCACGGTCAAGCCCACCGAGTCCGACCCCCAGACCCGCCGCACCGGTGAGTCCGACGCCTCGCCCCGCCGCCCGGCTGAACCCGGTTCCCAGGTCCGCCGCGCCGGTGAGTCCGACGCCTCGTCCCGCCGCCCGGCTGAGCCCGGTTCCCAGGTCCGTCGCGTCGGTGAGTCCGACGCCTCATCTCGCCGCGCGGCCGAGTCCGGCGCGCAGGTCCGCCGCGCCGGTCAGCCCGACACCTCGCTCCGCCAGCAGGCTGAACCCGGTTCCCAGGCCCGTCGCGTCGGGGATTCCGACGCCTCGTCCCGCCGCGCGGCCGAGTCTGACGCGCAGGTTCACCGCGCCGGTGAGTCCGATGCCGCGTCCCGCCCCACGGCCGAGTCCGGCGCGCAGGGCCACCGCGCCGGGGAATCCGGCGCCTCGCCTCGCCGCGTCCGGGAGTCCGGCCGCGTGACCGAGTCCGGTGCCCAGGGGCGCCGCGTCGCCGAGTCCGGCGCCTCGACGCGCTCCACCCAGGACCCGACCCGGTCCGAGCCCGGCTCCCGCGCCCCGAGTTCCGATCCGACCCGCGCCGCCGCTCTCGACCCAGGTCACGACTCCGAGGCCGCCACCGGTGCCCGCCGCGCCCCGGGCTCCGACCCGGGCCGCGCGGGCAGGTCCACCGGCACCCGCCGCCGGGGCACCTCCGACTCGGGCCGCACCACTGCCGCCGACCCCGGCCACGCCGATCCCACCGGCACGCCCCCGCCCGACCAGGGCCGCACCGCCGCCTCGGACTCCGGCCGCATCACCCCGATCGGGTACACAACTTCACCCGATCCGGGTCAAGCTGCCGCAGGCCCGGGCCGTGTCGACGAGTCGCCCACCGGTACTCACGGGCCGATCCCGGCCGATTCCGACAGCGCCGCTGCCCTCGACCCCGGCCGCGATGCCACCGGCACCCACGATCCCGCTGACCCGGACGCCGGCCGCGATGCCACCGGCACCCGCCGCCCCACTGACCTGAACTCGGGTGGCGAAGCCACGGGCACCCGCCGCCGCCCCGCTGACCCGAACTCGGGTGGCGAAGCCACGGGCAGTCGCCGGGTCGCCGATCCGAACTCGGGTGGCGAAGCCACGGGCAGCCGTCGGGCCGCCGATCCGAACTCCGGCGGTGAAACCACGGGTGCCCGCCGGGCCGCCAACCGGGGCTCCGGCGGCGAAGCCACCCGCCGCGCCGCAGGTCCGGGAGCCGGACGGGAAGCCACCGGCACTCGTCGTGCGGCGGGCTCCGGGCGTGAGGCCACCGGGGGCAGGCGTGCTGTCGGCTCCGCTTCGGGTGGTGCTGTGGCGTTCGAGCCCGGTGGCGACAGCCTCGGCACGCCGGACGCGGGGCCCGGTCCCCGGCGCGGCGCCCGGCCGGGCGCCGCGCCCGACTCCCGCCGCGCGGCCGAACCCGGTACCGATGGGCAGGCGCGGGAACGGCGGCCGGGCAAGGCGGGTGACCAGGGCCGGACCACCACCGAGCCGCGCACCCACCGCGCCGCCAAGCCCGGTGAGCAGACCCGCACCGGCACGCACCGCTCCGTCAAGCCCGTCGACCACGCGGCGGGCACCGTCGCCCCCGAGCGGCCCATCCGCCGGTCCGAGCGCAAGGCCGCCGAGGCGCCGACGGAGAGGGTGGCGCCGGTCAGCAGGCCCCGCACCCGGTCGGACGACGACGAGGAGCGGCCCAACGGCAAGCGCGGCAAGCACCGCCGCGCGCCGCGCAGGCAGCCGCTGTGGCGCGAGGTCTTGGTGCTGGTCGGTGTGGCGCTGATGCTGACGTTCCTCATCCAGCAGTTCATCGGCCGGGTGTACTCGATCCCGTCCGGGTCGATGGAGCAGACGCTGCACGGCTGCCCCGAGTGCGACGGCGACCGGGTGTTCGTGGACAAGATGATCTACGACTTCCGCGATCCCAGCCCCGGTGACGTCGTGGTCTTCGAGGGGCCGAACACCTGGACCGAGCACGACGTCAAGACCGACGAGACGACCAACCCGGTGTTGAAGTCGCTGCGCCAGGTCGGGTCGTTCATCGGCATCGCCCCGCCGGACGAGCGGGACTTCGTCAAGCGGGTCATCGCCGTCGGCGGGCAGACCGTGGAGTGCTGCGACGACCAGAACCGGGTGCTCGTCGACGGGAAGCCGCTCGACGAGCCCTACATCTACTGGGAGTTCGGTGGCCCCGACGAGCGCCAGAAGTTCGGCAGGGTTACGGTGCCCGAGGGCACACTCTGGGTGATGGGTGACAACCGGGGGAACTCCTCGGACTCCCGCTTCCAGGGCGGCGGTGGCATCCGCGGGGTCGTCCCGCTCGGCAAGGTCATCGGCAAGGTGCGCTACATCGTGCTCCCGCCGTCGCGCTGGCGCGGCGTGGGCGACCACAACCCGCAGGCGGGTCCAGAGCTGTCTGCGGCGGGGTGGCAGGAGCGGCTCCCGCTGGGGATCGGGTTCGCCGCCGCCTGGCCGGTGCTCATGCTGACCAGGCGGGCCAAGAGCGCCCTGCTGCCCCTCACACCGAGGAAGGCTGACTAGTTTGTCCGACGACGACGGCGCCGTGCCGGGGGATGGACGCGGCGCCGAAGAACTCGACGTCTCCGACCGCGAGGCGGCGAAGGCCGAGAAGAAGAAGAAGCCGAAGCGCCCGTTCTGGGTGGAACTGCCCATCCTGATCGCGATCGCCCTGGTCCTCACGGTGATCATCCAGTCGTTCATCGCGCGGGTCTTCGTGATCCCGTCGGAGTCGATGGAGCAGACGCTGCACGGGTGCGCGGGCTGCACCGGCGACCGGGTGCTGGTCGACCGGGTCGTGTACTACTTCCGCGACCCCGAGCCCGGTGACGTGGTCGTGTTCGAGCGCCCCGACACCTGGGACCAGACCGGCCTCGGCGACGAGAACCCGAACCCGGTGTTCGCCTGGTTCCAGGACCTCGCCGCGCAGTTCGGCCTGGCCACCCCCAGCGAGGAGGACGTGGTCAAGCGGGTCATCGCCGGACCCGGCCAGACCGTGGTGTGCTGCGACCAGCAGAACCGGGTGTCCGTGGACGGCAAGCCGCTCGACGAGCCCTACCGCCACCACCTCTACCCCGGTGACCGGCAGGAGGGCTTCCCCCGGATCACCGTGCCGCCGGGCAAGCTGTTCGTGATGGGCGACAACCGCAACAACTCCCGGGACTCGCGCTCGCAGGGCGGCGGCGGGGAGAACGGCTTCGTCCCGATCGACGACGTCATCGGCAAGGCGCGGGCGATCATCCTGCCCCCGTCGCGCTGGCAGGGCGTCGGCGACCACGACCCGCAGGCCGCCGCGCTGTCGGCGCCCGCGTGGCAGACCGGCATCCCGGCCGGGATCGGGTTGGCCGCGGCCTGGCCGACGCTGTGGCTGGGCCGCCGCGCGCGCGGATTGCTGACCCGAGGCGACAGGAACGGCCCCCGGTAGGCTGCCCGAGTGCCAGACGGTCCCGACACCCCCGACGACCCCGAGACCACCGATGACGACGGCGGGTCCGGCGCCGACCGGCCCGCCCGCGCGAAGAAGAAGCTGTCGTTCTGGGTGGAGCTGCCGATCCTGGTGGCCATCGCCCTGGTGCTCACCTTCCTCGTGCAGTCGTTCGTCGCGCGCGTGTTCGTGATTCCGTCGGAGTCGATGGAGGCCACGCTGCACGGCTGCCCCGGCTGCACCGGCGACCGGGTGGTGGTCGACCGGGTCGTGTACTACTTCCGCGACCCCGGCCCCGGTGACGTGGTCGTGTTCGAGCGCCCGGGCACCTGGAACCGCTCGGAGTTCACCGCCGACCGGTCCGACAACGCCGTCGTCCGCCTGCTGCAGGACGTCGGTTCGGTGTTCGGCCTCGCCACCCCGGACGAGGACGACGTGGTCAAGCGGGTCGTCGCCGTCGGCGGGCAGACCGTGCAGTGCTGCGACGACCGCAACCGGGTCACCGTCGACGGCGCACCGCTGGACGAGCCCTACATCCACTACGACCCCGAGGTGGGCCCCACCGGCCAGGAGCGGTTCGACCCGGTATCGGTGCCCCAGGGGATGCTGTTCGTGATGGGCGACAACCGCAACAACTCCGGCGACTCCCGCACCCAGGGCGGTGGCGGCGCGAACGGCCTGGTGCCGGTCGACAACGTCATCGGCAAGGCGCGGGCGATCATCCTGCCGCCGTCGCGGTGGCGGGGCGTCGGCGACCACGACCCGCAGGCGCTGTCGGCCCCCGCCTGGCAGTCCGGCATCCCGGCGGGCGTCGGGTTGGCCGCCGCGTGGCCCGTGCTGTGGCTGGGCAGGCGCGCGTCCGCGCTGCTGCGCCCGGCAGCGCGCCGCGAGTCCGACCGAGCACCGGAGGTGACCCCGTGACCGCGGAGCTGATCCGCCCGCCGCGCGTCGTGGTCCGCCGCGACACCGGCAACTGGAGCCTGCAGACCGCCCTGCACCGCCGCGGCCTCGGCCCGGTCGCAGGCGTCGACGAAGCGGGCCGCGGCGCGTGCGCGGGCCCGCTGGTCATCGCCTCCTGCGTGCTGCGCCCCGGCGACGCGGTCCGCCTCGACGGCCTCACCGACTCCAAGCTGATGACCGCCGCGGCCCGCGACCGGATGTTCGACCTGGTCCGGGAACGCGCGCTGGACCACGCCGTGGTGGTCGTCCCGCCCGCCGAGGTCGACCTCAAGGGCGTGCACGTGTCCAACATCGAGGGGATGCGCCGCGCGGTCGCCCGCCTGGCCACCCACCCCGGCTACGTGCTCACCGACGGCTTCCGCGTCCCCGGCCTCACCGCCCCGAGCATGCCGGTGATCAAGGGCGACCAGGCCGCCGCCTGCGTCGCCGCCGCCTCGGTCCTGGCCAAGGTCACCCGCGACCGGATCATGGCCGAGCTGCACGAGACCCTGCCGCTCTACCGCTTCGACGTGCACAAGGGCTACTGCACCGGCCTGCACTCCCGCGCGCTGCGCGACCACGGGCCCAGCGGCGAACACCGTTGGTCCTACGCCAACGTCGCCGCCGCGGGTCTGGCACACGGCCTGCGCGCGCCACACCGGGTGGCGCTGAGTGTGGCGGCGGCCGCTGTGGTCCAGAATGGGGGCTCCCCGCCGGTCGACGGGGATGCAACGCCACGACCAGGAGGGGCGCGCGGCACATGAGCGCGGAGGATCTCGAGAAGTACGAGACCGAGATGGAGCTGCAGCTCTACCGGGAGTACCGCGACATCGTGGGCCAGTTCGCCTACGTCGTGGAGACCGAACGAAGGTTCTACCTCGCCAACGGGGTCGACGTGCAAGTACGCGACGCCGACGGCGAGGTCTACTTCGAGGTCCGCATGTCCGACGCCTGGGTGTGGGACATGTACCGCCCGGCCCGGTTCGTCAAGAACGTCCGCGTCATCACGTTCAAGGACGTCAACGTCGAAGAACTCGACAAGCCGGAGCTGCGCCTGCCCGAGGACGGCCCCTTCAACGGCTAACCCCGCGCGCATCGTCGCCACCCCTCCTCGCCGCTGGCGGCCAGACCCAGCAGTTCCAGTTCGGTGAGCAGGGCGCGCACGCGTTCCAGCGGCACGCCCGCTCCCGCCGAGACCACCTCCGCTTCCCGGAACCGGCGGGGGTCGAGTGCCTCGTGCACCCGCAGCGCCTGGTCGCCGAGCCCGTCGGTCGGCCTGGTCGGGCTCTCCGGTCGGGGTGCGAGGTCGCCGATCTGCCCGACCGCCTCCATGACCTCGTCGAGGGTGGAGGCGAGGGTGGCCGTGCCCGCGCGCAGCAGGTCGTGGCAGCCCAGGGACATCGCGGACGTGACCGGCCCCGGCACCGCCACCAGCGGCTTGCCCAGCTGTGCCGTGGACGACGCGGTGTTGCGGGCACCGCTGCGGATGCCCGCCTCGACCACCACGGTCCCCGACGCCAGCGCCGCGATCAGCCGGTTGCGCACGAGGAAACGGTGCTTCGCCGGGGGTGTTCCCGGTGGGTACTCGCTCAGGACCGCGCCGGTCGCGGCGATCCGGCCCAGCATCGCGCTGTGCCCGGCCGGGTAGAACCGGTCGACCCCGCACGCGAGCACCGCAACGGTCGTGCCCCCGGCGTGCAACGCGCCCCGGTGGGCGGCGCCGTCGATCCCGAACGCCGCTCCGGAGACGACGGTGATCCCGGCCCCGGCGAGCCCGTGGCCGAACTCGGTCGCCACGTGCTCCCCGTAGGAGGTCGCCGACCGCGCGCCCACCACGGCGACGGCCCGGTGCAGCGCCTCGTCGAGCCGGGCCGGTCCGCGGACCCACAGCGCGACCGGCGGCGCGGCCCACCGCTTCCCGCCGCGCAAGGCGTTGGCCAGCGCCAGCAGCGGCCACCCCGGCCACTCGTCGTCCTCCGGGACGACCAACCGCGCCCCGCAGTGCCGCGCGGCCACCAGGTCCGCCTCCGCCTGCTCGAAGTCCTTGCGCGCCACGGTTTCCTCCCGCACCCCGTCGGGCACCTCGCCCGCGCGGATCGCCGCCGCCGCGGCGACCGGCCCCACCGAGTCGACGAACCCGCCCAGCGCGCCCGCGGGCGGTTCGGCGACCCGGAGCAGGAAGGCCCGGGCCAGCCGGATGTCATCCACGGCGCACCGCCGCCCGGTCGGGCAGTCGCCGTGTGGGCGGCGCCCCGCGCGGTCGGGCACCGGTGGGGCACGCCCCGCGGACCGCGGCGGTGAGCGGCACCGCCCTGGGCAGCAGCGCGGCGATCGCCGGTGGCGCAACGGTTCTCATGGTTCCTCCGATTCCTCGGTGCGTTCCGGCCGGGTCAGGCCGTCGGGGTGTGGTGGCCGCGGAAGTGCAGGGCGGTGGCGACGTGCTGGGCTGTCGGTGGTGCGGCGCCCGCCAGGTCGGCGACGGTCCAGGCGAGCCGGGCGCACCGGTCGGCACCCCGCGCGGTGAGCACGCCCCGGGCCAGGCCCGCCTCCAGCAGCGCCGTCGACTCCCGCGGCAGCGGGAAGTGGCGCCGCAGCGCCGGTCCGGGGACCTCGGCGTTGGTGCGCCACCCGTGCGCGGCCCACCGGTGCGCCGCCCGCGCCCTGGCCTCCTGGACCCGCGCCCGGACCACCTCCGTCGGTTCGGTGACCTGGTCGGGTGCCTGGGCCACCGCGGTGCTGGGCCGCATCCGCACCCGCACGTCCACGCGGTCCAGCAGCGGCCCGGAGAGCCGCGCGAGGTACCTCCGCCTGGCGTGCGGCGAACAGGTGCAGTCCGCTTCCCTCGGCGGCGCGCAGGGACAGGTGTTCGTCGCCAACACCAGCTGGAAGCGCGCCGGGTAGCGCACCACCCCGTCGCGGCGGGCGAGCCGGACCTCCCCCTCCTCCAGGGCGGTGCGCAGGGCCTCCAACCGGTCGGCCGCGAACTCGCAGGCCTCGTCGAGGAAGAGGACCCCGTTGTGGGCCCTGCTGATGGCGCCGGGTTTCGCGAGACCGACCCCGCCGCCGACGAGGGCGGGGGTGGAGGCGCTGTGGTGCGGGGCGATGAACGGGGGCACCGTCACCAGCGGGGAGTCGGCGGCCAGCGCCCCCGCCACCGAGTGCACGGCGGTCACCTCCAGCGCCTGTTCGCGGGGCAGCCGGGGGAGCAGGCCGGGGAGGCGGCGGGCGAGCATCGTCTTGCCGGTGCCGGGCGGGCCCGTGAGCAGCAGGTGGTGCCCGCCCGCCGCCGCGACCTCCAGCGCCCAGCGGGCGTCCGGCTGGCCGACCACGTCGGCCAGGTCCGGTGGCGGGTCGCCCGCCCGCTCGGCGCCCGGCTCGGGCGCGCTGAGGGCGTCGGCCGTGCCGGTGGCCCAGGCGACGACGTCGGTGAGCCGGTCCGCGCCGAGGATCTCCAGGTCGTCGACCAGGGACGCCTCGGCGAGCGCGGACCGGGGGACGATGGCCCGGGTGTGCCCGCCACGGCGGGCGGTCAGCAGCCGGGGCAGCACGCCGCGGACGCTGCGCAGCCTGCCGTCGAGGGCCAGCTCGCCGAGCAGGACCGTGCCCGCGAACCGCTCGGCGGGCGCCCGGCCGTCGGCGATCAGCACCGACACCGCCAGCGCGAGGTCGTAGCCGGAACCGGACTTGTGCAGGTCGGCGGGGGACAGCGCGAGGGTGACGAGCTGGTCGGGCCAGCGCAGCCCGCTGTTGCGCACCGCCGCCCGCACCCGGTCCTTCGCCTCGTTCAGCGCCGCGTCGGGCAGCCCGACGATGTGGATGCCGGGCTTGCCGCCGCCGATGTCGGCCTCGACCTCCACGGTGACCCCGTCGGCGCCGTGCAGGGCCACCGACCACACCTTCGCCAGCACCATCAGAAGGCCCCGCGCAGGTGCCGCACCTCGGCCGTGCGCTCCGGGCGCAGCAGCACCGAGACGATGTCGAACCGGGTCGGGCACGGTCTGATCCCGTGCTCGACCCGCCAGCGGACCGCGAGGTCGCGCACGCGCGCGGCCTTGGCGTCGTCGACCGCCTCGGCCGGGGTGCCGAAGCCGGTGCCGGACCGGGTCTTGACCTCGCAGAAGACGAGCCCGTCGCCGTTGGCGCAGACGACGTCGAGTTCGCCGAGGTCGCAGCGCCAGTTGCGGTCCAGCACGACCAGGCCGGTGGTGGCCAGGTACCGGGCGGCGATGTCCTCGCCGCGCCTGCCGAGGGCGATGTGCGGTGCCTGCATGGTGCTCTCCTGTCGGATCGGGTGCTGCTGTCGACGGTGCCCCCGCGGCGCGGCGGTGCCCAGGGGTGCCGCGGACCTGTGGAGGGATTCCGGGGTTGTGGACAACCTGGCCGGTGTCGATCTCCCGGGCACCGTTCCCGTCGGTCCCGCGTGCTACGGGCGTGGCGGTGCTTGACGCGCGGGGTGAGGTGGCACAGCGTTGGCGGGGTGGGTGCTCCCGGTCGGTCGCGAGTGGATCTGGGACGGGTTCGGGGCGCGCTGCCCGAGCCGGTCCGGGCGGTGTTGGACCAGTACGAACGGCACCTGGCGCTGGAGCGCGGGTTGTCCGCGCACACGGTCCGCGCCTACCTGGGGGACGTGGTGCTCCTGATGGGGTTCACGCTGGGTGTGCTCGATTCAACTTCTGCGCATACGACACCCCGAACGGGTGATGTTTTGTCACCGGTGGATGAGGGAGAAGAGGGGAAAACCGGCCTTGCTGAATCGAGTGACCGAGGCCGTCGGCCGGTGCGGGCGGACCTCGGCGGGGTGGGGCTGGACCTGACCGCGCTGCGCGGCTGGCTCGCCGCCCAGCGGGCCGCGGGGGCCGGTCGGACGACGCTGGCGCGGCGGGCGGCGGCGGCCCGGACGTTCACCGCGTGGGCGCACCGGCGGGGACACCTGGCGGCGGACCCGGGGCTGCGCCTGGTGGCGCCGAAGCGGCACCGGACCCTGCCCGCGGTGCTGCGGCAGGACCAGGCGGAGGGGCTCATGGCGGCCTCCGCGGCGGGCGCGCGGGAACTTGATCCGGTGGCGTTGCGTGATCACGCCCTCGTGGAAGTGCTGTACGCGACCGGTGTGCGGGTGTCGGAGCTGTGCGGGCTCGACGTCGACGACATCGATCTCGGCGACCGGCTGGCCCGGGTGCTGGGCAAGGGGTCGAAGGAGCGGGCGGTGCCCTTCGGCGCCCCCGCCGCCGCGGCGCTCGAGGCCTGGCTGCGCCAGGGGCGTCCGTCCCTGGCGCGGGCGGATTCACCACCGGCACTGTGGTTGGGCGCGCGGGGCGGACGCCTCCACAGCACCGCCGTACGGCGTATCGTGCACCTCGCCGTGGGGGCCGTGGACGGGGCTCCGGACATGGGCCCGCACGGGCTTCGTCACTCTGCGGCAACACACTTGCTCGAAGGAGGCGCCGACCTTCGTAGCGTCCAGGAGCTACTCGGTCACGCTACGCTCGCAACCACGCAGCTCTACACCCACGTGACCGTCGAACGGCTGAAGGCGATCCATGACCGAACCCACCCTCGTTCCGGCTGAGCCGGGGGACGGATCTGGGGCGCCGGGGGCGAATCCGCCCGCGGGCGCGCAGAACCAGGTGAACGGCCATGCCCTCTTCGGGGAAGGCGTGGCGGCCGGTGTCCTCCCCGGGGACAACCGGACGGCAGACGACGTCGAAGCGGGCATCGTCGCGCTCTGGCGGGCCTACGGGCAGCACCGCGACCACGCCCTGCGCGACCGGCTGGTGCTGCACTACGCCCCGCTGGTCAAGTACGTCGCGGGCCGGGTCGGCACCGGCCTGCCCGCGCACGTCGAGGTCTCCGACCTGATCCAGTCCGGCATCTTCGGCCTGGTCGACGCGATCGAGAAGTTCGAGCCCGAGCGCGGCCTCAAGTTCGAGACCTACGCCATGCAGCGCATCCGCGGCGCGATCCTCGACGACCTGCGCGCCCAGGACTGGGTGCCCCGCACCGTGCGCGGCCGGGCCCGCGAGGTCGAGCGCGGCATCGAGCGGCTCGGCGCCAAGCTCCAGCGCACCCCGAACGACCACGAGCTGGCGGGCGAACTCGGCCTCACCGTCGACGAGCTGCACGACGTCTACGCCCAGCTCCAGCTCACCAGCGTGGTCGCGCTCGACGAGCTGGCCGCCGCCGGGCGGGGCGCGAACTCGCTGGCCGACATCCTCGAGGACGAGACCGCCGAGGACCCGGTGGCGCTGCTGGTCGACCAGGACAACCGCCGCGCCCTCGCCGAGGCCATCGGCCTGCTGGTGGAGCGCGACCGGGTGGTGGTGACGCTGTACTACTTCGAGAACCTCACCCTGGCCGAGATCGGCCGCGTCCTCGGCGTCACCGAGTCGCGGGTCTGCCAGTTGCACACCCGGGCCGTGCTGCGCCTGCGCGCCAAGCTCCTGGAGACCGCCGACGTCTGAGCGGGGCACCGGCAGCAGCCGGACCCGGGCGGGCCGGACCAGCAGCAGCGGGTCCAGGTACCCCGCGCCCCGCCGCAGGCCCCAGTGCAGGCACGCCGGTGCCGCCGGGCAGCCGCCGTGGCCCGGCAGCAGGACGCCGAGGGGGTCGCCGAGGCGGACCCGGACCCCGGCGGCGACCGCCGCGCCCACCGGTTCGTAGGTGGTGCGCAGGTCCGGGTCGTGGTCCACCGACACCACCCCGCGCCCGGCGACCTGCCCGGCGAACGCGACCACCCCGGCCCCCGCCGCCAGCACCGCCTGGCCGGGGGTGCCCGGCAGGTCGACGCCGCGGTGGCCGGGGCCGTACGGCGAGGCGGGCGGCTCGAACGGTCGCGCCACCACCGGCGGCGGTGCCAGCGGCCAGCCGAAGCGGGCGGTCGGCGGCCCCGCGCGCGGGGCGGTGCCGGAAGCGGGCGGCACCGCGAACAGCGCCACCACGAACAGCGCCACCAGCAACGCGACGGGCAGCACCGGCAGCAGGGTCCGGGAGCGCGGGTCAGCGGTCATGGGACCAGGCTGGCGGGCGCCGGGCGCGGTGTCAGCCCCCGGCGCGGGCCTGTGGACAACTCAGCGGGTTGGGGACAACCCGGGCTCCGATTCTTCGGCTGACCGTGTCCCGGCGTACACTTCCGAGCGCATCCGGTGGCGACACTGGATGACTTCGCGTGCAGTGCGCTCCGCGGTCGACTCAGGGCCGCGAACACGGACGTCCGGCGGTCCCGGTGGGTGCTCGATCCGAGCAGCCGGCGGGTCCGGTCGTCCCGCACCGCACCAGGGCGGTGGACCACCGGTCCACGGCGACAACCGAGAACGCGCGACAGGGCCCCTCGGCCCCGTCGTGCCCGGAACGAAGAGGTGCGAACCCGGCCATGGCCGTCGTCACCATGAAGCAGCTGCTGGACTCCGGCGTGCACTTCGGGCACCAGACCCGACGCTGGAACCCGAAGATGAAGCGCTACATCCTCACCGACCGCAACGGTATCTACATCATCGACCTGCGGCAGACGCTGACCTACATCGACCGCGCGTACGAGTTCGTCAAGGAGACGGTCGCCCACGGCGGCCACATCCTGTTCGTCGGCACGAAGAAGCAGGCGCAGGAGGCCATCGCCAACGAGGCGCTCCGCGTCGGCATGCCCTACGTGAACCAGCGCTGGCTGGGTGGCATGCTCACCAACTTCACCACCGTGCACAAGCGCCTCCAGCGCCTCAAGGAGCTGGAGTCGATGGAGCAGACGGGTGGCTTCCAGGGTCTCACCAAGAAGGAGATCCTGATGCTCACCCGTGAGAAGGACAAGCTGGAGCGCACCCTCGGCGGTATCCGCGACATGGCGAAGGTCCCCTCCGCCATCTGGATCGTGGACACCAAGAAGGAGCACATCGCCGTCGGCGAGGCGCGCAAGCTCAACATCCCGATCGTGGCGATCCTCGACACGAACTGCGACCCGGACGAGGTCGACTACCCGATCCCGGGCAACGACGACGCGATCCGCTCCGCCGCGCTGCTGACCAAGGTCGTGGCCGAGGCCGCCGCCGCCGGTCTGATGGCCCGCTCCGGTGCCCGCGGTGGCGGTTCGGACAAGCCGGAAGCCGGTTCCGAGCCGCTGGCCGAGTGGGAGAAGGAGCTGCTCGTCGGCGCCGAGACCGCCGCGGCCGACGGTCAGCAGGCCGTCGCCGCCGTCGACGCCGCGACCCCGGACGCCGCTCCGGCCGAGGCCCCCGCCCCGACCGAGTCCTGATCCCGATGGGGCGGGGGCCCGGCGACGGGTCCCCGCCCCACCAGCACCTCCACGCGCGCAAGTCAGAAATAAGAAGGACGGAAAAGACGCGATGTCGAACTTCACCGCGGCCGACGTCAAGAGGCTCCGGGACCTGACCGGCGCCGGGATGATGGACTGCAAGAAGGCGCTGACCGAGACGGACGGCGACTTCGACAAGGCCATCGAGATCCTGCGCATCAAGGGCGCCAAGGACGTGGGCAAGCGCGCCGAGCGCGCCACCGCCCAGGGCCTGGTCGCCGCAGCCGACGGGGTCATCGTCGAGCTGAACTGCGAGACCGACTTCGTCGCCAAGAACGACGAGTTCATCGAGCTGGCCGACCGGATCGTCGCCGCGGGCAAGACCGCCGGTGCCGCCGACCTCGACTCGCTCAAGGCCGCCCCGCTCGGCGAGGGCACCGTCGAGGAGGCCGTGCAGGCCCTCTCGGCCAAGATCGGCGAGAAGCTGGAGCTGCGCCGCGCGGCCGCCTTCACCGGCACCGTCAGCACCTACCTGCACCGCCGCTCCTCCGACCTGCCGCCCGCCGTGGGCGTGCTGGTCGAGTACACCGGTGGGGGCGAGGAGGCGGCCCGCGCCGCCGCCATGCAGATCGCGGCGATGAAGCCCCGCTTCGTCACCCGCGACGAGGTCCCCGCCGACCTGGTGGCCAGCGAGCGCCGCATCGCCGAGGAGACCGCCCGCGAGGAGGGCAAGCCCGAGGGGGCCCTGCCCAAGATCGTCGAGGGTCGGGTCAACGGCTTCTACAAGGACGTCGTCCTGCTGGAGCAGTCCTCCGTGCTGGACTCGAAGAAGACCGTCAAGGCCGTGCTGGAGGAGGCGGGCGTCACCGTGACCCGCTTCGCCCGGTTCGAGGTCGGCCAGTCCTGACCGAGGGCCACGACGTGACCGACGCTCTGCCCCGCCCCCGGACCCCGAGGGCGGGGCAGAGTCACGAGGAGGGTGTTGACGTGACTGCCAACGACGGCGCGATCCGCGACGGCGGCTTCAAGCGGGTGCTGCTCAAGCTCGGCGGCGAGATGTTCGGCGGTGGCAGCATCGGGGTCGACCCCGACGTGGTCCTCACCGTCGCCCGCCAGATCGCCGACGTGGTGCGCGGCGGGGTGCAGACCTCGATCGTCATCGGCGGCGGCAACTTCTTCCGCGGCGCCGAGCTCAGCCAGCGCGGCATGGACCGCGACCGGGCCGACTACATGGCGATGCTGGGCACCGTGATGAACTGCCTGGCGCTGCAGGACTTCCTGGAGAAGGAAGGCATCGACACCAGGGTGCAGACCGCCATCACCATGGGCCAGGTCGCCGAGCCCTACATCCCGCGCCGGGCCGAGCGGCACCTGGAGAAGGGCCGAGTGGTGATCTTCGGCTGCGGGGTCGGCATGCCCTACTTCTCCACCGACACCGCCGCCGCCCAGCGCGCCCTGGAGATCGGCTGCGAAGCCGTGCTGATGGCCAAGGCCGTCGACGGGGTGTTCGACGCCGACCCCAGGACCACCCCCGGCGCGAAGATGTTCACCGAGATCACCCACCGCGAGGTGCTCGAACGCGACCTCAAGGTCGCCGACGCCACCGCGTTCAGCCTGTGCATGGACAACAACATGCCGATCATCGTGTTCAACCTCCTGACGGAGGGGAACATCGCCCGCGCGGTGCGTGGTGAGAGGATCGGCACGCTGGTCAGTACGCCCACCGCGTGAGTAACGAGGAGCCCCCCTTGATCGACGACACACTCTTCGAAGCCGAGGAGAAGATGGAGTCCACGGTCTCCGTGGCCCAGAACGAGCTGGCCTCGATCCGGACCGGCCGGGCGAACCCGAACATGTTCTCCCGGATCGTGGTGGAGTACTACGGCGCGATGACCCCGCTCAACCAGCTCGCGAGCATCGCGATCCCCGAGGCCAGGATGGCCGTGGTCAAGCCGTTCGACGCCAGCCAGCTCGGACCGATCGAGAAGGCCATCCGCGACTCCGACCTGGGCGTGAACCCGTCCAACGACGGCACGATCATCCGGATCGTGATCCCGCAGCTCTCCGAGGAGCGCCGCCGGGACATGGTCAAGATCGCCCGCGGCAAGGGCGAGGACGCCAAGGTCTCCATCCGCGGCGTGCGGCGCAAGGCCAAGGACGAACTCGACCGCCTGGTCAAGGACGGCGAGTCCGGCGAGGACGACGTCACCAGGGCCGAGAAGGAACTGCAGAACCTCACCGACAAGTACGTCGCGCAGATCGACGAGATCGTCAAGCGCAAGGAAGCCGACCTCCTCGAGGTCTGACCCCCTCGGGGGTGCGGAGGGGAGAGCGCGATGGCCGGACCGGTGGGAGAGCTGGAGCATGGATCACTCGAAGAGGTCGCGGGGGGTGTCCCGGTGACCTCGACGGCCGCCGAGGGGGCGCCGAAGGCCTCGCGGGCGGGGCGCAACCTGCCCGCCGCGATCGGGGTCGGGGTGACGCTCGGGGCGGTGGTGCTGCTCTCGCTGTTCCTGGTCCGGCACGTGTTCATCGGCGTCGTGGCGCTCGCCGTCGCCGTGTCGACCTGGGAGCTGGCGGGCGCGCTCAAGCGCGGCGCGGGCATCGCCGTGCCGCTGTGGCCGGTGCTGCTGGGCGGCCAGGCGATGGTGTGGCTGGCCTGGCCGTTCGGGCGGGCCGGGGTGTTCGCCGCGTTCGCCGTCACCGTCCTGGTGTGCCTGCTGTGGCGGTTGCGCGGCGGCGTCGACGGCTACCTGCGCGACACCAGCGCGGCGGTGTTCGCACTGGCGTACGTGCCGCTGTTCGCCTCGTTCGCGGCGATGCTCGTCCTGCCCGATGACGGCATCTACCGGGTGGTGTGCTTCCTCATCCTGGTGGTCAGCTCCGACACCGGCGGCTACATCGCGGGCGTGCTGTTCGGCAGGCACCCGATGGCCCCGGTGATCAGCCCGAAGAAGTCCTGGGAGGGCTTCGCCGGGTCCATGGTCGCCGGGATCGCCGCGGGCGCGCTGACGGTGACGCTGCTGCTCGACGGGCAGTGGTGGCAGGGCGTGCTGTTCGGCATGGCGCTGGTCCCCACCGCGACGCTGGGCGACCTGGTGGAGTCGGTGATCAAGCGCGACCTGGGCGTGAAGGACATGGGCACGCTGCTGCCCGGTCACGGCGGCCTGATGGACCGGATGGACTCCCTGCTGCCCTCGGCCGTGGTGTCCTGGCTGCTGCTCGGCCTCTTCGTACCCGCCTGACCCTCAGTCGTCGTAGTCCACCGGGGCGCCGATCTCGTCCTCGACCACGACCGGCAGCGCGTCGGTGCGGTCGAGCACGGTGAACTCCGCGCCCGTGGTGTCGGCGAGCACGGCGGCCCGGCCGAACGGGGAGTCGAACGGCGGCACCACGACCCGGCCGCCGAGCTGCTGGGCCCGGCTCGCCACCCGGTCGGTGCCCGAGAGCGGGTCGACCTCGAAGAAGACCATCCAGTGCGGCTCCTGCTCCGGCGGGAACTCCGACCCCATCCGCAGCCTGCCGAGCACCTCCTCGCCGCGCACGACCCAGCTCGTGTAGTCGAAGGCCTGCCCGTCGCCCATCTGGACGACCTCGTAGTCGAACAGGGCGCTGTAGAACGCGTCCGCCGCCGCCCCGTCCCAGGTGTTCAGCTCGGCCCAGGTGAACGCGCCGGGGAACCCGGTGCCCAGCCGCAGGTCGCGGTCCCGGCGCCAGAAGCCGATGGCGGCCCCGCTGGGATCGGCGGCCACCAGCAGCCCGCCCTGGCCGGGGACCTCGGTCGGTTCGCTGAGCACCGCGCCGCCGAGCTGCACGACCCGCTCGGCGGTGTTCGCGGTGTCGCCGACGGACAGGTACAGCGTCCACCGGTTCGGCTGCTCGCCCAGCGGCACGTGCAGGCCCGCCACCGGCACGTCGTCGACGTAGGCCATGACGTAGCCGTCCTCGCCCACGCGGAACGCCCAGCCGAACAGGCCCGCGTAGAACTCCGACGCCGTGCGCGGGTCCGGTGTGGCCAGCTCCACCCAGCAGGGCTTGCCGGGCATACCGTCCGGGATCTCTTCGAGTGCGCTGATCGCGTCCATCGACATGATGACGACCTCCTGGCCGCCGACGTTAACCCGATCGAGTGGTCTAGTCAGCCGCCGAAAGCACGCGGTGTGCTTTGCTGTCGCCATGGGGTTGATGTCACGCATCGTCACGTCGCTGCGGGCGGGGTCGGTGCTGCCCAGCCCCAACATCTGGCACTGGCCGGACCTCTACGAGGCCGAGAACCGCGCCCAGGACGTCGACGGTTCGATTTGGTCACTCCTGGACAGCCTGTGCCCGTGGAATGGTGACGTTCTCGACATCGGCTGCGGTGACGGTTTCCACCTGCCCAGGTTCGCCGAACGCGCACGCAGCGTGCTGGGCGTGGAGCCGCACCCCCCGCTCGTGGAGCGGGCGGTGACCAGGATCGCGGGCCGGACCGGCGTCGCCGCCGTCCTGGGGTCCGCCCAGGACCTGCCGGTCGCCGACGGGTCCTTCGACGTCGCGCACGCGCGCACGGCGTACTTCTTCGGCCCGGGCTGCGAGCAGGGCCTGCGCGAGGCGGACCGGGCACTGCGCCCCGGCGGCACCCTGGTCATCGTCGACCTGGACGGCCTGTACGCCCCGTACGGGCGCTGGCTGCGCGCGGACCTGCCCACCTACGACCCGGTCGAGGTCGACCGCTTCTTCGAGATCGAGGGGTTCACCCGCTACCGCGTGAGCACGACGTGGCGCTTCGCGGACCGCAAGACCCTGGAGGCGGTGCTGCGCATCGAGTTCTCCCAGCCGGTCGCCGCCCGGGCCATCGCCGAGACCCCCGGCCTGGAGATCCCGGTCGGCTACCGGGTCCTGACCCGCCGCAAGCCCACCGGTCTCATCCTCCGCTGAGCCCTCCGGCAGCGGGGTCCGGCGGTCACCCGCCGGACCCCGCGGACCCGGTGATCACTCCGCGGTCGGGGTCG
This sequence comes from Actinokineospora spheciospongiae, assembly GCF_000564855.1. Lineage (GTDB taxonomy): Bacteria > Actinomycetota > Actinomycetes > Mycobacteriales > Pseudonocardiaceae > Actinokineospora > Actinokineospora spheciospongiae. The sequence continues at coordinate 29,530 of NZ_AYXG01000074.1, forward strand.
AATCGGACTCGCCGAGGAGGGCGTAGAGGTCTCGGCGGGCGTTGTCGAGGATCTCGACCGCGCGGGACTTCTGCTCCGCCGAGGCGGCCTGCGCCACGGCTTGCGCCGCGCCCATGATCTGGCCCAGGGAGTTGCGCAGGGTGTGCTCGACGGGGTCGACGCCCTGGTTGACCTGCTCCCACGGCGGGGTGTCGCCGAGCCTGGCCGCGGCGGCGGCGCCCTCCTCGGTCAACTCGAACAGGCGCTTGCCGCCCTCGCTGTCGACGCCGCGGACGAGGCCTTCGTCGGCGAGCAGTTGCAGGGTGGGGTAGACGGAGCCGGGGCTGGGCTTCCAGTAGCCGCCGCTGCGGGCGGCGATCTCCTGGATCATCTCGTAGCCGTGCATCGGCCGTTCGGTCAGCAGCGCCAGCAGGGCGGCGCGCACGTCGCCCCGGCCGCGCCGGTGCCCGCCCCGGCTGCCGGGGAACGGGCCGCCGCGCCCGTCTCGGCCGCCGGGAAATGGGCCACCGCGCCCGTCCCGGCCGCCGTGCCCGCCGAAGGGCGGGAAGGGGGCACCGGGCGGGAACGGGGGGAAGGGCGGCGGGGTCATCTCGGCCTCCGGGTCGAAGTGGGGGCCGTGGCCCGCGAAGGGGTGGCCGTGGTGGTCGTGTCGGCGCCAGGGTCCGCGCCGGTGGTCGGTGGTTCGCATTGTTCACTCCTGGGTTCTGGCTGTGTGTTGTGGTTGTCGCCAGCGGTAGCTCGCGATAGGTCAACGATATATCGGAAGCTATCGTGATGCAACGATGAGTATCGGTGACCGCTGTCATACTCGGGGGAACCCCGCTCGGGGCGGACGCGTCGGAGGCGGCATGAGGGTGGGAATGGCGGCGGTGCTCTGCGCCGCGCTGCTGGCCGCAGGCTGCGCCCGGCCGACCTCGGGGACCGCGGTCGCGGTGCGGGAGGCCGACCCGACGGCCACCACGTCGGCCCCGCCCGAGGCCGACCCGGACGACGTGCGCTGGATGGAGAAGTTCTGCGGCACCGGCAAGCTGCTGGTCACCGCCGCGGAGACCACCCAGCAGCCGACGAGCTCCAGCGACCCCGCCGTGCTCAAGAAGCAGTTCCTCGACACGACCGGCAGGTTCATCGGCGTGCTCGACGCGGCGCTGGCCGACTACCGCTCGCTGGTGCCCTCGCCCGCCCCGGAAATCGACCCCAACCTCGGCAAGCTCATCGACGGCCTGGCCCAGGGCCGCAGCGCCGTGGCCACCGCCCGCGACGAGGTGACCGCAGCGGAGCCGCTGACCCCCGAGGTGTACGGCTCCGCCATCGACCGCTTCGGCACCGGCCTGCGCGGCTTCGAAGCCGCGCTCACCGCCGTGGACAACATCGACCTGCCGGACCGGCTCAGGGACGCGGCCGCCGCCACCGAGAACTGCGAGCAGGGCGAGGCGGTCCCTCCGACGACCCGGTGAGAGCACACCCGCGGGCGTGGGAGAATGGACTGGTTATGACCTCACTCCCGCTCGTCTTCGACGCCCCCAAGCGCGGCCTGCCGCCGCGCCACCTCGCCGACCTGTCCACCGAGCAGCGGCGCGACGCGGTCACCGACCTGGGGGAGAAGGCGTTCCGGGCGAACCAGCTCTCCACCCACTACTTCGCCAGGCTCACCGCCGACCGCGACGCGATGACCGACATCCCGGCCGCCAGCCGCGACCGGCTCGCCGACGAGCTGCTGCCCCCGCTGCTCAGCGTCGTCCGGCACGTGGCCTGCGACGACAACACCACCCGCAAGACGCTGTGGCGCGCGCACGACGGCACGCTGGTCGAGAGCGTCCTCATGCGCTACCCGGACCGGGTGACGCTGTGCGTGTCCAGCCAGGCCGGGTGCGGCATGGCCTGCCCGTTCTGCGCCACCGGCCAGGGCGGCCTGCAGCGCAACCTGTCCACGGCCGAGATCGTCGACCAGGTCCGCGCCGCCGCGGCCGCGATGCGCGACGGCGAACTGGGCGAACCGGGTCGGCTGTCGAACATCGTGTTCATGGGCATGGGCGAACCGCTGGCCAACTACCGCCGGGTCATCGACGCCGTGCACCGCATCTGCGACCCCGCGCCCGCGGGCCTGGGCATCTCCCAGCGCTCGGTCACCGTCTCCACGGTCGGCCTGGTCCCGGCCATCCGCAAGCTCGCCGAGGAGGGCCTCAGCGTCCGCCTCGCCGTCTCCCTGCACACCCCGGACGACGAGCTGCGCGACACCCTGGTCCCGGTCAACACCCGCTGGAAGGTCGCCGAGGTCCTCGACGCCGCCCGCCTCTACGCCGACCGCACCGGCCGCCGCGTGTCCATCGAGTACGCCCTCATCCGCGACGTGAACGACCAGCCGTGGCGCGCCGACCTGCTGGGCAGGCTGCTGCACAAGCACCTCGGCCCGCTGGCGCACGTCAACGTCATCCCGCTCAACCCGACCCCGGGCAGCAAGTGGGACGCCAGCCCCAAGCCGGTCGAGCGCGAGTTCGTCCGCCGGGTCAACGCCCAGGGCGTGTCCTGCACGGTCCGCGACACCCGCGGCCAGGAGATCGCCGCCGCCTGCGGCCAGCTCGCCGCCGAGGGCTGAGTAACGCCTCAGCGGGTGGGTGCGACGCTGGGGGAGTGCTGATCGAGTCGGGGTTTCGGACATCGCCGGGTGTGTCCCGGCACCTGGTCGCGGCCGTGGTCGGGGCGGTGCGGGGCGCGGGGCGGTTGCGCGACCGCGGGCCCCGGGCCATGGCGAGCGTGCGGACCGACACCGGGACGGCGGCGGTCGTGGCCGACGCGGGCGGTGGGGTCCTGGCCGCGTTCCTGGTCGGGGGCCGGTGGTCGGCGTGGGTGGACCTGGAGCTGCCCGGTCGGGCCCGGGACGTGTCGGTGGCGAGCCCGGAGGGGGACGTCGTCGACTACTACGCGGTGACCGACGACGGGGTGTTGTGGAGCAGGCGGCGGGAGCGCGGGGCGCTCGGGCCGTGGCGGGCTGACCGGGGCGGCTCACCGCGGCACTGACGGTGAGCCGCAGCCGCAGGCGGGGCCCTGGTGGTCCCGACCGGGGTCAGGAGACCTCGTTGAGCTTGCCCGTCGCCACGTCGAAGACGAAGCCGCGGACCTGGTCGGTGTGCGGGACGAACGGGCTGGCCTTGATCCGGGCGACGGACTGGCGGACGTCGCCTTCGAGGTCGCCGAACGCCTCCGCCGACCAGGTGGGGCGCACGCCCGTGTCCTCCTGGATGCTGTCGCGGAAGTCCTGGTCGGTGAAGGTGAGCATCCCGCAGTCGGTGTGGTGGATGAGGATGATCTCCCGGGTGCCCAGCAGCCGCTGGCTGATGGCCAGCGAGCGGATCTCGTCCTCGGTGACCACGCCGCCCGCGTTGCGGATCACGTGCGCCTCGCCCTCGGCGAGGCCGAGCGCGCCGTAGACGTTGAGCCGGGCGTCCATGCAGGCCAGCACGGCGACGCCCTTGGCGGGCGGCAGCGGCAGCGGCCCGGAGAAGGACGCGGCGTAGGTGGCGTTGTTGGCGAGCAGTTCGTCCGTGACGGACATGGGGTGCCTTCCTGTCGTTGCGGTGACAGGTCAGACACAACTGCGCTCATGCGCATGTGGCAACGGGTGCCCAGCACGTGGTCGGGCGCCCCCGCCCGGTGGCCGGGCCGGGGGTGCTGCGGTACAAGCCTCAGCGGCGCCAGGCGGTGCGGCTCTTGTGGATCTTCCAGCCGATGCCCGCGAGGATCAGCACGCCGGTGCCGATCAGCCAGATGTCCTCGGTGTGCGACTCGTGGTTGCCGATCAGCATGGCGAACATGGCCAAGCCGACGAACACCCCCGAGATCAGGGTGCCCTTGGGGAAACCGCCGTGCCAGCCCCACGCGGCGGACGGCTCGTCCACCGGGCTCACCGTGTTCGCGGCCTCGGTCGACTTCCGCTTCTCCAGCCCAGTGCCCGCCACGTCACCCTCCAACGATGAACTGTCGTCCTGCACCGCAATCGTCCCACACCGGGACGCGCCGAGGGCGCCACGGTGTCCGTGGCGCCCTCGGGTGTGACAGGGGTCTTACGCGCGTGCCCGGTTCCCGGTGACCAGGCGGTAGATGCCCAGCAGGATGATCGAGCCGAGAATGGCGAGCAGCCAGGTGCGGATCGAGAAGAAGGTGGAGAGCCCACCACCGAAGATCGCATTCCCGATGAACCCGCCGATAATGGCGCCGACAACGCCGAGGATCATCGTGATGATGATGCCACCCGGGTCCTTACCAGGCATGATGGCCTTGGCGATGAGACCGGCCAGCAAACCGAGAACAATCCAGCCGATGATGCCCATCGAAGCTCCTTCCTCATGACCTCGGGCGTTCTCGCCGAAGTCTTTCCGTGCTGACGGTGAGATGCCCATATCCCGTTCGGTCTAAGCGCGGATCGGGAACTTTTTTCGGGGTTGCGCCGAACGGTCGTATCCCGGGGCGCGCACGGGGGCACCCCGGTCGCGGACCGTGTGTGCGGGGACAGGCCGGGCGTCGGGAACAATGACCGGGATGACACTTCCCCCCGCGCGCGGTGACGACGACCCGCGCTCCGTGCTGCTCCTGGGCTCGACCGGGTCCATCGGCACCCAGGCGCTCGACGTGGTCGCGGCCAACCCCGACCGGTTCACCGTCGCGGGCCTGGCCGCCGGTGGTTCCGACCCGGCGCTGCTCGCCGAGCAGGCGGTCCGCCACCGCGTCCCCGCCGTCGCGGTCCCCGACCCGGGCGCGGCCGAGCAGGTGCGCGACCTGCTCCGACCGCACGGCGTCCGGGTGCACGCGGGCCCGGACGCGCTGCTGGAGCTGATCGGCGCCGAGCCCGCGGACGTGGTGCTCAACGGCGTCACCGGCTCCCGCGGCCTGGCCCCCACGCTGGCGGCGCTGGCCACCGGCGCCCGGCTGGCCCTGGCGAACAAGGAGTCGCTGATCGCGGGCGGCTCCCTGGTGCTGGCCGCGGCCGAGCCCGGGCAGCTCATCCCGGTCGACTCCGAGCACTCGGCGATGGCGCAGGCGCTGCGCGGCGGTCGGGCCGAGGAGGTCGACCGGCTCGTGCTCACCGCATCCGGCGGGCCGTTCCGCGGGCGCAAGCGCGCCGAGCTGGCCGGGGTCACCGCCGAGCAGGCGCTGGCGCACCCGACCTGGGCGATGGGCCCGGTCATCACGGTCAACTCGGCGACCCTGGTCAACAAGGCGCTGGAGCTGATCGAGGCGCACCTGCTGTTCGGGGTGCCCTACGACCGGATCGACGTGGTCGTGCACCCGCAGTCGATCGTGCACTCCATGGTCACCTTCACCGACGGCTCCACGCTGGCGCAGGCCAGCCCGCCGGACATGCGGCTGCCGATCGCCCTGGCGCTGGCCTGGCCGGACCGGGTGCCCGGGGCGGCCAGGGCCTGCGACTGGTCCACCGCGAGCGAGTGGACCTTCGAGCCGCTCGACGACGAGACCTTCCCGGCGGTGCGGATCGCCCGCGAGATCGGGACCGCGGGCGGGTGCCTGCCCGCGGTGTTCAACGCGGCGAACGAGGAGGCCGTGGCCGCCTTCCTGCGAGGCGACACCACCTTCACAGTAATTGTGGACACTGTGTCGAGGGTTCTCGACGACGCCAGCGCCTGGACGAGCGCGCCGCGCGACGTGGACGAGGTGCTCGCCGCCGAGCACTGGGCCCGTGTCCGGGCGCGCGAACTGCTCGCCGCGATAGCCGGCCCGGTCTCCGGGCAGGGAGGGAACTGACCGTGGTGGTTTGGCTGCTGGGGCTGGTGCTGTTCGCGCTGGGCATCGGGCTGTCGGTGGCGCTGCACGAGGCGGGTCACATGCTGACCGCCAAGGCCTTCGGCATGAAGGTGCGCCGGTACTTCATCGGATTCGGCCCGAAGGTGTTCTCTTTCCGCCGGGGGGAGACCGAGTACGGCTTGAAGATCATCCCCGGTGGTGGTTTCTGTGACATCGCGGGCATGACGGCGCTCGACCCGGTGACACCCGAAGAGGCGCCCCGGGCGATGTGGCGCTACTCCACGTGGAAGCGCGTGGTGGTGATGTCCGCGGGTTCGCTGACGCACTTCGTCCTGGGCTTCATCATCTTGTACTTGATGGCCGTCACCATGGGTCTGCCCAACACCGACCTGCGACCGATCGTCGGCGCCACGGCGTGCGCCGTGCCGACTCAGGACCGGGTCGAGTTGACGCTGCCCGAGTGCGGTCCGAACGACCCCTCGCCCGCCGCGGCCGCGGGCATCCAGGAGGGTGACGAGATCGTCGCCGTCAACGGCGAGACCGTCTCCACCTGGAAGGACATGGTCGCCAAGGTGCGCGGCCTGAGCGGCCCGAACCGGTTCGACGTCGTCCGCGACGGCGAGCGGCGTACCGTGACGATGGACGTGGCCACCGTCCAGCGGGCCCAGGTGGAAGCGACCAAGGGCAGCCAGGACAACAGGTTGGAACGCGTCGGTGCCGTCGGTATCTCGCTCAGCGACAGCGTCCCCTACAGCGGGGGCGCCGCCCTGGGGGGGACGCTGGTGTTCACCGGGGACATGTTCGCCAAGACCTGGGAAGGTCTGATGAACTTCCCGAAGAAGATCCCCGCGGTCGTCCGGGCCATCGGCGGCGAGGACGACCCGGAGCGGCCGGTCAGCGTGGTCGGCGCCAGCGTCATCGGCGCCGACGCCGCCGAGCAGGGCATCTGGTCGATCTTCGTGCTGATGCTCGCGGCGCTGAACTTCTTCGTCGGCGTGTTCAACCTGCTGCCGCTGCTGCCGCTCGACGGCGGGCACATCGCGGTGGTGCTCTACGAGCGGGTGCGCGACGCCCTGCGCAAGCTGCGCGGCAAGGCGCCGGGCGGCCCGGTCGACTACAACAAGCTCGCGGGGGTCACCATGGTCTTCGTCATCCTCGGCGGCGCGGTCGTGCTGCTGACGGTGACCGCCGACGTGATCAACCCGATCCGACTACCCCAGTAGCTGTTCGCAGAGAGGTCAGAAGAGACGATGTCCGACGTGATGCTCGGCATGCCGCCCATGCCGCCCCCGGTGTTGTCGGAGCGCCGCAAGACCCGGCAGTTGCAGGTGGGGTCGGTGGGCGTGGGCAGCGAGCACCCGATCTCGGTGCAGTCGATGACCACCACCCTGACCTCGGACGTCAACGCGACGCTGCAGCAGATCGCCGAGCTGACCGCCGCCGGGTGCGACATCGTCCGGGTCGCCTGCCCGTCGCAGGACGACGCGGCGGCCCTGCCCGCGATCGCGGCCAAGTCGCAGATCCCGGTCATCGCCGACATCCACTTCCAGCCCAAGTACGTCTTCGCCGCGATCGAGGCCGGGTGCGCGGCGGTCCGGGTCAACCCGGGCAACATCCGCAAGTTCGACGACCAGGTCAAGGAGATCGCGCAGGCGGCCAAGGACCACGGCACCCCGATCCGCATCGGCGTCAACGCCGGGTCCCTGGACCCCCGCCTGCTGCAGAAGCACGGCAAGGCCACCCCGGAGGCCCTGGCCGAGTCGGCGCTGTGGGAGGCGTCGCTGTTCGCCGAGCACGACTTCCACGACCTCAAGATCTCGGTCAAGCACAACGACCCGGTCGTGATGATCCGGGCCTACGAGCTGCTGGCCGAGCAGTGCGACTACCCGCTGCACCTCGGCGTGACCGAGGCGGGCCCGGCGTTCCAGGGCACGATCAAGTCGGCGGTGGCCTTCGGCGCGCTGCTGCGCCAGGGCATCGGCGACACCATCCGGGTCTCGCTGTCCGCGCCGCCGGTCGAAGAGGTCAAGGTCGGCATCCAGATCCTGCAATCGCTCAACCTCAAGCAGCGCAAACTGGAGATCGTGTCGTGCCCGTCCTGCGGGCGGGCCCAGGTCGACGTCTACACCCTCGCCGAGCAGGTCACCGCCGGGCTGGAGGGCCTGGAGGTCCCGCTGCGCGTCGCGGTCATGGGCTGCGTCGTCAACGGCCCCGGCGAGGCCCGCGAGGCCGACCTCGGCGTCGCCTCGGGCAACGGCAAGGGCCAGATCTTCGTGCGCGGCGAGGTCATCAAGACCGTGCCGGAGGCCCAGATCGTGGAGACGCTGATCGAAGAGGCAATGCGCATCGCCGAGGAGATGGGCGAACCGGTCGACGGCGAGACCGGCGCACCGGTCGTCAGCGTCGGCTAGCCCGCCGAAGCCCCGGTTCGGGCACCGGTGACGGGGCTCGGCCGGGGTTGGGTGATCCTCGGATTTCGGACCCGGGGATTGTCTGGCAGTCTTGAGGGGTGTTGCGGCTGGCAGGAGCGAGGCTGCTCGACGAACGGGATGACCAGGCGGTGCGCGCCGTGCTGACCGCCGATCCCGTGGCGTCCTGCATGGTCGCGTCGCGGGTGGAATCGGTCGGGTTGGACCCGTGGCGCCTCGGTGGCGAGGTGTGGGGGTGCGACCCGCGCGGGCTGCGCGGGGGTGGGCGGCTCGACGCGCTGTGCTTCGCCGGGCCGAACCTGATCCCGTTGCGGGGCAAGCGGTCGGCGCTGCGGGCGTTCGCCGACCGGGCGGTGCGCAGGCGGCGGATGTGCTCGTCGATGGTCGGACCCGCCGAGCAGGTCCTGGGGCTGTGGGCGGAGTTGGAGAACGACTGGGGCCCGGCCCGCGAGGTGCGGGCGGACCAGCCGCTGATGGCCATCTCCGAGCCGCCCCGGGTCGCGCCCGACCCGCTGGTGCGGCCGGTGCGGCCGGAGGAGCTGGAGCGGTACCTGCCCGCGGCGATCGCCATGTTCATCGAGGAGGTCGGCATCGACCCCCGGGTCGGTGACGGCGGGGCGGGCTACCGGGCCCGGGTCGCCGAGCTGATCGCGGCCGGGCGGGCGTTCGCCAGGTTCGACGGCCGCGACGTGGTGTTCAAGGCCGAGATCGGGGCGCTGTCCGGTGCCGTCGGGCAGATCCAGGGCGTGTGGGTGCACCCCGACCGGCGCGGTGAGGGGCTGGCCGGTGGTGGGACCGCCGCGGTGGTCAACCGGCTGGTCACGACCATGGGGCGCACCGCCAGCCTCTACGTCAACGCCTACAACACCCCGGCCCGCGCCGTCTACGACCGGGTCGGGTTCACCCAGGTCGGGCAGTACGCCACGGTGCTGTTCTGACCCGACCCTGACGTGGGTGCGGGCATACTCGTCGCCGTGCGCGCCTCCCTCCGCCGTCCCGCGGCCCTGCTCACCGCCCTGCTCGTCGCCCTGCCGCTGTCCGCGTGCGGGGTGTTCGGTTCCGAGACCGGCCCGGAGCAGGCCGCCCAGCAATTCCTGGCCGCCTTCGCCGGGGGTGACTCGGCGACGGCCTCGCAGCAGACCGACTCGCCGGAGTCGGCGCGGGCGCTGATGGACAAGGTGCGGACCGCGCTCAAGCCCTCGACCGTGATCGCCAGGGTGGACAAGGTCGACACCGGCCAGGGCACGGCCAGGGCCGCCTTCGAGATCACCTGGGACCTCGGCCGCAACCGGCGGTGGACCTACGACAGCTCCTTCGACCTCATCGGCGGCGACGACGCGTGGAAGGTCCGGTGGGCGCCGACGGTGCTGCACCCGGAGTTGGGCGCGCAGCAGAGCCTCGCCGTGGAGGACTCCGAGGCGACCCTGGCGCCGGTGCTCGACCGCGACGGCACCCCGGTGCTGAACCCGGAGCGGGTCGTCTCGGTGCTGTTCGACCAGGCCGAGGCGGGGGACGCGAACGCCATCGCCGGTCAACTGGCGCAGGCGTTGTCCGGGATCGACCCGACGATCACCGCGCAGAGCATCCTCGACGGCGCCAAGGCGGCGGGCGCGGGCGGCTACCAGGTGGTGGCGCTGCGCGACGCCGACTACCAGAAGGTCAAGTCGCTCATCTACGACCTGCCCGGCGTCCGCTTCCCCGCCGAGTCGCGGCTGCTGCCCGCCGACCGCGCCCTCGCGCCCACCCTGATGCCCGCCGTCCGCAAGGTGATCGAGGACCAGGTGCAGGGCAAGGCCGGGTGGCGGGTCTACACCGTCGACAGCGCGGGCAACGAGAGCCAGGTGCTGCACGACAAGCCCGCCGAGCCTGCCAAGGCGGTCAGCCTGGCGCTGAGCACCCGGGTGCAGCAGGCCGCGCAGGCCGCGATCGCGGGCGAGGCCACCCCGTCGATGCTCGTGGCCATCCAGCCCTCCACCGGCGACCTGCTCGCCGTGGCGCAGAACGCCCCGGCCGACGCGGCGGGCCAGCTCGCGCTCACCGGCCGCTACCCGCCGGGCTCCACCTTCAAGATCGTCACCGCCGCGCAGGCCATCGCGGCGGGCACGGTCACCGGTGAGACGCCCCTGGGCTGCCCGCCCGCGATCGTGGTCAACGGCCGGGAGATCCCCAACAGCGGCAGGTTCGACAAGGGTGTCGTCCCGCTGCGCAGCGCCTTCGCCTTCTCCTGCAACACCACCTTCGCCGACCTGGCCACCAGGATGGGCGCGGGCGACCTGACCGCCATGGCGAAGAAGCTGGGCCTGGGCCTGGACTACGTGGTGCCCGGGATCACCACCATCACCGGTTCCGTGCCCGCGGCCTCGGACGTCAACGAGCGCGCCGAGGACGGCTTCGGCCAGGGCAAGGTCGTGGCCAGCCCGTTCGGCATGGCGGTGGTCACCGCCACCGTGGCGTCCGGGTCGGTGCCCAAGCCGGTGCTGGTGCGCGGGGCCGAGACCCAGGTCGACGAGCAGCAGGAGCCGCTGCCCGCCGCCGTGCTGGAGCAGGTGCGCGGCATGATGCGCGAGGTCGTGGCGGGCGGCACCGCGGGCGCGCTGGCCCCCTACGGCGACGTGCGCGGCAAGACCGGCACCGCCCAGTTCGGCGACGGCACGCGCTCGCACGGCTGGTTCGTCGGCTACCGCGGTGACCTGGCGTTCGCCGTGCTGCTCACCGACGTCGGCCAGTCCGGCACCGCGGTCGCCGCGACCGGCCGGTTCCTCGCCGCCGTCGGGTGACACCCCGATCGGGGGTGGTCGTAATGTGGTGACCATGTCCGTGCGTACCCCGTTGAGCCCAGGAGTGCAGGCCCCGCGCCGTGCCGTGCCGTCGTCGATCGTGCGGCCGGAGTACGTGGACAAGCCCGCGCCGCGCAAGAACACCGACCCGCACGTGCAGCCGCCCGAGGTCGTCGAGGCGATGCGGGTGGCCGGGCGGATCGCCGCGCGGGCCCTGCGGGCCGGTGGCGAGGCGGTCAAGCCGGGGGCGACCACCGACGACATCGACGCGGTGGTGCACGAGTTCCTGCTCGACCACCACGCCTACCCCTCGACCCTGGGCTACCGGCGCTTCCCCAAGTCCTGCTGCGTCTCGCTCAACGAGGTCATCTGCCACGGCATCCCGGACTCGACGGTGATCGAGGACGGCGACATCGTCAACATCGACGTCACCGCGTTCATCGGCGGCGTGCACGGCGACACGAACGCCACCTTCCTCGCGGGCGAGGTCGCCGAGGAGAACCGGCTGCTGGTGGAGCGCACGCACGAGGCCACCATGCGCGCGATCAAGGCGGTCCGGCCCGGCCGCCAGCTCAACGTGGTCGGCCGGGTGATCGAGGCCTACGCCCGCCGCTTCGGCTACGGCGTGGTCCGCGACTTCACCGGCCACGGCATCGGCCGCTCGTTCCACAGCGGCCTGGTCGTCCTGCACTACGAGGACACGAACGTGCGCACCGAGATCGAGCCGGGCATGACCTTCACCATCGAGCCGATGATCACCCTCGGCGGCATCGAGTGGGACATGTGGGACGACAACTGGACCGTCACCACCAAGGATAAGAGCTGGACCGCCCAGTTCGAGCACACGGTCCTGGTCACCGACTCCGGCGCGGAGATCCTCACCCTGCCGTGACCGGGCCGATCCCGAGGTCGGCGAACACCTCCAGCACGGCGCGCGCGACCGGCCCCGGTGTGGTCGCGCACGCCAGGTGGTGCAGGTCCAGGTCCCGGGTCGGCCACCCGTTCGCCCGCGCCTCGACCAGGTCGGCCGGGTGTGACAGGCCGACGTACCCGGTCGGGCCGGTCCACGGCACGCTCGGCCGGGCCTCCTTGAGGTAGGCGTGCGGCACCTCGGGCAGCTCGTCGACGATCGCCGCCCGCAGTCCCGGCTCGGCCACCAGCCCGGCCGCGCCCTCGCCCCACCGGCCCTCGTCGGCGCGCATCGCCGCGTACCGGGCGGGGTCCAGCTCGCGCAGGCTCAGCCCCGGCGTGGGCAGCTCGGCGTCGAGGTAGACCAGCGCGGCCACGTCCAGCCCCCCGGCGTCGGCCAGCTCGTCGGCGAACGCGGGCAGCAGCGGCCCGGCCCCGCCGTGCCCGACCAGGGCCAGCGGCCCGGCCAGCCCGGCCTCGGACACCGCGTCGGCGAACGCCCCGATCAGCCGCTGGTGCACCGGCGGCGCCACCACGCTGGGCAGCAGGTCCAGCAGGAACGCGGGGTGGCCGGACCCGGCGAGCGCGTCCGCGAGCGGGCGCAGGGTCGCCGGACCCAGGTAGGGGCTGTGCACCAGGACGGCGGTGACCGATGCGGCGGGCATGACCGGGATGATGGCAGCCGGGTACGACGAGCGGGGAGGCAACGCGCGGATGGTCGGAGCACTGCTGGTCGCGGGCACGACGTCGGACGCGGGCAAGAGCGTCCTCGTCGCCGGTCTCTGCCGCTGGTTGGCCCGCCGCGGGGTGCGGGTGGCGCCGTTCAAGGCGCAGAACATGTCGAACAACTCGATGGTCACCCCGGACGGCGGTGAGATCGGCCGGGCGCAGGCGGTGCAGGCCGCCGCGTGCGGCCTGGAACCGTCGGTGCGGTTCAACCCGGTGCTGCTCAAGCCCGGGTCCGACCGCAGCTCGCAGGTCGTGGTGCTGGGCAGGCCGGTGGGGGTGGCGAGCGCCGTGTCCTACCGGGAGCGCAAGGCCGAGCTGATGACGACCGTGCTGGACACCCTCGCCGGGTTGCGCGCGGACTACGAGGCGGTGGTGTGCGAGGGCGCCGGGTCGCCGACCGAGATCAACCTGCGCGCCACCGACATCGCCAACATGGGCTTGGCGCGCGCCGCCGGGCTGCCGGTGCTGGTGGTCGGCGACATCGACCGCGGCGGGGTGTTCGCGCACCTGTTCGGCACCCTGGCCCTGCTCGACGCCGCCGACCAGGCGCTGGTCAGCGGGTTCGTGGTCAACAAGTTCCGCGGCGACCCGGCGCTGCTCGACCCCGGGTTGGTCCAGTTGCGCGGGCTGACCGGCCGCCCGGTGCTGGGGGTGCTGCCGTGGCGGGAGGAGCTGTGGCTCGACGCGGAGGACTCGCTGTCCTACACCGCTGACGGGGTCGTCGGCAGGCCCGCGCCCGCGCTGGGCTCGCAGTGGCTGCGGGTCGCGGTGGTGCGGCTGCCGCGCATCTCCAACGCCACCGACGTCGAGGCGCTGGCCTGCGAGCCGGGGGTGTCGGTGCGGTTCGTCACCGAGCCGTCGCGGCTGGCCGACGCCGACCTGGTGGTGCTGCCCGGGTCGAAGTCCACCGTGGCCGACCTGGCCTGGCTGCGCTCGACCGGGCTGGCCGACGCGGTCGCTGCGCACGCCGCCAAGGGGCTGCCGGTGCTGGGGATCTGCGGCGGCTTCCAGATGCTCGGCGCGCGCATCGAGGACCGGGTGGAGTCCGGCGCGGGCGTGGTCGACGGGCTGGGCCTGCTCGACGTCGACTTCGAGTTCGCCGAGGAGAAGACCCTGACCCGCCCGACCGGGACCGCGTTCGGCGTCCCGGCGACCGGTTACGAGATCCACCACGGCCGGGTCGTGCGCACCACCCTGCCCGGCCTGTTGACCCTCCCCGACGGAACCGGGGAGGGCGCGGTGTCCGGCGCGGTCCTGGGCACCCACTGGCACGGCCTGCTGGAGGACGACGGCGTGCGCCGCGCCCTGCTGCGCCGCGTCGCCGCCTGGTCCGGCCGCGACGGTTTCCTCGGGGCCGACGACGTCTCCTTCACCGCCGCCCGAGCCGCCCAGCTCGACCTGCTCGGCGACCTGGTCGCCGAGCACCTCGACACCGACGCGGTGCTGCGCCTGCTCGACCGGGGAGCGACCCCCGGGCTGCCGTTCGTGCCGCCGGGCGCGCCCTAGACCACCGGGCACCGCCACCGATGTCCCGGCGGCGGGTGCTCAGTCGGCCTCGATGCCCGCGATCAGTTCGTCGAGGAAGCCGCCCGCCTCAGCGGCCGCGCGGTCGGCGTCGCGCTCGCGGATGGCGGTGAGCAGGCCGCCGTGGTCGATGTCGGCGTTGCGCGGGGTGGCGTCGACCGTGCTGGCGACCGAGGCGCGGACGATCTCGGTGAGGCCGGAGTACAGCTCGGCGAGCAGGGCGTTGTGCGAGCAGCGCACCACGGCGATGTGGAAGGCCGCGTCCTGGTCGACGCCCGCCTCGTAGTCCTTGGCGACCATCGACCGGTCGCGCCGGGCGAGCAGTTCGGTCAGCTCGGTCAGGTCGGCGTCGGTGCGGTGCTCGGCGGCCATCCGGGCGCCCTCGACCTCCAGGATGCGCCGGACCTGGAGCACGTCGCGCAGCTCGGTGCCCGCGAGCCTGCGCACCGCGCCGGAGAACTCGCTGGTCGCCCGGACGAAGGTGCCGTCGCCCTGGCGGACCTCCAGGAGACCGGCGTGCGAGAGGGCGCGGACCGCCTCGCGCACGGTGTTGCGGCCCACGCCGAGGGCGGCGACGAGTTCGGGCTCGGTCGGGATGCGCTCCCCGACCTTCCACTCCCCGCCTGCGATGGCCGAACGCATCTGTTCGATCACCTGGTCGACGAGGCCCGATCGCCGGGTAGTGGCCAGCGGCACAGCGCCATCCTCTCGGTCAAACATCCTACGTTTGTCATACTCGGTCCATGACGGTCCAGCGCTGCCCGCAGTCGCCCACGGGTGCCCAGGTCGCCGGGAACGTCAAGAGTGCCATGGACACCCTGTCGCACAGTGGGCCATCAGGACGCAAGCTCGGGGCGGGACGTCGCAACACCGCGCTGGTCGGCACTCCGCTGCTGGTCGCGGGCGTGGCCTGCGCGGCGGCGAACCTGCGCCCCGCCGTCACCAGCCTGGCCTCGGTGCTGGAGGAGGTCCGGGTCTCGGTGGGCGCCGGGGAGACCTGGGCGGGCCTGCTCACGGCCGTCCCCGCGGTCTGCTTCGGCGCCGCGGGCGTGCTCGCCCCCAAGGTCGGCCGGTCGCTGGGCGTGGCCCGCGCGATCGGCGCGGCGATGGCGGTGCTGACCCTGGGCCTGCTGCTGCGCGTCCTCGATGGCCCGTGGGTGGTCTTGGCGGGCACGCTGGTCGCCTGCGCCGGGATCGCGGTGGGCAACGTGCTGATCCCGGTCGTGATCAAGTCCGCTTTCCCGCGGCGGGTGGGCGTGGTGACCGGTGTGTACACGGCGGCGCTGGCCGCGGGCGGCGGCCTCGGAGCGGCCCTGACCTCCCCGCTCTCGACCGCCCTGGGCGGCTGGCGCGGCGCGCTGGCGGCGTGGGCGCTGCTCGGTGCCGGGGCGCTGCTGGTGTGGTCGGCGGGCGCCCGCCACTCCGACACCGAGGCCGACGTCGCCGCGGCGGCGGTCGTGGGCCGGTCGCTGCTGCGCAACCGGCTGGCGTGGACGGTGACGGCGTTCTTCGGCCTGCAGGCCCTCGTCGCCTACACCGTGATGGGGTGGATGCCCGAGCTGTTCGTCGACGCGGGCCTGCACCGCGACACGGCGGGGCTGATGCTGGCGATCACCAGCCTCATCGGGGTCCCGGTGAGCCTGCTGGTGCCGCCGCTGGCCGCCCGCGCCCGCGACCAGTCGGCCTGGATCGTCGGCATGACCCTCATCGGCGGGGTGGGCGTGCTGGGCCTGTGGCTGGCGCCCGCCGCGGCGCCGCTGCTCTGGGCGGTCCTCGTCGGGGTGGGCATGAGCGTGTTCTCGCTGGCGGTGATGGTCATCTCACTGCGCACCGGCAACGCCGCCGACACCGCCACGCTCTCGGCCATGGCGCAGAGCCTCGGCTACCTGATCGGCGCCCTCGGCCCGTTCGCGTTCGGCTCCCTGCACTCGCTGACCGGCGGCTGGACCGCGTCACTGGTGCTGATCCTGGCCGTCATCGCGGTCCAGGCGGTGGTGGGTCACGCCGCGGGCCGGACCCGCACCGTCTGACCGCCCCCGGCCGGTCCGCTGCCGGACCGGTCGGGGCGGGATCAGTCCAGCGGCAGGTTGAGCAGGGCGTTCTCGATCAGCTCGGGCATCGCCGGGTGGACCCAGTACTGCCCCCTGGCCATCGACCTGGCGTCCAGGCCGAAGCTCATGGCCTGGATCAGCGGCTGGATCAGGGTGGGTGCCTGCGGGCCGAGGATGTGCGCGCCGAGCAACTGCCCGGTCGCCGGGTCGGCCAGGAGCTTGGCGAAGCCGGTGGTGTTCTCCATGGCCCAGCCGTAGGCGATGCCCGCGTAGTCCTGGGTCGCGGTCACGTACCGGACGCCCCGGTCGAGCGCCTGCTGCTCGGTGAGGCCGACCGAGGCGATCTGCGGTGCGGTGAACACCGCGTGCGGGACGAAGCGGTGGTCGGCGGCCACCAGGTCGTCGGGGTGCAGCAGGTTGTGCTGCACGACCCGCGCCTCGTGGTTGGCCACGTGCTTGAGCTCCCACGGGGAGCTGATGTCGCCCAGCGCCCAGACGCCCTCGGCGGTGGTCCGCTGGTACTCGTCGACCACCACGTGCCCGGACCCGGTGACCTCGATGCCGCCCCTGTCGACGTCGAGCCGGTCGGAGTTGGGCGTGCGGCCGGTGGCCAGCAGCAGCACCTCGCCCTCTGCGGTCGTGCCGTCGTCCAGCTCCACCAGGACCCCGGTGTCGGTCTTGGCGACCCGGCGGACCTGGCGGCCCAGCCGCAGGTCCCAGCGCTGCCGGGCCAGCTCGGTGAACCGCTCGCTGATGTCGCGGTCCTCTTGGCGCAGCAGCACCCCGCCGCGGGCGACCACGGTGACCTCGACGCCGTAGGCGGAGAACACGTGCGCGAACTCGGCGGCGATGAACCCGCCCCCAATCACGACCATCCGAGCGGGCAGCTTCTCCAGGCGCATCACCGTGTCGCTGGTGTGGTACTCGACCTCGTCGATGCCGGGGATGTCCGGGACCACCGCCCGCCCGCCCGCGGCGAGCACCACGCGCTCACCGGAGATGGTCACCGGGTCCGACCCGTCGTTCGGGGTGATCTCCAGCGTGCGGTCACCGGTGAACCGGGCCTCACCCGCGAACACCGTCACGTTGGCGTTGTCCGGGTGGTCGGTCCGGTACTCCCGGCCGCCCGCGGCGATCGGGTCGATCCGGCCGAAGACCCGGTCGCGGATCTGCGGCCAGTGCACCGCGTCCAGCGTCTCGTCGACCCCCAGCTTCGACGACGACGACGGCATCAGCGCGATGTCCGCGGTGTGGACGAACATCTTGGTCGGGATGCAGCCCACGTTGAGGCAGGTCCCGCCGAACACCCCGCGTTCCACCAACGCCACCTTCAGACCCGCGAACCGCGGGTCGAGGAGCGAGTTGCCGGAGCCGGTCCCGATGATCACCAGATCGAAGCGCACGCCTCATCCAACCCCATCGACCGGCTCCGGCATTCCCCGCCGTCAGTGCCGGTAGGTCGGGGTCAGCACGGCCCGCCCCAGGGTGTGGAAGGCCAGGTTGAAGCTGACCACCGCCGGGCTGGTCGAGCCGTCGACCTCCAGGGCGTCCACGTCGACCGCGTGCACCACGAAGTAGTAGCGGTGGTCCTGGTCGCCCTGCGGCGGCGCGGCCCCCGCGTACCCGTGCGCGCCCATGTCGTTGGCCACGTGGAACGCGTCCCCGGGCAGCGACGCGTCGTCGGCGCCCGCGCCCCGCGGCAGGGAGGTGGTCTCGGCGGGGATGTTCACCGCGACCCAGTGCCAGAACCCGCCGGGGATCGGGGCGTCCGGGTCGAAGCAGGTGACGACGTAGCTCCTGGTGCCCTCGGGGGCGCCGCTCCACGACAGCGCGGGGGAGGTGTTCGCGCCGTTCGCGGAGTCGTGCACGTGCGCGAGGTCGAGCTTCGCGCCGTCGGCCACGTCGTCGGAGGTGACGGTGAACGAGGCCACGGCGGGCAGCAGCTCGTACGGGTCGGGCGCGACCGGGCGGTCGAGGCTCATGCGCTCCTTCTTCCTGGCTGGTCCGGTCGGCGGGTCCGGCTGACCCGCCGACCGCGAATCTAGTCGCGCCGGGCGACGCCCGCGTGGTCGCGACCGCCGCCTGTGGACAACTCGGCCGGGGCTCAGGGTCATCCCCGATATCCCCCCGGGGTTGTGGACAAATCGCCCCCCGATTCCCCGAACCGGCCTACTGTGGTGGCGAATCCAAGGGGAGAAACGGGGAACACAGTGACCGACAGTCCGGACAACGGTGTCAACGACGTGAACGAGGTCTCGCAGTCGTCGACGCGGGTGCGCTTCGCGCGCATCAGCCCGCGCGCGTACGAGCACCCGGTGGACCGGGGCGCGATGGCCACGCTGCGCGCGGTCCCCGGTGTCTCCGAGGTGCTCAAGGGCGCCGCGGGCCTGTTCTCCGAGCGCGGCGAGCGGCTGATGGCCCTGGCCTCGGCGATCCGGGTGGGGGAGAACCAGTACCCGAAGCTCGACCGCCTGCGCAACGAGTGCGCGGAAACCCTCGACCTCGACGTCGTCCCCAAGCTCTTCGTCGAGCGCAACCCGGTGGCCAACGCCATGACGGTGGGCATCGACGAGCCGTTCATCGTGCTCACCACCGGCCTGGTCGAGGCGCTGGACACCGAGAGCCTGCGGTTCGTCATCGGCCACGAGATGGGCCACGTCCTCTCCGGGCACGCGGTGCTGCGCACCCTGCTGATGCGCCTGCTGCACCTGCAGTTGACCATCGCCTTCCTGCCCGCGGGCGCCCTCGCGCTGCGCGCGGTCATCGCCGCCCTGCGCGAGTGGTTCCGCAAGGCGGAGCTGACCTGCGACCGCGCGGGCCTGCTGTGCGCCCAGGACCCGGCCGCCGCCCTCCGCACGCACGTCTACCTCGCGGGCGGCACCGACCTGACCCAGATCGACATCCCCTCGTTCCTTCAGCAGGCGCGCGAGTACGAGGAGGTCGACGACATCCGCGACAGCATCCACAAGCTGCGCAACGTCGAGGGCATGAGCCACCCGTTCGCCGTCGTCCGCGCCGCCCAGCTCCAGCGCTGGGCCGCCTCGGCGGAGTACCGGGCCATCCTCGCGGGCGAGTACCCCCGCCGCGACGACGACGCCCCCACCAGCAACCTGGGCGACGACATGAAGTCGGCGGCCAAGTCCTACAAGGATTCCTTCAACAACTCCACCGACCCCCTGGTGAAGATCCTCAACGACGTGGGCGGCACCCTCTCCAACGCCGCGGGCAAGGTCTTCCGCGGCTTCGGCGGCAACGGCGGCAACGGCGACACCACCGCCGAGCAGGAGCCGACCCCGAAGAGCTGACCGGGTTGTGGGGGCGGGCCCGCAGGACCGCGGGCCCGCCGCTGCCGCGCGGTGCGGGCACGGCGTCGTCGTGGCCCGCGCCGCGTCAGCGCGGCGCGTACATGATCAGCACGACCCCCACCAGGCACACCGACGCCCCCAGCACGTCCCACCGATCCGGTCGGAACCCGTCCGCCACCACCGCCCACAGCAGCGACCCCACCACGAAGACCCCGCCGTAGGCGGCCAGCACCCGCCCGAACGCCGCGTCGGGCTGCAACGTCGCCACGAACCCGTACGCCCCCAGCGCCACCACCCCGCCGAGCACCCACACCCAGCCCCGGTTCTCCCGGATGCCCTGCCACACCAGCCACGCCCCGCCGATCTCCGCCACCGCCGCCAACACGAACAGCAGCACCGACTTCACCACCGTCACGCTGTCACCGCCCCAGTGCGGAGAAGTGCTGGATGTCCTTCGGCGACGACCACTCCCCGCCCCACGACCACCCGATCGCGGCGAAGGCCCGCACGGCCGTGTCCCCGGCGAACACCATGCCGGGTCGGCGGTTCTTTCGGTCCACATAGGACGATGCCAGTTCCGGCAGCACCAGGTCCCCCTGGATGTAGGGGTTGCAGAACGGGTTGACGTCCAACGCCAACCCGTAGGCGTGCGCCGACCACGACGACAGCTTCCTGCCCTTGCGGCAGACGAACGCCCCGGTGTTGTTCCCGTCCCCGGTCGGCGCCAGGTCCAGCTCCGGCGCGGCCGTCACCCGCATCTCCTCGATCGGGAAGCGCTCCGCGTACAGCGCCCGGAACACCCCCGCCACCCCCTCGGCGGCCGAGGCGTTCACGATCATCTCCCCGGTGTGCGCCTTGCCGTCGAACCCCCAGAACGACATCGTCAGGTACCGAAGCTGCGCCAGTGCCACCGGGCACCCCGGCTGCCAGGTGCTGCGCGCCACCACCGCCTCCGGAACCGGCGCCACCGTCACCGCGAACCGGCCGTCCACGGGCGGTGGGAGCAGGTCGGCGGTCGGCAGCGCCCGGTCGGCCAGCACGGCGGGGGTCGGCAGCACCTGGCCGAAGCCGTCCGGCCGCAACGGCAGCGGTGTCGCACCGACCACCCACGCCGGCGCGGCGGTGGTGGTCGGCGGTGGGGGAGCCGAAGTCCGGGGCGCGCCGGTCGCCGACGGCGGCGCGGCGGTGGTCGGCGCTGCCGCGGCGGTCGGAGCGGGTGGGTCGGGGGAAGCCGCGGCCGCTCGCCCCTGCTCCTCCGGTGTGGTGCAGGCGCCCAGGACCAGGGCGACCGACAGGGCGGTGATCAGGCGGTCGAGCGATCGGCGGAACACGGGACCAGGATGCACCACCTGCCGAGTCCACCCGGTCGGGTGACAGCGCGGAGGAACCATTCGGGGGCGCGACGGCCTAGGCTGTCACGCAAAGTCGCCCACTCTCACGCACAGGAGTCGAGATGCGATCCTCCACGCGCCGGGTGTTCGGCGTCGTCGCCGCGGTCGCCGTCCTGGCCACCGCCGCCGCCGCCCTGCTCGGGCCGTTCACGGCCGACGCGGGCCAGCAGATCGTCGGCGGCCAGCGGGTCGGCATCGCCGACCACCAGTACGCCGTCTACCTGACCACCGCCGACGGCTTCCAGTTCTGCGGCGGCACCCTCGTCGCCCAGGACAAGGTGCTCACCGCCGCGCACTGCGTGGCCGCCCGCTCGGCGGAGAACCTGCGCGTGGTGTCCGGCCGGGAGGACAAGAACAGCACCGAGGGCGTCGTCTCCCCGATCAGCAAGCTCTGGGTGCACCCCCAGTTCACCAAGGTCACCGAGGGCAACGACGTGGCCGTGCTCACCCTGGCGAAGAAGGTGCCCAGCACCCCGCTCCCGCTGGCCACCGACCCCGACGGCTACGCCGCGGGCACCAAGGCCACGGTCCTGGGCTGGGGGCGCACCTCCGAGGGCGGCGCCACCTCCCGCTACCTGATGGGCGCGCAGGTCCCGCTGACCTCCGACACCACCTGCGCGGGCGCCTACACCGACTACGACGCCGCCACCATGGTCTGCGCGGGTCTGCCGGAGGGCGGTGTCGACACCTGCCAGGGCGACTCGGGCGGTCCGCTGGTGATCAGGGGCAGGCTCGCGGGCGTCTCGTCCTGGGGTGTGGGCTGCGCCGAACCGGGCAGGCCGGGGGTCTACGCCAGGGTCGCCGACTTCATCCCCGTGATCACCGCGCAGTTGTGATACCCAGGCGGGGTGACTGAACTGCGCGTCGCGGCAGGCCCCGAGCTGACCGCCGCCGAACTGCACGGACTCCTCAGGCTCCGGTGCGACGTGTTCGTCGTGGAGCAGCGGTGCCCGTACCCCGAGGTCGACGGCCTCGACCTCGACCCCGACACCCTGCACCTGTGGTGGCAGCCCGGCGCGGAACCACTGGCCTGCCTGCGGGTCCTCGGTGCGCCCGGCGCGGTCCGCCGGATCGGCCGGGTCTGCACCGCCGAGGCGGCGCGCGGCACCGGTCTGGGCGGCAGGCTGATGGCCGCCGCCCTGGAGCACATCGGCGGCGACGAGAGCGAACTGCACGCCCAGGTCACCGCCCAGGGCCTCTACGCGCGCTTCGGCTACGCGCCCGAGGGCGAGCCCTACGACGAAGACGGCATCACGCACGTCCACATGCGCCGCCCCGCGATCCCGCGGTAGCGAGCGGGTGCAGCGGCGGAACCGGCTCCCCTGCCTCGGCGGACCCCTGGTCGGCCGCACCAGGCTCCCGCACCCGGAGGACTGCCCCGGTGCCGCGGTAGGAGGTCCACACCGGGGAATCACCGTCCCGATGCTCGAAGCCGTTCAGGGTGTCCTGACCGCGCCGGAACGCCCGTGGCCCGGGAACCGCTCCAGGTCGCTCAGGGCTTCGGCGCCGTGCGGGTGATCACGTCCACCGCGCGCTCCAGCTCCGGTTCGGTCAGGTCGGCGCGCGCGGTCAGCCGCAGCCGGGAGACCGAGTCCGGCACCGACGGCGGCCGGAAGCAGCCGACCCACACCCCGGCCGCGCGGCAGTCCTCCGACCAGCGCAGCGCCGCGTCCGCCGACGGCGCCCGCACCGACACCACGGCCGAGGCCGGGTCGCTGACGGTGAGCCCGGCCTCGCGCAGCCGCACCGCCAGCGTCATCGCGTTGGTCAGCACCCGCTCGGCGCGCTCGGGCTCGTCCTTGAGCGTCGTGAGCGCGCTCAGCGCCGCCGCCGCGCTGCCCGGGGCCAGCCCGGTGTCGAAGATGAAGCTGCGCGCGTTCTCCACCAGGTGCCGGATCACCTTGCGCGGCCCCAGCACCGCACCGCCCTGCGAGCCCAGCGCCTTCGACAGCGTCACCGTGGTCACCACGTCCGGCGCGCCTGCCAGCCCGGCGGCGTGCACCGCGCCGCGACCGCCCTCGCCGAGCACCCCGAGGCCGTGCGCGTCGTCGACCAGCAGCGCCGCGCCGTGCTCACGGCAGGCGCCCGCCAGCTCCGCCAACGGGGCCAGGTCGCCGTCCACGCTGAACACCGAGTCGGTCACGTACACCGCGCGCTCGGTCTGCTTGGTCGCCAGCGCCCGCGTCGCGGCGGCCACGTCGCAGTGGCCCACCACGGCCACCTGGGCGTGGGAGAGCCTGCACCCGTCGATCAGGGACGCGTGGATGTTGGCGTCGGTCACGATCGAGCAGTTCTTGCCCGTCAGCGCGGTCACCGCGGCGAGGTTGGCGGTGAACCCGGAGGAGAACACCAGCGCCGCCTGGGTGCCGCAGAACCGGGCCAGCTCGAACTCCAGCTCGCTGTGCAGCTCGGTGCTGCCGGTGACCAGCCGCGACCCGGTCGACCCGGTGCCCCAGCGCAGCGCCGCCGCCGCGGCGGCCCCGCCGACCCGCTTGTCCCTGGCCAGCCCCAGGTAGTCGTTGCCCGCGAGGTCCAGCAGGTCCGAGTCCGGCCGCCGCGGCCGGAGCTGCCTGCTCAGGCCCGCGCGCTTGCGGTCCTCGGCGTGCGCGTCGAGCCAGGACAGCGCCTGCTCGCCCGGGATGGGTCCGTCGGGGTTCACGCGTGCGAGTCTGGCACCGGGCCGGTGGCGGGCGGGCACCCGGGCAGGCGATACGGTCACCGCATGCGTGCCGTGGTGAGTTTCGTGGGAGCCGGGCCCGGAGCGGCCGACCTGATCACCCTGCGCGGGGCGGCCCGGATCGGTGCCGCCGACGTGGTGCTGTTCTCCCCCGCGGCGGTCGACCCGACCTGGTTGCGCGAGCAGGCGCGCGCCGACGCGGAGCTGGTCGACGTGACCCGCCTCGGCGCCGACGAGCTGCTGGAGGTCTACCGCACGGTGGGCAGCAGGCTCGGCCGCGTGGTGCGCCTGCTGGCCGGTGACCCGGCCCTGGTGCCGGACCTGCGCGAGCAGCGCGAGACCTGCGAGAAGCTCGGGCTCGACGTCGAGGTCGTCCCCGGGGTCTCCCCGGTCTCGGCCGCCGCCGCGTCCACCGGCACCACCCTGGTCGAACCCGGGGCCGACACCGTGGTGAGCGTCGAGGGCGTCGAGTCGGTGCGCGAGCTGGCGTCGCCGGGGCGGACCCTGGTCGTGCACGCCCCCGCCGCCCGCGCCGCCGACCTGGCCGAGGCGCTGCTCGCCGCGGGCCTGGAGGGCGACGTGCCGGTGACGGTGGCCTACAAGGTCACCTGGCCGTCGGAGGCGGTGCTGCGCACGACCGTCGCCGAGCTGGCGGCGGAGGTGAAGAAGGCCAACCTCTGGCGGCACGCGCACTTCCTCGTCGGCGACACCACCCGCGCCCGCCCCCGCCCGGGTTACCGGGTCGTCGAGGGCGACCAGCCCGCCCGCTGGACCGCCCGCGCCCGCAGGCCGAAGGTGGCGGGCGAGGCCCGGCAGACCTGGACCCGCCGCGGCGGGTCCACCGCCGAACCCGAGGCGCAGCAGGCGGAGCCGGTGGTCGAGCAGCAGGGTGCGGAAGCGGTGCAGGCGGAGGAGAAGGCGGTCGCGGTCAAGCGCGGCACCAAGGCGGCGGCGAAGAAGCCCACCGCCCGCAGCCCGCGCACCCCGGCCCGGCGCGGGGCGAAGAAGGCCTGACCGCCCGCGCGTTCCCGACCCCGGGGGCGGCGTGGTCGAATACCGCGCATGACGGTGACGGTGATCGGACTCGACCGGCAGGGACTGCCGCCGGGGGCCGGTTCGGTGTTGGCGCAGGCGCGCCTGGTGGTCGGCCCCCGGCACCTGCTGGAGCGGCACGTGCCGCCGGACCGGGCGACGCTCGACAGCAGCGGTGGCCTGCCGGTCGACGACATCGCCGTGGCCGAGGGCCCCACCGCCGTCCTGGTGGCGGGCGACGCCGGGTACTTCGGCGACCTGCGGGCGCTGCGGGCGCGCAAGCTCGACGTGGTCGCCTGGCCGTCGGTCACCGACGTGCAGCGGATGGCCGCGCTGGTGAAGCGGCCGTGGGACGACATCGCCGTGGTCAGCGCCCGGGGCCGCGACTTCCGGCACGCGGTCAACGTCTGCCGGGCCCGCAAGGCCGTCGCCGTGCTCACCGCCCCGGGCGCCGGTCCGGCCGAGCTGGCCCGCGAACTGGACGGCTGGCGGCGCAACATCGCGGTGCTCGAACACGTCGGCAGCCCGGGCGAACGACTGTCCATCTTGGACGTCAGCGAGGCCGAGCGGCGGGTCTGGCGGGAGCCGAACCTGGTGCTGTGCCTGGCCTCGCTGGACAGCATCGGCCAGGACGGCTGGATCGCGGGCGGCGACCCGGTGCCCCCGGTGGGCGGCTGGGCGCTGGAGGACAGCGCGTTCGCCACCCGGACCGGGGTCGGCCTGGCGCCGGAGGTGCGGGCGCTGGTGCTGGCCCGGCTCGCGCCCCGACCGGGGGCGCTGGTGTGGGACGTGTGCGCGGGGTCGGGCGCGGTGGGCATCGAGGCCGCCCGGCTGGGCGCGGCGGTGATCGCGGTGGAGCGCGACTCCGGGCTGTGCGTGCGGATCGTGGCCAACGCCGGGGCGCACGGGGTGGACGTGCGGCTGGCCGACGGGGAGCCCACCAGGGTCCTCGGCTCGCTGCCGCGGCCGGACTCGGTGTTCGTCGGCTCCTCGCAGCCGGAGGTGGTGCGCGCCTGCGCCGCGGCGGGCGCGGAGCGGGTGGTCGTGCTGGTGCCCGAACCGGACCGGCTGGGCGGCACGCGGCGCGCGCTGGCCGACGCCGGGTACGCGGTGCGCGGGTGCCAGCTCTCTGTGGCCGAACTCCTCGCGCTGCCCGACGACACCACCGGTTTGCAGCCGTCTACGGCGACTTTCCTGCTGTGGGGCACGCGCGCCTGAGAACGCGGCGGGATCTGCCCGTGCCCAGCCGATCGACCCCTCCCCGGCGAAGTCCATCCGAAAGTCGGGTCGGTCCAGAACCCTCGATGCCCAGGTCGACAGCCACCTCGGCATCCCCTTCACCCGATCGGCTCAGTTCTTTCGCGGGTGTCGTCTGACCGTGACCGGCCGGTAGCCATGGGTGGACGCCCGGGAACGCCCTCCCGGTCGACCGGCACGAAGGAGAAGGACCATGGCTGAGGCAAGGCGGTTCACCCGCCTGATCGGGGTTGCCGCAGCGGTGCTCGCGGCGGCTGCCGCCGCGACGGTGTCGACCGCGCAGGCCGATCCCATCACGCCCTACGTCGTCGGCGGCGAGGCCGCCGACATCGCCGACTTCCCGTACACCGTCGCGCTCACCACGCCCGACGGCTTCCAGTTCTGCGGAGGCTCGCTCGCCGCGGCCGACAAGGTGGTGACCGCCGCGCACTGTGTTGAGGGCACCTCGCCGTCGGAGATCGAGGTCGTCTCCGGGCTGACCGACCTGACCGCCGCCGGTGGCGAGACCGCCGAGGTGACCGACGTCTGGGTGCACCCGGACTACAGCGACCCGGCGATCAGCGCGGACGTCGCCGTGCTGACCCTGGGCAGCGACCTGTCCGCTCCCCCGATCGCCGTGGCGGGTCCCGGTGACGAGGACCTCTACGCGGCGGGCACCGACACCACCGTGCTCGGCTGGGGCACCACCTCCGAGGGCGGTTCCGCCTCCGACACGCTGCTCAAGGCGTCGGTTCCGGTGACCTCCGCGGCCGACTGCGCCACCGCCTACGGCTCGGACTTCATCGCCGACTCGATGGTGTGCGCGGGCGTCCCGGGCGGCGGCGTGGACTCCTGCCAGGGCGACTCCGGCGGCCCGCTGGTCGCGGGCGGCAAGCTGATCGGCGCGGTCTCCTGGGGCGAGGGCTGCGCCCGCCCGGGCAAGCCGGGCGTCTACACCAAGCTCATCACCTTCTCGGCCGACATCCAGGCCCGGTTGGGTTGAGCCCGCCACCGCCGCGGGGAACCGGTTCCCCGCGGCGGTGCCCGCCCGGTTCTCGGACAACCCTCAGGAATCGACAAAAACAATGCCGCGGGGTTGTGGCTCGGTTAGTCGCCGTCGCGCGTCGGGCGGCGGGTGTGGGCTTTTTCCCACGCAGCCCCTAGGGTCGTTGGCCGCCCCATAAGATCACCGCAGGGGACCGTGACGAGCGGAGAACTTGTGAACGCTGCGCGAACTGCACGACTGTCCCGACGGGCCCTGCTGTGGGGTGGTGCCGGTCTGGGGGCGAGCCTGATCGCCGGGTGCCAGCGGGAACCGGCGACCCCTGGGGCGGGCCCGGACCTGCTGCGCAGCAGCCCGCCGACGACCGACGCCGCGCCGGTGGTCACCGCGCGGAACCTGTCCACCGCCCGCTACCGCGAGGTCGACTTCGTGGTCATCCGCCCCGGCGGCGTGCCCGCCGCGCCGATGCCGGTGTGCGTCGCGCTGCACGCGGACCTGCGCGGTGCCAAGAGCTTCGTGTCCTACGGCGTGCAGCGGATGCTGACCGACCTGGTCGCCGGGGGCGCGACCCCGTTCGCGGTCGCGGCGGTCGACGGCGGCAACTGGGTGGGGCACAAGGACGACGACCCGCAGCGGATGCTCACCGAGGACCTGCCCGGCTGGCTGGAGCGCCAGGACCTGGCGGGCACCCCGTTCGCCGCCGTCGGCATCGACGAGGGCGGCGCGGGCGCGCTGCACCTGGCCCGCACCCCCGGCCTGTCCGCGGTCGCCGCGATCAGCCCCACCCTCTTCGACACCTGGTCGGACGCCGAGCGCTCCAAGGTCTACCGGCAGCGCGAGCAGTGGGAGGACGTCGAGCCGCTGCGCCACGCCCCCGAGTACGCCAACCTCCCGGTCGGCGTGTGGTGCGGCAGCCAGGACCGCGACTACCTGCCCACCAGCAAGGCCTTCGCCACGGCCGTGGGTGCCACCGCCACCTTCACCGCGGGCGGGCACGACGACGCCTACTTCACCCGCGCGCTGCCCGAGGCGCTCAAGTTCGTCGCGGGCTACCTGTAGGTTGGGTGCGGCGGGCACCCACCGGGGGACGTGGGCCGCGCGACGCTGGGCTGCGGGGTTCGAGCAGCGGAAACGGGCACCGGGAATGGGCAGAGGGACATGGGCACTGGGGACATGGGCACTGGGGACCGGACACGATGACTGAGCCCGGCGTGGGCACGCCGCACGGGGAGCCGCTGCGGCTGGGTGTCGTCCCGTTGCGACCGCTCGCTCTCCACGACCTCGTCGAGGGCGCGTACCTGGCGGTCCGCCGCAACGCGGGCGCCCTGCTCGGCTTCACCCTCGGCGTGCTGCTCGCGGTGGAGCTGCTGCATTGGCTGCTCAGCACCCTCGTCCTCGGCTCGGTCCCGTCGGCGTCGGCCGTGCCCACCGACGGGACGGCGAGCTGGGAGCAGCTACGCCCGCTGGTGATCGACTACCTGCTCTACCTCGGCCTCGGTT
Organism: Actinokineospora spheciospongiae; assembly: GCF_000564855.1. Taxonomy (GTDB): domain Bacteria; phylum Actinomycetota; class Actinomycetes; order Mycobacteriales; family Pseudonocardiaceae; genus Actinokineospora; species Actinokineospora spheciospongiae. The sequence goes on from NZ_AYXG01000074.1 coordinate 57,847, forward strand.
CAGTGTTCGGCCTGTTGATCACCGGCGTGGTGACCGTCGTGGTCACCCGCGCCGTCTTCGGCCACCGCACCGGTCTGGGCCCCGCGCTGGCCGAGACCGGTCGGGCGCTGCCCAGGTTGCTGGGCGTGCTGCTGGTCGAGGCCCTGCTCATCGGGCTGATCGCCTTCGCCAACATCGCGCTGCTGGCCGTCCTCGGCCCGGTCGCGGTCCTGCTGACGATGATCACCCTGCCCGCCGTGGTCTACCTGGCCATCGCGTTCACCTTCGCCCAGTCGGTGGCCGTGGTCGAGGAGGTGTCCCCGGTGGCGTCGCTGAGCCGCTCGCGCGAACTGGTGCACGCGGTGGGCTGGTGGCGCGTCCTCGGCGTCACCGCCCTGGTGGTGCTGGCGGGCGGGCTGCTCGCCGCGCTCGCGCAGGCGCTCTTCGCGCAGATCAGCGGCGGCAGCACGGTGGCCGACCTGCTGGCGGTCGCGCTGGTGGGCACGGTGCAGGCCGGTTTCGGCGGTGCCGTGCTCTGCCTGCTCTACGTCGACCACCGCGCGCGCGTCGAGGGCATCGACGGCCTCTGGCACAAGGCGGGCTGAACCCGCCCGACCGTCCTACAGCACCGGTGCGACGTGGACCGGGCGGGCGCTGTCGGGGGCCTCGCTGTCCTCGTCCAGGCCGAGCATCCGCAGCAGGGTCAGGCAGTCCTCCGGGTCGGTCGCGTAACCGGCCACGGTGCGCGCCGCGCGAATCCGCTGGGCCGTCATGCCCTCCCTGGCGTCGGTCCTGGCCTGGTTGAACTCGTCGGCGGCGCCGCGCGTGACGTCGGTGTCGCTGACCGTCATGGGTACTCCAAAGGGGGTCTACGGCACCGCGTGCGGGTGCCGGGAGGGTGTCGTCGCAAGGGGGGAGCCGGGACCGGGCGTCGGCCGGGGCGGTGTCGCCGCCGCACGCCGGGGTGCTGGCGGGAAAAACACTACCCCACCCGCGATCCGGCCCCCATCGCGGCGTTCCCGGTAGGATGGTGGTGACGGCGGCCCCACCGGTCGCCCGTCCCACGTCGGTCCCCTGCGCCGCGGCCGGGTTCCGCGCCGAGCAGGACGGCGACCCACCACAATCTCGATGATCACCGCCGACCAGGCATGACATCCCGAGTCCTCTACGTTCGGAGACGCCCCATGGCGGCCAGCCGCCCCGGTTCCACCCCTTCCGCCGAGCCCGGTTTCGCCGAGCTCGGTGTGCCCGCCGAGCTGGTGTCCGCACTGGCCGAGGTGGGCGTGCACGCGCCGTTCCCCATCCAGTCCGCCACCCTGCCCGACTCGCTGGCGGGCCGCGACGTGCTCGGCCGGGGCCGCACCGGCTCCGGCAAGACCTACGCGTTCCTCATCCCGGTCCTGGCCCGGATCGCCGCCGTGGCGGGCAGGCCCCGGCCGGGCAGGCCGCGGGCGCTCGTCCTGGCCCCGACCCGCGAGCTGGCCACCCAGATCCACGACGCGGCCGCGCCGCTGGCCGCCGCCCTGGGGCTGCGCGCCACCACCGTCTTCGGCGGGGTCCGCCCCGGCCCGCAGGTCACCGCCCTCAAGGCGGGCGTCGACCTGCTCGTCGCCTGCCCCGGCAGGCTGGAGGACCACCTGGCCGAGGGGCACGCCCGGCTCGACGACGTCGCCGTCACCGTGCTCGACGAGGCCGACCACATGGCCGACCTGGGCTTCCTGCCGGTGGTCCGCAGGCTGCTCGACCGCACCCCGCCGTCGGGCCAGCGGCTGCTGTTCTCCGCGACCCTGGACAACGGCATCGACGTCCTGGTCCGCCGCTACCTGACCGACCCGGTCACCCACAGCGTGGACTCGGCCCAGTCGCCCAACGCCGCGATGACCCACCACGTGCTGCACGTGGACGGCACCCACCGGCTGCCGGTGCTGGTCGACCTGGCCTCGGCCCCCGGCCGCTCGCTGGTGTTCACCCGCACCCGCCGCGGCGCCACCCGGCTGACCCGCCAGCTCGTCGCCGCGGGCGTGCGCGCGGTCGAGCTGCACGGCGACCTCGGCCAGCAGGCCCGCACCCGCAACCTGACCGCGTTCGCCGAGGGCACCGCCCCCACCCTGGTCGCCACCGACATCGCCGCCCGGGGCATCCACGTCGACGACGTCACCCTGGTCATCCACGCCGACCCGCCGGTCGAGCACAAGGCCTACCTGCACCGCTCCGGCCGCACCGCCCGCGCGGGCGCCGCGGGCACGGTGGTCACGCTGATGACCGACGAGCAGGTGGAGGACGTCCGCGCCCTGACCCGCAAGGCGGGCATCAAGCCCACCACGACCAAGGCGGGCCCCGGCCACCCCCTCCTGGCCGAGTTGGCACCGGGCGAGCGGGTGCTGGTCGAGGTCTCCGAACGCGCGGCGACCCCGCGCAAGCGCCCCGGCAAGCCCCGCGCCGACAAGCCGGTGGGCGACAAGAGCACCGACTCCGGGACCACGGCGGCGGGCTCGCAGCGCTCCGGCGGCCAGCGTTCCGGCGGTCAAGGCGGCCGAGGCAGGCAGCGCGCGGGCGGCTCGGGCCGCGCGGGCACCGCGGCGGGCTCGGCGCGCACCGGCACCGGGTCCGGTCGGACGGGCTCCGGCCGCTCGGGCGGCTCCACGCCGAGGGCGGCGGAGCCCAGGGCCGAGTCCTCCGGCCAGGGTGGCGGTCAGAGCAGCAGCGGTGGTGGGGCGGCGGCGTTCTCCGCGCGGTCCGGCTCGGGCCGCAGGCGGTAGGACCCGCTCCACTGCCGTGACTCCCCGGGGCCTGCCGCCGGTTCTCGGAACGGTCGGTCGTCGCCCTGTGCCCGCTGTGGACCGATGGTGGGCTGTGGGACGGGAAGGCCCCTCCCGGCTGGTGCCGGGAGGGGCCTTCCGCTGTCAGGCGCCGATTACGGCAGTGCCCTGTCCGGCCGGTGGGTCAGCCGGATCGAGTTGACCACCGGCGGCTGCTTGCCGCGCAACGCGGCCAGTTCCACCGAGATCGACCCGCCTTCCGGCACCGTCACCCAGAACTCCCGGGTGTCCGCCGTGAGCGTTCCGACGGTCGCGGCGATGTCGTGGTTCGCCAGGACCTTCGTGCCGTTGAGCGACACGTCGAACACGCGCTTGCCCGCCACGATCGCGGGCTTCAGCTCCGCGAACGACAGCTCGACCTGGTAGGTGCCCGCCGGGAGGGCGTCGAAGCGGTAGCCGCCCGCGCTTTCCCGCTGGGTCTGGAAGAGGGTGTCGTCCTCGGTGCCCGCGATGGCCTTCTTGGTGGTGACGACCGGGCCGTTGCTCAGGTAGCCGTAGCCGCCCGGGGTCCAGGCGCGGTCGGCCACCCAGGAGTCCGCCGCCCGGTCGGTGTGGCCCGCGGTGGCGCCGACGTCCACGCCGGTGCGGTAGGCGGGGACCACCAGGGTGACCGGGACCACCAGCGTGGGCGTGCGGCCCGCGTTGGTCGTCAGGGTCACCGCGGCCTGGTGCACGCCGGGCAGCAGGCCGGTCGGGTCGACCCGGACGGTGATGTCCTGCTGCTGGCCCGGCTTGAGCGTCGCCGACCCCGGTACCGCCCACGCCCACGGCGCGTTGGAGGCCAGGGTGTAGTCGAGCGCCAGGTCGCTGGTGCTCTTGAGGGTCACCACGGCTGTGCGGAGCTGGCCGGACTGGCCCAGGAACGTCAGCGGCGCGGTGGGCAGTTCGGCCCGGGGTGTCTTCAGCGCGAAGTTCACGGTGAGGTCGCCGGACACGGTGATGTTCTTCGTCTGGGTCGCGTAGTTCGGCTTCGTCACCTCCACGCTGTAGGTGCCCGCCAGCAGGCGGGCCCGGTAGCGGCCGTCGGCGTCGGTGGTGAGCTTCGCCGTCTCCGCGCCCGCCTTGAGGACCCGGACGGTCGCGCCGCTGATCGGCGCCTTGTCGTTGGCGTCGGTCACCCGGCCGGTGGCGATGCCGGTCGGCGGCAGCTTGAACCGGATGGACTGGCCGTCGGCCAGGGTCGGGGCGTTGAGGGAGTACTGCAACGCCACGGTGCCGGTCGCGTTCTCGATGCCGACGGTCGCCGACGCGCCCCGCTCGCGGGTGCTGTTCGGGTCGATCCCCCGGTAGCGCAGGGAGATCTCACCGCTCTCCGACAGCACGACCTCGAAGTCCACCCGGGTGGCGGTGGCCTGGTAGAAGGTCGCGTTGCGCCACTCCACGACGAACTCGCGGTTGGGCGCGGTGCCGGTGGTCTTGGTGGCCACCCGGCTGGTGGAGTCGAGCAGCAGGTCGTCCCAGAACGGGTAGATCGCCGCGTTCGGCGCACCGCCCGCCGGGAGCGCGACGTTGGAGTACGCCGTGCTCGACGCCAGGAAGTTCAGGTGGCCGTTGGTGGAGGCGAACGCCTGCGTGTAGTTGTTGCCGTAGAAGAAGAAGCTGAACGGCAGCGGCACGGCGACCGCCGAGTCGTCCCCGGTCAGCGCCAGCGGGGTGTCGCCCTCCACGTACGGCGCGGTGTCGAGCACGCAGTGGTTGCCGAACGAGTCGGCGCGGCTGGGCAGGGTGAACCCGACCACCTCGTCCCCGTCCACCACGACGTCCTTGGTCTGCGGGTCGGAGCAGCCGCCCGCCGACGCCGTGACGCGGTAGCCGCCCTCGGGCACGTTCGGGATGGAGTACGCCCCGGCCGCGTCCGTGGTCACCGCCGGGATCGGCGTGGACAGGACCTGCACGGTCGCGCCTGTGACCGGGCCGCCCTGCGCGTCGAGCACGGTGCCGGACACGGTGTGCCGGGCGACCGGGGCCAGCACGACGTCGCGGGTGACCGTCTGGTCCTCGGTGACCGTGGCGGTCCCCGAACCGCTGCCGTAGCCGAACGCGGACACCGCGACGGTGTAGTCGCCCACCGGCAGGACCGAGCCGTAGGCGCCGGTCGCGTCGGTGGTCAGCGTGCGGTTGCTCGGGCCGGTGACGACCACGGTCGCGCCCGCGACCGGCGCGCTGCCCGCCGCGTCGGTGACGTGGCCCGCGAGCGTGCCCACCGGGCCGCGCGGGGAGCGGTCGACCGCGGCGAACGCGTCGAGCTTGCCCTCGCCCCAGACGTTGTTGTTCGCCGCGGTGCCGCCGCAGGCGGTGTCGTTGACGTCGGTCGCGGACTCGTCGAGCAGTTCCTGCGTCCGGGTGATGTCACCGACCAGCGACGGTGCCGCCGACCACATCAGCGCCACCGTGCCGGAGGTGTGCGGCGCCGCCATGGAGGTGCCGCTGTTCAGCTCGTAGCCGCCACCGGGCACCGACGAGCGGATGTCGTCGCCCGGGGCGGCGATGTTCGGCTTCACGTCGCCGTTCTCCCCCGGGCCGCGGCTGGAGAACGACGCGATGGCGCCCGCGGAGTCGAACGCCCCCGAGGCGTAGGACTCGGTGTTGTCCCCGGGTGAGCCCGCGGTGTTGCACGAGGGCCCGGAGTTGCCGTTGGAGAACGACGGGAAGATGCCCGCCGCGCGCCAGGCGTTGACGGTGTCGCGGTACCACGGGTCGATCGTGGCGCCGTTGGACGAGCCCCAGGAGTTGTTGACCACCTGCGGGCGCAGGTCCGGGCGCGGGTCGGCGCCGGTCAGGTCGGTCGGGGCGAGCATCCACTCGCCGGAGGCCAGCAGCGAGGCGTCCGAGCAGCCGTTGGTCTCGCAGCCCTTCGCCGCGATCCAGCGGGCGCCGGGGGCGACGCCGACCTGGTTGCCCGCGCCGTCGTCGCCGACCATGGTGCCCATGGTGTGCGTGCCGTGGCCGTTGTTGTCGCACGGTGCCGCGCTCGGGCAGACCTCGGCCGGGTCGAACCAGTTGTGGTTGTGGTCGAAGGTGCCGCCGCCGGAGTTGCCGCGGTACTTGCCGACCAGCGCCGGGTGGTCGAACTCGACCCCGGAGTCGATGTTGCCGACCACGACGCCCTCGCCGCGTACGCCGAACTGCGACCAGACGTCGTCGGCGTTGATGGCCGCGAGGCCCCACTCCACCGAGTTCACCTCGGCCACCGCCTGGCTCGGCAGCGGCTTGGGCAGCTCGTAGGTGCGCGCGGGCAGGATCGACCTGACCTCGCCGTGCGCTGCCAGCGAGGTGGCCAGCGCCTCCGAGCCGTTGTGCACGCGCAGGGCGTTGGCGATGTGGAACGACCTGTAGTCGACCTCGGCGGCGTCCAGCTCCTTGCGGACGGAAGCCTGGCTGCGGTCGGCGGTGGCGCGCAGCGCGTCCACCACCGCCTGGCCGCGGGCGTTCCAGTCGGCGACGCGGGACGGGCCGCTCAGGTCGGCCTTGTCGGTGAAGGAAACCCAGAAGTCGGTGCTGTCCTTGGCGTCGAACGCCGCGGCGACCGTCGTGTCGATCTTGTCGTTCGGGGAGGGCGCGGCGGGCGCGGCCACCGCGGGCACGGTGAGCGCGCCGAGCAGGCCGAGCACGGCGGAGGTCAGGGTCAGGGTGGTCCGGCCTCGTGGTCTGCGCCGGTGGTGACTTGCTGACAAGATGGGACTCCCAACTCGCGCGGCAGGGTTCGCGCGTGACCACCGGTAGTCGAGTGCTGACTTTCCGGTTCCTCCTGACGCTGCCTGATCACGGGCGTCAAATGAAGGCGCGAATCCGGGCGGTATCGGGTCTTTTGGCGGGCCGTGACCGGTTTTTGCCCTCCCATTGCCTGGATCACACCCTTATTCCTGTAACGACGCGACCCCTATCGGTGACGTTCTTGTCAGTGGATGCCGAACTCGGCAGTGGGGGGTGGTGACCGGTGGAAACCGGGAACGTGCTGGAGCGCTTGGACGTTCCGTTAGTCCTCTGCGTGGGGACCAGCACCGAGCAGTTGGCCGCGATCGCCGAGGCCACCCAGGGGCGCGCGGCCGTGCTGTACCTGCCGGACCAGCGGGCGCTGCGCACCGCCCTGGACACCACGATCGCCGAGGCGCCGCCGCTGCTGACCGCGCACCCGGTCGTGGAGTGCGGCGGCCTGCGGCTCGACCCGGGGTCGCGCTCGGCCACCTGGCACGGCGCCCCGCTGGCGCTGTCGGCCCGCGAGTTCGACCTGCTGTCCGCCCTGGCCGGGGAACCGGGTCGGGTGTGGACGTTCGCCGAACTCACCACGCACGTCTGGGGCAGGCCGTACGTGGGCGACACGCAGGCCGTCGTGTCCGCCGTCAAGCGCTTGCGCCGCCAGTTGCGCGCGGCCCCGGCCGACCTCGGCGTGGAGTCCGTGCGCGGCGTCGGGTACCGCGTCGCGGTGCCAGGTGGGTCACACTGATCGGGCACCGCGGGTGGTGATCGGGGCCGGAACCGTCATGCTGTCGCAATGAGCGAGCAGCACTACCTTGTCGGGCTCGACCTCGCGGGCCGCCGCGTCGTCGTGGTCGGCGGCGGCATCGTCGCCCAGCGCCGCCTGCCCCGCCTCGTCGGCTCCGGCGCCCTGGTCGAGGTCGTCTCGCCCGAGGCCACCCCGTCGGTGGAGGCCATGGCCGACGCGGGCGAACTGGTCTGGCACCGGCGCGAGTACCGCCCCGGCGACCTCTCCGGCGCCTGGTACGTGCTGTGCTGCACCTCCGACACCGCGGTCAACGTCGCCGTCGCCGAAGAGGCCGAACGGGTCCGGGTGTTCTGCGTGCGCGCGGACGCGGGCAGCGAGGGCAGCGCCGTGACCCCCGCCACCGGCGAGTACGAGGGCCTGCTGGTGGGTGTGCTCGCCGGTGGGGCGCACCAGCGCTCGGCGGCCGTGCGCGACGGCCTCCTCGACGCCCTGCGCGAGGGCCGGGTGCCCGACGGGGCGCGGGCACCGGAGCTGCCCGGGGTGGCGCTCGTCGGCGGCGGGCCCGGCGACCCGGAGCTGATCACCGTGCGCGGCAGGCGGCTGCTCGCCCGCGCCGACGTCGTCGTCGCCGACCGCCTCGGCCCGCGCGAACTGCTCGACGAGCTGGCCCCCACGGTCGAGGTGATCGACGCCGCCAAGATCCCCTACGGCCGCGCCGCCACCCAGGACGCCATCAACGACGCCCTGATCACCCACGCCAAGGCGGGCAAGTTCGTCGTCCGGCTCAAGGGCGGCGACCCGTACCTGTTCGGCCGCGGCTTCGAGGAGCTGATCGCCTGCGCCGAGGCGGGCGTGCCGGTCACCGTCGTCCCCGGCATCACCTCGGCGTTCTCGGTGCCCGCCGCCGTCGACGTGCCGGTCACCCACCGCGGCGTCGCGCACGAGGTCGTGGTGGTCTCCGGGCACATCGGCCCGGACGACCCCGCCTCGCTGACCGACTGGGACGCGCTGGCCCGGCTCGGCGGCACCGTTGTGATCATGATGGGCGTGGACAAGCTGGACCGGTTCGCCGCCGTGCTGATCGCGGGTGGGCGGGCGGGGGACACCCCCGTGGCGGTGGTCCAGGAGGGCACGACGCGCAACCAGCGGGTGCTCCGGTCTACTTTGGACCGGGTGGCGGCGGACGTGGTCGAGCGGGGGATTCGCCCGCCCGCGGTGACGGTCGTCGGGCCGGTGGCGGGGCTGGCGCGGGAACTGGTGGGGCGGGACTAGAGCCCGGGATCGGTTGCTGTTCCGGGGTTTTTGCGGGTGTGCCCGGCTGGGTGGGTGTGTTTGGCCGGGGCCCCTATGGCGATCATGTGCTCCAGTGTGACCGGGTGGGGCTGAAAAGATGCCCCACCGCCCAGGCAGGCTGTCACATGATCGCCACCCCCGGCCAAACACATCCACCCACCCGGGCAGTTCGCTTGCCGGGCCGGCGGTTTTCGGGGTGGTCGGCAGGTTGTTGCTGCGCCGGTGTTGTTCGGGTGGGTGGTGGGCGGGCCGCCGGTTTGTTGGGTGGTCGGCTGGCTGCGCCTGCGAGTTAATCCGGCCACTCCCAGCGGGCGCAGAGGATGCCCGGGCCGAAGTCGAGGGCGACCGCGTGGGCCTTGCCGTCGGCGGTGACCTCCAGCTTCTTGCGGTTGGTCACCTGGTCGTCGGCGTCGAGGGTGTGCTGCTCCAGGTAGACGGGCAGGGCACGGGGGTCGAACCGCAGCTCCAGCACGAACTCGCGGACCGGTGAGGTGAACTTGCGGCAGTACGCGTCGTCGCCGCGGGAGTACGGGGGGCCGGGGTGGTGCAGGGCGTAGTCGACGATCGTCGTCTCGCCGCGGCTCAGGGGCTGGTCGAGCATGATCTCCGCGGCCATCAAGCCCGCGGTCGGGTCGTGGGCGACCCGGCCGATGCGGCAGTTGTCGCCCGAGGTGACCTCGGGGAACGGGCGGCCGGGCAGTTCCAGGTCGTAGACCATCAGCGTGCGGTCGGCGCCGTCGCGCTCGGCGCGGAAGACCTGGCGGACCGACACCGACTTCTCGCCGCGGTCGACCGCGACCTCCATGCGGTCGTGCTGCGAGAGCTTCGTCAGCGCGGAGTCGGTGGTGAAGTCGATGCGCCGCAACAGGTGCGAGACCGGTTCGCTGTTGCCCCACAGCGCTTCCACGGTCAGCCGGGACGACTCGCGGTTGACCCGGCCGCGCGGTCGGGGCGGGCCGAGCAGGGCGATGAGCGACCCGGTGGGCACGCCGAGGACGTCCTCGAGGTGCCCGAGCGCGGCCAGCGACTCCGCGCGCTCCGGTCGGCGCCTGCCGGACTGCCAGTAGCTCAGCGCGGTGACGCTGATGGACACCCCGCGTGCGCGCAGCCGGTACTGGATGCGGTCGAGGCTCAACCCGCTCGCCTGGATCGCCGAGCGCAGCGCCACGGGGAACGCATCGGCGACGGGCGATTCGGACGGTTCGACCGTCATCGCATGGCGGAGCCTTTCGTTCTGGTGAAGTTCACGAACCGGCTCGCGGGTGACACCGCTACCCATGTTCACTCCCGGGGTTACCGCTTACGCCCTGATAAGCACAGTACGTCCTGGTAGGCCGCATGGGTAGCGCCAGTGTTAATTCCAGGGTGACGACGTCACTGCCTCCAGTGACAAGATGACCCCAAAGACCTATGGGCTATACCGCCGAACGTTTCAACAAACGCGTCCGAATGGCTCAATACGAAGGTATCGCCATTCCGGGCGGGTGGGCCCCGGGTGCGGGGTTAAACCTGCTCGACGCGTGCCGGGGGCCGTTGGCTAGCCTGACCAGCACAGGCGGTGCACGGAGGTCTCCACGACCCCGCGCCGCGTCCCACCATCTGGACTAGGAGAACGCGACCCGTGATCCGCACGCACGAGGCCGGAACCCTCCGCGCCGAGCACGCCGGGCAGAGTGTCACCCTCAGCGGTTGGGTGGCCCGCAGGCGCGATCACGGCGGCGTCATCTTCATCGACCTGCGCGACGCCTCCGGGGTGGCGCAGGTGGTCTTCCGCGAGGGCGAGATGGCCGAGCGCGCGCACCGGCTGCGCGCCGAGTTCTGCGTCCGGGTCGTCGGCGAGGTGTCGGTCCGCCCCGAGGGCAACGAGAACCCGGAGCTGCCGACCGGCGCCATCGAGGTGCTGGTCACCGAGCTGGAGGTGCTCAGCGAGTCCGCTCCGCTGCCCTTCCCGCTCGACGACCACCTCTCCGTCGGCGACGAGATCCGGCTGCGCCACCGCTACCTGGACCTGCGCCGCAGCGCCCCGGCCAACGCCATCCGGATGCGCAGCGAGGCGAACCGGATCGCCCGCACGATCCTGCACGAGGAGCGGTTCGTCGAGATCGAGACGCCGACCCTGACCCGGTCGACGCCCGAGGGCGCCCGCGACTTCCTGGTGCCCGCCCGGCTGCGCCCCGGCTCCTGGTACGCGCTGCCGCAGTCGCCGCAGTTGTTCAAGCAGCTCCTCATGGTCGGCGGGATGGAGCGGTACTACCAGATCGCCCGCTGCTACCGCGACGAGGACTTCCGCGCCGACCGGCAGCCGGAGTTCACCCAGCTCGACATCGAGATGAGCTTCGTCGACCAGGACGACGTCATCGCCCTCGGCGAGAAGATCGCCAAGGCGCTGTGGCGGGAGCTGGCCGGGCACGAGATCGCCGGGGACATCCCGCGCATCACCTACCGCGACGCGATGGCCCGCTACGGCTCGGACAAGCCGGACCTGCGGTTCGACCTGGAGCTCACCGAGCTGACCGAGTACTTCGCCGACACCCCGTTCCGGGTGTTCAAGGCGCCCTACGTGGGTTCGGTGGTGATGCCCGGCGGCGCCGCGCAGCCGCGCCGCCAGCTCGACGCCTGGCAGGAGTTTGCCAAGCAGCGCGGGCACAAGGGCCTGGCCTACGTGCTCGTCGGCGAGGACGGCACCCTCGGCGGCCCGGTCGCCAAGAACCTGTCCGAGGCCGAGCGCGAGGGGCTGGTCAAGGCCACCGGCGCGGCGCCCGGTGACTGCGTGTTCTTCGCCGCGGGCAACCCCGCCGACGCCCGGTCGCTGCTGGCCGCGGCCCGGCTGGAGATCGGCAAGCGCTGCGGGCTGATCGACGAGTCCGCCTGGTCGTTCGTCTGGGTCGTCGACGCCCCGCTGTTCGAGGAGGCCGCCGCCGCGCGCTCCGCCGGTGACGTCGCCGTCGGCTCGGGGCAGTGGACCGCGGTGCACCACGCGTTCACCTCGCCCACCCCGGACTGGGTCGACCGCTTCGAGGAGGACCCGGCCAACGCCCTGGCCTACGCCTACGACCTGGTCTGCAACGGCAACGAGATCGGCGGCGGGTCCATCCGAATCCACCGCAAGGACGTCCAGGAGCGGGTCTTCGCGCTCATGGGCATCAACTCCGAGCAGGCCCAGGAGAAGTTCGGCTTCCTGCTCGACGCGTTCTCCTACGGCCCGCCCCCGCACGGCGGCATCGCCTTCGGCTGGGACCGGATCGTCATGCTGCTGGCCGGGGAGACCTCGATCCGCGAGGTCATCGCCTTCCCCAAGACCGGCGGCGGCTTCGACCCGCTGACCAGCGCCCCGGCGCCGATCACCCCGGAGCAGCGCAAGGAGGCGGGGGTGGACTTCAAGCCCGCCAAGCCGGAAGCCAAACCGGAGTAGGGCGTGCTGCACCTGCGGGTGGTGTGCCCGGCCGACCGCGCGGACGCCGCGGTCGGCCTGCTGCGCGCACACCCCGGGGTGACGCACCTGGTGATGTTCCCCGGGGCCGCGCTCGACCCGGAGGGCGACGTCATCGAGGCCGACCTCGCCAGGGAGGCCGCCGACGACGTGCTCTCGGGCCTGTGCGACCTCGGCGTCGACCACGACGGCGGCGTCACGCTGGAGCAGATCGACACCGTGCTCTCCGACGCGGGCGACCGGGCCGAGCGGCGCGCGCCCGGCGAGGCCGCCGACGCGGTGGTGTGGGAGGAACTGGTCGCCCGCACCGGTGAGGAGTCCCGGCTCAACACCACGTTCCTGGCGTTCCTCACCATCGCCTGCCTGCTCGCCGCGGTCGGCGTGATCACCGACTCGCCGGTCACCATCGTCGGCGCCATGGTCGTCGGCCCGGAGTTCGGGCCGCTGGCCGCGCTCGCCGTCGGCCTGGTCCGCCGCCGCCGGGACCTGGTCCGGCGGGCGGGCCTGGCGCTGGGCGTGGGGTTCCCGCTGGCCATCGCGGTCACCGCCGCGGGCGCCTGGCTGGGCACCCTGGCCGGGATGTTCGACGCCTCGGCCATCACCGGTGACGGGCACGAGGCCGACTTCGTCTACCAGGTCGGCCCGTGGTCGCTGGTGGTGGCCGTGCTGGCGGGCGCGGCGGGCATGCTGTCGATGACCTCGGCCAAGTCCGCGGCGCTGGTCGGGGTGTTCATCTCGGTCACCACCGTGCCCGCCGCCGGGTACATCGGGGTGGCGGCGATCCTCGGCGAGTGGGGCAAGGTGTTCGGCTCGGCCGCGCAGCTCGCCGTCAACCTGCTCGGCATCGTGCTGGCCGCGGCGCTCGTGCTGGTCCTGCGGCACGGCGTGCGCGCCCCCGGGGACTCGGGCCGACCGCTGTCGGACGGGTGAGCGGCGCGGGGGAGCCGTTCGGCCTCACCCGACTGGCTCGCGGCTGAACCGGGCCTCCTGCCGTCACCTGTCGGCGGTCGTCTCGTTCTGTATCGGTTGACCTCGCTACGGTCGCAGGAAGGCATTCGTGACCATCCGCAGGGCGTCGTGGCCGGTGTCCACGGGTAGGGTCGGAGGAGATGAGTGTGGAGATCGCCGCCGATCCACCGGACACGGGCACCGTGGACGGGGTTGAGGCGCACGCCCCCGTCGAGCTGGGCGAGGCCGAGGTGGCCGCCACCGTGCTCGCTGCGGAGTCCGTGCTCGGCAAGCGGTTCGGGGTGCGCATCCGGCTCGCCGACCCCGAGGACCTCGGCGGCAGCAGCCGCTCGATCGTGCTCCGGGTCAAGGTCGCGTCCAGCCCGTTCTCCCTGCCCCGCACGCTGGTGGTCAAGCGCTACGTCCAGCGCACCGCCCCGCGCGACAGCTGGGTGCGCGAGGCGGTCAGCTACCAGCTCTTCACCGCGCTGGCGGCCGAGGAGCGGATGTGCCCGGAGCTGTTCGCCCACGACAGCGACACGAACCTGCTGGTCATCGAGGACCTGGGCCGCGCGCCCACGCTCGCGGAGAAGCTGCACGGCGACGACGCCAGGGTCGCCGAGGGCGCGCTGCTGTCCTGGGCGCGCTCGCTGGGCAAGCTGCACGCCAGCACCGCGGGCCGCGAGGCCGACTTCGACGCCCTGCTGCGGCGGCTCAAGCCGCCCAAGGACAAGGACCCGCTGGCCGTCGACGGCCCGGTCGCCGTCGCCGAACTGCCCGCGCTGCTGCTCGACGGCTTCGGCGTGGCGACCCCGGCGGAGGCGCTGGACGACGCCCGCGCCACGCTCGGCCTGCTGGAGACCGGCCGCCACCGGGCGTTCAGCCCGTCGGACTCCTGCCCCGACAACAACCTGATCACCAACCGCGGCGTCCGCTTCCTGGACTTCGAGGGCGGCTGCGTGCGGAACATGATGTTCGACGCCGCCTACCTGACCGTGCCGTTCCCGTCCTGCTGGTGCGCCTACGCCCTGCCCAGGGGCATGGCCGCGGCGATGCTCGCCGCCTGGCGGGCCGAGGTCCGGGTCATGTGGCCCGACCTCGACGACGACGAGGTCCTGCTGCCGAGGCTGTTCGACGCGCAGCTCTTCTGGGTCTGGCTGAGCACCTGGCAGTTCCTCACCGTGCCGGACGTGCAGCAGCTCGGCTCCGGCGGCTCGGTGCCGCGCCCGCACCAGACCGACGTGCTGGTGGCCCGCTGGGCCGACCTGGCCCGCGCCGCCGACCGCATGGGCAAGCAGGCCACCGCCGAGCACGCGGTGACCGTGGTGGCGGCGCTGACCAGGCGCTACGGCCAGCGCGCGCTCCCGGTGTACCCGGCGTTCGACCACTGACCCCTCGGCCCGCGACCGGGTCGTAGAGTGCCGGGCATGGCTCTCGTCGACCGCGCCCTGCTCGGACCCGGCCCCTCGAACCCGTACCCGGAGGCGACGGCCGCGCTGGCCGCGCCGCTGCTGGGGCACCTCGACCCGGAGTTCCTGCGGGTCCTGGACGAGACCTGCGCGCGGCTGCGCCGGGTGTGGGGCACCGAGAACGCGCGGACGCTGCCGCTGTCGGGCACCGGTTCCATCGGCATGGAGGCCGCGTTCGCGAACTTCGCCCGGCCGGGTGACGTCGTGGTCGTCGGGGTGAACGGCCTGTTCGGCGAGCGGATGGTCGACGTCGCGGGCCGCTACGGCGCCGACGTCGTCCGGGTCGACCACGACTGGGGGCAGCCGGTGGACGTGCGGCGCGTCCTGGACGCGCACCCGGAGCCGTCGATGGTGGCGGCCGTGCACGCGGAGACCTCCACCGGGGTCCGCAGCGACATCAAGGCCCTCGCGCACGCCGTGCACGCCCGTGACCAGCGCGCCCTCGTGCTCGCCGACTGCGTCACCTCACTGGCGGGCATCGAGGTCGACATCGACGCCTGGGGCGTGGACGTGGCCTACTCCGGCACCCAGAAGTGCCTCGGCGTCGCCCCCGGCCTGGCCCCGTTCACCGTCTCCGACCGCGCCTGGGACCGGCGCGTGCAGCGGCCGCCGACGTGGTACCTGGACCTGAACCTCATCGGCGCCTACGTCGACGGTTCCAGCGGCGGGCGCACCTACCACCACACCGCCCCGGTCGCCATGATCGCCTCCCTGCACGCGGCGCTGGGCCGGGTGCTGGAGGAAGGCTTGGAGGCCGTCCACGAGCGCCACCGCGCGGCCGGGCAGCGGCTGCACGAAGGGCTCGGCGAGCTGGGCTTGGAGCTGTTCGCCGCGGAGGGTCACCGGCTGCCCGAGCTGACCACCGTGCGCGTCCCCGACGGCGTCGACTCGGCCAAGGTTCGGCAGGTCCTGCTGACCGAGTACGGCATCGAGATCGGCGCGGGCGTCGGCGCCTTCGCCAGCTCGGTGTGGCGCATCGGACTCATGGGGCACAACGCCAGGCCAGAGCGGGTGGAGCTGGTCCTCGGCGCGCTGCGCCGCGTGCTGGGGGCCTGACCCGGGCGTAGCGTTCGGACCGTGCGAGCCACCTACCTGCACGGCGAGGGCGACATCCGCCTGGCCGACACCGCCGAACCGTCCGTCCGGCAGCCCACCGACGCGGTGGTCCGCGTCGTCGCCGCCTGCGTCTGCGGCTCCGACCTGTGGGGCTACCGGGGTGTCCGGGGCGCCGACGAACCCCGCCGGATCGGGCACGAGTTCGTCGGCGTCGTCGAGGAGGTCGGTGCCGACGTGCGCACCGTCCGCGCGGGCGACTTCGTCATCGCCCCGTTCGTCGTCAGCGACGGCACCTGCGCGCACTGCCGCAACGGCGTGCACACCTCCTGCGTCAACGGCGGGGCCTGGGGTTCCACCAGCCGCGCCGGGGAAGCCCTCGACGGCACCCAGGCCCAGTACGTCCGCGCCCCCTTCGCCGACGGCACCCTCGTGGCCACCCCCGGCACCCCGGACCCCGCCCTGGTCCCGAGCCTGCTGACCCTCTCCGACGTCATGGCCACCGGTCACCACGCCGCCGTCTCCGCCCGGGTCGCCCCCGGTGACGCGGTCGTGGTGGTCGGCGACGGCGCGGTCGGCCTCTCGGCGGTCCTGGCCGCCGCCCGCCTGGGCGCGGGCCGCATCATCGCGATGTCCCGCCACGCCGACCGCCAGCGTCTCGCCACCCGCTTCGGCGCCACCGACATCGTGGCGACCCGGGGTGCGGAGGGCGTGACCGAGGTCAAGGAACTGCTCGGCGGGATCGGCGCCGACGCGGTCCTGGAGTGCGTCGGCACCAAGGAGTCCATGCGGCAGGCCCTCGACTCCACCCGGCCGGGCGGTCGCGTCGGTTACGTCGGGGTGCCCGCGGGCGGCCCGGAACTGCCCGTGGGGCAGATGTTCTCCGACAACATCTCGGTGGCGGGCGGGGTGGCGCCCGTCCGGCACTACCTGGACGAACTCCTCGCGGACGTGCTCGACGGGAAGCTCGACCCCGGGCCGGTCTTCGACGCGGAGTACCCGTTGGAGCAGGTGGCCGACGCCTACCGGGACATGGACGCGCGCAAGGTCGTCAAGCCGCTGCTGCGGCCCTGAGCGACCCCGCCCGCCGCAGGCCCGTTCCGGGTCCGCGGCGGGCGGGAGCGGTCAGGAGTACCAGGTGGGCTCGGGGATCTCGTCGCGCAGGACGAACACGCCGACCTCGCGGCGCTTGTAGGCCACCGGGTCGTGCAGGGTGTGCGTGCGGACGTTGCGCCAGAACCGGTCCAGGCCCTCCGACGACGCGGTGGCGCGGGCACCGGTCACCTCGAAGACCCCGGCGGTGATCTCCAGCGCCACGTCCGTCGCGCGGGCCTTCACCGCGGCCACCCGCACCTCGTGCTCGCCGCGCTCGCGCTCGGTCACCCGGTCCGGGGCTCGGTGGATGACCAGCGCCTCCTCCGCCACCCGGTCGGCCAGTGCCTCGACCGCCCACAGCTTCGAGGTGAGGTCGCCGTAGACGTCGAGCACGTACGGCTCGTCCACCGCGCGCTCGTAGCCGCCGTGCAGCCACGAGCGGGACTTCTCGCGGGTGTAGGTGCGGGCCGTCTCCAGCGCGCCCCGGGCGATGCCGAGGTAGAAGTTGACGAACACAAGCTGGATCGTCGGCACGTTGAGGGTGTTGTAGACGCGCGGGGTGAAGGTCTTGTCGACGTACCCCGCCGCCGACGCCCAGTCGACCCGGACGCCGTCGATGGTGACGCCGCCCGACTCGGTCAGGCGCTGGCCGATGTTGTCCCAGTCGTCGTGGAAGGTGAGGCCGGGGATGTCGGAGGGGACGATGGCGAAGACGTGCTTGTCCGTGCCCTCCAGCACGCCTTCGAGCACGGTCAGGTCGGAGACCCGGCTGCCGGTGGAGAACGACTTGCGTCCGTTGTAGACGATCGTGTCGCCCTCGTCGGTGATGGTCACGTCGGAGTCGCGGGGGTTGACCGCGCCGCCGAAGAAAAGGCGGTTCGTCGTCGCCAGCTCCTCCACGGCGGTGATCTGCTCCGGTGTCCCCACCAGGCGCGCCGCCCAGAACCACAGGTAGTGGTAGCCCAGCAGTTGGCCGATCGAGCCGTCGGCCGCGGCGATCTCGCGGACGACCCGGTACGCGGTCGGCCACTCCTGCCCGCCGCCGCCGTGCTCGGTCGGGCCGAGCAGGGTCACCAGGCCGGAGTCCTTGAGCAGCCGGACCTCCGCGTACGGGGTCTTGCCCTCCTTGTCGCGGGTGACGGCGTCGACGGCCAGCAGCGCGGACACCTCCGCCGCGCGGGACACCCAGCCCTCGGCGGTGGTCGGGGTCTCGGTCTTCGACCAGTCGGTCTCGGTGGTGGTCACGGTTTCCTCCTCAGACGGTCAGCGGTTCGGGAGTGGCCGCGCCACGGTCGGCGTCGGCTTCAAGCGCGCGGACGATCGGCAGGACGTGCTCGCCGAAGTACGCTACTTCTTCGTGGTAGTGCAGGAAACCCAGGAGCGCGAGGTTCACCCCGAGGGACCGGTAGGCGACCAGCCGCTCGGCGATCTGCTCCGGGGTGCCGATGAGCTTCGAGCGGAAGCCGTCGTTGTACTGGACGAGGTCTTCGAACGAGGAGTCCGCCCACATGCCCTTCCCGTCGCCGGTGGAGCTGCCCGCCTGCTGAACCGCGTCGCGGAACCCCTTGACCGCGTCGGGATCGGCCTTCGCCACGACCTCCCGCAGCGTCTCCCTGGCCTCGGCCTCGGTGTCGCGGGCGATGAGGAAACCGTTGAGCCCGAAACGGACCGTGCGGCCGTGCTGCTCGGCGGAGCGGTTCACCTCGGTGATCTGCTCGGTGACCCCGTCGAAGTCCTTGCCGTTGCTGAAGTACCAGTCCGAGACGCGCCCGGCCATCGCGCGGGCGGCGGTGGAGTTCCCGCCCTGGAAGATCTCGGGGTGCGGCCTCCCCTCGGCCGCGAGCGGCTTGGGCTTGAGGTCGTAACCGCGCAACCGGTAGAAGTCACCCGCGAATTGGGCCTCGTCCTCGGTCCAACTGGCCCGCAGCACCCGGATGAACTCCTCCGAGCGCCGGTAGCGCTCGTCGTGCTCCAGCCACGGCTCGCCGAGCGCGGTGAACTCCCCCTTGAACCACCCGGAGACCACGTTCACCGCGGCCCGCCCGCCGGAGAGGTGGTCGGCGGTGGCGACCAGCTTCGCCAGCACCCCCGGGTGCCACAACCCGGGGTGCACGGCGGCGATCACCTTCAACCGCTGCGTCGCCAGCAGCAGCGCGAGGCTGAAGCTCGTCGACTCCTGCTGGAAGGCCGCGCCGTAGCTGGCCATGTAGCGGACCTGGCTCAGCGCGTACTCGAAACCGTTGTCCTCGGCCAGGACGGCGAGTTCGCGGTTGTAGTCGTAGGACCAGTCGGTGCGCTGCTCGATGTCGCTGACGACGAGACCACCGCTGACGTTCGGCACCCAGTAGGCGAACTTGAGCGGGTCTGGGGGAGGGGATGCGGCCATGGGCCAATCGGAGCACCGCCCCCCGTGACCAGGCAACGACCGCGGGTTTCCGTCCAGCCGCTGGGAGAATTGTGGCGGTTCGTGGTCGGTTCTGTTGCGCGGGTTGCGCTCGCCGACGCCCTGGGCGTGGGCCGGTCAGGCGTTCGCGAGGACCCCGGCCCCGGCGATCACCCGAACGGCCTCCTCCGGCGCGCAGCGGCGCATCCCGGCCCGCTCGCACCGGCGCACCACCGCCGCGTGCTCGCGCCACAGCCGCAGCCCCCGGCGCAGCAGCACCGGCACCGGCTTGCGCGACTCGGCCACGTCCCTGGTGAACCGCCGCAGCGCCGTCCGCCCCGCGCTCGGGTCCAGCACGATCGCCCCGGCCAGCACCCCCGCCGCCGCGCAGCCCCCGACGATCTGATCGGCGAACAACCCCTCGGCGACGAACACCGGCGCCCCCGCCAACCCCACCCGGCGCACGCCGACCCTGCGGTCGGCGCCGAGCTCGTACACCGGGACGTCGGCGGAACCGGTCGTGGCCAGCGCGACCACCGCGGCCAGGGCGTCCGGGGCGTGCCAGGAACCGGGCAGGTCCCAGTCGGCGCGGCCCGCTGCGTCGCGCGGCAGGGCCGGGTCGTGGCCCTCGCGGTAGAAGTCGTCCAGCCGCAGCACCGGCAGCCCGAGGCGGTCGCCGAGGGTGGACTTGCCGGAACCGGAGGGGCCCGCGAGGAGGATGACGGTCGAGGTCACGGGACGTCATCCTCCCACACGACACCCGCTATTCACCCCGCGTCTTCGGCAGGATCGTCTCGATGTAGGGCACGAACACCCTGTGGTACATCGTTCCGTCCATGAAGTCGGCCGAGGCGAGCACCCGGGTGCGGAACCGGCGCAGCTCACCCAGCCGCCCCTGCGCGGCCAGCCGCGCCCGCACCTGGATCGACTGCCTGGTCACCTCGTCGCGGGCGGCGCGGACCATCCCCGGCGGGGTGACCGCGTCCATCAGCACGGCCAGCTTGCCGATCTCCCGCTCGAAGTGCCGCAGGTCGTGCGGCACCCGGTAGAACCTGTCCAACAAGCCCACGCGTTCTCAACTCCCCGACAGCGCGCTCCGCCCCGTGGGGTCGCGGTCCCGGTGGCGGCCGTTACCCGGGTAGCGTCGCACGCTGTGCGCCACTGGCCCGCGCTGGATCGTCATCCGTCCCACCCCTGGCGACGGCGCTGTCGAGTTCGGCGATCGCCAGGGTGGCGAGGTCGACGAGTTGGCGCAGGTTGTCCCGGCCGAGGGTCAGGACGTACTCGCTGCTCTGCCCGAAGTGGAGCGTGGCGTTGTCGTTGAGCGCGCAGGCCTCGAAGCGCATGGGCACGGTGTGGGTCATCTCGACCCACGTTTCGACCGACACGCCTGGTTGGGTATAGAGCGCCATGGTTCTCGCCTCCACCGGCTAGGGTTCTCAGCGGGCTTGGAAGCCCGACTGTCTCCCGGATAAGTTAGGGCGACAGTCGGGCTTGAAACAAGTCGTCTGATCGGGTGAACAGGGAGTTCGACATGGGGCAGGCCCGTCCGACCTTCGAGCGCAGGCAGCTCGGCCTCACCCTGCGCAGACTGCGCGACTCGGCGGGTGTCACCCAGCAGGCGGCGGCGGACGCGGTGGGCAAGGTCCGGTCGCGGATCGTGCAGTTGGAAGACGGCACCGCGACCGCCAGCGAGGAGGACCTGACCACGCTGCTCGACTGCTACGGCGTGGCCGGGGACGAGCGCGAGACCGTGCTCGACCTCGGCGCCCAGGCCCGCAAGCGCAGGCAGCGGCGGGTGCACATCGACCAGTTGCCCGACGCCTACCAGCGCTTCGCCGATCTCGAAGCCAGTGCGTCCGAGATCAACTGCTTCGAGACCGGCATCATCCCAGGCCTCTTGCAGTCTCCCGGCTATGTGCAAGCTGTCATCGCTGAGTGCGACGGCATCTGGTGGCAGCACGCGGATTCGCAGGGCCCCGAGCGGCTCGCCTACCGGATGGACCGGCAGGCGCGACTGCTGCGAGCCGAAGATCGACGGATCATGCGGTTCGTCATCACCGAGGACGCGCTCCGGGCGAGCATGGGAAGCGTCGAGGTCATGCGGGAGCAGTTGCACCACCTGCTCAACCTGCTCGACAAGCTCCCGGACCTGAACGTTCGCGTGCTGACCAACGACGCGTTCGGGAACCCCGCGCGAGGGTACGGCTTGTGTGTTTTCGGTTTCGGTGAGCGCGGAACGCCGGTCGGGTACTCCGCGCCGGTCTTGGGGCCGTCGATGTACTACGACGGCGAAGCCGAGGTCGAGAGTATGCTGCGTGCGTTCTACCGCGTGTGGGAACATGCGTTGAGCCGCAAGGATTCCCGGCGGCTCGTGCAGCGTATCGTCAAGGAGTTGTGATCATGACCCTCGTGCGGGACACCGGCTGGTTCAAGAGCGCCCGCAGCGGGGGAGCCAACGAAAACTGCGTCGAGGTGCGGATCACCGCGTCCGCGACCGGCGTGCGGGACACCAAGAACCGGACCGGCGGCGTGCTGAGCCTGCGCAGCGCCGCGTGGGGAACCTTCGTGACCGGCGCCAAAGACGGCCGGTTCGACCTGTCCCTGTGAACGGGTAGCGTCGCCCGGGTGGAACAGGAGTTCGACCTCGACCTCTTCGGCACGACCTCCGGCCCGCCCGCGCAGCCGCCGGGGCCGCGCCGGGTGAGCCCGTCCGCGCCGCTGGCCGTGCGGATGCGCCCGGCCACCCTCGACGAGGTGCTGGGCCAGGACCACCTGCTCGGCCCCGGCGCCCCGCTGCGGCGGCTGGTGGAGGGCGCCGCGCCCGCCTCGATCCTGCTCTACGGGCCGCCCGGCACCGGCAAGACCACCCTGGCCACCCTGGTGTCCTCGGCGATCGGCAGGCGGTTCGTGGCGCTGTCGGCGCTCTCGGCCGGGGTCAAGGAGGTGCGCGGGGTCATCGACGACGCCCGCAGGCGCCTGACCCACTCCGGCGAGTCCACCGTGCTGTTCATCGACGAGGTGCACCGCTTCTCCCGCACCCAGCAGGACGCGCTGCTCGGCGCGGTCGAGGACCGGATCGTGCTGCTGGTCGCGGCCACCACCGAGAACCCGTTCTTCTCCGTGGTCTCCCCGCTGCTGTCGCGCTCGATCGTGCTGCAACTGCACCCGCTCGGCGACGAGGACGTCCGCGCGCTGGTGCGCCGGGCGGTCGCCGACGAGCGCGGCCTCGCGGGCGCGGTGACGCTGGAGGCCGAGGCCGAGGACCACGTCGTCCGGCTCGCGGGCGGCGACGCCCGGCGCGCGCTCACCGCGCTGGAGGCCGCCGCCGACTCCGCCACCGCCACCCGCGGCGGCGTGATCGACCTCGCCACCGTCGAGGCCACGCTGGACAAGGCCGCCGTGCGCTACGACCGCTCGGGCGACCAGCACTATGACGTGATGAGCGCGTTCATCAAGTCCATCCGCGGTTCCGACGTCGACGCCGCGCTGCACTACCTGGCCAGGATGGTCGAGGCGGGGGAGGACCCCAGGTTCATCGCCCGGCGGCTGATCGTGCACGCCACCGAGGACGTCGGCATGGCCGACCCGACCGCGCTGCCCGCCGCGGTGGCCGCCGCCCAGGCCGTGCAGCTCATCGGCATGCCCGAGGGCAGGCTGGCGCTGGCCCAGGTCACCGTGCACCTGGCCACCGCGCCCAAGTCCAACGCGGTGATCACCGCCATCGACAGCGCGCTCGCCGACGTCCGCGCGGGCGCCGCGGGCACGGTGCCGCCGCACCTGCGCGACGGGCACTACGCGGGCGCGAAGGAACTGGGCAACGCCACCGGCTACCGCTACCCGCACGACGCCCCCGAGGGCGTGCTGCGCCAGCAGTACCCGCCGGACGCGTTGCGCGGCCGCGACTACTACAACCCCACGCAACGCGGCGCCGAGCGCCCGCTGGCCGACCGGGTGCCGAAACTGCGCAGGGTCGTGCGCGGCGACTGATCGACTTCTCGGCCCTGTGGACAACTGTTCGCGCAGATCGCCGGTGCGGTGGAGACTGTGCTCGCAGCGGCGCAGGTCCGGGCAGGCCGGGCCGGACCGGGCGCGGTAGCCTGACGCCGATCACCCGCCCCCCGACCGCACCCGGGGAGCGACGGCCTAGGAGGAGAGTCTCGTGACAGCAGGGCAGATCGCCGCGCTGATCGCCGCGGGCGCGTTCGTCCTGCTCGTGGTGCTGCTGGGCGTCGTGCTGTTCAAGCTCGGCCGCACCCTCGATGAGACGACCATCGCGATCCGCAAGGCACACCAGAACAGCGACCCGCTGTTCGCGGGTGCCAACACCACGCTGACGCACGTCAACACCCAGCTCGAGCGGGTCGACGGCATCACCTCCAACGCGCAGGCCGTCACCGGCAACGTGTCGGCGCTGACCTCGGTCTTCACCGCCACCCTGGGCGGCCCGCTGGTCAAGGCCGCCGCGCTGTCCTACGGGGTGAGCAAGGCCGTCCGCGCCCGCCGCAAGGCCAAGGGCGCGCTGGAGGGCAAGCACGCGGGCCCGGGCCTGCGCCGCGGGCGGGGGGCGAAGAAGTGAAGCGCCTGTTCTGGCTCGGCGTCGGCGTCGCCACCGGCGTGGCCCTGTCCCGCAAGGCCCGCGACACCGCGCACGCGGTCACCCCGGCCGGGATCGCGGGCAACGTCGGCGACGCCGTGCGCGAACTCGCCGGTGCCATCGGCGCCTTCGGCGCGGACGTCCGCGCGGGCATGTCCGAGCGCGAGGGGCAGCTGACCGACGAGGTCGAGCGCCGCTCCGGGGTCACCCCCGGGGCGCGGCACGCCCTGACCGGCGCCACCGCCCCGCAGCGCAGGCCGCGCCGGGCGGAGCCGCGCGCCACCGACGCGCGAGCGCGCCGGGCGGACGGCTGAGCACACGCTCGGCCTCCGCCGTTCGCGCCCGCCGAACCCGCTCGACCCCTGAGGACCGACAGTGCAGACACACGAGATCTCCCGCCGCTTCCGGGAGTACTTCACCGACCACGGCCACACCCCGGTACCCAGCGCCTCGCTGATCCTGGAAGACCCCAACCTGCTGTTCGTCAACGCGGGCATGGTGCAGTTCAAGCCGTACTTCCTCGGCGACGCCCCGGCCCCGTGGCCGCGCGCCACCAGCATCCAGAAGTGCGTGCGCACCGGTGACATCGACGAGGTCGGCAAGACGACCCGGCACAACACCTTCTTCCAGATGGCCGGGAACTTCTCCTTCGGCGACTACTTCAAGGCCCAGGCCATCGAGCACGCCTGGGCCCTGCTGACCAACAGCCAGTCCGAGGGCGGCTACGGCTTCGACCCGGACCGGCTGTGGGCCACCGTCTACACCGACGACGACGAGGCCCTCGACCTCTGGAAGAAGATCGCGGGCCTGCCCGAGGAGCGCATCCAGCGCCGCGACGGCAAGGACAACTACTGGGACATGGGCATCCCCGGTCCCGGCGGCCCCTGCTCGGAGATCTACTACGACCGCGGCCCCGAGCACGGCCGCGAGGGCGGCCCGGTCGCCGACGAGGACCGCTACCTCGAGGTGTGGAACCTCGTCTTCATGCAGGACGTGCGCGGCGAGCTGTCCCCGAAGGAGGGGCACAAGCCGATCGGCTCGCTGCCGCGCCGCAACATCGACACCGGCATGGGCATCGAGCGGGTCGCCGCGCTGCTGCAAGGTGTGGACAACGTCTACGAGACCGACCTGGTCCGCCCGGTGATCGCCAAGGCCGAGGAGATGTCCGGCCGCCGCTACGGCGCGGGCAACCCGGTGGACGACGTGCGCTTCCGCGTCATCGCCGACCACGCCCGCTCCGGCATGATGATCATCGGTGACGGCGTCACCCCCGGCAACGAGGCCCGCGGCTACGTGCTGCGCCGCCTGCTGCGCCGCATCGTCCGGTCGGTGCGCCTGCTCGGCGTGCAGGAGCCGGTGCTCGGCGAGTTCGCCGCCGTCGTCCGCGACACCATGTCCCCGTCCTACCCCGAGCTGGCCACCGACTTCCCCCGCATCGAGTCGATCATGCGCAAGGAGGAGGAGACCTTCCTCGCCACGCTGGCCAGCGGCTCGCGCATCTTCGACCTGGCCGCGGACCGGCTCGTCGACGACGGCAAGGCCACCCTGCCCGGCGACAAGGCCTTCCAGCTGCACGACACCTACGGCTTCCCGATCGACCTCACCCTGGAAATGGCCGCCGAGCGCGGGCTCTCGGTGGACGAGACCGGGTTCCGCGAGCTGATGGCCGAGCAGCGCGCCCGCGCCAAGGCCGACGCCGCCTCCCGCAAGACCGGCCACGGCGACCAGTCGGTGTACCGCGAGCTGCTCGCCCAGGGCAACACCGTGTTCACCGGCTACGAGGAGCTGACCACCGAGGCCAAGGTCATCGGCCTGGTCCGCGACGGCAAGCGGCTCTCCGGCGCCGGTGAGGGCGAGATCCTCGAGGTCATCCTCGACCGCACCCCGCTCTACGCCGAGGCCGGTGGCCAGGAGAGCGACGCCGGGACGATCACCACCGCCTCCGGTGCCGTGCTCGAGGTCGTCGACGTGCAGAAGATCGCCCGCAAGCTCTGGGTGCACCAGGTGCGCGTGCGCTCCGGCGAGATCACCGAGGGCGCCGAGGTCGAGGCCCGGGTCGACCCCGAGTGGCGGGTCGGCGCCCGGCAGGGGCACTCCGGCACGCACGTCGTGCACGCCGCCCTGCGCCAGGTGCTCGGCCCGACCGCACTTCAGAGCGGCTCGTACAACAAGCCCGGCTACCTGCGGCTCGACTTCGCCTGGTCCGGCGCGCTCTCACCGGAGACCAAGAGCGAGATCGAGGAGGTCTCCAACCTCGCCGTGCGCCAGGACCTGCCGGTCCAGGTCGTCTACACCGACATGGGCGGCGCCCAGGAACTCGGCGCGGTCGCCCTGTTCGGCGAGACCTACGACGAGACGGTGCGCGTCGTGGAGATCGGCGGCCCGTGGTCGCGCGAGCTCTGCGGTGGCACGCACGTGGAGCACTCCTCGCAGATCGGCCCGATCAGCCTGCTCGGCGAGTCGTCCGTGGGCTCCGGCAGCCGCCGCCTCGAGGCCTACGTCGGCATGGACGCCATGCGCTACCTGGCCAAGGAGCGCGCCCTGGTGCAGAACCTGGCCGCCATGCTCAAGGTGCCCGACGTGGAGGTCCCGGCCAGGGTCGAGGCCCTGGTCGATCGGCTGCGCAACGCCGAGAGGGAACTGGAGAAGCTGCGCGCGGGCCAGTTGCTCTCCTCGGCCGGGACGCTGGCCGAGCAGGCCGAGGACGTGCGCGGCACGGCCCTGGTCGCGCTCAAGGTGCCCGACGGCATCGGCGGCGGCGACCTGCGCAACCTCGCCGTCGAGGTGCGCAACCGGCTCGGGGCGCGCCCCGGCGTGGTCGCCCTGTTCTCCGCCGGTGACGGCGGCAAGGTCGCCTTCGTGGTCGCCACCACCGCCGCCGCCCGCGACGCCGGGCTGGCCGCGGGCAAGCTGGTGCCCGCCTTCGCCCCGGCCATCGAGGCCCGCGGCGGCGGCAAGCCGGACCTGGCCCAGGGCGGCGGTGCCAATGCCGGGGGCATCGGCGAGGCCGTCACCGCGCTGAGGCGGGCCCTGGACGGCGCGTGAACCCCTCACCGCACCGGCCCGGGGCCGACGACCCGGGGCGTGGCCGCAGGCTCGCCGTGGACGTCGGCTCCGTCCGGGTCGGGGTGGCGCTGAGCGACCCCGCGCCGATCCTGGCCAGCCCGCTGATCACGCTGGCGCGGGACGAGAAGACCAGGGCCGACCTGGCCGCGCTGGCCGGTCTCGTCACCGAGCACGAGGTGGTCGAGGTCGTCGTCGGCCTGCCCATGACCCTGGCCGCGCGGCACGGCGCCGCGGCCGAGTCGGCGGTCGCCTACGCCACCGACCTGGCCGCCCGGATCACCCCGGTCCCGGTCCGGCTGGCCGACGAGCGGTTGACGACGGTCACCGCTTCGCGGATGCTCAGCCGGCGCGGTGTCCGGGGGAAGAAGCAGCGCGCCGTGGTCGACCAGGCCGCGGCGGTGGAGATCCTCCAGGCCTGGCTCGACGCCAGGGCCGCTGCGCTCGCACGATCTGCGGAGGCGGACTCATGACCGACGACCTCGGCCTGTTCGAGGAGGAGCCGGAGCGCCGCGAGCGCCCGCGCAAGCCCAGGACCGGCGCCACGGCGCGCCCGGCCAAGCCCGACCGCAGGCGGCTCAAGCTGATCGTCGTCGGGCTGGTCGTCCTGCTCATCCTGGGCGGCGGGGCCTGGTACGGCTACCGGTTCATCAGCGACATCGGCGGCTACGACGACTTCGCGGGCGCCGGGGAGACCGACGTCGTGGTCGAGGTCGAGGGCGGTGACTCCACCGCCAACATCGCCACCAGGCTCAAGGACACCGGGGTGGTGGCCAGCTCCAAGGCGTTCCTCTCCGCCGCCGCGACCGACGCCCGGGTCCGCTCGGTGCAGCCGGGCTACTACGTGATGCGCACCAAGATCTCCGGCGCGGACGCGGTCGCCCGCATCGTCGACCCGGCCTCCAGGGTGGGCAACCTGCAGATCCGCGCGGGCACGCAGCTCGACGACATCGTCAACGGCGAGACCACCACCCCCGGCGTGCTGTCGCTCATCGCCAAGGCCTCGTGCGCCAAGCTCAACGGCCAGGACGTCTGCGTGTCGGTCGAGGACCTGCGCCAGGTCGCGCAGACGGCGGACCTGGCCGCGCTGGGCGTGCCCGACTGGGCGGCCGTGGACGCCGCCAGGGCCGAGCCCAAGCACCGGCTCGAAGGCCTGGTCATGCCGGACGTCTACGAGGTCAAGCCGGGCACCTCCGCCGAGGAGGTGTGGAAGAAGCTGCTGGCCGACTCCGTCGCCAGGCTGCAGAGCATCGGGATGCCCGGCCTGGCCGACAGCACCGGCTTCACCCCGTACCAGGTCCTGGTCATGGCGTCGCTGGTGCAGCGCGAGGCCATCAAGCCCGACTTCGCCAAGGTCTCGCGGGTCACCTACAACCGCCTCGCCCTGCCGATGAACCTGCAGTACGACTCGACGGTGAACTACGTCCTGGACCGCCCGGACATCCGCACCCGGTCCGAGGACCGCGCCAAGGCCGGGCCGTACAACACCTACGCGAGCCCCGGTCTGCCCCCGACGCCCATCGCCGCGGTCAGCCGCGAGGCGCTGGAGGCCGCGGCCAAGCCCGCCGAGGGCAGTTGGCTGTACTTCGTGCGCTGCCAGAAGGACGGCACCTCCTGCTTCGCCGACACGCTGCCCGAGCACAATGCGAACATCAAGCTGGCCGATGAGAACGACGCCTACTGAGCGGCGCGCGGCGGTCCTCGGCTCCCCGGTCGCCCACTCGCTGTCGCCGGTGCTGCACGGTGCCGCCTACGCCGCGCTGGGCCTGGACTGGACCTACGAGCGGATCGAGTGCGACGAAGCCGGGCTGCCGGGCCTGGTCGCCTCGCTCGGCCCGGAGTGGGCGGGTCTGTCGGTCACCATGCCCGGCAAGCGCGCCGCCCTGCGGGTGGCCGACACCGCCTCCGACCGGGCCGTCGCGGTCGGCGCGGCCAACACCCTCGTGCACCGCCCCGACGGCTCGTGGCACGCCGACTGCACCGACGTCGACGGCGTCGCGGGTGCCCTGCTGGTGGCCGCCGCCTACCAGCCGAGGGCGGGTGACCCGGCCCTGGTCCTGGGCGCGGGCGGCACCGCCTGCGCGGCCCTGGCGGCCTTCGCCGCGCTGGGCCTGTCGTCGGCCACCCTGGTCGTGCGGGACCGCACCCGCGCCGCCGACGCCGAGGACTGCGCCGACCGCCTCAGCCTCCCGGTGACCGTCCTGGAGTGGGACACCGCCGACTTCCGCGCCTTGGCCGCGAACTGCGCGGTGCTGGTCACCACCGCCCCCGCCCAGGCCGTCGAGCCCATCGCCGCGGACCTCGCGGGGGCCCGCCACCTGCTGGACGTCATCTACCACCCCTGGCCCACCCCGCTGGCCGCCGCCGCGGCCGAGTCCGGCGCCCACCTCGCCACCGGCCTGGACATGCTGCTGCACCAGGCTTTCGGCCAGGTCGAGCTCTTCACCGCCCAGGCGGCCCCCCGGGTCGCCATGCGCGACGCCCTCCGGGACGCCGTCGCCGACCCGGTGCCGCTGCCCCTGTAGACCCGCGGATTCCTTGCACTGCACGGAATCCGCGGGCTGTCAAACGTCCATCCCCACGCCATCGTGGCAATGACAAGGCTCCGCCGGGTTCGTACGGTGGAGTCATGACCAAGACATCGTTCCCCATGTCGTTCCCCGCGGCATTTCCCGCCGCCGCAAGGGTTTCCGCCCAGGTCCTCGCCGTCGCCTGCCTGGTCTTGCTCTGCGCGGCCTGGCTCTCCCCGTTCCTGGTCCTCGCCCTGGCGACGGGTTCCCTGGCCGGGGCGCTCTCCCGCAACCTCCTGGCCAAGGTCCCGCACGGCACCAGAGCCGGACCGGGGCAGTGCGAGCTCCCCACGGCTCTCCTGTGGACAGTCGTCGCCCTCCTCTGGCAGCACGCCCACCTGCCGACGGCGTGGTTGACCGTGGTCCTCCCGCTCACCTGGGTGGCCGTGCCCCTGGCGGTGGTCGACCTCCACCACCGCCGCCTGCCCAGGGCCCTCACCGTTCCCACCGCGGCCTTGGCGTTACCGCTGCTGGCCGGGCCCGCGCTCGCCACGGGTTGGGCGCTTCTGCTCCACGCGGTCTTGGGCGCGGCCGTCCTCGGTGCGCTCCACAGCCTCATCCACCACGCGAACCCCGCGGCGTTGGGCAGAGGAGACGTCTTCCTCTCCGCCCCACTGGGTGCCGTGCAGGGTGCCCTCGGCTTGCCCGCGCTGATCGCGGCGACCTTCCTGGCCGCGGTCACCACGCTCGCCCTCCACGTGGTGACCCGCCGCGCTCCCCGCTACCGCACCGGTGTCCCGCACGCGCCCGGGATGCTGTTGGGCACGACGACGGTCGCCCTGGTGACCCTCGCCGGTGTGTGATCCGCGCCCGCCGACACGGGCGCCGGGATCAGCCCGCCGTGTAGTAGTAGTTGTCCGCCACGACCCGCCCGGTGCCGTCCAACGACAGCCGGAACACGTGGAACAGCGACGGGTGCCGCTCGATCCAGGTCACCGCGGTCTCGTAGAGGCTGCTGGTCCCGACCCAGTGCGCGGTGACGACCTCCTTGGGCACGTCGAACCGGCGGGCGGTCGGGAAGGTGAACGTCCGGGCCGTCCTGTCGATCGTGATCTGTCCCATCGCGATCAGGTCCTGCGGGGTGGTCGTCACCACGCCCCGCACCGCCGCGGATGCGGTCGGGGAAGCCGAGGCGGGAGTGGTGAACGCGGCCACGCCGGTCAGGGTCAGAACGGCGGCCAGAGCCGGGATGAGCTTCCGCATTCGGCACTCCTGGTTTGTTTGTACCTTTTGTCCATTTTATCAGGTGAGGAGGTGACCGGCGGAGCGTCCAGCCTGCCCGAGGCTGTGCGGGCGGCGCGGGGTTGACATGACAGGATTGCCGCGTGCTGCGTTGGATGACCGCTGGAGAGTCACACGGGCCCGCGCTGGTCGCCGTGCTGGAAGGCATGGTGTCCGGGGTCGAGGTCACCACCTCTGACCTGGGGGAGCAGTTGGCCCGCAGGCGGCTCGGGTTCGGCCGGAGTCCCCGGATGGGCTTCGAGACCGACAAGGTCGACTTCCTCGGCGGCGTGCGGCACGGCCGCACCCAGGGCGGGCCGATCGCGGTGCAGATCGACAACGCCGAGTGGCCCAAGTGGTCCAAGGTCATGGCCGCCGACCCGGTGGACCCGGAGGAACTGGCCGACCTGAGCCGCAACGAGCCGCTCACCCGGCCCCGACCGGGGCACGCGGACCTGCCCGGGATGCAGAAGTACGACTTCCCGGAGGCCCGGCCGGTCCTGGAGCGGGCGAGCGCGCGGGAGACCGCGAGCCGCACCGCGCTGGGCACGGTGGCCAAGGCGTTCCTGCGCCAACTGCTCGGCATCGAGGTGATCAGCCACGTCGTCTCGATCGGCGCGGCCGCCGCGCCGGAGGGGCCGCTGCCCGGACCGGGTGACCTGGCGGCCATCGACGAGAGCCCGGTGCGCTCGTTCAGCCAGGCCGGGACCGACGCCATGGTCGCCGAGGTCGAGGCGGTCAAGAAGGCGGGCGACACCGTCGGCGGGGTCATCGAGGTGATCGCCTACGGGCTGCCGCCGGGCCTGGGCTCGCACGTGCACTGGGACCGGCGGCTGGACTCGCGGCTGGCCGGTGCCCTGATGGGCGTGCAGGCGATGAAGGGCGTGGAGATCGGCGACGGCTTCACCACCGCCCAGCGGTGGGGGAGCGGGGCCCACGACGAGATCGACCGGGACGCGGACGCGGTGTCCGGGGTCAGCAGGCGCTCCAACCGGGCGGGTGGGTTGGAGGGCGGCATCACCAACGGCGAGCCGCTGCGGGTGCGGGTGGCGATGAAGCCGATCTCCACCGTGCCGCGTGCGCTGTCCACCGTCGATGTTGTCACCGGGGAGCCCGCGGTGGCCATCCACCAGCGCTCCGACGTGTGCGCGGTGCCGCGCGCGGGCGTCGTGCTGGAATCGGTGGTGGCCCTGGTGCTGGCCGAGGCGGCGCTGGAGAAGTTCGGCGGCGACTCGCTGCCGGAGACCCGCCGCAACGCCGAGGGGTACCTCGAGGCGCTGCGGAAGCGCTGGTGAGCCCGGTCGCGGTCGTGGTCGGACCGCCGGGGGCGGGCAAGACGACGACCGGTGAGGGCTTGGCCGCGGCGCTGGGCCTGCCGTTCCGCGACACCGACGCGGACATCGTGGCGGGTGCCGGCAAACCGATCACCGAAATCTTCACCGACGACGGCGAACCCGCGTTCCGCGAACTCGAGGAGCGGGCCGTCGCCGCGGCGCTGAGCGAGCACCCGGGGGTGCTGGCGCTGGGCGGGGGAGCGGTGCTGTCCCCGGCGACCCGGGCGCTGCTGGCCGAGCACACCGTGGTCTTCCTCAACGTCGGCTTCGCCGAGGGGGTCCGCCGCACCGGGCTGTCGGCGGCCCGACCGCTGCTGGTCGGGATCAACCCGAGGGCGCGGTTCCGGGAACTGCTCGACGAGCGCCTGCCGCTCTACCGCGAGGTGGCCACCGTCGAGGTGCTCACCGACGCGCTGACCCCCGACGAGGTCGTCGCCGAACTGGTGGCGTCGCTCCCGGCCCGCCCCGGTGGGCAGGCCGCGGACGGCACCGGACCGACCGCGGACCCCGCCGGACCGACCGCGGGCACGACCGCGGATCAGACTCCAGACCAGACCGCGGACCAGACCCCAGACCAGACCGAGGAGAGGCGTTGACCGTGCAGCCGGTGCGCATCAGGGTGGCCACCGACCGCCCCTACGACGTGGTGATCGGCAAGGGCCTGCTCGACGAGCTGGTGCAGGCGGTGGCCGGGGCGTCGAAGGTGGCGATCATCCACCAGCCGACCCTGGCCGCGACCGCCGAGGCGACCCGCGAGGAACTGGCCAGGGCGGGGCTGGACGCCCACCGGGTGGAGATCCCCGACGCCGAGGACGGCAAGGCGCTGTCGGTCGCCGCGTTCTGCTGGGAGGTCTTCGGCCGGATGGGCCTGGACCGCCAGGGCGCGGTGCTGGCGCTGGGCGGCGGCGCGGTCACCGACCTGGGCGGCTTCGTCGCGGGCACCTGGATGCGCGGGGTGAAGCTGGTCAACGTGCCGACCACCCTGCTGGGCATGGTCGACGCGGCGGTCGGCGGCAAGACCGGCATCAACACCGACGCGGGCAAGAACCTCGTCGGCGTCATCCACGAACCCTCCGCCGTGCTGGTCGACCTGGCCACCCTGACCACGCTGCCGCGCAACGAACTGGTCGCGGGCATGGCCGAGGTGATCAAGGGTGGCTTCATCGGCGACCCGAAGATCCTCGACCTGATCGAGGCCGACCCGGCCGCCGCCCTCGACCCCGAGGGCGACGTGCTCGCCGACCTGGTCCGCCGCAAGATCCAGGTCAAGGCCGACGTGGTCGCCTCCGACCTGCGCGAGGCCAGCCTGCGCGAATTCCTCAACTACGGCCACACCCTGGCCCACGCCATCGAGCGCCGCGAGCGCTACAAGTGGCGCCACGGCGCCGCGGTCAGCGTCGGCCTGGTCTTCGCCGCCGAACTCGCCCGCCTCGCGGGCAGGCTCGACGACGCCACCGCCGACCGCCACCGCGCCATCCTCACCGCCGTCGGCCTGCCCGTCACCTACGACGCCGACGCGCTGCCCCAGCTCGTCGAGGGGATGCTGACCGACAAGAAGACCAAGTCCGGCGTCCTGCGCTTCGTCGTGCTCGACGGCCTCGCCAAGCCCGCCCGGCTGGAGGGCCCCGACCCGGCGCTGCTGGCCGCGGCCTACTCGGTGGTGGCGACCGAGCAGCCCACGTCCGGGACGGTGCTGCTGTGAGGGTCTTCGTCCTCAACGGCCCCAACCTGGGCAGGCTCGGCACCCGGGAGCCGGAGGTCTACGGCAGCACCACCCACGCCGACCTGGTCGCCCGGTGCGAGGAGACCGGCCGGGAACTGGGCCTCGACGTCACCGTGCGCCAGACCGACCACGAGGGCGAAATGCTCGGCTGGCTGCACGAGGCCGCCGAGCAGTCGGTCCCGGTCGTCCTCAACGCCGCGGCCTGGACCCACTACTCCATCGCCGTCCGCGACGCCGCCGCGCAGCTCACCGCCCCGCTGGTGGAGGTGCACATCTCCAACGTGCACAAGCGCGAGACCTTCCGCCACACCAGCCTCCTCTCCGACATCGCGGTCGGCGTCATAGTCGGCCTCGGCGTCGACGGCTACCCCCTCGCCCTCCGCTGGCTGGCCGACAACACCCGCTGACCTGAGTCGGACAGCACCTGAACTGCGAAAATGGTCCTGGTGGGCCCGGGTGGAGGCGCTGTTCGAGGCTCCCGCGCCCCGTGCCGCAGGGCGGTGGAGGGGCGGTGGGGCGTTCGCCGGTGCCTAGACTGGGCCGGACGCCGACCCCGACGGCGTCCCGGCACGGAGGTCCCCACCGCACATGCCCAGCAGGTTTCGGCGCGTTCGCCATGCCCTCGTGTCCCTGGTCGTGGTGGTCGTCGCGGCGGGCTGCTCGGCGGACGCGGAGGGCGTGACCGAGCGGGGGCCGCAGCGGACCACCGCCGCCCCCGTCCCGGCCGCGCGGGCGGAGGTCGAGCCGGTGCGGTTGGGGACCGACCGGGAGCGGGCCGGCCCGCAGGTGGTGGCGGCGGGCGGTGGGGACGCGGTCTACAACTACGCGCCGACGCTGATGGCCGAGGGCGGTCGGTACCGGATGTGGTGGTGCAGCCAGCTCGGCACCGCCGCCCCACCCGGTGACGACGTCCTGCTGGCCGAGTCGGAGAGGCCGTGGGGCCCGTACAGCGGTCCGGACGGCAGCCCGGGCACCGCGGTGTTCTCCGGCAGCTCCACCGGCTTCGACGGCATGCACACCTGCGACCCGTCGGTGATCAAGGTCGGGGGAACCTACTACCTGTACTACACCGGTGCGGCGGGCCACCACGCCAACGGCAACGCCATCGGCCTGGCCACCAGCCCCGACGGCCGGGTGTGGACCAGGGCCAACGGGGGCGCCCCCATCGTCACCGCCTCCCACGACGTCCTCCGGGACAACGTCTACGGCACCGGCCAACCCGCCGCCACCCACGTCAACGGCTGGTTCTACCTGATGTTCACCGACACCACCGGCCGCGGCGCGGGCTGGAACGGGGCGGGCCAGTTCGTCCTCCGCGCCCGCGACCCCGCCTTCGGCACCGACGTGGAACTCCTCGGCGAGGACGGCTTCCACCGCACCATGGGCACCGCCGACCGCAGCCGTTCCGTCGTCGACGCGTTCAGCGCCGACCTGATGTGGGTGCCCGCCCTGGGCGCGTTCGCCATCGCGCACGAAACCGCCGACGGCACCAGCCTGACGTTCTGGGACCGCGAGTTCCGCCGCAAGCCCTACACCTCGGTCGTCATCCCCGGCCCGTGGAAGGAGGGCCCCGGCCTCATCCGCACCCCGGAGGGCCACGCCCTGCCGTCCCTGGACGACCCCTGCGACCGCGTCCCGGTCGACCTGGTCCGCGCCACGGTTGACGCGGCGGCCCCCACGGCCCTCAAGTACTTCGGCGCCGACCTCACCGGCACCACAGCCTGCGCCGACGCCGCCCGCGCCCTCAGGGCACTGGAGGGTTTCGCCGTGCCCTCCCCGGAACGCACCATCGACGTGGTCCTGCACGGCAAACTCATCCGGGTCGAACGGCGCTCGGTGGCCGAACGCCTGTCGGTGAAGGTCCTCGACCACCGCGTCCCCGCCCTGGACGCGGTCCCGGTGGCAGCCCGCCTCAGCACCGCGGCCGCCGGAATCCAAACCGGCCCCGCCCAGGCGGGCCTCCTCCTGGACGACAAGCGCCTGTGGGCGCTCTCGGACCCGAAGCTGGCCACCCTCAACTCCTCCAAGCTGGCCAAGGTCACCCCCCGGGAGTGGGCCGCCCACCAACGCGGCCCCGACCTGATCGCCCGCCGCTGACCCCCGCCCCGGCGGCGCGCGGACGCCCTAGCCGCGCGGCCGGGGCGACGGTTTCGCCCGCACGGGCTCGTCCTCGTCCTCACGCGGCCGGTCCGGGTCCAAGCGCGGGCCGACCACCAGACCCAACCCGGCCGGAAGCAGCACCAGCAGCGCGCTGAACGCCGCACCCCCGGTCAGCGCCCCGCCCAGCGCACTGACCCCGGTCTGATCGACGAAGATCCCCCGCCCGATCACCTGCAGCACCGCCGACCCCACACCCGCGACCAGCGCGGCGACCACCCAGGCCGTCCCCCGCTCCGGCACCTGCCGCCACCCGTCGACGGCAGCCCACACGGCGGCAACGCCCACCAGGACCCCGAGCGAGACCGCCTCCACCACCGACTGGCCGGTCGGGTTCCCCGCCTTCACCGCGGCCACGACCACAGCCACGACGGCATGGACAACGGCCAGCACGGCCCCGCGCACCACCCACAGACGCATTCCCGCAGCGTAAGCCCGTCGCCGCGGCGGGTGCCAGCGCGCCCGCCCCGCCCACCTCGCCTCCGCCCGCCCCCGCGCCGCCGCCCCGGCGGCAGAGCGCGCCGCCGCACCGGCCTGCTCGTCCTAAGCTCTCCCCATGGCTGTGCACGCGCGGCGGCGGGACGCCCTCCGGAAGGAACTCAGTGACCGTGGCCTGGACGGGCTGCTGGTCACCGACCTGCTCAACATCCGGTACCTGACCGGTTTCACCGGCTCCAACGCCGCCCTCCTGGTCACCCATTCGGAGGAGACGACCCTCTTCTGCACCGATGGCCGCTACACCGAGCAGTCCGCGTCCCAGGTGCCCGACCTCGCCAAGGTGATCGACCGCGCCAGCGCCCTCGCCCTGGCCGACAAGGCTTCCGGTGCCGTCGGTTTCGAGAGCCAGCACGTGACCGTCGACGGCCACGACGCCCTCGCAGGCGCCACGCGGGCCACGTTGACCAGGGCGCCGAACCTGGTCGAGGGGTTGCGGCTGGTCAAGGACGAGACCGAGGTGGACGCGCTGCGCCGGGCCTGCGCCGCCGCCGACAACGCCCTCGCCGACCTCGTCGAGGCGGGTGGTCTCGTCGGGCGCTCCGAGAAGGAGGTGGCGCGAGACCTGGAGAACCGGATGCGCGACCACGGCGCGGAGGGGCCGTCCTTCGAGTCGATCGTGGCCACCGGGGTGCACTCCGCGATCCCACACCACCGGCCGACCGACGCCGTCCTCGCCGCCGGGGACTTCCTCAAGCTCGACTTCGGGGCGCTCGTCGACGGCTACCACTCCGACATGACCCGCACCCTGGTGCTCACCCGGGCCGCCGACTGGCAGCGCGACCTGTTCGACCTCGTCGCCCGGTCGCAGGCGGCCGGGGTCGCCGCGCTCGCTCCGGGGGTGCCCACCCGCGACGTCGACCGGGCGTCCCGGGGTGTGATCGAGGACGCCGGGCGCGGGGAGGAGTTCCCGCACGGCCTCGGGCACGGGGTGGGGTTGCAGGTCCATGAGGCGCCGAGCCTGGCCAAGACCTCGGTGGGTACACTTTCCGCCGGAATGGCGGTCACCGTCGAACCGGGTGTGTACGTGTCCGGCAAGGGCGGGGTCCGCATCGAGGACACGCTCGTCGTGCGGGACGCCGGTCCCGAACTCCTCACGCTGACCACCAAGCAGCTCATGGTCGTCTAGACAGCGACCATCAACGCGCGCGGATAACAGGAGATCGGAAGCAAGTGGCCTCGACCAACGACCTGAAGAACGGCCTGGTGCTCAACATCGAGGGCCAGCTCTGGACCGTCACCGAGTTCCAGCACGTCAAGCCCGGCAAGGGGCCCGCGTTCGTCCGGACCAAGCTCAAGCACGTCATGACCGGCAAGGTCGTCGACAAGACCTTCAACGCCGGGGTCAAGGTCGACACGGCCACCGTGGACCGCCGGGAGATGACCTACCTCTACAACGACAGTTCCGAGTTCGTCTTCATGGACGGCGACACCTTCGAACAGATCTCCATCGCCGCCGAGGTCGTCGCCGAGCAGGCGCGGTTCCTGCTGGAGAACGGGACCGCGGTGGTGTCCTCGCACGAGGGCGTGCCGCTGTTCATCGAGCTGCCCACCTCGGTCGAGCTGGTCATCGAACACACCGACCCCGGCTTGCAGGGCGACCGCTCCACCGGCGGCACCAAGCCCGCCAAGCTGGAGACCGGCGCGGAGATCCAGGTGCCGCTGTTCGTCACCACCGGCGAGAAGGTCAAGGTCGACACCCGCGACGGGCGCTACCTCGGCCGCGTCAGCAGCTGACGTGGGTGCTCGCAGCAAGGCCCGCAAGCGCGCCGTCGACCTGCTCTTCGAGGCCGCGGTGCGCAAGGCCGACCCGGTCACGATCATGGCCGACCGGGTCGGCTCCCCGGACGTGCCGCCGGTCAACGACTACACCGTCACCCTGGTCGAGGGCGTGACCGCGCACCAGGCGCGGATCGACGAACTGCTCACCGAGCACGCCGAGGGCTGGTCGCTGGCCCGGATGCCCGCCGTCGACCTCGCGGTGCTGCGGCTGGGCCTCTACGAACTGCTCTGGGCCACCGACGTGCCCGACGCGGTGGCCATCGACGAGGCCGTGCAGTTGGCGAAGTCGCTGTCGACCGACGACTCGCCCCGGTTCGTCAACGGGGTGCTCGGTCGGATCGCGGGCATCGCCGACCGGCTCCGCGCCACCCTGTAGGTCCCCGCCGAACGGCGAAGACGCCCCACGCGCAGCATCCCCGTCTGCGCGTGCGGCGTCCCGCCGTCGACCCTAGTCCTCTTTCGAGGGACGTGCCTCGGGAGGAAGCACCCCCCAGTCGATGAGCTGCTCGGTCAGCTCGCCGGGGGTCATGTCGTAGATGATCGCCAGCGACCGCAGGTCCTCGGTGCGGATGGACAGCACCTTGCCGTTGTAGTCGCCGCGCTGGCTCTGGATGGTCGCCGCGTAGCGGGCCAGCGGGCCCACCTTCTCCGCGGGGAGCTGTTGCAGCCGCTCCAGGTTGATCACGATCTTGGTGGCGGGTTCGGCACCGGAGGGCACCCGGCCCTCTGGCAGCAGTTCCACCACGGGCACGCCGTAGAAGTCGGCCAGCTCGGCCAGCTTCTGCACGGTCACCGCCCGGTCGCCGCGCTCGTAGGAGCCGACCACGACTGCCTTCCAGCGGCCGCCCGACTTCTGCTCGACGCCGTGCAACGACAGCCCCTGCTGCTGGCGGATGGCACGGAGCTTGGCTCCCAGCGCCTTGGCGTAGTCGCCCATACGGCGGTTCTCCATTTCCTTCGCCCCGTCGGCGCTATCGACCGACGCGGGGATCTTCACCTCAACACGCAGAGTAATGGTTACCCAGAGTTGCCAGCAGGTCAAGCCAATCCGGCGACCGGGCGTCGTCCAGCCCACACGGACCACCCCTTCGAACCCCTGCCGAAGCCTGATACGGTCGCCACGACCCCTGGTCAGGGGATCGACCGACATCCTTTAAGGACCCGTCCGGTGAGGCGGGGAAGGAGTCCACCGTGCCGCCGCGAGACCGTGGCGCGCCGGAACCGGCCGGGCAGCGCGAGCTGCTGACGGCGGGCGACGTCGCGCGCACCATCGCCCGAATGGCCCATCAGGTCATCGAGAAGACGTCGCTCGGTGCTTCCGGCGCACCGCCGGTCGTGCTGCTGGGCATCCCCACCAGGGGCGCCCCGCTGGCCGCCAGGCTCGCCGCCCGGATCGCCGAGTTCTCCGGTGTGACCGTGCCCACCGGCACCCTCGACATCACCCTCTACCGCGACGACCTGCGCAGGCGCCCGACCCGCCCGCTGGGCGAGACCGCGCTGCCGCAGGGCGGGATCGACAAGGCCCTGGTCGTGCTGGTCGACGACGTGCTGTTCTCCGGGCGGACCATCCGCGCGGCGCTCGACGCGCTGCGCGACGCCGGTGGTCGCCCGCGGGCGGTGCAGCTCGCCGTGCTGGTCGACCGGGGGCACCGCGAGCTGCCGATCCGCGCGGACTACGTGGGCAAGAACGTGCCCACCGCGCGCGCCGAGGAGGTGCACGTCCTGCTGACCGAGACCGACGACCGCGACGGCGTGCTGCTGTACCGGGAGGGGGAGTCCGGGTGAAGCACCTGCTGGGCACCGACGGCCTCGACCGCGACACCGCGCTGGCCGTGCTCGACACCTCCGACGGCCTCAAGCGGACCCTGCTGGGTCGCGAGGTGCGCAAGCTGCCGACGCTGCGCGGCCGCACGGTGATCACCATGTTCTACGAGAACTCCACCCGCACCCGGGTCTCCTTCGAGATCGCCGGGAAGTGGATGAGCGCCGATGTGGTGAACGTCTCCGCGGGCGGGTCCTCGGTCGGCAAGGGCGAGTCGCTGCGCGACACCGCGCTGACCCTGGCCGCCGCGGGCGCCGACTGCGTGATCGTGCGGCACCCGGCCTCCGGTGCCGCGCACCGGCTGGCGGGCTGGCTGGCCGAGGCCGGGACCAGCGTGGTGAACGCGGGCGACGGCACCCACGAGCACCCCACCCAGGCCCTGCTCGACGCCGCGACCCTGCGGGACCGGCTCGGCGACGTCGAGGGCAGGCGGATCGGCGTGGTCGGCGACGTGCTGCACAGCCGGGTCGCCCGCTCCAACGTGCACCTGCTCACGACGCTGGGCGCCGAGGTCGTGCTGGTCGCGCCGCCGACCCTGCTGCCGACCGGCGTCGCCGACTGGTCGGTGGGCGACGCCGGGTCGCTGGTGGTCAGCCACGAGCTGGACCCGGAGCTGCCGACGCTGGACGCGGTGATGGTGCTGCGGGTGCAGGCCGAGCGGATGCACGGCGGCTTCTTCCCGTCGGCGCGCGAGTACGCGATCGCCTACGGGCTCAGCGAGAACCGGTTGCGGCTGCTGCCGGAGCACGCGCCGGTGCTGCACCCGGGGCCGATGCTGCGCGGCATGGAGATCTCGGCCGCGGTGGCGGACTCCCCGCGCGCGGCCATCACCCAGCAGGTGACCAACGGCGTGCACGTCCGGATGGCCGTGCTCTACCACCTGCTCGCCGGAGAAGAGGACGGGTCATGACCACGCTGCTCATCCGCGGCGCCACGCCGTACGGCGAGGGCGGCCCGGTCGACGTCCTGGTGCGCGACGGCGTGATCCGGGAGATCGCCGACCGGGTCGACGCCGACGCCGGGACCGAGGTGCTGGACGCGGGCGGGCTGGTCGCCCTGCCCGGGTTCGTCGACCTGCACACGCACCTGCGCGAACCCGGCCGCGAGGACACCGAGACCATCGAGACCGGCTCCCGGGCCGCCGCGCTGGGCGGGTACACCGCCGTGTTCGCCATGGCCAACACCGACCCGGTGGCCGACAACGCCGTGGTGGTCGAGCACGTGTGGCGCCGCGGCCGGGAGGTCGGGCTGGTCGACGTGCACCCGGTCGGCGCGGTCACCGTCGGGCTCAAGGGGGAGCGGCTGGCCGAGCTGGGCACGATGGCCCGGTCCGCGGCGGGCGTGCGGATCTTCTCCGACGACGGCCTGTGCGTGGCCGACCCGCTGATCATGCGCCGGGCGCTGGAGTACACGAAGGCCCTCGACGCGGTCATCGCCCAGCACGCCGAGGAGCCGAGGCTGACCGTCGGCGCGCAGGCGCACGAGGGCGAGCAGGCCGCGCGGCTGGGCCTGGCGGGCTGGCCCGCGGTGGCCGAGGAGTCGATCGTGGCCCGCGACTGCCTGCTGGCCCGGCACGTCGGCGCCCGGCTGCACGTCTGCCACGTCTCCACCGAGGGCACCGCCGAGGTGCTGCGCTGGGCCAAGGGGCGGGGCACCCGGGTCTCCGCCGAGGTCACCCCGCACCACCTGCTGCTCGACGACTCGCGGCTGAGCACCTACGACCCGGTGAACAAGGTCAACCCGCCGCTGCGCACCGCGACCGACGCCGCCGCGCTGCGCGCCGCCCTCGCCGACGGCACGGTGGACTGCGTGGCCACCGACCACGCCCCGCACGCGAGCCAGGACAAGGACTGCGAGTGGTCCGCCGCCCGGCCCGGGATGCTCGGGTTGCAGACCGCGCTGCCGATCGTGGTGCAGACCATGGTCAACCCCGGGCTGCTGGACTGGCGCGGGGTCGCGCGGGTGATGAGCGAGCGCCCCGCCGAGATCGCCGGGCTGCCCGACCAGGGCAGGCCGATCGCCGTGGGCGAGCCCGCGACGCTGACCCTGGTCGACCCGGCGGGCCGCTGGACCGTGCGCGGCGCGGACCTGGCCAGCGTCGCCGCCAACACCCCCTACGAGGGCATGGAGCTGCCCGGCGCGGTGGTCGCCACCGTGCTGCGCGGTGCCCTCACCGCCCGGGACGGGAAGGCCGCGAAGTGAACCGCCTCGGCCTGACCCTGCTGTTCCTGGCCGTGTTCGCGCTGCTGGTCGCCCTGATGTGGTGGGGCTACCGCAACCGGCGCAAGCGCCAGGCCGACCTGCCCGCCTTCCCGGCTGTCCCCGAGGGGCTGCTGGAACAGGTTCGCGGGGGCAAGACCGAACCACTGCTGCCGCCGAGCACCGGCGTCTACGCCAGCACGGTGACCGACCGGAGCTGGCAGGACCGGGTGGCCGTCGGCGACGTCGGCTTCCGCGCCGACGCCACCGCCCACCTGCTGCCCGGCGGCCTGCTGTTCGACCGCACCGGCGCCACCCCGGTCTGGATACCGGCGGAGTCGGTGCGCGCCGCGCGCACCGAGGCCGGGATCGCCGGGAAGGTGATGGGCGGCGGCGGCCTGCTGGTGGTCCGCTGGGCGGTCGGCGGGCACGAGTTCGACACCGGCTTCCGAGCCGACGACAAGGACGACTACGACACGTGGGTGCCGGCCATCGGCGCGCTGAACCCGGAGGTGGCAAACGGTGAGTGAAGCCCGGCTGACCAAGATTTCCGACCACGCCCCCGCCGCGCTGGTGCTGGAGGACGGGCGCGTCTTCCCCGGCGAGGCCTACGGCGCCACCGGGGAGAGCTTCGGCGAGGTGGTGTTCTGCACCGCCATGACCGGCTACCAGGAGACCCTGACCGACCCCTCCTACCACCGGCAGATCGTGGTGCAGACCGCCCCGCAGATCGGCAACACCGGCTGGAACGACGAGGACGACGAGTCCTCCCGCATCTGGGTGTCCGGCTACGTCGTGCGCGACCCCGCCCGCACCCCGTCGAACTGGCGGTCCACCCGGACCCTGGACGACGCGCTGGTCGACGGCGGGGTGGTCGGCGTCAGCGGCGTCGACACCCGGTCGCTGACCCGGCACCTGCGCGAGCGCGGCGCCATGCGCGCCGGGGTGTTCTCCGGCGAGGCGCTGCGCGACCGCGACGCGATGGTCGCCAGGGTGCGCGAGGCCCAGGGGATGGTCGGCGCCGCGCTGGCCGACGAGGTGAGCACCGCCACCGGCTACGTGGTCCCGGCCGAGGGCGAGCGCCGCTTCCGGGTGGCCGCGCTGGACCTGGGCATCAAGTCCAACACCCCCAGGATGCTGGCCGCGCGCGGGATCGAGACGCACGTGCTGCCGTCGACGACGAGCCTGGACGACCTGCTCGCGGTCGAGGCCGACGGGGTGTTCCTGTCCAACGGCCCCGGCGACCCGGCCACCGCCGAGCACCCGGTGGCGCTGACCAGGGCGGTCCTCGAGCGGCGCATCCCGCTGTTCGGCATCTGCTTCGGCAACCAGATCCTCGGCCGCGCCCTGGGCCTGGACACCTACAAGCTGCGCTACGGCCACCGCGGGGTCAACATCCCGGTGATCGACGTGGCGACCGGCTCGGTGGCGATCACCTCGCAGAACCACGGGTTCGCCATCCGGGGCGAGGTCGGCAAGCCGTTCGACACCCCGTTCGGCGCCGCCGAGGTCAGCCACTACTGCCCCAACGACGGCTGCG
This sequence comes from Actinokineospora spheciospongiae, assembly GCF_000564855.1. Taxonomy (GTDB): domain Bacteria; phylum Actinomycetota; class Actinomycetes; order Mycobacteriales; family Pseudonocardiaceae; genus Actinokineospora; species Actinokineospora spheciospongiae. The sequence goes on from NZ_AYXG01000074.1 coordinate 101,263, forward strand.
TGGAGGGCGTGCGCGCGCTCGACGTGCCCGCCTTCTCCGTGCAGTACCACCCCGAGGCCGCCGCGGGCCCGCACGACGCGGCGGACCTGTTCGACCGGTTCGCAGACCTGATGGAGGGCAACCGCTGATGGCCAAGCGCGAGGACATCAAGCACGTGCTGGTGATCGGCTCCGGCCCGATCGTCATCGGCCAGGCGTGCGAGTTCGACTACTCCGGCACCCAGGCGTGCCGGGTGCTGCGCGAGGAGGGCCTGCGGGTCAGCCTGGTGAACTCCAACCCGGCGACGATCATGACCGACCCGGAGTTCGCCGACGCCACCTACATCGAGCCCATCACCGTGGAGTTCGTGGAGAAGGTGATCGCGGCCGAGCGCCCCGACGCCATCCTGGCGACCCTGGGCGGGCAGACCGCGCTCAACACCGCCGTCGCGCTGCACGAGCGCGGGGTGTTGCAGAAGTACGGCGTGGAGCTGATCGGCGCCGACATCGACGCGATCCAGCGCGGCGAGGACCGGCAGAAGTTCAAGGACATCGTCGCCGACGTCGGCGCCGAGACCCCGCGCAGCCGGGTCTGCCACTCGATGGAGGAGGTCCGCGAGACCGTCGCCGAGCTGGGCCTGCCGGTGGTCATCCGGCCGTCGTTCACCATGGGCGGCCTCGGGTCCGGCATGGCGCACACCCCGGAGGACCTGGAGCGGCTGGCCTCGACCGGGCTCACCGAGTCCCCGGTGACCGAGGTGCTGATCGAGGAGAGCGTGCTCGGCTGGAAGGAGTACGAGCTGGAGCTGATGCGCGACAAGCACGACAACGTCGTGGTCATCTGCTCCATCGAGAACATCGACCCGATGGGCGTGCACACCGGCGACTCGGTGACCGTGGCCCCGGCGATGACCCTGACCGACCGCGAGTACCAGCACATGCGCGACGTCGGCATCGACGTGCTGCGCGCGGTGGGCGTGGACACCGGCGGCTGCAACATCCAGTTCGCGATCAACCCGGCCGACGGCCGGATGGTCGTCATCGAGATGAACCCGCGGGTGTCGCGGTCCTCGGCGCTGGCGTCGAAGGCCACCGGCTTCCCGATCGCCAAGATCGCCGCCAAGCTGGCCATCGGCTACACCCTCGACGAGATCACCAACGACATCACCCGCGAGACCCCCGCCTCGTTCGAGCCCACGCTCGACTACGTGGTGGTCAAGGTGCCGCGGTTCGCCTTCGAGAAGTTCCCCGGTGCCGACACCACGCTGACCACGACCATGAAGTCGGTCGGCGAGGCCATGTCCATCGGCCGCAACTTCCCCGAGGCGCTGGGCAAGGCGCTGCGCTCGATGGAGACCAAGGCCGCCGGGTTCTGGACCACCCCCGACCCGGCCGAGGCCACCGCCGAGTCCACACTGGACGCCCTGCGCACCGCGCACGACGGCCGCCTCTACACCGCGGAGCGCGCGCTGCGCCTGGGCGCGAGCGTCGAGCAGGTGCACGAGGCCTCCGGCATCGACCCGTGGTTCCTCGACCAGGTCGTCGCGCTGATCGAGCTGCGCGACGAGATCGCGGGCGCCCCCGTGCTCGACGGGACCCTGCTGCGCCGGGCCAAGCGCTCGGGCTTCTCCGACCGCCAGGTCGCCGCGCTGCGCCCGGAGCTGGCAGGCGAGGACGGCGTGCGCGCGCTGCGCCACCGGCTGGGCGTGCGCCCGGTCTACAAGACCGTCGACACCTGCGCGGCCGAGTTCGCCGCCACCACCCCGTACCACTACTCCGCCTACGAGCTGGACCCCGAGGCGGAGTCGGAGGTCGCCCCGCAGCCCGACCGGCCCAAGGTGCTGATCCTGGGCTCCGGGCCCAACCGCATCGGGCAGGGCATCGAGTTCGACTACTCGTGCGTGCACGCGGCCATGGCGCTGCGCGAGGCCGGGTACGAGACGGTGATGGTCAACTGCAACCCGGAGACCGTCTCCACCGACTACGACACCTCCGACCGGCTCTACTTCGAGCCGCTCACCTTCGAGGACGTGCTGGAGGTCGTGCACTCCGAGCGGCAGTCCGGCACCGTCGCGGGCGTGGTCGTGCAGCTCGGCGGGCAGACCCCGCTGGGGCTGGCGCAGCGGCTGGCCGACGCGGGCGTGCCGATCGTGGGCACCCCGCCGGAGGCCATCCACCTGGCCGAGGACCGGGGCGCGTTCGGCCAGGTGCTGACCGACGCGGGCCTGCCCGCCCCCAAGTACGGCACCGCCACCTCCTTCCCCGGCGCCAAGCGGATCGCCGACGAGATCGGCTACCCGGTGCTGGTCCGGCCGTCCTACGTGCTCGGCGGGCGCGGCATGGAGATCGTCTACGACGAGCAGTCGCTGGCCGGGTACATCGAGCGCGCCACCGAGGTCTCCCCGGAGCACCCGGTGCTGGTCGACCGGTTCCTCGACGACGCGATCGAGATCGACGTGGACGCGCTCTGCGACGGCACCGAGGTCTACCTCGGCGGGGTCATGGAGCACATCGAGGAGGCCGGTATCCACTCCGGCGACTCGGCCTGCGCGCTGCCGCCGATCACCCTGGGCCGCGCCGACCTGGAGGCGGTCCGCCGCTCCACCGAGGCCATCGCGCACGGCGTCGGCGTCCGCGGCCTGCTCAACGTGCAGTACGCGCTCAAGGACGACGTGCTCTACGTGCTGGAGGCGAACCCGCGGGCCAGCCGCACGGTGCCGTTCGTGTCCAAGGCGACGGCCGCGCCGCTGGCCAAGGCCGCCGCCCGGATCATGCTCGGCGCCACCATCGCCGACCTGCGCGCCGAGGGCCTGCTCAACGCCGAGGGCGACGGCGCGGAGCTGCCGGAGGGGGCGCCGGTGGCGGTCAAGGAGGCCGTGCTGCCGTTCCACCGGTTCCGCACCAAGGAGGGCCACGGCATCGACTCGCTGCTGAGCCCGGAGATGAAGTCCACCGGCGAGGTCATGGGCATCGACGCCTCCTTCGGCAAGGCGTTCGCCAAGTCCCAGACCGCCTCCTACGGTTCGCTGCCCACCTCGGGCAGGGCGTTCGTGTCGGTGGCCAACCGGGACAAGCGGGCGATCGTGTTCCCGGTGAAGCGGTTGGCGGACCTGGGCTTCGAGATCCTGGCGACCTCGGGCACCGCGCAGGTGCTGCGCCGCAACGGAATCCCGTGCACGGAGGTGCGCAAGCACTTCGAGGGCGCGGACAACATCGTCGACCTGATCCGCGCGGGCGAGGTGGCCATGGTCATCAACACCCCGTACGGCAACCACGGGCCGAGGGTGGACGGCTACGAGATCCGCACGGCGGCGGTGTCGCGCGACATCCCGTGCGTCACCACCATCCAGGGCGCGGCGGCGGCGGTGCACGGCATCGAGGCGCTGATCCGCGACGACATCGGCGTGCGGCCGTTGCAGGAGTTGCAGGCCGCCCTGCGCGCGGAGATGGCGCAGCGGTGAGCGGGCAGCACTTCGGCGCCCGGCTGACCGGGGCCACGGCCGCGCGGGGTCCGCTGTGCGCGGGCATCGACCCGCACCCCGGGCTGCTCGACGCCTGGGGCCTGCCGCGCGACGCCGCCGGGCTGGAGCGGTTCGCCCTGACCTGCGTGGAGGCGCTGGCCGGGGTGGTGGCGGTGCTCAAGCCGCAGTCGGCGTTCTTCGAGGCGTACGGCTCCAGGGGCGTGGCGGTGCTGGAGCGGGTGATCGCCGAGTCGCGGGCGGCGGGCGCGCTGGTGCTGCTCGACGTCAAGCGCGGCGACATCGGCTCCACCATGGCCGCCTACGCCCAGGCCTACCTCGCCGACGGCTCGCCGCTGGCGGCCGACGCGGTCACGCTGTCGCCGTTCCTGGGCTTCGGCTCGCTCGACCCGGCGCTGGACCTGGCCGCGCGGACCGGTCGGGGCGTGTTCGTGTTGGCGCGGACCTCCAACAGCGAGGGCGCGTCGGTGCAGCGCGCGGTGGACGGCGGCGGGCGCACGGTCGCGCAGGCCGTCGTCGACGCCGCCGCCGCCCGCAACGCCGGGGCCGCCCCGCTCGGCTCGGTCGGCCTGGTCGTGGGCGCGACCGTGGGCAACAGCGGTCTGGACCTCTCCGCGCTCAACGGCCCGGTCCTGGCCCCCGGCCTGGGGGCCCAGGGTGCGGGCCCGGCCGACCTGCGGGCCGTCTTCGGCGCCGCGCTGCCGCACGTGCTGCCCGCCAGCTCGCGCGACATCCTCCGGCACGGGCCCGACGTCCCGGCCCTGCGCGACGCCGCCCTGCGCGTCCGCGACTCCCTGGTGGCCGCCGCGGGCTGATCCCAGGCGCGATTTCGCGACGTTCGCGGGAAGTTCCACGTGCCGTGTCCGAGTTGCCCCGGAAGGTCCCTTCTCGGACCTCCCGGGGCTTCCGCACGCCCACGCAGCGTTGTCGCAGGTCGGAGGGGTTGGGCTGACCGGGTGTGCCCGGGGGCCTGCGGAAAGTGGCGCCCGCGACACTTTCGCCCCCCGCAGTCGCCCGAGCGCGCTCCGTCACCGCCGCAACCGGCTCCGGCGCGCTATGATCGTCGCAGGTCACAGCCTCGACGTCACTGTTCGTTGATCAACTTCTGGGCTCCGGTCACGGTCCGCACAGGGCGACCCGCGTTGTCCTCGCAGGCCAGGGGTCGGTAACGTCGCGGCACCGATCCGGAAGAAATCCCACCCCCACGGAGGAAATCGTGGCCCTTCCCCAGCTGACCGAGGAGCAGCGGGCCGCAGCGCTGGAGAAGGCGGCTGCCGCCCGTCGTGCGCGAGCCGAACTCAAGGAGCGTCTGAAGCGAGGTGGCACCACCCTCAAGGAGGTGCTGACTCAGTCCGACAACGACGAGGTCCTGGGCAAGATGAAGGTCACCGCACTGCTGGAGGCCCTGCCGGGCGTCGGCAAGGTGCGGGCCCAGCAGATCATCGAGCGCCTCGAGATCGCGCCGAGCCGTCGTCTTCGCGGCCTCGGTGACCGCCAGCGCAAGGCCTTGCTGGCCGAGTTCAGCGGCGAGTGAGTGAGCCGCTCAACAGGCTCTGAGCCGAGGCCGGGCAACACCCGGCCTCGGCTCACTGTTGTGTCCGGGCCCTCGGGCGTGGGCAAGTCGAGCGTGGTCGCCGTGCTGCGCGCGCTGCACCCCGGGGTCTACTTCAGCGTCTCGGTGACGACGCGGGAGCCCCGGCCCGGCGAGGTGGACGGCAAGCACTACCACTTCATCGACAAGGCCGAGTTCGACCGGCTCGCCGCGGCCGGTGAGCTGCTGGAGCACGCCGAGTACGCGGGCAACCACTACGGCACCCCGCGCGCCGCGGTCGAGGCCGCTTTGGCGGCGGGGCGGCCCGCGGTGCTGGAGATCGAGCTGCAGGGCGCCCGCCAGGTGCGGGTGGCCATGCCGGAGGCCCAGCTCGTCATGCTGGTGCCCCCGTCCTGGGAGACCCTGGTCACCCGGCTGGTCGGACGCGGAACCGAGGACGAGGCGCTGATCGCCAAGCGGCTGGCCGTCGCCAAGGACGAGCTGGCCGCCGAATCCGAGTTCGACGCGGTCGTGGTGAACAGCGACGTGGAGGTCGCGGCCCGCGAGTTGCTAACCTGGGTACTCACAGACTCAACCCAACTAGGTGCGGAGCGTTGCGAGTGATCACCCCTACAGAGCTGGGCCCCCTGGGCGAGCCGTCGACCGTTCTCGAGGGCATCACCAACCCCCCGATCGACGACCTGCTCGAGAAGGTCAGCTCGAAGTACGCGCTGGTGATCTACGCCGCCAAGCGCGCCCGCCAGATCAACGACTACTACGCCCAGCTCGGCGAGGGCCTGCTGGAGTACGTCGGCCCGCTGGTGGAGCCGGGTCCTCGGGAGAAGCCGCTGTCCATCGCCCTGCGCGAGATCCACGCGGGCCTGCTCGAGCACACCGAGGGCGAGTGACCCACCGGCCCCGTGTCGTCCTTGGCGTCGGCGGCGGTATCGCCGCGTACAAGGCGTGCGAGGTCCTGCGCGGGCTGACCGAGAGTGGGCACGACGTGCGCGTCGTGCCCACCGAGGCGGCCCTGCGCTTCGTCGGCGCGGCGACGTTCGAGGCGCTGTCCGGCAACAGGGTGCACACCGGCGTGTTCGCCGACGTGCCCGAGGTGCCGCACGTGCGGTTGGGCCAGGAGGCCGACCTGGTGCTGGTCGTGCCGACCACGGCCGACCTGCTGGCCAAGGCGGCGCACGGCCTCGCCGACGACCTGCTCACCAACACCCTGCTCACCGCGCGCTGCCCGGTGCTGCTGGTGCCCGCGATGCACACCGAGATGTGGGAGCACGCGGCCACCCGGGCCAACGTGGCCACGCTGCGCTCGCGCGGCACGGTCGTCGTCGAGCCCGCCAGCGGTCGGCTCACCGGCAAGGACACCGGCAAGGGCAGGCTGCCCGCCCCGGCCGAGATCGTCGACCTGGCCCGGCTGCTGCTGGCCCGCCCGGACGCGCTGCCGCGCGACCTCGAGGGCCTGCACGTGGTCGTCTCCGCGGGCGGCACGCGCGAACCGCTGGACCCGGTGCGCTGGCTGGGCAACCGGTCCTCGGGCAAGCAGGGCTACGCGCTGGCCCGCACCGCCGCCCAGCGCGGCGCCCGGGTCACCCTGGTCTCCGCGCACACCCAGGCGCTGCCGGAACCCGCGGGCGTCGAGGTCGTGCACGTGGGCACCGCCGCGCAGTTGCGCGAGGCGGTGCACCTGGCCGCCGAGAGCGCCGACGTGGTGGTGATGGCCGCCGCGGTGGCCGATTTCCGCCCGGTCGACCGGGCCGACTTCAAAATCAAGAAATCCGACCGCGACCCCGACCCGATCGCCCTGACCCGCAACCCCGACGTGCTCGCCGAACTGGTCGAGACCCGGCGCGGGGTGGCGGGTTCACGACAGGTGATCGTCGGTTTCGCCGCGGAGACCGGCAGCGGCGGCCCGGACGGCGCCGACGTGCTGGACCTCGCCCGCGCCAAGTTGGCCCGCAAGGGGTGCGACCTGTTGGTGGTCAACGCGGTCGGCGAGGGCAAGGCGTTCGAGACCGAGGACAACGCGGGCTGGCTCTTGGGTGCCGACGGCACGGAAAGTCCGATAGAACTGGGGTCGAAGGCGAAGCTGGCGACCGAAGTGTGGGACGCGGTCGGTCATTTGCGCCTGCGTTGCGGGGATGCGCCAGGCTGAGCCACAACAAACCTGACGGAACAATCGGAACTGAGTGGGGATATCGCGTGAGTGAGAACAACGGCCTGCGGCTGTTCACCTCGGAATCGGTCACTGAAGGCCACCCGGACAAGATCTGCGACGCGATCAGCGACTCCATCCTCGACGCCCTGCTGACCGAGGACCCCCGCTCCCGGGTCGCCGTGGAGACCCTCGTGACCACCGGCCAGGTGCACGTCGCGGGTGAGGTCACCACCTCGGCGTACGTCGACATCCCCGCCATCGTCCGGGGCAAGATCCTGGAGATCGGCTACGACTCCTCGGCCAAGGGCTTCGACGGCAACTCCTGCGGCGTCAACATCGCCATCGGCGCGCAGTCCCCGGACATCGCCCAGGGCGTCGACACCGCGCACGAGACCCGCGTCGAGAACGCCTCGGACGAGATCGACAAGCAGGGCGCGGGCGACCAGGGCCTGATGTTCGGCTACGCCTGCACCGACACCCCGGAGCTGATGCCGCTGCCGATCGCGCTGGCGCACCGGCTGTCGCGGCGGCTGACCAAGGTCCGCAAGGACGGCGTGCTGCCGTACCTGCGCCCGGACGGCAAGACCCAGGTCACCATCGAGTACGACGGCGACCGGGCGATCCGCCTGGACACCGTCGTGGTGTCCTCCCAGCACGCCGAGGGCGTGGACCTGGAGAAGCTGCTCGGCGTCGACGTGCGCGAGCAGGTCGTGCTGCCCGAGATCGCCGACCTGGAGCTGGACACCTCGAACGTGCGGCTGCTGGTCAACCCGACCGGCCGCTTCGTCATCGGCGGTCCGATGGGTGACGCGGGCCTGACCGGCCGCAAGATCATCGTCGACACCTACGGCGGCATGGCCCGCCACGGCGGCGGCGCGTTCTCCGGCAAGGACCCGTCGAAGGTCGACCGCTCGGCCGCCTACGCGATGCGCTGGGTCGCCAAGAACACCGTCGCCGCCGGTCTCGCCGACCGCGTCGAGGTGCAGATCGCGTACGCGATCGGCAAGGCCGCCCCGGTGGGCCTGTTCGTGGAGACCTTCGGCACCGAGAAGGTGGACCCGGCGAAGATCCGCTCGGCCATCGGCGAGGTGTTCGACCTGCGCCCGGCCGCGATCATCCGCGACCTGGACCTGCTGCGCCCGATCTACGCCCCGACCGCCGCGTACGGCCACTTCGGCCGCACCGACCTCGACCTCCCCTGGGAGAACACCGATCGCGCCGAGCAGCTCAAGAAGCTCGCCGCGGGCTGATCCAGCGCGTTCGCCACGGGCCGCCACCGGGTACTCCGGTGGCGGCCCGTGGCACGTCCGGTGCGGGTGCCGTCCGGTGCCATCCGCGGGCGAGGAGGAGGATTGCGCCATGGGTGAGCCGAGCACCGCGGCCGGACCGGTCCGGTTCCGCCGCCCCGACCCGCTTCGCTGGCTGTGGTACGCCGTGGGCGGCACGCTGCCCGCGCGCAACCGGCCGTGGGTGCTGTGGGACCTGACCTGCCGCACCTGGGTGCTGCGCCACTTCGCCAGGGTCCTGGTGCTGTTCCTGCCGTTCTGGCTGCTGCTGCTGGTCCCCGGCCCGTCCTCGCTGCGCTTCTCCATGGTCGCGCTGGCCTACGTCACCGGGCTGTACTTCTCGCTGTCGTTCCTGGAGGACGCGTGCGAGCGGCGGCTGGTCAAGCACGGTTTCCCGCCCGGCCTCAACCGCCGCATCCGCGAGGAATCCGCCCGCCGCGACCGCGCGGAGATCGCCGAGCTGTACGTCGCCTACTACCTCGACGCAGACCCGGCGGCCGACCCGGAACGCAGGCCCCGGCACGACCCCCGAGCCGACTGACCGTCGGTCGGGTCTGGTAGACCAACCGGTCATGGCCACCTCCGACGCGAGCGCGAACGCGTTGTTCGAGGTGCCCGCGGAACCCCCCGCGCCTGCGGCGAAACCGGTCAAGGGCGTCCAGTCGCCCGCCGCCGAGCTGCCCGTGGCGCGGGTCTGCGTGGACGTGCCGCTGGCCCACCTCGACCGCCCCTACGAGTACCTGGTGCCCGCCAAGTCCGCCGCCGACGCGGTGCCCGGTGCCCGGGTGCGGGTCCGCTTCGCGGGCAAACCGGTCGACGGGTACCTGCTGGAGCGGGTGGCCGAGGCCGAGCACCAGGGCAAGCTCCAGTTCCTGGAGCGGGTGGTGTCGCCGGAACCGGTGCTCGCCCCCGAGGTGGCGCGGCTGTGCCGGGCCGTGGCCGACCGCTACAGCGGCACCCTGACCGACGTGCTGCGCTTCGCCGTCCCGCCCCGGCACGCCAGGGTCGAGGCCGAGGAGCCGCCAGAGCCGTCGCCGGTCCCGGCCCGCCCGGCGGCCACCGCCTGGGGCGAGTACCGCCGCGGCCCGGCGTTCCTCGACGCGGTGCACGCGGGCAAGCAGGCGCACGCGGTCTGGCAGGCGCTGCCGGGGGAGGACTGGCCCGCCCGGCTCGCCGAGGTCGCCGCCACCGCCGCCGCGGCGGGCCGGGGCGCGGTCGTCGTCGTGCCCGACCACCGGGACGTGGCCCGGGTGCACGCGGCGTGCGTGGCGCTGGTGGGGGAGGCCGCGGCGGTCGCGCTGTCGGCCGACCTGGGGCCCGCCAAGCGGTACCGCGCCTGGCTGGCCGTGCGCCGCGGCAGCGCCAGGATCGTGGTCGGCACCCGGGCCGCGGCGTACGCGCCGGTGGCCGACCCCGGGGTGCTGGTGGTGTGGGACGACGGCGACGACCAGCACGCCGACCAGCGCGCCCCCTACCCGCACGGGCGCGACGTGCTGATCACCCGGGCCCGGCTGTGCGGGGCCGGGGTGCTGGTGGCCGGGTTCGCCCGCACCGCCGAGGCGCAGTTGCTCCTCGACTCCGGCTGGGCCGCCGAGGTCGCCGCCACCCGCGCCAGGGTCCGCGCCGCCGCGCCCAGGGTCACCGCGCTGGGCGAGCACGACAGCCAGCTCGCCCGCGACCCCGCCGCCCGCACCGCGCGCATCCCCACGGTCGCCTTCGACGCGGTCCGCGCCTCGCTGCAGGCCGGGTACCCGGTCCTGGTCCAGGTCCCGCGCCGGGGCTACGTGCCCGCGCTGACCTGCCAGGACTGCCGCGCCCCGGCCCGCTGCCGCCGCTGCGCGGGCCCCCTGCACGTCCCCGACACCGGCCCCCCGGCCTGCCGCTGGTGCGCGGCCACGGAAGCCAACTACCGCTGCACCGCGTGCGCCTCCCGGCGGCTGCGCGCGGTCGTGGTCGGCGCGAAGCGCACGGCGGAGGAGCTGGGCCGCGCGTTCTCCGGCTTCCCGGTCCGCACCTCCGGCGCCCGCGACGTCCTGTCCACTGTGGATGACCGCCCGGCGCTGGTGGTGGCCACCCCCGGCGCGGAACCCCTGTCCCCCAAGGGCTACGGCGCCGCCCTGCTGCTCGACGGCTGGGCGATGCTCAACCGCGCCGACCTGCGGGCGGCCGAGGAGGCGCTGCGGCGGTGGATGACCGCCGCCGCCCTGGTCCGCCCGGCCACCGACGGCGGTCGGGTGGTGGTGCTGGCCGACTCGTCCATCGCCCCGGTGCAGGCCTTGGTCCGCTGGGACCCGGCCTGGCACGCGGGCGTGGAACTGGCCGCCCGCACCGAACTCGGCTTCCCCCCCGCCGTCCGCATGGCCTCGGTCGACGGAGCCCCCGACGCCGTCGCCCGCCTCCTGGGCGAACTGGCCCTCCCCCCCACCGGCGAAGTCCTCGGCCCGGTCCCCCTCGGCGACCCGGACTCACCCACCCCCCGCGAACGGGCCCTGGTCCGGGTCTCCCGCGCCGAGGGCAAAGCCCTGGCCGACGCGCTGACCACGGCGCAGAGCCTGCGCGCCACCCGCAAGGACCCCGACCCGCTGCGCGTCCAGCTCGACCCGCTCGACCTCATCTAGCGCCCGCGCGGGCGCGGCTCCGGAGCCGCCCCGGGGGCGGCATAGACTGGACCGACCGCCCGCGAGCAGTGAGTGAGGGAGTCCCGTGACCGTCCAGCAGATCCGGTACTTCGGTGACCCGGTGCTGCGCACCCCGGCCGCCGAGGTGGTCGACTTCGACCGCGAGCTGCACAACCTCGTCCGCGACCTGTGGGACACCATGGAGCGGCAGGGCGGCGCCGGACTGGCCGCGCCGCAGTTGGGTGTGGGGCTGCGGGTGTTCACCTACCACTGCGGCGAGGCCGAGGGCCACATGGTGAACCCGGTCTGGACGGCGCTGGACGACGAGGAGCAGGACGGCCAAGAGGGCTGCCTGTCCATCCCCGGCCTGTACTGGGACTGCGTCCGGAAGAAGAACGTGGTCGCCCGCGGCTGGAACATGCACGGCGAGCCGGTGGAGGTGCGGGGCAGCGACCTGCTGGCGCGCTGCATCCAGCACGAGACCGACCACCTCGACGGCGTGCTGTTCCTCGACCGCCTCGACGAGACCACCCGCAAGCAGGCGATGAAGGAGATCCGCCGGGCCGACTGGTTCGACGGCGCGGTCCCCACCCTCAAGCAGAGCCCGCACCCGCTGTTCGGGGCGCGCTGATGCGGCTGGTGTTCGCGGGCACCCCCGAGGTGGCGCTGCCGTCGCTGCGCGCCCTCATCGGGTCCGACCGGCACGAGGTCGCCGCCGTGGTGACCCGCCCGGACGCGCCGTCGGGCCGCGGCCGCACCCTGCACCGCTCCCCGGTCGGCGCGCTGGCCGACGAGCACGGCATCGAGGTGCTGACCCCGGCGAAGGCGTCCGACCCGGTGTTCCAGGCGCGGCTGCGCGAGATCGCGCCCGACGCCTGCCCGGTGGTGGCCTACGGCGCGCTGCTGCCGCAGTCGGCGCTGGACATCCCGGTGCACGGTTGGATCAACCTGCACTTCTCGGTGCTGCCCGCCTGGCGCGGCGCGGCCCCGGTGCAGGCGACCGTGCGCTCCGGCGACGAGTTCGCCGGGGCCAGCACCTTCCGCATCGTCAAGGCGCTCGACGCGGGTCCGGTGTTCGGCGTGCTGACCGACCCGGTCCGCCCCGACGACACCGCGGGCGTGCTGCTCGACCGGCTCGCCGAGTCCGGCGCCGGGCTGCTGCTGGCCACCCTGGACGGCATCGAGGACGGCTCGCTGACCGCGGTGGAGCAGCCCGCGGACGGCGTCAGCCATGCTCCCAAGATCACCGTCGAGGACGCGAAGGTCGACTTCGCGCTGCCCGGCATGGCCGTCGACCGGCTGGTCCGCTCGGTCACCCCGGAACCGGGGGCCTGGGCGGAGTTCCGCGGCGAGCGGATCAAACTCGGTCCGGTCACCCGCGACGCGGTGGAGGCCGAACTCAAGCCCGGCGAACTCCTCGTCGAGCGCAAGCGCGTCCTCGTCGGCACGGCCACCTGGCCGGTGCGGCTCGGCGAGGTCCAGGCACAGGGCAAGAAGCGGATGCGGGCCACCGACTGGGCCCGCGGCACCCGTATCGAGGCAGGAGAACGGCTGACGTGACGCAGCCCGGCAAACGTCCATACCGCCCCAAGTCCGGGGCCCCGGCGAAGGGCGGCCCCGCGCGGCCCGCGCGCCCCCGCGGCGCGCACCCCCCGCGCAAACCGGACGGCCCCGCGCGCCCGCCCGCCGAGGACGCGGCCCGCCGCGCCGCGCTGGACGTGCTGCGCGCGGTCCGCGCCGACGACGCCTACGCGAACCTGGTGCTGCCCAAGCTGCTGCGCGACCGCCGCATCTCCGGCCGCGACGCCGGGCTGGCCACCGAGCTGGCCTACGGCGCCTGCCGGGCCCGCGGCCTGCTCGACGAGATCATCGGCGAGTGCAGCGCCCGCCCGCTGTCCGAAGTGGAGCCGGAACTGCTCGACGCGCTGCGGCTGGGCGCCTACCAGTTGCTGCGCACCCGCATCCCGGCGCACGCCGCCGTGACCTCCACTGTGGACCTGGTGCGCGCCGACCTGGGTTCGCGGGTCACCGGCTTCGCCAACGCCGTGCTGCGCAAGATCTCCGAGCGCGACGAGAACGCCTGGCTGGCCGCGCTGGCCCCCGACCCGGTCACCGACCCGGTGGGCAACCTCGCCGCGCGCACCGCGCACCCGCGCTGGATCGCCCGCGCGTTCGCCGACGCCCTGGGCAGCACCGGCGACGAACTCGGCGACGCGCTGCGCGCCGACGACACCCGCCCGCTGGTGCACCTGGTGGCCCGGCCGGGCGAGGTCAGCGCTGAGGAACTGGCCGCGATGACCGGCGGCGACCCCGGCCCGTACTCCCCGTACGCGGTGCACCTCGACCCGGGCTCGGGCGACCCCGGCGCCCTGGAACCGGTGCGGGAAAAGCTCGCCGCGGTGCAGGACGAGGGCAGCCAGCTCTGCGCCCTGGCCCTGACCAGGGCCCCGCTGGAGGGCCCCGACCTGGCCTGGCTGGACCTGTGCGCGGGTCCCGGCGGCAAGGCGGCGCTGCTCGGCGCGCTGGCGGCCATCAACGGCGGCACCCTCGACGCGGTCGAGCAGGCACCGCACCGGGCGCGGCTGGTCGAGCAGAGCACCGGCGGCCTCCCGGTCACCGTCCACGTCGCCGACGGCCGCGACCCCGGCCTGGCGGCGGGCGGTTTCGACCGGGTGCTGGTCGACGCGCCGTGCACCGGGCTGGGCGCGCTGCGCAGGCGCCCGGAGGCCCGCTGGCGCAGGCAGCCCTCCGACGTCGGCGACCTGACCAAGCTCCAGCGCGAACTGCTCACCAGCGCCCTCGACCTGGTCCGGCCGGGCGGGGTGGTGGCCTACGTCGTGTGCTCACCGCACTTGTCGGAGACCGAGGGCGTGGTGTCTGCGGTGGCCCGCAAGACCGGGGCCACCGTCCTCGACGCGCGCGGCGCCTTCCCGGACGTCCCCGGGCTGGGGGAGGGGCCGTACGCGCAGCTCTGGCCGCACCGCCACGGCACCGACGCCATGTTCTGCGCCCTGCTGCGCCGCTAGATGCCGACCCTGGGCCTGGTCGCCTCCGCCTGCGGCGGCGCCGAGAAGCGGCTGCTGCCGGAGGTGGCCGAACCCGCGGTGCGCCGCGGGTGGCGGCTGGCGGTCACGTTCACCCCCACCCTCGGGCGGTGGATGGACGCGACCGGGGCGGGCGCGCGGCTGGCCGCGCTGACCGACCTGCCGGTCCGGCACGAGCCGAGGCTGCCGACCGAACCCAAGCCGTACCCGATGCCGGACGCGTTCCTGTTCGTGCCCGCCTCGGCCAACTCGGTGGTCAAGCTGGCGCTGGGGATCGCCGACAACCAGGCGCTCACCGCGCTCAACGAGGCCATCGGCACCCCGGGCGTGCCGGTGGTCGTCGCCCCGCAGGCCGCCGCGGCGCCCCGGGCGCACCCGCTGTGGGAGACCCACCTGGCGGTGCTGCGCTCGGCCGGGGTGCGGCTGGTCGACCCGGTCGAGGGCCCGTGGACCACCCTGCTGGACCTGCTCGACGCCGGGTGATCGGTGGGACCCGCCCAACCCCTACCGTGGGGGCCATGAGCCGCATCGTCGTCCTCGGCATGGGCGGGACCATCGCCATGTCCCCCAGCGCGTCCGGCGGCGTGGTGCCCGCCCTGGACGCCTCGGCGCTGATCGCCGCCGTGCCGGAACTGGCCGCGCACGACATCACCGCCCGCACGCTGCGGTCGCTGCCGAGCCCGTCGGTCGGGTTCGACGACCTGGCCGCGCTGGCCGAGGCGGTGCGCGCCGAGGTCGACGGCGGCGCCGACGGCGTGGTCGTCACGCACGGCACCGACACCCTGGAGGAGTCGGCGTTCCTCCTCGACGCCACCCTGGACCCGGGGGTGCCGGTCGTGGTCACCGGCGCCATGCGCCACCCCACCGCCCCCGGCGCGGACGGCCCGGCGAACCTGCTGGCCGCCGTCACCGTCGCCGCGAGCCCCGAGGCGCGCGGCCTCGGGGTGCTGGTCGTGCTGTCCGACGAGGTGCACGGCGCCCGCTTCGTCCGCAAGACGCACACCAGCAGCACCGCCGCGTTCGCCTCACCGGGCGTCGGCCCCTACGGCATCCTCGTCGAGGGCGAGCCCCGGCTGCGCCGCGTCGACCCGGTGTCCCCGCGGCTGCCGGTGCCCGCGACCGCCACCCCGCCGCGGGTCGGCCTGGTCACGGTCTCCCTCGGCGACGACGGCGAACTGCTCCGGCACGCCGCCCCCGCCCTGGACGGGGTGGTGCTGGCCGGGCTCGGGGCGGGCCACGTGCCCGAGGTGATGGTGCCCGCGGTGGCCGAGACCGCCGCCAGGGTCCCGGTCGTGCTCACCTCCCGCACCGGCGGCGGCTCGGTGCTGCGGACCACCTACGGCTACCCCGGTTCCGAACGCGACCTGCTGGCCCGCGGCCTGGTCCACGGCGGTTTCCTCGACCCGGCCAAGGCCCGCGTCCTGCTGCACCTGCTGCTGGCCGACGGCGCCGACCGCGCCCGGGTGGAGGCCGCCTTCGCCGCCTACCGGTAACCGGGCAGCCGGGGGAGCGGGGGCACCCGTTCGGCCGCGTCACTCGTTCGTCGGATGACCCCGCATGTGATAGCTCGCTATCGTTTGCGCCGGGGGCAACTCCCCAACCGCTCATTCGGGAGGTCGGAGTGACACAGGCACCAGAGCTGCCGCTGCACATGCGGCGGACGGGCTTCCAGCTCGGCGACGAGCTGACCGGGCTGCGCGAGGGCGAGGGCATCCGCAAGGTCGACACCTTCCTGGGCCTGTCGGCCTGGCTGGTCACCCGCCAGGCCGACGTGCGCCGGGTCATGGGCGACCCGGCGACGTTCTCCAACGACCTCAACGCCCGGGGCCTGTCCCCGCTGGGGTTGGACCTCGGCGAGGAGGAGCTGAAGGTCATGCGGGCGGGCAACCTGCTCGGCTTCGACCCGCCGGACCACACCCGGCTGCGCAAGATCCTCGCGGGCGAGTTCACCGTGCGGCGGATGCGCAGGCTCGAACCCCGCGTCGCCGACATCGTCCGCGACCACCTCGACGCCATGGAGCGCAAGGGCGCCCCGGCCGACCTGGTGGCCGACTTCGCGCTGCCGATCCCGTCGCTGGTGATCTGCGAACTGCTCGGCGTGCCGTACTCCGAGCGCGAGGACTTCCAGGCGCGCACCGGCAAGCTGCTCGACGTCAGCCTCCCGGCGCAGGAGCGGATCGTCGAGTCGCGGCGGATGCGCGAGTTCATGAAGGGGCTCATCGCCAGGGCCCGCACCGAACCCGGCGACGACCTGATCGGGATGCTCCTGCGCGAACACGGCGACGACCTGGGGACCGAGGAACTCGCGGGCCTGTGCAACCTGCTGCTCATCGCGGGCCACGAGACCACCGCGAACATGCTCGGCCTGGGCACCCTGGCGCTGCTGCGGCACCCGGAGCAGTTGGCCCTGCTGCGCGCCGAGCCGGAGCGCTTCGACAACGCCATCGAGGAACTGCTGCGCTACCTGAGCATCGTGCACGCCAGCACGATGAAGTACGTCACCGAGGACACCGAGATCGCGGGCCAGGCCGTCTCGGCGGGTGACCTGGTGATGTGCTCGCTGCCCGCCGCCAACCGCGACAACGCCGTGGTCTCGGACCCGGAGTCGCTCGACGTGACCCGCGCGGACACCACGCACGTGGCCTTCGGCTACGGCATCCACCACTGCCTGGGCGCCCCGCTCGCGCGGATGGAGATGCGCACGGCGTTCCCCGCCCTGATCGAGCGGTTCCCGAACCTGCGCCTGGCCCCGGGGGTGGACCCGGCGTTCCGCTCCTTCAGCGTCGTCTACGGCGTTCTCGCCCTCCCGGTCGAGTGGTGAGCTAGCTTTCCCGGGGTGTCCGCCCAGCCGCGCCGCGCCGACGCGCGCCGCAACCTCGACCGCGTCGTCCGCGCGGGCATCGCCGCGTTCGAGGACCTGGGCGACACCCCGTCGCTGGAGGAGGTGGCCCGCCGCGCCGGGGTGGGCATCGCCACCGTGTACCGCCTGGTCGGCGGCCGGGAAGGCCTGGTCAGGGCGGCGTTCGAGGCGTTCTTCGCCGAGGAGATCGAACCGCTCGCCCTGACCGCCCGCACCGCCGCCGACCCCTGGCGCGCCCTCACCCACGCCCTCGCCGCCACGGTCGAGCGGATGGCCGCCCACCGCGTGCTGCTCGCCGCCGCCCACCGCTCCGGCGCCGTCTCCGTCGACACCGCCGAGCGCTACCTCGGCCCGCTGGCCCACGCCCTCGCCGCCGCCCAGCACGCCGGGCAGGCCCGCCCGGACCTGCTGGTCCGCGACCTGGCCGCCATCGTGGTCATGGCCCTGGCCACCACCCACCCCGGTGACCCGGACGGCCTCGACCGCCGCCGCTACCTGGCCCTCCTCCTCGAGGGTGCCCGCCCCGGCACGCGGCCACCGCAGCCCCTGCCCCCACCCGCCCCGCGCCCTGCCCCGGCGCGGGCCGCGGCGCAAGCCGATCAACATCACTCGAAAGAGGTTTGAGTGAACTTGCACCGGCGTGCATAATCATCCACATGACAGTCCGGATCGCGGTCGCAGGCGCCAGTGGCTACGCCGGTGGTGAGCTGCTGCGGCTCCTCCTCGCCCACCCCGAGGTCGAGATCGGCGCGCTCACCGCGGGCGGCAACGCCGGTTCCCCCCTCGGCGAGCACCAGCCCCACCTGCTCCCGCTCGCCGACCGCGTCCTGCTCGACACCACCGCCGAGACCCTCGCCGGGCACGACGTGGTCTTCCTCGCCCTGCCGCACGGCCGCTCCGCCGAGATCGCCGCCCAGCTCGGCCCGGACACCCTGGTCGTGGACTGCGGCGCCGACCACCGGCTGACCGACGCCGCCGCCTGGACCCGCTGGTACGGCGGCGAGCACGCGGGTTCCTGGCCCTACGGGCTGCCCGAGCTGCCCGGCGGCCGGGAGGCCCTGGTCGGCACCAAGCGCGTCGCGGTCCCCGGCTGCTACCCGACCGTCAGCTCCCTCGCCCTGGCGCCCGCCGTCGCGGCCGGGATCATCGAGGACGACGTCACCGTCGTCGCGGTCTCGGGCACGTCCGGCGCGGGCAAGAGCAGCAAGCCGCACCTGATCGGCTCCGAGGTCATGGGTTCGCTCAGCGCCTACGGCGTCGCGGGCGCGCACCGGCACACCCCGGAGATCACCCAGAACCTCAGCGCGGTGGCGGGCCGCGAGGTCGGTGTCTCCTTCACCCCGGTCCTGGCCCCGCTGCCGCGCGGCATCCTCGCCACCTGCTCGGCCCGGCTGACCTCCGACGAGGACCCGCGCGCGGTCTACGAGAAGGCATACCGCGACGAGCCGTTCGTGCACCTGCTGCCCGAGGGCCGCTGGCCGACCACCGCCGCCGTCCTCGGCTCCAACGCCGTGCAGCTGCAACTGGCCGTCGACCCGGACCTGCGCAGGCTGGTCGTCGTCGCCGCGGTCGACAACCTGACCAAGGGCACGGCGGGCGCCGCCGTGCAGTCCATGAACATCGCCATCGGCCTGCCGGAGACGACCGGCCTGTCCACCGTGGGAGTAGCGCCATGAGCACCGACCGGAAGCAGGGTGTCGCGGCGGCGGGGGGGTTCCGCGCGGCCGGGATCGCCGCGGGCATCAAGCCCAACGGCAAGCCCGACCTGACCCTGGTGGTCAACGACGGCCCGGCGGCGGTCGCCGCGGGCGTGTTCACCCGCAACAAGGTCAAGGCCGCGCCGGTGCTGTGGTCGCAGCAGGTGCTCACCACCGGCAGCCTGCGGGCGGTCGTGCTCAACTCCGGCGGCGCCAACGCCTGCACCGGCCCCGGGGGGTTCCAGGACACGCACGCCACCGCGGAGAAGGTCGCCGACGTGCTCGGCGTCGGCGCCATCGACGTGGCGGTCTGCTCCACCGGCCTGATCGGCGAGCGGCTGCCCATGGAAGCCGTGCTGACCGGCGTGGAGACCGTCGCGAAAGCGCTTGCGCACGGGGTGGACGCCTCGCTCGACGCCGCGACCGGCGTGCTGACCACCGACTCGCACCCCAAGCAGACCGCGCTCACCCACGCGGGCGGCTGGACCGTCGGCGGGTTCGCCAAGGGCGCTGGCATGTGCGCGCCGAACATGGCCACCATGCTCAGCGTGGTCACCACCGACGCCGCCGTCGACCAGGCCACCGCGGACGCCGCCCTGCGCGCCGCCGTGGAGGGGACCTTCAACCGCCTCGACGTCGACGGCGGCACCTCCACCAACGACACGCTGCTGCTGCTGGTCTCCGGCGCGTCCGGGGTCACCCCGGGCGCCGAGGAGTTCACCGCCGCCCTCACCGAGGTCTGCGCCGACCTCGTCGCCCAGCTCCAGGCCGACGCGGAGGGCGTCACCAAGCACGTGGCGGTCAAGGTCACCGGCGCGGCCACCGACGCCGAGGCGGTCGCGGTCGCCCGCACGGTCGCCCAGGACAACCTGTGCAAGACCGCCTTCTTCGCCGGGGACCCCAACTGGGGCCGGATCGCCATGGCCGTCGGCAACGCGCCCACCGAGTTCGACCCGGCGGACCTCGACATCACCATCAACGGCGTTCCCGTCTGCCGGGCGGGCACCGGCGTCGGCGACCGGCTGGCGGCGGACATGTCCGGGTTGGACATCCTGGTCGAGGTCGACCTGCACGCGGGCCCCGGAACCGGCACCATCCTCACCACCGACCTGTCGCACGCCTACGTCGAAGAGAACAGCGCGTACTCCTCATGACCACGCCCACCCAGAAGGCGGCCATCCTCGTCGAGGCCCTGCCGTGGCTGCGGCGGCTGCACGGCGCGCTGGTCGTGGTCAAGTACGGCGGCAACGCCATGGTCGACGAGGACCTCAAGCGCGCCTTCGCCGAGGACGTGGTGTTCCTGCGGCTCGCGGGCCTGCGCCCGGTCGTGGTGCACGGCGGCGGACCGCAGATCAGCGCCATGCTCAAGCGGCTCGGCATCCCCGGCGAGTTCAGGGGCGGCCTGCGGGTCACCACCCCGGAGACCATGGACGTGGTCCGCATGGTGCTCGTCGGGCAGGTCAGCCGGGAACTGGTCGGGCTGATCAACCAGCACGGCCCGCACGCGGTCGGCATCTCCGGGGAGGACGCGCGGCTGTTCACCGCCGAGCGGCGCACCACCACCGTCGACGGCGAGGTCGTCGACCTGGGCCAGGTCGGCGACGTGGTCGCGGTCAACCCGGACGCGGTGCTCGACATCGTCCGCGCGGGCCGCATCCCGGTCGTGTCCACTGTGGCCCCCGACGCCGACGGCGTGCCGCACAACGTCAACGCCGACACCGCCGCCGCCGCGCTGGCCGTGGCGCTGGGGGCGCAGAAGCTGGTGGTCCTCACCGACGTCGAGGGCCTCTACGCCGACTGGCCCGACCGGTCCTCGCTGCTGCACGAGGTGCGCGCGGGGGAACTGGCGGAACTGCTGCCGCGCCTGGAGAGCGGCATGGTCCCCAAGATGGAGGCCTGCCTGCGGGCGGTCACCGCCGGGGTGCCCCGGGCGCACGTGATCGACGGCAGGCTGGCACATTCGCTCCTGCTGGAAGTGTTCACCGAGACAGGCGTCGGCACCATGGTGCTGCCGGACCGGGAAGGGGTGCAAGCATGATCACGTCCAACGAGGACGGACAGCGCCGCTGGCGCTCGTCGCTGATGGACAACTACGGCACGCCCGCGCTCACCCTGGTCCGCGGCGACGGCGCGCACGTGTGGGACGCCGACGGCACCCGCTACCTCGACCTGGTCGGCGGCATCGCCACCAACGCCCTGGGCCACGCGCACCCGGCCGTCGTCGAGGCGGTCACCGCGCAGGTCGCCACCCTCGGGCACACCTCCAACCTGTACGTGAACCCGGTCGCGGTCGAGCTGGCCGACGCGCTGCTCGACGTCGCCGGGCTCACCGGCCAGGCGAAGGTCGTGTTCTGCAACTCCGGCGCCGAGGCGAACGAGGCCGCGCTCAAGCTGACCCGGCTCACCGGCCGCACCAGGGTCGTCGCCTGCGAGGGCGCCTTCCACGGCCGCACCATGGGCGCGCTCGCGCTGACCGGCCAGCCCGCCAAGCGCACCCCGTTCGAACCGGTCACCCCCGGGGTCACGCACATCCCGTTCGGTGACCTCGACGCGCTCCGGGCCGCCGTCGACACCGACACCGCCGCGCTGTTCCTCGAACCCGTGCTCGGCGAGGGCGGCGTCGTCCCCGCCCCGGACGGCTACCTCCAGGCCGCCAGGGAGATCACCGCCGCGGCGGGCGCCCTGCTGGTCCTCGACGAGGTGCAGACCGGCATCGGCCGCACCGGCACCTGGTTCGCCTTCCAGCGCGCTGGCGTCACCCCGGACGTCTTCACCCTGGCCAAGGGCCTCGGCGGCGGCCTGCCGCTGGGCGCCTGCGTGGCCGTCGGCGCCGCGGCCGACCTGTTCGCCCCCGGCTCGCACGGCACCACCTTCGGCGGCAACCCGGTCGCCGCCGCGGCGGGCCTGGCGGTGCTGCGCACCATCGCCGCCGACGACCTGCTCGAGCACACCGCCGCCCTGGGCAAGGACCTCGCCGCGGGCATCGAAGAACTCGACCACCCGCTGGTGGCGGGCGTGCGCGGCTCCGGCCTGCTGCTCGGCGTCGTGCTGACCGAGCCCGCCTCCGCGAAGGTGGCCGCCGCGGCGCGTGACGCCGGGTACCTGGTCAACAACGTCCAGCCCGACGTGGTGCGGCTCGCCCCGCCGCTGGTGCTGACCGGCGAGCAGGCCGACGGCTTCGTCGCCGCCCTGCCCGCGATCCTCGACACCGCCCGGGAGGGCTGAGCCATGGTCCGGCACTTCCTGCGCGACGACGACCTGACCCCGCCGGAGCAGCGCGAGGTCCTCGACCTGGCCATCGCCTACAAGGCCGACCCGCTCGCGCACCGCCCCCTGGAGGGCAAGTCGGTCGCGGCGATCTTCGAGAAGAACTCGACCCGCACCCGGCTCTCCTTCGACGTCGGTGTCCACCAGCTCGGCGGCCACCCGGTCATCGTCGACGGCCGCACCATGCAGCTCGGCCGCGAGGAGACCATCGAGGACACCTCCCGCGTCCTGTCCCGCTACGTCGACGCCGTGGTCTGGCGCACCTACGCGCAGAAGCGCATCGAGGCCATGGCCTCGGCCTCCCGCGTCCCGGTGATCAACGCGCTGACCGACGAGTTCCACCCCTGCCAGGTCCTCGCCGACCTGCAGACCATCGAGGAGCGCCTGGGTCGGCTCGCGGGCGTCACCGCCACCTACCTCGGCGACGGCGCCAACAACATGGCCCACTCGCTGCTCCTCGGCGGCGCCACCGCGGGCCTGCACGTGCGCCTCGTCTCCCCCCAGGGCTTCCAGCCCGGCGAGGCCGTCGTGCTCGACGCGAAGAAGCGCGCCACCGAGACCGGCGGCAGCGTCACCCTGTTCACCGACCCGCACGCCGCCGTCGACGGCGCCGACGTGCTGATCACCGACACCTGGGTCTCCATGGGCCAGGAGAACGACGGCCGCGACCGGGTCAGCCCGTTCCGCCCGCTGCAGGTCAACGCCGACCTGCTCGCCCGCGCCGCCGACGGCGCGATCGTGCTGCACTGCCTGCCCGCCCACCGCGGCTGGGAGATCACCGACGAGGTCCTCGACGGGCCCTCCAGCGCGGTCTGGGACGAGGCGGAGAACCGGCTGCACGCGCAGAAGGCCCTGCTGGCCTGGCTCGTGGGGCACCCGTGACCACCACCCGCGCGGCCCGCCAGGCCCGCATCGTCACCCTGATCTCCGAGCGGCCCGTGCACAGCCAGACCGAGCTGGCCCGGCTGCTCGCCGAGGGCGGGGTGGAGGTCACCCAGGCGACCCTGTCGCGCGACCTCGACGAACTCGGCGCGGTGAAGCTGCGCGGGGCCGACGGCGGCGTGCCCGTCTACGTCATCCCCGAGGACGGCAACCCGGTCCGCGGCGTGCAGGGCGGCACGTCCCGGCTCAGCAGGCTGCTCACCGAACTCCTCGTCTCCGCCGAGGGCTCGGCGAACCTGATGGTCCTGCGAACCCCGCCCGGTGCCGCGCAGTTCCTGGCCAGCGCGATCGACCGGGCCGCCCTCGCCGAAATCGTCGGCACCATCGCCGGTGACGACACGATCATGGTCATCTGCCGCGAGCCGGTGACCGGCGCCCGGCTGGCGGACCGCTTCACCGCGATGGCCAGCCGCGGCAACCCAGACTTGGCAAACCAGCAAGGAGAGATCAATGAGTGACAGGGTGGTGCTGGCCTACTCCGGCGGGCTCGACACGTCGGTGGCCATCGGCTGGATCGCCGAGGAGACCGGCGCCGAGGTCGTGGCGGTGGCCGTGGACGTCGGCCAGGGCGGCGAGGACCTCGACACGATCCGCAAGCGCGCGATCGACTGCGGCGCGGTGGAGGCGGTCGTCGCCGACGCCCGCGACGAGTTCGCCACCGAGTACTGCCTGCCCGCCCTGCAGGCCAACGCGCTCTACATGGACCGCTACCCGCTGGTGTCGGCCATCTCCCGGCCGGTGATCGTCAAGCACCTGGTCGAGGCGGCCAAGTACCACGGCGCGACCACCGTCAGCCACGGCTGCACCGGCAAGGGCAACGACCAGGTCCGCTTCGAGGTCGGCATCGGCGCCCTCGCCCCCGACCTCAAGTGCGTCGCCCCGGTCCGCGACTTCGCCTGGACCAGGGAGAAGGCCATCTCCTGGGCCAACGACCGCAACCTGCCCATCGACGTGTCGAAGAAGTCCCCGTACTCCATCGACCAGAACGTCTGGGGCCGCGCGGTCGAGACCGGCTTCCTCGAGGACATCTGGAACGCCCCGATCGAGGACGTCTACGACTACACCGCGAACCCGGCCGAGCCGCGCGACGCCGACGAGGTGGTCATCACCTTCGACAAGGGCGTCCCGGTCGCCATCGACGGCGAGACCGTCACCGTGCTGCAGGCCATCCAGGAGCTCAACCGCCGCGCGGGCGCCCAGGGCGTCGGCCGCCTCGACATCGTCGAGGACCGGCTGGTCGGCATCAAGAGCCGCGAGGTCTACGAGGCCCCCGGCGCGCTCGCGCTGATCACCGCGCACCAGGAGCTGGAGAACGTCACCGTCGAGCGCGACCTGGCCCGCTTCAAGCGGACCGTCGAGCAGCGCTGGGGCGAGCTGGTCTACGACGGCCTCTGGTTCTCCCCGCTCAAGGACGCCCTCGACACGTTCATCGCCGAGACCCAGCAGTACGTCTCCGGCGACATCCGGATGACCCTGCACGGCGGTCGCGCCGTGGTCTCCGGTCGCCGCTCCGACGTGTCCCTGTACGACTTCAACCTGGCCACCTACGACGAGGGCGACGAGTTCGACCAGTCGCTGGCCAAGGGCTTCATCCAGCTCTGGGGCCTCCCCAGCAAGATCGCGGCCCGCCGCGCGCAGCGTTAATCTTCTCCACCCACCCGGCATCGTCCCCGACCCGTCGGGGACGATGCCGGTTCCCAACCACAACCTCCAGGAAGTCTCACCGTGACCCAGCAGGAACCCACCGCACTCTGGGGTGGGCGGTTCGCCTCCGGACCCGCAGAAGCCATGTCCGCCCTGAGCCTGTCGACGCACTTCGACTGGCGCCTGGCGCACCACGACATCGCCGGGTCCCGGGCGCACGCCCGCGTCCTGCACCGGGCCGGTCTGCTCACCGACTCCGAGCTGTCCGGGATGCTCACCGCGCTCGACCTGCTGGAGAACGACGTCGCGGCGGGCACCTTCACCCCCGTGGTCGCCGACGAGGACGTGCACACCGCCCTGGAGCGCGGCCTGATCGAGCGCGCGGGCACCGAACTCGGCGGCAAGCTGCGCGCCGGGCGCTCCCGCAACGACCAGATCGCCACCCTGTTCCGGATGTGGCTGCGCGACGCCGCCCGGCACCTCTCCGGCGGTGTCCTCGACGTGGTCGAGGCCCTGCTGCACCAGGCCCAGCTGCACCCCGAGGCCCCCATGCCGGGCCGCACCCACCTGCAGCACGCCCAGCCGATCCTGCTCGCGCACCACCTGCTCGCCCACACCCAGGCCCTGCTGCGCGACGTCGACCGGCTGCGCGACTGGGACAAGCGCGCCGCCGTGTCCCCCTACGGTTCCGGCGCCCTCGCGGGTTCCTCGCTCGGCCTGGACCCGGCCGCGATCGCCGAGGAACTGGGCTTCGACGCCCCGGCCGAGAACTCCCTCGACGGCACCTCCTCGCGCGACTTCGCCGCCGAGTTCGCCTTCGCCGTGGCCATGCTCGGGGTGAACCTGTCCCGCATCGCCGAGGACGTCATCCTGTGGTGCACCGCGGAGTTCTCCTACGCGCGGCTGCACGACTCCTGGTCCACCGGCAGCTCGATCATGCCGCAGAAGAAGAACCCCGACGTCGCCGAACTGGCCCGGGGCAAGTCCGGTCGGCTCATCGGCAACCTGGCCGGGCTGCTGGCCACCCTCAAGGCGCAGCCGATGGCCTACAACCGCGACCTGCAGGAGGACAAGGAGCCGGTCTTCGACTCCGTCGACCAGCTCCAGCTCGTGCTGCCCGCCATGGCCGGGATGATCGCCACCCTCGACTTCGACACCGACCGGATGGCCGAGCTGGCCCCCGCCGGGTTCACCCTCGCCACCGACATCGCCGAGTGGCTGGTCCGCCAGGGCGTGCCGTTCCGGGTCGCGCACGAGGCCGCCGGCGACTGCGTCCGCCGCGCCGAGGCCCGCGGCGTCGGCCTCGACGAGCTGACCGACGCCGAGTTCGCCGAGGTCGACCCCGCGCTGACCCCCCAGGTCCGCGAGGTGCTCACGGTGGCGGGCTCGATCGCCTCCCGCGACGCCCACGGCGGCACCGCGCCCGCCAGGGTCGCCGAGCAGCGCGACCGCGTCGTGCGCCGGGTCGAGGAGTACCGGTCGTGGGCGGAGCAGGTCATCCGGAAGTGACCCTGCCGACCCGGGTCCTGTTCGTCGGCAACAGCTTCACCTACTTCCACGGCCTGCCGACCCAGCTCGCGGTGCTCGCCCGCCCGGAACGCGCCGTCGAGGTGCGCGCCATCGCCACCGGTGGCGCGCACCTGGCCGCCACCTGGGCGGGCGGCGAACCCACCGCCGCGCTGGCCGAGGGGTGGGACTACGTCGTGCTGCAAGAGCAGAGCTGCCTCGGTGAAGGCCGCTACGCCGACGGCGTCCCCCAGGTGCGCGACCCGGCGGACTTCCACGCCGCGGTCCGCGCGATCGTCCCCGAGGTGGTCGCCGCGGGCGCGAACCCGGTGCTGTACCTGACCGCAGCCCGCCGCGACACCCCGGCGGCGCAGGACCTGCTGAACGCCGCCTACACCGCGATCGCGGGCGAGGTCGGCGCCACGGTCGCCCCGGTCGGCCCCGCCTGGGCAGCAGCCCAGGCCGAACGCCCCGGGCTGCGCCTGCACGAACCCGACGACAGCCACCCCGCCCCGGCGGGCAGCTACCTCACCGCCTGCGTCTTCCTCTCCACCCTGTTCGGCCTGGACCCGCGCGGCAGGCCGGGCACCATCACCGGCCCCCGGGTCGACCCCGACGCGGTTCCCCTCGGCCACGGCACCCTGGTCGACCTCCCGCGCGCCGACGCCGCGTTCCTCCAGCGCACCGCCCGGCAAGCCACCCGATGAGGGGCGTGGCGGACCACCCGATGCGACAATGCACCCGATGAGGCGCACCAGATGAGGCAGTTCACCGAGGCGGAACTCGCCGTCGACCCGGTCGCCGCCGCCCACCTCCTGCTCGGCGCCGTCCTCGAGTCCGACCGCCCCGACGGCACCGTCCGCGTGCGGCTGACCGAGGTCGAGGCCTACCGCGGCGGCGACGACCCCGCGTCGCACTGCTACCGCGGCAAGACCCCGCGCAACGAGGTCATGTTCGGCCCGGCGGGCCACCTCTACGTCTACTTCGTCTACGGCATGCACCACTGCGCCAACGTCGTCACCCTCACCGACGGCGTCCCCGGCGCCGTCCTGCTGCGCGCGGGCCAGGTCGTCGACGGCGAAGCCCTGGCCAGGACCCGCCGCCCCGCCGCGCGCGGCACCACCGACCTCGCCCGCGGCCCCGCCAAGCTCACCGGCGTCCTCGGCCTCGACCGCGCCGACAACGGCCTCGACCTCACCGACCCGGCCTCCCCGGTCCGCCTGCTGGTGGGCGACCCGGTCGCCACCGAGGACATCCGCTCCGGCCCCCGCGTCGGCGTCGCCGCCGCGGTCGACGTGCCCTGGCGGTTCTGGATCGCGGGGGACAAGTCCGTCAGCGCCTACCGACTCGGCGGCCGCCGCCGCAAGCAGGTCCGAACGGACCCATTCCCGACGTAGCCTCACCAACGGCGCCCGCTGTTCGGTACAAGTGGTGCATGGAGCCAGACCCGCAGGCGCACACCGAGCTGAGCGGCACGGTCGACGGCGACGTCGCGATGGTCCGCGACGTGCACGGCAACATCATCTTCAACGCCCCACCCCCCACCCCGGCACCCCGGGTCCCCGACCAGCTCCCGCCCGCCACCTGGCACTTCACCGGCCGCGCCGCCGCCCTCGCCGAACTCGACGCCGCCGCCGAGACCGCCACCGCCGTGGTCATCACCGACCCCACCCCGGGCCTGGGCAAGTCCACCCTCGCCGTGCACTGGGCCAGGCTGCGCGCCGACCGCTTCCCCGACGGCAGGCTGCACCTGGACCTGCGCGGCTCCCGGCCCGGCCACGCCCGCCACCCCGCCGACGTCGTCCGCGACGTCCTCGCCGCGCTCGGCGAACCCGCCCACCGCGGCGACGACGCCCAGCTCTCGCAGTACCGCACCCTGCTCAGCAACCGCCGCGTCCTGCTCCTGCTCGACGACGCCCGCGACGCCGACCAGGTTCGACCGCTGCTGCCACCGGGCACCGGCTCGCTCGCCCTGGTCACCGGCCGGGGCAGGCTGGGCGCACTCGCCGCCCGCCCCGTCGCCCTCGGCGACCTCGACGTCGCCGAGTCCACCGAACTGCTCGCCAGGGTCGTCGGCACCGCCCGGGTCGAGGCGGAACGGGCGGCCGCGCACCACCTGGTCCTGTGCTGCGCGGGCCTGCCCGGCGCCCTCGTCGCCGTCGCCACCGCCGCGGGCACCGGCCCCCTCGGCGCGCCTGCCGCCGAACTGGACCGCGACCCCGGCGTCCGCGCCGCCCCCGACCCGCGCACCCGCGCCCAGGCGGTCATCGCCTGGAGCCGCACCCGCGAGGCACCGCACCGCCCGGTCCGGGTGCCCGGCGGCGCCCCCTGGCTGCGTGACCACCGGGTGCTGGCCGTGGTCGCGGCGGTCGCCGCCGCCTGCGTCATCGGCGTCACGTCGGAGTACCTGTCGGACACCCCGTGGTTCGCCGTCCCGTACTACCTGCTGCGCTGCGCGATCCTCGCCGTCGCCGTCGCCTGGATCGGCAAGACCGACCACCGCAGGGTGATCGGGGTGGGCGCCGCGTTCGGCACGGCGGTCAACTTCCTCGCCGACGCCTTCGTCTCGGCCAACCAGAACGGCCGGTTCCTGGTGTGGCTGGAACTGCTCTCGGCGGTGTTCCTGACCGTCCTCCTCGTCCTGCGCGCACCCCGCCTGCGGCCGGACCGGGTGCGCTGGCTCCCGCCCGCGGGCAGACCCGCGGCCATCGCCGTCGGCGCGGGCGTGCTGCTGTGGTTCGTGCTGCTGTTCATCGCCTTCCAGGTCGACGAGTACTACGGCTTCACGACCACGCTCATCCAGACGGGCGGCGCCCTGGGCATGCTGCTGCCCATCGCGGTCGTCGGCGGCCTGGCCCTCTACACCGCCGCCCTCGAACCGCCGGACGACGGCGCCACCCGCTTCGCCGAGGCCGCCGTGCTGGCCTACCTCGTGCCCGAGGTCCTGCTGCTGCTCACCAACCTGATCCCGACCGGGGGCACCGCCTACCTCGGGCACGTGGTCCTGTTCCCCGAACCGGTCGCCTGGCTGGTCGCGCTGGAGACCCTTGCCGCCACCGCGATCGCGGGCGGCGTCGGGTGGCTGACCCGGGGCGGAGCGCAAACCCGGTGGTCCCGGCGCTGACGCACCGTGGAGACTGGAGCACGTGAGTGAACACATCCTCGACGAGCTGACCTGGCGCGGCCTCATCGCGCAGTCCACCGACCTCGACGCCCTGCGCAAGGACCTCGACGCGGGACCGCTCACCCTCTACGCCGGGTTCGACCCCACCGCCCCCAGCCTGCACGCGGGCAACCTCGTCCCGCTGCTGATGCTGACCCGCTTCCAGCGCGCCGGGCACCGCCCGATCATCCTGGCGGGCGGCGCCACCGGCATGATCGGCGACCCGCGCGACACCGGCGAGCGCACCCTCAACACCGCCGACGTCGTGGCCGAGTGGGCGGGCCGCATCCGCAGCCAGTTGGAGCGCTTCGTCGACTTCGACGACACCCACGGCGCCGGGACCGCCGCCACCGTGGTCAACAACCTCGATTGGACCGGCAGCACGTCGGTGCTCGACTTCCTCCGCGAGACCGGCAAGCACTTCTCGGTCAACGTCATGCTCGCCAGGGAGACGGTCAAGCGCCGCCTGGAGTCCGACGGCATGTCCTACACCGAGTTCAGCTACCTGCTCCTGCAGTCCAACGACTACCTGCGGCTCAACCGCTCCCACGACTGCAAGCTCCAGGTGGGCGGCTCCGACCAGTGGGGCAACATCGTCGGCGGGGTCGACCTCATCCGCAAGGTCGACGGGAAGTCCGCGCACGCGCTGACCGCCCCGCTGGTCACCGACGCCGAGGGCCGCAAGTTCGGCAAGTCCACCGGCGGCGGCAACGTCTGGCTCGACCCGGCCATGACCTCGCCGTACGCCTGGTACCAGTACTTCGTGAACGTCGGCGACGCGGACGTGCTGCGCTACCTGCGGCTGTTCACCTTCCTCGACCGGGAGGAGATCGCCGCCCTGGAGCGCGACACGGCCGAGCGCCCGCAGTTGCGCGCCGCGCAGAAGCGGCTGGCCGAGGAGTTCACCACGCTGGTGCACGGGCGCCGGGAGACCGACCAGGTGATCGCCGCCAGTCAGGCGCTGTTCGGCCGGGGCGAGCTGGCCGACCTCGACGCCTCCACGCTGGACGCGGCCATGGCCGAGGTGCCCGGCGGCAAGGCCCGGCTGGCCGACGGGCCGACCATCGTCGACCTGCTGGTCACCGGCGGCCTGGCCGACAGCCGGGGCGCCGCGCGGCGCACGGTCAACGAGGGCGGGGCGTACGCGAACAACACCAAGGTCACCGACGAGGCGTGGACGCCGTCGAAGGAAGACCTGCTGCACGGCAAGTGGCTGGTCCTGCGCCGGGGCAAGCGCAACACCGCGGGCGTCGAGGTCAGCCCCTGACCGTCACGCTCCGGGGTCGAAACCCGGCCATCCGAGTGGTCCCCGAGGGCCGCCGGTCCGCTCCGGACCGGCGGCCCTCGGTGTTTCCGCAGGTCAGGCCACTTCATGGGGATGCTTCGGGGCTTTGGGGGAAAGTTTGAGTGACGGCGGTCACATTTCCACCGGGATGAGGGTGGGATACGTTGGGTTCAGACCCCGCGCGGGGGTGATGACCTGCGGTTTCTCCCTGCGACGGGCTCCTGGGGGTGCGATTTGACCCCCGGTTGGTCTGCGTGTAACTTTATCCAAGTCAGAGCGACACGGGCCGGGAAAACAGCCGGAACGGGCCCTGACTGGAGATCACGAACCAAGCTCCCGCCTCGCGGTGGTAGAGTGGGTGATCTCGAATCAGCAAGACAAAACTTTGACGCAATACCAGCCTCGATGAAGGTCGCTCCGACCGGAGCTTCTGACTGAGATGTGCGTGTGTTGTTTGAGAACTCAACAGTGTGCCGATTTAAGCCAGTAGAGCTTAATATCATGAAACCCTGTCAGGGGTTTCCTTTGAGATGAATTGATGCCAGTTTTGGTGTCTTTTTGTCAGGCTACAACACTCATTCATTATTGGAGAGTTTGATCCTGGCTCAGGACGAACGCTGGCGGCGTGCTTAACACATGCAAGTCGAGCGGTAAGGCCCTTCGGGGTACACGAGCGGCGAACGGGTGAGTAACACGTGGGTAATCTGCCCCGTACTCTGGGATAAGCCTTGGAAACGAGGTCTAATACCGGATATGACTCCACATCGCATG